>NZ_LQPP01000031.1 GCF_002102345.1 Mycolicibacterium peregrinum
ACCCAGCTCCCGCGCAGTGGATCCGGCTTGCAACTGGGCCAGCAGCCGATGACCCACCGAAGGCAGCTGACACAGCAGTGTTTCGTACTCGTCGAGCACCCCCACCAGCTCGGCGCGGGTCAACGAAGCCAAATCACATCCGGCGAACGCGTCGTAGGCGGCGCGTAACCCCGCTACCGCCTGGACCGCACCCGCCACCATGAATCGAACATACATTCGACCACCGACAAGTGCGGCAGCGCGCTAGACCCGGTCCGGGGCCCAGTACTCCAGCATCTCGGCGAACGTCTCGAACGCCGGCTTCGACACCCCGTAGGCCGCCTCGAAGTGGATACTCAACGGGAAACCGAGCTCGGCCACGCCGTCGATGACCCGCTTGTAGAGGTCGAGCATCAACCGGCGCTTGTCCGCGGGCTCCCGCTGGGCCAGGTCGGTGACGAATGCCTGCTCTGCGGCGACGGCCTCGTTGCCCGGGTCCTGGATGAGCCAGTTGATCAGACCGACCTTGGTCTCCATCTTCGGCACGAACCCGAACGACAGCAGGATCTCGGGGCGGTGATCGGTGGTCTTGGCGAGCTCGGTCAGGAATTCGACGATGGCGTCGGAGTACAGCAGCTGGGTCATGCCGTATGTCGCGCCCCGGTCGCACTTGAAGTTGAACCTGCCCTGCTCGCCCTCACGGGTGGGGATCAGGATGGCGCCGCGGTTGGGCACCAGATCCTCATAGGTCGACAGGGCATCGGTCGGGGCCACACCCTCGCCCTCGCCGTCCTTCATCGTCCGGGGCACGCCGACGAAGGCGATGCCCTCGAAACCCGCCGCACTCAGATCGGTCAGGCGCTTGCCCAGCGCCTCGGAGTCCAGGAACGAGGTGACCTGTGTGCACAGACCGTGCATACCGGGCAGCTCGGGCCGGAGGATGTTCCAGTAGTCCAGGACATCCATCCGTGGCTTCATCTCGATCGGACGGTCGTCGTCCTCATCGATCATCCCGGGGATCATCACGTGGCGGATCCGGCCTTCGATACCGGTCTCTGATGCCAAGGCGAGCACTTTTCGCGCCTCTTCAACGGGGTACTGCACACCGCGATCAAGGGTGGGCGGGACGAGTTCCAGCGCGATGGTGTTCAGAGGCACCTGATTGCTCCACACTCTCATTACATTCAGACACGGCGTCACGGGCGGCGTTGACCATGACCGGCCGGTCCATCCACCCTACGGAGCCAGGCCGTGCGACCACACAGGTACCTCCGCCAACCCGCAGCGTGGTAGACCACCTGCATGGCTGAGCGCGTCACATTCCCCAGTTCGACAGGCCCGATGCTGGCCGGGGTGATCGATCGGCCCGACGGACCGGTGCGCGGCTGGGGCGTGTTCTCGCACGGCTTCACCCTCGGCAAGGACTCTCCGGCCGCCTCGCGCATCTGTAAACAGCTGGCTGCCGACGGCATCGGGATGCTGCGCTACGACGCGCTTGGCCTGGGCGGATCCGAGGGCGACTGGGGTGACGGCTCCTTCACCCACAAGACCCAGGACATCATCGAGGCCTGCAAGTTCATGGCCGAGCGCGGCACCCCGGCCGACATCCTGATCGGACATTCGTGGGGCGGTTCGGCCGTCATTGCCGCGGCCCGACGATCACCAGGGGTCCGGGCCGTGGTGACCGTGGGCGCACCGTTCGACCCCACACACGTCGAGCGTCAGTACGACGCGGTGATCGAGCAGGTCTGCGCCGAGGGCAGCGGGCAGTGGATGGTCGGCGGGAAGACCCTGACCCTCAAGCGCGCATTCGTCGAGGATGTCCGGGCCACCGAGCTGCTCGACAAGATCAAGGGCCTCAAGATGCCACTGCTCATCCTGCACTCCCCGACCGACAACACCGTCGGCATCAAGAACGCCAGCGACATCTTCTGGGCCGCCCGCCATCCGCGTAGTTTCGTCTCGCTGGAAGGTTCCGAACACCTGCTGACGGGACCCGGACAGGCCAAACGGGCCGGACGAATCATCGGCGCCTGGGCCGACGCCTACCTCGACGTGCGATAGCGTCGCTACATGTCTGACGCAGCCACTCAGATCGCGTTCGTGCAAGCCACCTGGCATCGCAACATCGTCGACAAGGCCCGCGAGGGGTTCACCGAGCAGATCGGTACCCACGGCTTCGACGGCGCGACCCTCGAGTTCTTCGAGGTTCCCGGCGCCTTCGAAATTCCGCTCACCGCAAAGCGTCTGGCACTGACCGGACGTTACCGGGCGATCGTCGCGGCCGGGCTCGTGGTCGACGGCGGCATCTACCGCCACGAGTTCGTGGCCACCGCGGTGATCGACGGCCTGATGCGCGTGCAGCTCGACACCGATGTGCCGGTGTTCTCCGTCGTGCTCACCCCGCATCACTTCCACGAGCACGACGAGCACATCGACTACTTCACCAAGCACTTCGTCAAGAAGGGCGCGGAGGCCGCCAACGCCGTCGCGGCCACCCTGGCGTTGCACAGCTCACTGGATTAGTCGCGCACCAGGGCATCGCGGCCGGCCCGGATCATGTCTTCCCGGGCCACCACCTTCACTCGCTCGCGTCCCTGCACTTCTCCCAAGGAGACCTCGTGGCCATCGAGGCGCTCCCATTCCGCCCACGTGGTGTAGTCGACACCGTTGGCCGACAGGTGCTCGAGTATCGCGTCAGGATCGCGAGTTTCGGGAGTCCGCAGGCCCGGCATGTCGTCGAGCAGGCTCGCAACGGTTTCGGCCGCATCGGACTTGGTGTGTCCGATCAACCCGATCGGGCCTCGCTTGATCCAACCCGTCACATAGGCGGCGTCGATCAGCCCACCGTCGATATCAAGCACCCGGCCCGCGTCGTTCGGCACCACGCCCGCGTGGTGGTCGAACGGCAGCTCCGCCAGGTGCGACGACAGATAACCCACGGCGCGGTACACCGCTTCCACCGGCCAATCGGTGAATTCTCCTGTGCCGCAGACATTCCCGTCGCCGCACAGTTCGGTGCGCTCGGTGCGAAGGCCCTCGACCCGGTCCCTGCCCAGCACCGCCACCGGCGACTGGCACAGGTGAAGGTGAATGCGGTGCGGCGCACCGGTGGGTTCACGCTGCAGATACTTCATCATGGTGTCCACCACGAGCCTGGTCGACTTGCTCGTGTTGATCGCGTGCTGGCTGGCCTCGTCGATCTCGAAACCCTCCGGATGCACGATGACGTCGACGCTGGGCGAGTGCGACAGCTCGCGAAACTCCATGGGGCTGAACTTGATCTGCGCCGGCCCGCGGCGGGCGAAGACGTGAACGTCGGTGGCCTGGTTGGCGGCCAGCCCCTGATAGACGTTGCCTGGGATCTCGGTGCTGAGTTGTTCGTCGGCCGGCTTGGCCAGCATTCGCGCGATGTCGAGTGCCACGTTGCCCGCACCGAGCACCGCGACGTGCTTCGCGGTCAGCGGCCACGTGCGCGGCACGTCGGGGTGCCCGTCGTACCAGGACACGAAGTCGGCGGCCCCGTAGCTGCCCGGCAGATCGATGCCCGGGATGTCCAGTGCCCGGTCGGCCCTGGCCCCGGTGGAGAAGATCACCGCGTCGTAGTGGCGGCGCAGATCAGCCAACCGCAGATCCGTGCCGTAGTGGACATTGCCGATGAACCGTACGCTGTTCTCGTCACGGGAGAGCACCCGGCGCAGAGCCTTGATGATCTCCTTGATCCGCGGATGATCCGGGGCGACTCCGTAACGCACGAGTCCGTACGGGGCAGGCAACCGGTCGAATACGTCGACGCGCGCGTGCTCGTACTCCTTGGTCAGGATGTCGGCGGCGTAGATGCCGGCCGGGCCCGCGCCGATGACTGCTACCTGGATCTTCCTCATGCCAGCCCTTCTATTTAGGTAAGGCAAGCCTAAATAAGAGAGACAGCTGTGTGAGGTCTTCCCTACGAGATCCCTGTCACGGTGTGGTGGCGCGCCGCACGTGCCCGGCGATGTGGTCGTAGACCTTCGTGGTGACGTCGACGTTGTTGCTCATGATGTTGTAGCCGTGGTCGACGTCGGGCACTTCGTAGTACTCGGCCAAGGCGCCGACCGCGTCGAGTTTCTCGGCGTATCGCCACGCCTCGTCGCGCAACCGGTCGTACTCGGCGGTGACGATCAGCGCCGGGGCGATCCCCTCGATTCCGTCGGCGTTCGTGCCCCAGGCCGGCGACGCCAGCCGATCGGTGCGACGGGCACGATCAGGTATGTAGGCGGTGTCGAACACCTCGCCCATCCACGGCTTCAACACGGCCTTGGCCCCCACCGGGGAGTGTTTGTCCTTGGTGGGGGTGACCAGGTCCAGCGGTGGGTAGTGCAGGACCTGTAGCGCGATCCGCGGTCCACCGCCCTCCAGCGCAAGCCGCGCGGCCGCCGCGGACAAGCTGCCGCCCGCACTCTGCCCGCCCACACACAACCGGCTGCCGTCCCAGTCATGCTCGGGCTTCGAGACCCAGCTCAGTACGTCATAGATCTGTTCGGCCGGGGCGGGAAACCGACGATGCGGGGCCAGTAGGTAATCGACGTTGATCACAACGACATTCGCGTGTGCGGCGAGGAAACGGCACCACGGGTCGTCCTGCTCTCGGTGCCCGACGACGAAACCTCCGCCGTGCACGTTCACGTACACCGCGGGCTTCCCCTCGCCGGCCGCCGGGTGATACACCGTGGCGGCAACGTCCCCGTGACGGGTCGGGATCGCGATCAGCGTTGTGCGGCCCGGTATTTCGGGGAACCGGACGGCACTCATGGGCCCCGGCCGCACTCCTACGGAGAACAATCGGGCCAGGGCATCAGCCAACATCGGTGTGGACAGTATGGACACGATTTCCTTCGCATGAGCGTGAGTTCAGCTGGTTCAACTGAGGGTGTCGGACGGATTCTCACCGAAGGTACGCCGATAGGCAGCCGCGAAGCGCCCGGTATGGGCGAATCCCCATCGAGCCGCGACGGCTTGCACCGTCGTTGTCGCCGGGTCGGCGTTCAGCAGCTGGCGCCGGGCTAGGTCCAGACGCACCCGGCGCAGATATCCCATCGGCGAGACCTCAAGATGGCGCCGGAACATGTACTGCAATGCGCGGGGCGTGACGTAAACCGCCTCGGCGATGTCGGCGAGGGCGATGTCGCGGTCGGCGTTGGCTTCGATATAGGCGATGGCTCGCCGCAGCAGCGCCGGTTTCGCGTCGCGCCGATCGGCCGGACCGGGTTCGAGCCCGGCATTGGTCGGCATCGTGGAGACGACGGTCGCAGCCAGCATCGAGGCGGTGGTCGAGGCCAGCAGAGGCGGTACCGGGCCACTTCTGCCCTGCACCACCGAGCGCACATACTCGATCGCGACGGTGAGCTGGTAGCCCGCCTGCGGCGATATCGGACGATGGCCGGTGAACCGCACGGTTCCGCCCGGTTCCCCGGGTCCTGTCGTCGCGACGCGCCCCAGCAATTCGGTGTCGAACATGGTCAGGTCATAGACGGCGCGGCAGACTCGGCCCGAGTAGGGAAGTTCCGGCGGCGAGAACAACGTGACGTCACCGGGCCCGAACACATCTTGCGGTTCGCCGATGAAGTTCTCCTCGATATGGCCCGAGTGGACTCGGCACAGGCAGATCCGGTTCAGCGGATCAGCGTCGTACGACATGTGATAGTCGAGCTCGAGTTCGTCGAAACTGATCGACCCCAGCCACTTCCGGACGATGCGCGTCGTCGGCCGCTCCCCGGGGCCCCGGCCGATGGACATCTTCGTGTACGCGCGCGCGAGGAAGTCCTCGGTGGCGCCGAGGTTCTTACTGGTGAAATCCAGATCTTCGTTCGCCGTCATCACGTTTCGCTCGAGGTGGACTCACTGGGGCCGCGGCCGCGACCCCAGAAAGCCATCCTACCTGCATTGCTTACGTTGTATACGGCACCAGCGGGCCGCTCAGCCGGAACCAGCCGTCGCGCCCGTGAGACCCACGACGGGCAGGTGATGGTCCGCGAACACCTTCAGCAACGGGCGCAACGCACTCCCGGCCACCACGTGCCAGGCCGCGTGCCCCTGGTTGCACTCGTCGGCGAATGCCATCAGTTCGCGGAAACCACTGACCGCCATGAAATCCACCGCGCGTAGATCCAGGACGAAGGGGGTTCCCGGCTGAATGAGCCGGCGAATCGCGGCGATCAATCGGTCCGCGTTGCAGATATCGATTTCCCCCTCGACCACCAGCACAGTGGCCGGGCCACGGATATGCGCCGAGACCCGCGCTCCGGCGCAGTCGACGACCGTGGTGTCGGAGGAGCGGACCGGACGCAACCGATCCGCGTAGTGAACTGCAGTCATGATGACACTCCATCGCCTAGCTAAAAGGGAGCGAGGTGCGACCCTCGATCACGTGACTCCGGCTGTGTCTTCAACCGCGTTGAGGCTATCGCGATCGCCGCAGGCGGGGATCGATTCGGATTCCGGCGCGCGAGCCTTCGATAACTCGAAACACCTTTAGCCACCGTCGTTTTCGACTCCAATGAGGCGGTTCTACGGTTGACGAGGATTTCGTTGCCTGGATCAACTCGCGCCTCCGGATGTTCGTTTATTGACCCGCACGTTTGAGGCACCGTGTCGCGGGCCATGTTCGGTCAATTATGTGAATCGGGCCACCCGCCGATGGCAACGGCCCCGGAAAGCCCTGGACATCGGTCCAATCCAGGTAAACGTGAACATGGCTCATGTCAGTGATGTGCGACGATTCAGGCGTGGTCACCCACAAGCCACTACGGCGCCGCCAACCAGTACAGGAGCGCAGCAGACGACGCGTCGAGCGCATCCGGGCTGCGGCGCTCGAGCTACTCGAGACTCAGGGCGTCGACGCCGTCACCACCCGGGCGATCGCCCACCGTGCCGAAGTGCCGGTGGCGACGGTGTATCAGTTCTTCCCGAACCGGGATGCGATCCTGCAGGAGATTGTCACCGACCACTTGGACCGCCGCGATGCCGAAGGCGCAGCAGTCCTGGCCGCGCTGGCGCCGACCAGCCTCGCCGAAGTCGCCCACGGCATCTTCGAATTCCACTACGAACACCTGCGGAACCATCCGCATCTGGTCAACTTGCACTACACCAGCCTGGCAAGTGGACAACTCGCCGATCCGCGAGTGCGCCGGGCCGAGTTCGCCACGGCGTTGCATGCCGGCCTGCTGCACTGGGGGCTGCTGCGGGAGGACACCGATCCGCTGGTGACGATGGTCGCCGTCGAGATGGGTGATCGCCTGCTGGAGATGGCCTTTCACGCCGGCCCCGAAAAGGACCGCGCGATTCTCACCGAGGGCGAGCACGCGCTGACCCAATACCTGCAGGCCTACGCGGCACCCACTGCCTGATCAAAGCCACCGGCGCGGAGTTGCTTGGCCAGCGCGAACCGGGTGAGCGTGCCGACGAACCGGTCGAGTTGCGTGGGCCGGGCGCGCATCCGCGAACCGAAGGTCCATTGCCCGTCACAGCGGTCGAGTACCAGCTCCTCCACCGGCTCGTCGAACACCGGGGTCGCCACGCCCGGCGAGCTCGCATCGGTCCAGTTTTCGACGATGTGTACCTGCAGGCGGCCGCCGTCGACCCGTCGCACCCGTACCGACGTCGGCGTGGCCGATACGGCGACAGTGGTGATTTCGAAGTCGCCGCCGATCCCGACCTGGACGACGTCGTCGACGAGCGGAACACTCAGCCAGGTGGTGCCGGGCCGGAGTTGGTCCAGCAGCCGGTCCAGACCGGCTGTCTTCAGGGTCGACGAACACGCACGCATACCGTTAATGATTATCATTTTCATCAATTGCCCTCAACTTCCCGGGCAACTGCGCAGCTCAGCAGGTCAGCGGCGGGCCCCGCTGCCACCGACTTCAGCGGCCAGTGGCGGCGGCAACGGTGTCTTCGGCGTGGGCGACGCAGTGGCCGGAGCGGGAGCCGCGCCCGGGCTCTTCACCGAGTCCTGTGTGGCGGGCGCACCGGGGCGGTGAAAGTCGATCATCGCCTCCTCCCGGATCACCTTCTCCCCCACACTGAGCACCAGCGACTTCGCCGTCACCAGATACTCGATCCCGGCGTTGTCCACGCGGAACGCGCCATCGTCGTTGCGCGTCGCGGGCACGATCAGCTTGGCGCCGTCGCGTAGCCGGACACCGCGGTACTCGTACTTGCCGCCCGACACCGAACAGATCGCCACCCTCGAGGCGTCGGTGCTGCCGTACAGCACGGTGGCGTCCGCGCTCGGACACCGGGCCGTCGAGTCGACGTACCCACGGCCGTCACTGGCCGGCGCGGCCGAGGCCGACGGAACGCTCACCGCGAGCAACGTGACACCCGCCGTCACCGCAGCGGTGAGACAGCGACGCGGGGACCAGACACCAGACATCGGTTACCACTGAACCACGGCTTTGCTGTCTACGAGCGCGTCAACCCCGAGACAGCACCGAATCGTTAGGTCCCCGCAATACAACCGGTTCTGACGGGGAGAACACCACCGGGATCCGGCGGTAGCCCCGCGTCACCGAGTTACCGTGGAACACCGCGGCGCCACCGGGATCCAGTCCGACATCGGGCATCCGGGCCAGCACCTGCTCGAGTCCGATGGCGAACTCCAGACGGGCGAGGTTGGAGCCGAGGCACCGGTGTACTCCGGCCCCGAAGCCGAGATGCCGGTTGGCCGAGCGATCCAGCACGCAGCGGTCCGGATCGGGGAACTGCGCCGCATCCCGGTTGGCCGCGGCGTAGTTGAGCACCACGGCGTCGCCTGGGCAGAACTGCTGTCCGCTCAGTTCGACGTCCGCCGCCACGGTCCGGGGGAGGCTGTGGATCGAGCCGGCGAACCGGATGAACTCTTCGACGGCCCGCGGCACGATCTCGGGTTGGGCGATCAGCCGGTCCCGTTCCGCTGGCTGGGTGGCCAGGTAATGGAAGGCGAAAGACATTGCACTGGCGGTGGTTTCGAGACCGGCCTGGACCAGCAGGATCGCATTGGCGACGATGTCGTTGAACGGCAACGGTTCCCCGTCGATCTCGGCACGCAGCAACACGTCGATCATGTCGTCGCGCGGGGGTTCGGCGGTGCGCGCCGACACCGCATCGTGCAGGTGCTGGTACAACCTCCCCCAGGCCAGCATCCGGTCCTGCTCGACGGCGCCGTTGAGGGCGGTGTCGACCAGCTCGAGGCACAACGGAACGTCGCCGACGGGCATGCCGAGCAGATACTTGAAGAACACGACGCCGGGCTGCTGCCAGGCGACCTGGGCGAGATCCCCTTGGCCCTGTTCGATGAACGCGTCGATCAGCAGATCGGTTTCAGCCCGGATCTGCGGCGTCAGCGCCTTCATCCGCGCCGGGGAGAAGTACGGGTTGAGCACCTTGCGGAACTTCTGCTGCCGCGGCGGGTCGAGGGTGATCACCAGATCGCCGCCGGCCTGCCGGGCACCCTCGGGCGTCGGATTGCTGGAGAAGTGCTGCCAATCCTGCGCGATCCGATAACACTCGTCATAGCCCAGTGCGACCCACGCACCGTCCGTGGGAAAAAAGGGTGCCTCGGTATGTGCGATCGGGGCCCGTTGGCGCATCACCGAATACACCTCGTAGAGCAGGTCGGGATCGTTGAAATCCTCGTGGCGCAGATCCCAGTTGCGGGCGTGCTCGTCGATTGGCTTGGGCATCTACTTGCCCGGCTCTTGAGCCTGACGGGCCAGCCGCTCCTCGTGACGGCGCACGAGTTCACGGAAGCCCAACCGGTCGTACTTCGGAGTCGGCTGGATACCCCACTCGTCGCGGGCGGTGTCCTTGCCCTCGGCGCCTTCGGGAGGCCCGAACATCGGGTACGGGTGCTTGCACTCGAGCGTGTCGTCGGAGTACCGGACCTTGAGCAGTTCGCTGCAGATCTCGGTCATGCTCAGCGTCGGATACCCGTAGTAGACCGCCATGAACGGCAACGTGAATGCGCCTTCGACGACGAGGGCGACCAGGCACACCAGCACGGCCCGCTTGATCCATTTGTGCATGTTGGCGTAGTACGGGGTGGTGCCCGGCGGTAGATCCTGGGCCCGGTCCTGTTCGGTTTCGGTACTTTCTGTGCTTCCGTTGGGGATCGACACAATTGCTCCTTGGAAGATGTTCAGTCGGAGAAGATTTCGCGGTTGACCGTGTGCAGGTACGGAATCGCCAGGAACGGCGTGATGTAGAAGATGTCGTAGAGCCACCAGCCGATCACCGGAAAGATCACCCCGGCGTAGCGGACATCGGCGAACATCGTCATGTTGAAGACGTAGACGCACCAGATCACCACGCCCATCCAGCAGGTGACGATCATCCACTGGTGACCCCAGCGCTTCATCTGCAGAAAGCCGATCGCGGCGGCGCATCGCATCGCGAAGACCGTGATGATCATTCCGAAGACCATCGATTTCTCGCCCGGTCCGGACGAGCCGCCGATCCACAATTCGTTGTAGTGCCAGAAGTAGCCGGCGTCGAACATGTTGCCCCAGCCGACCATCAGTACCCGGTTGATCAGGGTGTGGTTGGCCACCAGATCCAGTGCCCATCCGAGGCTGTTGAGTGCGCCGTCGATCAGCACCAGGTAACCGATCAGCGTGACGATCATCGGGCGCACCGACAACCCAGCGCGTTGAGCCTGGCGCTGCAGCCACACTCCGCGCATGAAGATCGGGAATCCGATCAGGCCGGGAATCCACATGCCCATCAGCAGCGCCCCGACGATCATCCACTTGTCGGCCCGGCGCTGAGCCAGCCGGGACTCCTCGTGGTGGTCCTCGAGGGACACCGAAACATCCTGGGACAGAGGGAGGCTCACAACTCCCACCAGCCCCGGGCGAACGACATGTACAGCTGGATGCAGAACATCGCGAACAGATAGCCGTAGATGACCACCTGCAGAACGATCAACGCCCGCTTACGCTTTCGCTCCTGCTCGTTCATCAGACTTCCTTTCCTCGGTTCCGGGACGTGCCATCGAGCAGGCTGGCCGCCGCAACCTCGCGCAGCCCGTCGTTGATCGCGCCGTCGGTGCTGAGCGGTGCCAACACGCAGGCCTCGGCGGCGTCCAGTTCGGTGGCCCCTTCGGCAACCAGCTGCGCCGCGGTGACCAGCACCCGCGTCGACGGCGGCTCGAAATGGAACGCGGCGTCCGCACTGCGGATCGCCGTCGCGCAGGCCACCAGACGCTGTGCGGTATCGCGCCCCACACCGGTCTCCGCGACGATCACGTCGGCTTCGCGCTCGGGCGGCAGGTAGCTCATCGGCAGCGTGGCGAACCGTTGCCGGAACGAGGGTTTCAGCTCCTTGAGCGTGCTGCGGTACGCCGGGTTGTAGGAGCACACCAGCATGAAGGTCTCCGGCGCCTGCACCACTTCGCCGGCCCGGTCGAGGAAGAGCGCACGGCGATGATCGGTGAGCGAATGCAGGATGGCCAGCGAGTCGTGGCGGGCCTCGACCACCTCGTCGAGGTAGCAGATGGCGCCGGTCTTGACCGCCCGGGTCAGTGGCCCGTCGGTCCACACGACGTCGCCGCCGGTCACCATGAACCGCCCCACCAGATCCGAGCTGGTGAGATCGTCGTGACAGCTGATCGTCACCACCGGGCGCTGCAACAACGAGCCCATGTGCTCGACGAGCCGGGTCTTGCCGCAGCCGGTCGGGCCCGTCAGCATCACCGGGATCCGGCGGGCGAAGGCCTGCTCGAACAGCTGGACCTCGTTGCCGTTGGCGTAGTACGTGTCACTACTCACTAGTTCTTCTCCTCATGCGACCAACTCGCGATGAACATGCGCCAGGACGCGGGGCAGCTCCTCGACGTGGCGGATCCGTTGGGACCGCCGGGGCCCGAACACCTCGGGCAGCGGGTCGACGCGGGTGGGCCCGACACCGACGTAGTACACGGCGACTCCGGCGTCGTTGGCCTCCTCGACGGCATGCGCGGTATCCGCCCAGGCGTAGCGGCCCTCATAACCCTCGTCGGAGATCAGCCCGTCGCCGATGACGATGAGCAGCCGTCGCTCCGACGGTTGCGCCAGTAGGCGACTGGTGAGGTGACGTACCGGTGCGCCCAGGCGGGTGTATCCGCCGGTGACCAGGCCTGCCGCACTCGGCGGGACGAACCGCCGGTCCTCGAAGTCCTTGAGACACTGCACTTCCACGCGGTGACGGGTGTTGCCGGTGAACACGAAGATGCCGTGGCGCTCGCGGGCCTGCGTCATCGCCTGGGACAGCGCGTCGGCGCACGCCAGTTCCAGCCGGAAGATCCGCCCGCCGTGCACGCCCAGCGACGAACTACCGTCGAGCAGCAGCGCGGTGGACACATCCCGACTGCTCGGCAACAGCTCCCGGAACACCCGGGGCTCGCCGGCGTCTCCGGTGACCACGTCGATGTGGTGGCGAACATAGGAATCCACGTCCAGGTCCGACCCGTCCTCCAGACGATTGGTCATCGCCCGGTGGGTGTGTTCGGCGAACCAGGCCCGCAGATCGGCCGGGACCGGCGCCGGCCTGCGGCTGCGCGGCGGCTTGGCGTGTTCCACGACGGCGACGTGATCGCGCAGGAAGCTGTCGGTCCACGCATTCCACTCCGGGTACGGAATCCCCGGACGGTGCTGCGGGGTGACGTCGAGGTCGTTGTCTTGAGGCCGGCTGGGTGGCGGGAGGTTGGGGTTGCGCACTCCGCCGTCCCCGCCGACTGGCACGGAATAGGGTCTGGGCAGGCGCTTTTGGGTGCTGGTCCACGGCATCCGGCCGAACCGGCGCCGCAACCCGTCGGTCAGGCCGGCCGGCGCGGTGCGGGCGACGGGCAGCCGGCCCAGTAGTGGGTCGACGTCGAGGGACCGGCCGGTGCGGGCCAGCTCCACCGCCCGCCGCAGCATGTCGGCGGCCGGCCGGTCGGCATCGGAGGGTTCCAGTTCCGGTAACAGCCTTCGGATTTCGGTGACCAGGCCGGGCCACCGGTCGGCGATCCACGACAATGCCACCCCGGCCTCGACCAGGGTCAGGGCCTGCAGTTCGCGGGTGGACAGCTCGCCCAGGCGGTAGTGCATGAGCCGGTCCTTGGACGGCGCGCACTGCAACGCCACCCCGCAGGTCAACGATCGTCTGGTCCAGGCAGTGGCCCGGACCGGATATGGCACGTGCACATAGTCGAGCGCCCCGCTCAGTCCGAAATCGCGATGCTCACCGGTGACCAAGCGGACGCCGTCGCGGCGGCCGTCACTCAGCGCAACGGCGGTCAACGCGCAGCTGCGTTCGACGGTGATCGCGTCGTTGTCGGCCATCGACTCAGAACGTGCCGATGTTCGAGAACATCCAGTACCAGAACCAGATGATCAGCGCGGTGCCACCCCAGGCCCCGATATAGCGACAGATCTCCCAGAGCATGCGTCCTCCCTCGTCGTCAAAATTCTCTGACTTCAGTCATTTTGAGTCACTCAGTCGGTGAAGATTTCGCGGTTGACCGTGTGCAGGTACGGAATCGCCAGGAACGGCGTGATGTAGAAGATGTCGTAGAGCCACCAGCCGATCACCGGGAAGATCACCCCGGCGTAGCGGACATCGGCGAACATCGTCATGTTGAAGACGTAGCCACACCAGATCACCACGCCCATCCAGCAGGTGACGATCATCCACTGCTGACCCCAGCGCTTCATCTGCAGGAAGCCGATGCCCGCAGCAATCCGCATGGTGAACACGGTGAGGATGAGCGCAACCTCCCACGCCTTCTCCCCCGGGCCGCCTGCACCGCCCACCCACAGCTCGTTGAAATGCCAGAAGTAGCCGGCGTCAAACATGTTGCCCCAGCCGGTCAGAAGCACTCTGGCCAGCAAGGAGTGGTTGCCGATCAGGTCCAGCGACCAGCCCATCGCATTGATCGCCGCGTCGATGATGACCAGGTAGCCGAGCAGCGTGACCATCATCGGCCGTACCGACAGACCGTCCCGGTGGGCACGCCGGAGCAACCACACGCCACGCAGGAAGATGGGCAGCCCGACGATGCCGAGGACGGCGCTGCCGATCAGCAGCGATCCGACGATCAGCCATTTGTCGGCCTGTCGTTGCGCCGCCCGGGACTGGTCATCATGGTCTGCCGGCGACTGGTCGCGCACGCCACCATCGCCTGCGACAGCGGCGCGACGAGGCCTGAGCGTCGGCAGATTCAAGGGTCCTCCTGTAAGCCGGTCCTGAACTGTTGACTGACTATAGTCAACGATTCGCCGGCTCGACAGGGGCCCTTCGCAGGGGGTCTAGGGCGCCAGGCTGCGCATGGTCCTGACCACGAAGTCGTCCAGCAGGGCGTCGCGGGTGGGCCAGTCATTGGTGGTGATCAACAGGGCATAGAAGCCGAGCAGGAAGAAAACCGCGCTGTTCCACGGGCTGACGTCGGCGGCGACCTCACCCTGCTGCTGGGCCAGCTCGATCTCGCGCGCGACACCCGAGATCACCGGGTGCTCCTGGCTGTCCGGCGCTGGGGGACGGGTCTGCGAGAAATGCAGGGCCAGAAAGTCTTTGAACAACACGTCACCGAGCCGTCGTTCCAGGCCGACGACGAGCCGCATCGACTCGCGCAGTCCGTCCTCCAGGGTGTGCGGCTTCTTGAGGAACTGCGTGTACAGCTTGGCGATACGTACCTCTTCGCGCTGCTCGAGTTCGAGCAGCACATGTTCCTTGGTGGGGAAGTGAAAGAAGAACGTGCCGTGTGCGACACCAGCCGCAGTGACGATCGTGCCCACGTCCGCTTCTGCCATCCCGGCGCGCTTGAACTCGGCGATCGCCGCACCCATCAACCGTTCGCGCGTCTGTAGGCGCTTCGCCTCACGCGCGGACAGCCCGTCTGCCACAGCCATTCCATTCCTTCGTTTTGACCGGGCCCAACGCGCCCGACTCACCCGAATCTAACCCGTGGCCGCGTCACGCAAGATCTGTTGCAGCCGGTCCAACGGATCACCGGAGGTCGGGTCTAGCCGATTCGGGTGCTGAGTAGGCGCCGTCCCGCCCGCCCCCGGCGGTAACACCGGAGCTGCCGGTGGTGTGGGTGGAGGGTTCAGCGGCACGATGGCTCCGGCCGCACCGATCTTGCTGTTCAACCGCGCGGGGGCCTCGCTGTCGGCAAAGCAACCCTCAGGGGCACGGTCGATCACCTCCCGCGCCGACAGGTAATGGTTCAGCGCCGTCCGGCCGTCGGCCGCCGCGGTGGCACGGTCACCCAGGGTCTCCCGTACCAGTTCCAGATTGACCCTCGCCGAACATGATTCGGCTCCGTCAAGATGGGCCACCGCGTCGGCGAAGTTCTGATCGGCGTCAACGAGCCGATCCTCGAGAACAGCCAGTGCGCCCGCGGCGAAACTCGCCTTGCCGGGTTCGACGACGTTCCACACCTGGAGCCGGCCCACCTCGCTCCTCAGCGCCTCGGTGTCCCGGTCGGTGAAGCTTGCCGCCGTCGAATTGCCGATCAGCACCACCGAGAGCAGTTTGACGATCGCGATGACGAGTACCAACGCGACCGGGGCCGAGTACATCAGTAGGCGACGACGCACCGTGCTCATGACCGCAGCCCCATGTCGATCGGTTGGGTGCGACGGAATTCGCGAAGCACCAGATAGAGCTCGACCAGGATCAGCAGGGCGGCCACAGCGGCGAACACCCAGTACAGCTCCACGGCGGTGGACACCGGTGCGTCCGCGGGCGACTGACTGCTGGTTTCGTCGCCGGGAAGCGCTTCGGCCAGCGGTGTCGCGTCGGTACGCGCCACGAACGGCACCCCGATCTGCCGGGCGACCCCGCGAAGTGCCTGCGCCCCGGCCTCGTCATACCCCAGTACCGCGCCCCCGTCGACAGCATTCTCGGTGAGCTGGAATTCGCGTTGCGGTGCCTGCGATTCCGGGGCGCCAGCGCCGAGATAGAACACGAGGTTCTGGGCCCTCGGAAATTGTTGTACGGCGCTGATCAGCTGGTAGCGCAGAATGTTCGCGGCGGCGCCGACGTTGGCATCCGGAGTGTCCGATGCCTCAGGTGCGGCATCGGTCCCGGCCACCACCGGGCGGAGGCTCCAGGTGTCGGCGGACAGCGGCCAGTCCACCGACGGGCGGTCGGCGAAGGAGATCAGGGCGAAGCGTGCCTGAGGGTAGCGCTCCATCAGGGCCACGATGTCGTCGCGGGCCGCCGCGATCCGGGGCCCCGACATGTCCGGTGAACGGTCCAGCAACACAAAGATATTCGGGTCGCGATCGCCGGCCGGTCGAGGCACGGTGTCGTGTGCCCTTCCGGCGACGGGGCCGAGCGCAGCCACCAGCAGCAGCAAGCCGGCCGTGGTGAGTGCCGACCAGCGCCACACCGATGCCCAGCCACCACCTTGCGCCCGGACCCGCCCGAAGCTGATGCCGCGGGCCACGAGCAGTACCACCGCGAGCACCCCGATCAGCAGCGGCGGCAGGATCGGTTCAAGCCTCATCGCCGCGTCACCACCGGCCACCACCACAGCACCGCCATCGCCAACAGCGCGAGCAACACCGGAACCCCCGGCGTTTCGGCCGACCGGACGTCCGCTGACTCTCCGGACGATCCCGCTTGCGGCGGATGGTCCCGGATCTCGGTCAGATGCGAAGCGACATCGGCCGATCCAAACGATCTGCCCCCGGTGGTGCGGGCCAGGTCGCCGGCCGGGCCGTCTCCGGATCCGGGGGTGATCGCGTTGACCTGGACACCGGCCGTCACCGCCAGATCGCTGAGCCGGTCCGTATCGAACAGCGGTGCCACGCCACCAGGTCGGGGCAGGGACTCGGGGCCCACATAGATCATCGATCGGCGCTGCGCGGACGGCTCTGAAAAGGACGGAAACCCGGTGAGACACATCGCCAGCACATCCTCGACGCTGGCGGCGTAATCAACGTAGGACACCGGCGCGACGAACGGCCGGGCACCTTCCCGCTGCCCGAAGGCAGCGAATTGTGCTGCGGCGTATTGGTAGTCCCGGGTCAGTGGAATGACCCGCCGGTTCGCGGAGGTCAGTCCGACCCGTTCGGTGCCGAAGGAGCCGGCCCGATCGGCGAAGTACCGCAGCGTGGTACTGACCGCGGGATCGGTGAGCGGGCCGCCGACGCACACCATGATGTCCTCCGGGGTCGCGACCTGGTTGGCACGGCTCCACGACGGCAGGCCGGTGGGGCGTGCCGCGATCAACGCCGAGGCCGCGAAGGCAACCGTCAGCGTCACCATGGCGACGACGGCCGCCACGGTTCGCCGGCGCGCGGCGCGCACGTACTCGGGCAACCGGGTCAGCCGCCGGGTATTGGCCAGCGGCACGAACTCGTCCGGATCGACCGACTGCTTCGGGAGCAGGGCCAGACCCACGCACCCGGCAAGTGCGAGGCAACCGGCGGCCGCCACCGCCCACCAGATCAGGTCCATCCGCGGATCAACTCCTCGGTGGTGGCGCTGGCCGTGCCCGCATCGAGCGTCGAACGGTGGTTGAACTGAAGGTCGGTGAGCTCTTCCAGGATCGGCGCGGCGGGTGCCGCGGCACTGTCCGCGATCGCGTCGACCTGCATGTACTGCGCCCGTACTCCCGTCGCGGCATGCAGGAAGGCGCGCAGTTCGGCGCTCAGCGCCGAACCGGCACCTGCCGCGGTGAGATCGCCTGCCCGATAACGGTTTCCGATGTGCCGGACCGCGCGGGCCGACCGTCGGCGCAGCAGTTCGGCCCGGGCGGCGCCGAGGACGGGCAGCTCCCGCACCGGTCTCCGCCGCGACGTCAACACGAAAACCCCTCCGTACCACGCGCACAGCAGCAGGATCAGGCCGATCGCGATCCACAGCCACACCGCTGAGTAGGGCGTCGGGCCGATCACATCCCGCAGCAGGTCATCCGGCACGGGCGTACACCCCGGTCATCGCGGTCAATGCCGCCCTGATCCGCACACTCCCGGTCACCCGGGCATGAGGTATTCGCTGCCTGGTCAGGAATTCGGAAAGTTGTTCGCGCCGTAGCGCTTCTGCTCGCCGATAGGCCTCGATGACATCGTGATCCAGCCCGGTCAGGATGGGACGCCCGTCGGCGACCTCATAGCTGCGGCCGGAGTCGCGGCGTGCGCTCACCGCAGGCATGTCACTGACCAGGGCCCACAGCACGTCGTGGCGGGCGGTCAACGAACCGAGGACCTCGGCCAAGCGGTCACTCATCTCGGGTTCGTCGGAAACGACGAAGATCAGCAGCCGGTGCCGGTAGTGGCGGGCCACCCACTCGAGCTGAACCAGGATGTCGCTCGGGCCGGGATGGTCGGTGGCGTGGTGGTGGAACCGGTGCAGCATGCTCTCGATGTGGGTCTCGCCGCGGCGCAGCCGGATGTCCACATTGCCGCGATGGTCGCCGAGCACCATCGCGATCTCGTCGGATCGGGGCAACGTCATCAATCCGATCGCACCGATGAGGTGCTGGGCCACATTCCTTTTCACCTCGCCCGACGGGGCCAGCGCGCAGCTGTTGCGCCCGGCGTCCGCGACCACCAGGACCTTGTGGTGCTTCTCGGAGACGAACCGTTTGATCAGGGTGTGCCCAGAGCGTGCGGTTGCCTTCCAGTCGATGTCGCGCACGTCGTCACCGGGCACGTAGGGGCGCAGCTCGTCGAATTCCAGGCTGCGGGTGTGCACCAACGCGTAACGGCCGCCTTCGAGCAGCCCGCCGATGTCGCGGCCGGCATACGCCTTGGCGGAGTCCAGGTATCTGCCCATCGCGGCCTCACGGGACCTGCACCGCGCGCAGCACCGCATCGACGACGACGTCGGGGGTGATCCGGGCGGTGGCGGCTTCGAAGCCGAGGATCAGCCGGTGCCGCAGCACGCGATGGGCCAGGCGGGCGATGTCATCGGGCACCACGTGGTCCCGCCCGCGCAGCACCGCCGAGGCGCGTGCCGTCCGGCACAGCGCCAGCGTCGCTCGCGGGCTGGCACCGTACTCGATGACCCGTGCCAGGTTGGCCGGCAGATGCCGGCCGGGCTCACGGGTGACCGCCACGAGGCGGCTGGCGTACTCGACCAGCGCCCGGTCGAGATACACCGATCGGACGATGTCCTGCACGCGGCGTATGTCATCGATGGTGACGACGGGAGCCGCCCGGTTGCCCCGGTCGTAGAGGCCCGCGTCCATCCGGGCGGCGATCTCCACCTCGTCCTCGATCGAGGGGTAGCCCACGATCTCCTTGAGCATGAAGCGGTCGGTCTGAGCCTCCGACAGCGGATAGGTGCCCTCCTGATCGACCGGGTTCTGGGTGGCGATGACGAGAAACGGTTCGGGGATGGGATATTCGACGCCGGCGATCGTGGTCTGGCGTTCCTCCATCGCCTCCAGCATGGCGCTCTGGGTCTTGGCGCTGGATCGGTTGATCTCGTCGAGCAGCACGATGTTGGCGTGTACCGGGCCCAGTTGTGTCGCGAACGAGTTGCCGGCCGCCTCGTAGATCTGGGTGCCGATGATGTCGCTCGGCAACAGGTCGGGTGTGCACTGGATACGGCGGAAGCTGCCGTCGATGGACTCGGCCACCACGCGGGCGGCCGTGGTCTTGGCCAGCCCGGGCACGCTTTCCAGCAGTAGGTGTCCACCGGCGAGCAGCGCGACCAGCATCGATTCGCGCAAATGGTCCTGGCCGACCACCCGGGCGGAGAACGCCGAGGTCACCGCACCCACAATGCGCTGGGCTTCGGCGGCATCGCGCTGGTCAGCCTGCAATCGCGGTGCGGTCATGGATCCTCTCCGGTTCGGTCGTCCCCCTTCCCCAGACCCAGTCGATGTACCCAGACTTTGCCGATGTCATGCGCGCAGGATTCGTCGGAGCCCGCGCCCGGGTATCCGGGCCGTACGCCACGCGGAGAGGAATTCCGATGGAAAGCAAGGACCTTCCAACCCCTGAGACAGGGTTGTTGCTGACCCACTTCCTGACCGTCGCCGACGTGCCGCGATCGAGGGCTTTCTACCGTGATGTGCTCGGCGGCGAGGTGGTGATGGCCGAGGACCCCTGCATCGTCAAGCTGGGCGACGGCTGGCTGATCATGAACCCCGGTGGCGGCCCCACACCCGACAAGCCGGACGTGACGCTGCACCCGCCGACCGATCCGCACACCGCGACCAGCTTCCTGAACATCCGGGTGGCCGACATCGAGGCGTGTTACCGCGAATGGAGCTCGAAAGGTGCCGAGTTCCTGACCCCGCCCATCGACCGCAAGGCCGAAGTGCGGTGCTACATGCGCGATCCGGACGGCTACCTCATCGAGGTGGGGCAGATGACCGGTCTACTGAGCGGTGTTCATGCCGGCACAGGTTCGGCGACCTGACGTGGGCTCACCTGCCTGACGGTGCGCCGGGGCCACCAGAACCAGCGTCCGAGCAGCACGGCGATCGGCGGGACCACGAAGGTCCGCACCACCAGGGTGTCGATCATCAGGCCGATGCCGATGGTGGAGCCCACCTGGGCGATCGTGACCACACTGGCGCCGAGCATCGCGAACATGGTCAGCCCGAACACGATCCCGGCGACGGTGACGACGCTGCCGGTACCGGCGAAGGCCCGGATCGTCGCGGTCCGGACGCCGGCCCGTGTCTCGTCACGCAGCCGCATCGCCAACAACAGGTTGTAGTCCGCACCGACGGCGACCAGGGCGATGAAGGCCAGGGCGGGCACGGCCCAGTGCAGCGGCTGGCCGAACAGGTACTGCCAGACGGCGACGCTGGCGCCCAGCGCCGATGCGTAGGAGATCGTGACGGTGGCCAGCACTACGATCCCGGCGACCGGACTGCGCAGCATGCCTGCCACGATCACGAAAATGAGCACCAGCGTGGCGATCACGAGCAGGGTGAAGTCGTGTTGCACGTAGTCGATGAGCTCGGCGGTGGCGGTGCCGACGCCGGTCAGATCGACGACACCGCTGGTGGCCAGTGGGGTGTCCTTGAGTGCCTCGGTGGCGGCGATGCGAATTTCGCCCGAGCGGTCCGCGCCGTCGCGGCCCCAGGACTCACCGTCGCCGTAGACCAGCAATCGGGTGGCACGGCCGTCCGGGGAGAACATCATGCCCATCACCCGGCGGTACTCCGGGTCGTCGAAAGTCCTTGGGGGCAGATAGAACCCGCCTTCGGAGCTCCCGTCGAAGTCGGTGCTCAGCTGCGACAGATAGCCGGTCATCTGCTGCATCTGCGGGCCGACCGATCCCAGGCTTGAGCGCAGGGTCGAGGTGAGGCCACGCAGCTGGGTCAGCGCCGAGCGCATGGTCGCCACTGCATTGGCCGCACCGTCGAGTGAGTTCGTGGCGCTGGTGGCACCGTCTTTGAGCGCCCCCGCCCCGCCTGCCAGGGTGCCGGTCGCACTCACCGCGTCATCGAGGGGCGTGACGATTTTCTGCACTGCCGCGCAGATGGGATCGGCCGCACAGTCGGGGTTGCCGTTGACGAATTGGCGCAGCGGGTCGGCGTATCCGGAAACCGACTGGAGGTTGCCCTGCAATCCCGACATACCCGCCCCGATGTCCTTTGAGCCGGCCCCGACCCGGTTCAGTCCGTCGACGGCGCCGGTCAACCCGCGCTGCATGCCGTCAAGGGCGGCATCGAGTCGGCCGATGGTGGTCGTGACGGTGTCCACGGAGCTCATCCCGTCGAGAGCCGATTGCGCTGCGCCGTCGAGCTGTTCGCCGATCTGGCCGGCCTGGTAGGTCAGGGTGCCCTGGCGCACCGGGGTCCCGGCCGGCCTGCTGGCCGATTGCACCGTACGTACCCCGCGTACCTCCAGGACCTTTCGGGTGACCCGCTCGATCGTGATGAGCCCGGCTGGATTACGCAGGTCGCGATCGGCCTCGATCGAGACGATCTCGGGTAGCAGCCGGTTGTCCGGGAACCGGTCGTGAACCGCCCGGTATCCGCGACTGGAGTCGGTGCCCGCCGGTTGCGCACTGAGTTCCGCGAAGGAGATGTTGGCGCCGAGCAATGGCACCGCGCAGAAGATCAGCGCAGTCACGGCGACCACCAGGACCGGCCCCGGCCAGCGGGCCACCGCGGTGCCCATCCGCCGCCACCGGCGGCTTATCGTCGCGGCCCGCGGTTCCACCCAGCCGCGCCGGCCGAACCAGCCGATCAACGCCGGGGTGAGGGTCAGCGCACCCAGCATCGCCGCGAGAACACCTATCCCGCTGGGTATTCCGGCACTGCGGAGGAAGCTCACCTTTGCGAAGGTGAGGCAGAACAACGCGGTCGCGATGGTCGCGGCGGAGCCGGCGATCACCGGGGCCACCCGACGGTAAGCGTCGGCGAGCGCATCCGGTTGCGTCATCCCCGCCCGCCGGTTCTCGTGGTAACGGCCCAGTAGGAAGATGCCGTAGTCGGTTCCCGCTCCCAGCACCATCGCCGACATCAGCGCCACCGAGAAGACCGACACCTCGATCACGCCGTGCTCGCCGAGCAACGCGACCACCGGACGGGCGACCGCCAGGGACAGACCGACGGAGGCGAGCGGGACGGCGGCAGTGATCGGCGAGCGGTAGACGAACAGCAACAGGGCCGCGATCAACCCGACCGTCAAGACGGTGATCCTCGCCAATTGCGCGTCCAGCGCGGCGAATTCATCGACCAGGCTGGGACCGGGACCGGTGACGTGGACACGCAGTCCGGGCGGGGTGTCTGGCGCGCCGACCGCTGCGCGCAGGGCGGTCACGGCGTCGGTCGCGGTGGTGCTGCCCAATTGGCCGGAGAGCCGGGCCATCAGGTATGCCGACCTGTGGTCCCGGCTTTCGAAGACTCCTGCGGCGGCCGGGTCGTCCCACAGGTCCATGACCGATTCGACGCCAGGCGTGGCGGTGCGCAGGCGGTCGGCCAAGGTGCGGTAGTAGCTGCGGTCGGCTTCCCCCAGCATTCGGTCCGCCTCGAGGACGACGTAGGCGACGTTGTTGCTGTCGGAATCTTCGAACAGCGTGCCCATCCGTTGCGCTGCCTGTGTCGCGCCGGAATCGGTGGGGAAGAACGCCCGGGACTGCTCCTTCACGACGTGTTCCAGCTGGGGCACCGCGACGTTGCCGAGGCCGGCCAGAACCAGCCAGGCCGCCATGACCAGGAGTGCATACCGACTCACCGCTCGGGCAATCGTCTCCAACATGGCTCCCCCACCATCTATAACAATGTTATTGGCAGGTATAACATTGTTATGACAGCATGTCCAGGACGATGTCCACCATGGGAATTCGCGAAAGCCTGATCGAGGAGAGCCTGCAGGTCCTCGAGGAGAGCGGACCTGAGGCACTCAGCGCCCGCATGCTGGCCAAGCGGATCGGCGCCTCGACAATGGCGGTGTACACGCACTTCGAGGGAATGCCCGGCCTCTACGAGGCCCTGGTGCGGGAGTCTTACGTCCGCTTCGGCGAACACCTGAGCCGGCGGCCCGACACCGACGACCCGGTGGCGGACCTCCTCGCCTCCGGTCTCGCCTACCGCGAGTACGCACTGACCTACCCGCAGCGCTACCGGCTGATGTTCGGGATCACCTCGCCGTCCATCACTCTGCCGATCGGCCGCGATCTCACCGTCGACGGCAACCCGGCTGCCCTGTCTGAGATCAACTCGGTTTTCGCACAGATCCCGGCATTCGTGCAGCGGTGCATGACCGCGGGCGCGATCGACGAGGGTGATCCGGTGGCCGTGGCCGCGCAGATCTGGACGATGATGCACGGCTACGTCCTGGCCGAGATCATCGGTGTGTTCGGCGCCGACGACGCGGGAGTCTCGCGGGTGCTCGCACCCCACATCACCAATCTCCTGGTCGGCCTCGGCGGTGACCGCGAACGGATCCAGCTGTCGTTTCAGCGACTGGACCCGCCGGCGACACCACCGCGCCCGGCACCACCCCCGACCGCCACCGTCCGGCGCGGGCGCCGGACCCGCAACCCTTAGCCTGCGGCGCGCTTCACCAGTTCGTCCATCGCCGCGGGGTCGTAGGTGTCGACGACGGGAAAACCGGCGCCCGGTTCGCCCACCCACTGCAACTCGAGGCCAGGATTGTGCACATCGGTGCCGTCGGGCAGGAAAAAGTGCGGACTGCCCTTGACCTCGTCGCGGTGCCCGCGGTAGCCGCGCATCATCTCGGCGCGAGCTGTCCCCTCCTCGAGGTCGCGGCGCAAGGCTCCGGCATCGACACCGGAACACCGCTGGGCCACACCGATGATCTCGTGCAACAACGAGACCGGCCTGCTGTCGGTGAAAAAGGCACGGCGCAGCGCCATGTCGAGCCGCTCGGCCGCCGGCAGGGACTGGCGTTTGGCGGCATGGACGGCCTCGTTGGTGAGCAACGAGGTGATCGGCCAGGTCGACGCGTCGCCCTGCCACGGTTGCCAGCCGAAGTCAGGTGCCAGGGCACCTACGACCGGGATCTCGCTGTCGAGTAGGCGCTTCGGAATCGGAAACTCGTTGACGTCCTCGAGCAGGAACAGCTGATGGTCCACCCGGACAGCGTCGGTCAGACCGGCCTTCTCCCGCGCCGCATAGAAACGGTGCAGCGCCAGGGTCGCCCACCCGCACACCACATCGGTGAATACCACTACAGTTCCCGGCTGCACATCAATCGTCATTCAGTCCGGGTTCCCGCCATGACGGCCACGAAACGCCTACGGCTTGAGGATGACCTTGACGGCGCCGTCCTGCTTCTTCTGGAAGATGTCGTACGCGTGCGGAGCTTCATCGAGCGGCAGCACGTGCGTGGCGAAATCGTCGACACCCAAGGGGTCGTCATCGCCGAGCAACGGCAGAATGTCGCCCACCCACTTCTTGACGTTCGCCTGGCCCATTCGTAGCTGCACCTGCTTGTCGAACAAAGTCAGCATCGGCAGCGGGTCCGCCATGCCGCCGTAGACGCCGATGAGGGATATGGTGCCGCCGCGACGCACGGTGTCGATCGCTGTGTAGAACGCGTCGAGCCGGTCCAGTCCGGCTGTCTGCATCAATGGTTTGGCGATGGCATCTGGCAGCAGGGCGGTCATTTTCTGGACCGTGGAGGCCACCGGTGAGCCGTGCGCTTCCATGCCCACGGCGTCGATCACCGAATCCGTGCCTCGGCCTTCGGTCATGGACCGCACCACGTCGCCCACCGATTCGTCGAGTGTGTCGAGGTCGATCGTGGTGATGCCGCGCTGTTCGGCACGGGCCAGCCGCTCCCGGATCCGGTCCACCGCGATCACGCGGTAGCCGAGATGTTGTGCGATGCGGGCTGCCATGTCGCCGATCGGCCCGAGCCCGAGGACCGTCACCGATCCCCCATCGGGAATGTCGGCGTAGGCGACGGCCTGCCACGCGGTCGGTAAAACGTCCGAGAGGTAGACGAATCGCGAATCCGGCGGTCCCTCAGGAACTTTGATATGGGTGAACTGCGCCTGTGGTACCCGCAGATACTCGGCTTGGCCGCCGGGAACCCGGCCGTACAGCTCCGAATAGCCGAACAACGCCGCGCCCATGCCCTGATCCTTCACCTGGGTCTTCTCGCACTGCGTGTAGAGCTGCTGATCGCACATGAAGCAGTGACCGCACGAGATCTGGAAGGGAATGACCACGCGTTCGCCCACCGTCAGACTGCCGACGGCGGAACCTACCTCTCGGACGATGCCCATCGGCTCGTGACCCAGGATGTCGCCCGGATGCATGAAGGCACCGAGCACCTCGTAGAGGTGTAGGTCGGAGCCACAGATGTTGGTCGACGTCACCTCGATGATCGCGTCGGTGGGCTCTTGGATTTCGGGGTCGGGCACGGTGTCGACCCGCACATCCCGCCGGCCATGCCAGGTAACGGCTTTCAAGATCTACTCCCATCGCTCGCGGTGTCGCAGATGAGGGCTACCCCGCCGGGCCCGCCCCAAACCGGTACCGCTGTGGTGACAATGGTGTGGTGGCGCAGAGTTGGGAAGGTTTCGACGGATTCGTAGGACTGCTCGACTACCCGATGTTCGTCGTGACGGCACAAGGCGAGGACGGGCCGGCGGGTTGCCTGGTCGGCTTCACCACTCAGGCCAGCATCGACCCGCCCCGGTTCCTGGCCGGAATCTCGAAGGCGAACCACACTTTCGCCGTCGCGGAAACCGCCACCCACCTGGGGGTGCACCTGCTCTCGCACGACGACCTCGACCTGGCCCGCTGGTTCGGCGGCCAGACCGGTGACGAGGTCGACAAGTTCGCCGAGTGCGCGTGGCACCCCGGCCCGGCCGGAATACCAATCCTCGATACCTCACCGGCCTGGTTCGTCGGCGCGGTCATCGACCGGTTCGACCTCGGCGACCATGTCGGCTACCTGTTGAATCCGGTTGACGGCCAAGCGCCCGGCGACCCGCGGCCATGGGTCAGCCTCGGCGACGTGGCCGACCTCAAGCCCGGACACGACGCCTGAGCATCACTTCCAGGCGAAGACCGGCTGCTCGAGTTCGTCGACCGGATCCGTGCGACCCTCCAGGGCCAACCACCGCAACTGCAACAGCACCGCGCCGGTCGGCGCGTGGATCAGGTCGTTGCCCAAGGGAATCTGCACCACCGGGCGCGGGCTCTCCGGGATCGTGATGAACCGCGGCGAATCCTCGCGCTGCAGCTGGTGCAGGCCCACGCGGTACGCCGCCACCACCTCGTCGGGAGACGGCCGTAGCTCCAACCGCCCGCCGCCCCAGATCACCACCGGGGTGATGACGTAGCCGGAGCGCGTCGGGTAGTCGTCCAGCAGTCCCAGCACCGATGAGTCCGACAGGCTCACCCCGACCTCTTCGTCCAGTTCCCGCAGCGCGGCCTCGACCGCATTCTCACCCGGGTCCAGCCGGCCGCCGGGCAGCGCCCACTGCGCGGCGTGCGACGACAATCGAGATGTCCTGCGGCACAACAAAAAAGCCGCCCCGCCCGACACATCCACCATCCGGCCGTCCAGCCCGGGTTCCGGCATCGGCCGCCCGCCGATCCACTCGTCGACCGGAGCCGGATCCACCCGGTCCTCACCGAGTTCGGAATCGACCAGCACCACCGCGACCGCCGCGTGCCGCTTCGTCGGGTCGGTCACGGCGCGGCGCTCGTGCCCCGCCAGATGCGCCCCGATGCGTTCCCGCAGGGCTTCGTCATAGGCGATCGTCACCGCTCGACCATATGCGGGTACGCCGAAGACCCGACGCCGAGGCGACGCCCGCTACTGGTCCGGCTTGCGGGTCTGCTGATACAGCGCGAGCTTCCAGGCTCCGTCGACCCGGTGGTACACGCTGGACATGGCGCCGACGAAGGCGGGCTCCTCCCCCTCGCGATAGGCCGTACCGGTGTACACCAGGGCGGCGGTGTCGTCGTCGAGCACGATGAGCCGCACCCCGCTGATCTCATAGGCACGCCACGGCGGCGACTCCGAGAGTGCGCTGACGACCGTGTTGCGGTCCATCACCATGCCGTTGGCGAGCACCATCACCGCATCGGGCAGCATCAGCTCGCCGTAGAAATCGGCGCCGGTGGACTCGCACAGCGAGTCCCACCCGGCACGTTCGATGTGCAGGAGTTCGTCGGAAACTTGGCTGGTCACTGCTGGGTGATACCCGTTACTCGGACCCGGTATGCCTGGGCAACATTGTTAAAACAGTGGTAGAAGTGACGTGTGGGTGTCCGTCAGGTATCGGCCCTCGCGGGCATCGCAGCAGTGGCTGCGACCGCCGCGCTGGGCACGATCGCGACGCCCATCGCGATACCCTCCGCCTCAGCCGCACCCGACTGTCCAGACATCGAGGTCGTCTTCGCCCGCGGCACCGACGAACCCGCCGGTATCGGCAATGTCGGCAAGGCGTTCGTCGACACGCTGCGCCCCATGGTCAAGGGCTCGACGATCGGCACCTACGCGGTCCAGTACCCCGCGTCGTGGGACTTCATGAAGGCCGCGGCCGGCGCCACCGACATGAGCAAGCGCGTCCAGGCAACCGCGGCCCGGTGCCCCAAGACCAAGATCGTGATGGGCGGCTATTCACAGGGCGCGGCCGTCGTCGACGTGGTGGCCACCTCGCCGATCGCCGGTCTGGGCTACAGCGCCCCACTGCCCGCAGCGGTCGTCCCGCGCGTCGCGTCGGTCGTGGTCTTCGGGAACCCGTCGGCGCGCCTCGGTCAGCCGTTGACCCGGATGAGCCCGGACTTCGGCGCCAGGACCGCGGACCTGTGCAATACCAACGACCCGATCTGTTCACTCGGCCGGGACTGGAATGCGCACATCACCTATCCGAAATCGGGCCTGATCAAGCTCGCCGCGCAATGGGTCACGCGTCACGTCCAGCCGCCGCCTCCAGCGCCGGCTGCTCGGCGCTGAGCACCGGATAGAGCCGGTGGATCCCCGGGAGACCCTTCAGCTCCACTTCCCGCGCCGCGCCCAAGGCGATGTCGTCGAGATGTCTGACCGCGTCCCCTACCGGTTCGCTGACCAGGATCTCGCCGCCGTCGGCCTGTCCGGCGACCCGCGCCGCCATCGCCACGTCGAGCCCGAACAGATCATCGCCGCGTCGCACCGACGTGCCCATGTGCACCCCGATCCGCACCCGGATCGCCTGCCAGCGCTGGGGATTCTCCGCGAGCGCGCGTTGCACGTCGGTGGCGAAGCGCACCGCGTTCTCCGGGTCGGCGAACGCGATCATGAACCCGTCGCCCTGGGTCTTGACCACATGACCGCCATGCTTGTCGACCCGCGCCTGAACGAGTTTGTTGTGCTTCTCCAGCAGCTTCACCCAGGCCCGGTCACCCATCGCGGCGTTGTATTCGGTCGAGCCCTCGATGTCGGAGAAGACGATGACGACGCGCCCGTCAGCGGTCAGCCGGGCCAGGTCCGGGCGTTCCACCTGAGCCCATCCGGCCAGATCCTCGATCGAGTTGCGCACCGTCGCGCCCAGGCCCTTGTTGATCAGCATGTCCGCGGTCTGAAAGACCGTCTTGATCGCCAGGGGTGCCACCCCGCGACGACGCTTCCGCCGCCGGTCCTCGTCCTCGAGCTTCATGCGCTCGATCTCACGGCGGGCGTTCGCCAGCTGACGCCGGCTCACGATGAACAGCACCAGGAACGTCACGAACGCCGCGAACAGCGCGACGACAACCACCAGCAGTACGACCTCGACAGTGGACGGCATCGGCACCCGCTGATTATCGCCGCATGTCACATTTCGTCGATTCGCGGTGTCCCAAGGGGGTAGTCACCGACAACTAGGAGTCACCATGGATGCTCGTTTGAACCTGTTCGAGAACCGGACCGCCGCCAAGATGCTGAAGTACGTCACGTCGGCGGGCAAGGTCATCACGGACTCGACGCTTCCCGAGTCCACCCACCAATTGGTGGCGCTGCGCGCCAGCCAGATCAACGGCTGCGGCTTCTGTACGGACATGCACACCAAGGACGCCGCTGCCGCCGGTGAGACCCAGCAGCGCCTGCACCTGGTCGCGGCGTGGCGGGAGGCAACGGTGTTCACCGAAGCCGAACGCGCCGCGCTGGAACTGACCGAGGAGGGCACCCGGATCGCCGACGCCGCGGGCGGGGTCAGCGACGAGGTGTGGGCGAATGCGGTCAAGCACTACGACGAAGACCAACTGGCCGCCCTGGTGTGCCTGATCGCCTTCATGAACACCGTCAACCGCCTGAACGTGATCGTGCAGATGCCCGCAGGCGACTACCAGCCGGGGCAGTTCGGATAGCGACGACGCGCTCGCGTTCGTAACGCAGTGGCGGGCGAGGGGCCAGTTCTTCGCCACAGCGTTACGAACGTGAACCGTGCCCGGCGATCGGCGGTGCCGGTCAACTGGCACGCTGGTCATCAATATGACCACTCCCCTGCTCGACGATCCGAACGACCTCTCGGCACTGCAAGCCAAGGGCGGCGACGCCGACGCTCTGTTCACCGACTTCGTCGGCTGGGCGGAGGCCAACGGCACCACGCTCTACCCCGCGCAGGAGGAGGCGCTGATCGAACTGGTCAGCGGGGCGAACGTGATCCTGGCGACGCCGACCGGCTCCGGCAAGTCGCTGGTGGCGACCGGGGCGATCTACGCGGCGCTCGCCACGGACCGGGTCAGTTTCTACACCGCCCCGATCAAGGCGCTGGTGAGCGAGAAGTTCTTCGCTCTGTGCGACGTGTTCGGCGCGGCCAACGTCGGCATGCTCACCGGGGACGCGTCGGTCAACGCGGACGCCCCGATCATCGCCTGCACCGCGGAGATCCTGGCCAACCTGGCGCTACGTGAAGGTGCCGACGCTGACATCGGCCTGGTGGTGATGGACGAGTTCCACTTCTACGGCGACCCGGACCGCGGCTGGGCATGGCAGGTGCCGCTGCTGGAACTGCCCAAGGCCCAGTTCCTGCTGATGTCGGCGACGCTGGGCGACGTCGAATTCCTGCGCAAGGATCTGACCCGGCGCACCGGGCGGGAGACGGCCCTGGTGGCCGGGGCGCAACGGCCGGTACCGCTGTTCTTCTCGTATGCCACCACGCCGATGCACGAGACCATCGCCGACCTGCTCGACACCAAGCAGGCGCCGATCTACGTCGTGCATTTCACCCAGGCCTCCGCGCTGGAGCGGGCGCAGGCCCTGATGAGCGTCAACGTCAGCACCAAGGAGGAGAAGGCCGCGATCGCCGAGATGATCGGCGGTTTCCGGTTTTCCACGACATTCGGGACCACGCTGTCGCGGCTGGTACGCCACGGCATCGGCGTCCACCACGCCGGCATGCTGCCCAAATACCGCCGGCTGGTGGAACAGTTGGCCCAGGCCGGCTTGCTCAAGGTGATCTGCGGTACCGACACCCTCGGCGTCGGGATCAACGTGCCGATCCGCACCGTGGTGTTCTCCGCGTTGTCCAAATACGACGGAACCCGGATGCGGCTGCTCAACGCCCGCGAGTTCCACCAGATCGCCGGGCGCGCCGGCCGCGCCGGATACGACACCGCGGGCACCGTCGTGGTGCAGGCACCCGACCACGAGGTCGAGAACATCAAGCAGTTCGCCAAGGTGGCCGACGATCCGAAGAAGCGCCGAAAGCTGGTGCGGCGCAAGGCGCCAGAGGGCATGGTGCCGTGGGGTGAGAACACCATGACCCGACTGATCGACGCCGCGCCCGAGGCGTTGACCAGCAACATGCGGGTCTCCACGGCGATGATCCTCGACGTGGTCGACCGTCCGGGCGACCCGTTCGCCGCGATGCGGCGGCTGCTCACCGACAACCACGAGCCGCGCAAGCGTCAGCTGAAGCACATCCGGGAGGCGGTCGGCATCGCCCGGTCACTGCTACAAGCCGGAGTCATCGAGCGGCTCGACGAACCCGAACCCGACGGGCGGCGGTACCGGCTCACCGTCGACCTGCCACCCGACTTCGCGCTGAACCAACCGCTGTCGACCTTCGCGCTGGCCGCGGTGGACGTCTTGGACCCCGAAGCGGAAACCTATGCGCTGGACGTGGTTTCGGTGATCGAGGCCACCCTGGAAGATCCCCGCCAGATCCTGGCCGCCCAGCTGAACAAGGCCAGGGGTGAGGCGGTGGCGCAGATGAAGGCCGACGGGATCGAGTACGACGAACGCATCGAACTACTCGACGAGGTCACCTACCCGAAGCCACTGCAGGAACTGCTGGAACACACCTACGAGGTGTACCGCCAGACCAACCCGTGGGCGGCGGACGGGCACCTGTCGCCCAAGTCGGTGGTGCGCGAGATGTGGGAGCGCGCCCTGACGTTCCGCGAGTACATCAGCGTCTACGGGCTCACCCGCTCCGAAGGCGCGGTGCTGCGCTACCTGTCCGATGCGTTCAAGGCGCTGCGCTCCGGTGTGCCCGCGTCGGCCCGGACCGAGCAACTGGCCGACATCGTCGAGTGGCTCGGCGAATTGGTGCGCCAGGTCGATTCCAGCCTGCTCGACGAATGGGAACAGCTGACCAGCCCGGACCAGCCCCACGATGTGCCGGTGGCGGTGCCGGCCCGGCCACGCCCGCTGACCGGCAACGAGCGGGCGTTCACCGCGATGGTGCGCAACGCGCTGTTCCGCCGGGTGGAGTTGTTCGCGCGTGCCCGCTGGGAGGAGCTCGGCGCACTCGATGCGGCATCCGGGTGGACGGCCGAACGCTGGGCCGACGCCGGGGAGGAGTACTTCGACGAGCACGCCGAGGTGGGCACCGGAGCCGATGCCCGGGGACCGGCGTTGCTGATCTTCGACCGGCAGCCGCAGGTGTGGCGAATTCGACAGATACTCGAAGATCCTGCCGGAGATCACGATTGGGGCTTCGACGTGGAAGTCGACCTGGCCGCCAGCGACGAGGAAGGCGCTGCGGTGCTGCGTATCGTGGATGTCGGCCGAATGGGATGACCGGTTGCTGAACCCCATTTTATCGCGGACCCCGGGCCTTGCGGCAAGGCCCCGGTGATGGCGCACAATCGCTGGCCGGAGCAAGCCACGGAGGAACAGGGAGCACGTGCCAGCTGACGATCACGATGTCGAAGTGCAGTCCGAACAGACCTATGTCGACGGGCTCTATACCCGCCTGGACGCCGAACGTATCCGGGTGCGTGACCGGTATCGCACCGCGCTGCGTGAGCACGGCGGCAGTGCGGTGGAACGCGACGCCGAGGTTCGCGCATTGGCCAAGGAAGCCAACCGGCTCGACGTAGCCGACAACGGCCTGTGCTTCGGACGGCTGGAAACCGTTGCCGGGGAACATCTCTACGTCGGGCGCCTCGGTATCTTCGATCGCGAGGACGACTACGAGCCGTTGCTGCTGGACTGGCGGGCACCGCTGGCCCGGCCGTTCTACACCGCGACCGGGGCGAATCCCGAGAACATGCGGCGGCGGCGCCAGTTCCGCACCCTGGGTCGGCGGGTGCTCGATTTCACCGACGAGGTGCTGGGCCGGCCCACCGCGGGCGACGAAGGTGACGAGGACGCCGCACTGTTGGCCGCGGTGAACGCTCCGCGCGGCGAGGGCATGCGCGACATCGTCGCCACGATCCAGTCCGAGCAGGACGAGGTCATCCGCAACGAACACACCGGCGTGTTGGTGGTCGAGGGCGGCCCTGGCACCGGTAAGACCGTGGTGGCGCTGCACCGGGTGGCCTATCTGCTGTACACCCACCGGGAGCGGATCGAACGTCACGGCGTGCTCGTGGTCGGACCCAACGAGGCGTTCCTGAACCACATCGGCCGGGTGCTGCCGTCACTGGGTGAGTCCGACGCGGTGTTCATGACGCCCGGCGATCTGGCTCCCGGCCTGCACGTCACAGCCGAGGACGCACCCGAAGTGGCCGCGATCAAAGGCTCGTTGAAGATCCTCGACGTGCTGGCCGCCGCGGTCGCCGACCGCCAGGAGGTCCCCGACGAACCGATCTACATCGAACTGCCCGATGTCACCGTCCGCATCGACGCCGAAACCGCGCAGTGGGCCATCGAGGAGGCCCGCGAAACCGGACTACCGCACAACGAGGCGCGCACGACCTTCCGCGACATCGTCACCTACGTCCTGACCGAACGTGCCGTCGCGCGTATCGGCAAGGGCTGGTTGAGCCGTCAGGACAAAGCGGCGTGGGAGGAGCTGCGGGCCAGCGTGGTCAGCGAGCTCGACGAGAACGCCGCGTTCGCCGCGGCACTAGATCGGCTCTGGCCGATCCTCACCCCGGAGACCCTGCTGGCCCCGCTGTATACGTCGGCCGAGAGGTTGGCCGCGGCCGGCGCCGACCCTCGCCTGTTGCGTACCGACGGCAGCGCCTGGACCGTCTCGGACGTGCCGTTGCTCGACGAGCTCGTCGACCTCCTGGGCCGGGACAAGGCGGGCGAGGAAGCCGCAGAACGCGAACGGCGCGAGGAAGCCGCCTATGCCGCGGGCGTGCTCGATCTGATGATCGCCCGTGAGGACCTGATGGACGACGAGGACCACCTGCTGGCCAGCGACCTCATCGACGCCGAGGACCTGGCCGACCGGTTCCTCGAGCGCGACACCCGGGAACTCGCCGAACGCGCTGCGGCCGACCGGGATTGGACTTACGGTCATGTGGTGGTCGACGAAGCCCAGGAACTGTCCGAGATGGACTGGCGGGTGTTGATGCGTCGTTGTCCACGCCGGTCCTTCACCGTGGTCGGCGATCTGGCACAGCGCCGCTCGGCCGCCGGCGCCCGGTCCTGGGACGCGATGCTCGAGCCGTACGTGCCGGGCCGGTGGATCTACCGGACGCTGTCGGTCAACTACCGGACCCCGGCCGAGATCATGGCGGTGGCCGCAGCGCTGCTCGGCGAGTTCGCGCCCGGCGTGAAACCGCCGGAGTCCGTCCGGTCCTGCGGTGTGCAGCCGTGGGCCAAGCAGCTGACCGCCGCTGAAATCCCGTCAGCTGTCGAGGAATTCGTGCGGGAGGAAGCCACCCGAGAAGGCACATGTGTGGTGATCGGCCCACCCGGCGTGCCCGGTGCGGTGGCCCCGTCGGAAACCAAGGGCCTCGAGTTCGACGCCGTGCTCGTGGTGGAGCCCGCACACATCCTGGCCGACGGCGACCGCGGCGCCGCCGAGTTGTATGTCGCCCTCACCCGGGCGACGCAGCGCCTCGGCGTGCTGCACACCGAACCCCTGCCCGACGCGCTGAACGGACTCGCCCGTGCCTGACACCACCTGTGCGATCGTCGGCGGTGGCCCCGCCGGAATGATGCTCGGGCTGATCCTGGCCCGGTGCGGGGTACCGGTCACCGTCATGGAGAAGCACGCCGACTTCCTGCGCGACTTCCGCGGCGACACCGTGCACCCGAGCACCATGCGCATGCTCGACGAGCTGGGCCTCTTCGGAGAATTCGACAAGATCGGCTACAGCAAGGTCGAAAAGGGCGAGTTCACGGTCGACGGCGAGCCGGTGACGCTGGTCGACTTCCGTCGGCTGCGCCAGCCCCACCCATACGTGGCGATGGTGCCGCAGTGGGACTTCCTCGACCTGCTGGCCGATGCGGGCCGAGCGGAACCCAACTTCACCCTGCGCATGCAGACCGAGGTGACCGGACTACTGCGCGAAGGCGAGCGCGTCACCGGGGTCCGCTACACCAGTCCGGACGGGGACGGGGAACTGCGCGCCGAGCTCACCGTGGCCTGCGACGGGCGCACGTCGCTGGTCAGGCGGGAGGCCGGACTCAACACGCGGGACTACCCGGTGCCCTTCGACGTGTGGTGGTTCCGCCTGCCACGCACCGAAGATGGCCAGTACTCACTGATCCCGCGGACCGCGCCCGGACGGGCGTTGATCATGATTCCCCGCACCGGCTACTTCCAGGTCGCCTACCTGATCCCGAAGGGCAGCGACGCCGGACTCCGGGCCCGCGGACTGGACGCCTTCCACGCCGAACTCGCCGAGCTCATTCCCGAAGCCGATCCCGGCGCACTCATCTCCTGGGACGACGTCAAGCACCTGGACGTCCAACTCAACCGTCTCCCGCGGTGGCACCGCGAGGGGCTGCTGTGCATCGGCGACGCCGCCCACGCCATGTCGCCGGTCGGCGGCGTCGGCATCAATGTCGCCATCCAGGACGCCGCCGCGGCCGCCCGCCTGCTGTACCAGCCGCTACGGGAGCATCGGGTCACCGGATCCGACCTGGCCGCTGTGCAGCGCCGGCGCACGCTGCCCACCGTCATCACCCAGGGCTTCCAACGGATCCTGCATCGCCGGGTGATTGCGCCCGTCATGGCCGGGGCCGACATCACCCCGCCCGGAGCTCTGCTGAAGATCGTGCAACGGTTCCCCCAGCTGACCGCGATTCCGGCGTACCTGGTCGGTACCGGGGTGCGTCCCGAGCACGTCGCCGCACCGGCCCGTCGATAGGTGCGGCGTGGGAGGAAAACAGAATCCCGATCAGCGCCGACGCGAATTATGCGACGCGGCAATCACTCTGCTGGCTCGCGAGGGTGTCAAAGGCGTCACCCATCTGAAGGTCGACCGCAAAGCCGGGGTACCGGACGGCACCACGTCGTTCTACTTCCGCACCAGCGCGGCCTTGATGCGGGCGGCGGCCAACCGCATCGCCGATCTGGACCTGGCCGATCTGACCGCGGCCACGGGTTCCGGGGCGCACGGTGATGTGCGCGGTCTGGCGCGGCTGGTCATCCGGTCGAGCACCGGCGCGCGTCTGGTCCGGAGCAAGGCCCGCTACGAGCTGGTCATGCCCTCGAGCCGCGACGCCGGACTGGCAGAGGCGTTCAGCCACAACCAGCAGCGATTCTTCGAACTGCACCGCAACGTTGTGGTGGCACTCTGCCCGGCCGACACCGACCCGGGTCTGATCGACGAAAAAGCTTATGTGCTCCTGACTTTCATCAGCGGCCTGATGCTGGCACTGGCCCGAGGCGACCGCACGATCAACTCCGACGAGGAACTCCACGACATCATCGCCGCGATCGTCGCCGCCGTGCCGGCGGCCTCACATCGCGAAGGAGTAGCCGCCGTTGACCGGTAGCGTCTGGCCGGTGATCCAGGAGCCGTGGTCGCCGGCCAGCAGTACCGCCAGATAGGCCACATCCTCGGGTAGCCCGGGCCTGCGGATCGGGTAGCGCGACAGGATCGCCTTGGCCTGTGGGGAATCGGCCATCTCGGCCCACAGCGGTTCTGTGAGCGGGGTTCGCATGGTGCCCAGCGCGATGTTGTTGGCGGTGACGCCGTAGCGGCCGTTCTCCAGCGCGATCGACCGCGTCAAGCCCGCGGCACCGGCCTTGGCGGCCGCATAGACCGCTCCGCTGGCGTCCCCCGTCCGGCCCGCATCCGAGACGATGGTCACGACCCGGCCCCACTGCCGCTCCACCATCGCCGGCAGCACAGCCCGCGTGCAGTTCAGCACGCCGTACAGATTCACCTGCAGGAACGGGTCCCAGTCCGCGGGTGAGGTTTCCGCGAACGGCATCCGGGCGGCGAATCCCTCGGCCCCGGCATTACCCGCGTTGTTCACCAGTACATCGACCGGCCCGGCCTCTTCGATCGCGTCGGTGACCGCTCGATAGTCGGTGACGTCGAACGGTACCGCCAGCGCGTCACCGCCCGCTTCCCGCAGTTCTGCGACCACCGCCTCGGCCCGGTCGCCCCGGAGGTCGTTGACCAGCACGGTGGCGCCGGCGGCCGCGAAGGCATCGGCCAGTCCCCGGCCGACTCCCTGTCCGGCACCGGTGACCAGCACGCGTCGGCCCGACAGATCGAATTGCAGCGTCATCGTCGGTGAGCTCTCCTTGTGGTTTGGTTTGGGACAACCTACTCCACGAAGTCTCTATATATGTAGAGTCCGTGCACGACGGAACGGAGCCCTCGTGAAATTCATCTTCAACCTGCCTCACATGCTGCGGCTGAAGGCGACGATGCAGCCGTGGGAAGCTGAAGTCACCGGTGCCGACCAGACCCGGATGGCCAAACGGGCTGACGAGTTGGGCTACGACATGATCGCCGTACCCGAGCATTTCGCCATCCCGCGTGAGCACGTCGAGTTGTCCGGGCCGCACTATCTGCAGTCCACAGTCGCGCAGGCCTACCTGGCAGGTGCCACCTCACGGATACGGCTCAACTCCTGCATCACGGTGCTGCCGCTCCAGCATCCGCTCGTCCTCGCCAAGTCACTGGCAACCGCGGACTGGATGAGCAGTGGGCGAATGATGGTCACGTTCGGAGTCGGTTGGCTGCAGCGCGAATTCGAATTGCTCGGGGTGCCATTTCACGAACGGGGGCGGATTGCCGACGAATACCTGGCGGCCATCATCGAGCTGTGGACCAGTGAGAACCCGCGATTCGACGGACGGTACGTGGCCTTCGAGGACATCGCCGTCGAACCCAAACCGATTCAGAAACCATACCTTCCGGTGTGGATCGGCGGAGACGCCGACGGAGCGCTGCGGCGCGCAGCGAAGTACGCCACCGGATGGTGGTCGTTTCTCACCCCTCCCGAACAATTGGCCGAGCGGATCGAGTTCATCAAGTCGCAGCCCGAATACGACGGACGTGACTTCGACGTCGTTCACGGCATGGCGACCAGACGGGTCGGGGAGGCGCATACCGTGCGTGAGGACCCCGATGCCCGGTCCGGGATGAGTGCGCAGGAGATGGTCGACCGGTTGTGCTGGCTGGGGGAACAGGGAGTCACGGTGAGCGCGGTTCCGCTGCCGGCGGTGAGCGGTGTCGACGAATATCTCGAATACGCCCAATGGGTGATCGAGGAGATCAAGACAAAGGTGCCCTAGGACCCTGGGTACGCACCGGTGCAACCCATAACCTGGAAGCGTTCAGCCATAGGAGGGCACTGATGAGCGACCACGACGTACGGATGATCATCCTGTCGACGGACGACCTGGATGAGTCGATCCGCTTCTACAGCGAGACGCTGGGAATGCCACTGAAGTTCCGCGACGGCGCACACTTCGCCGCGCTCGACGGTGGATCGCTCACCCTCGCGCTGGCCACGTCGGTGGACCACCCGATCCCCGGCCAGGTTGTCGTGGGGATCAAGACCGCCGACGTCGACGGCGCGGCCAAGGCCATCGAAGCCAGCGGCGGCGGAATCATCAAGCACCCGTACGACGATGCGCACGAGCGTCGGGCCGTGGTCTACGACAACAAAGGCAACGGCCTGGTCTTCTACAGCCCTCTCAACCGCTAGCCCAGCGAACCCGCGGCGGCGAGCAGGGTTTCGGCCAGAAGTGCTGCCGCGGGTGTCATGCGCTCGGCCGGCGGTGCGGCGAGATAGACCTGCCACACCGCCGGGTCCCGCAAAGCCACAGCTCGCAGATCACCGAAGCGCCGCGCCTCGGACACAGGCATGAAGGACGTGCCAAGACCGTTGCCGACGAGTTCGGCGATCGCGGCGAATCCGGCGGGCACCTCGTACTGCGTCTGGGGTTGCACGCCTGCGCGGTGGAACGCCTCGTCCATCAGGCGCCGCAATCCGAATTCGGGCGGGAAACCGACGAGATCCTCACCGGCCAGATCACCGAGATCGAGGCGACGACGGCGCGCCAGCTCGTGGTCGTCACGGCAGACGAACACCATCGGCTCCTCGAACAGCATCTTCATGTCGAGCTGCGCCGGGAACCGGTTGGGCAGCGACACCAGTGCCAGGTCCAGCGAGCCCTCCAGCAGTGCGGCAAGATAGGCCGACGCGCCGGACTGACTCAGCCGCAACCGTAGCCGGACATGCGGGTGGTCCCGGTGAAAATCGCCGAGGGCGCGGGCGACATCGACCGGCCCATAGGAGATCAGCGAACCGAATTCGACTGTGCCCATCAGTGATCCACGAAACTGGGCGGCGGATTCAGCCGCCGCCCTGGCTGCGTGCAGAACCTCGTGGGCATGTGCCGAGAAGGCCTCCCCCGCGGCGGTCAGGCTGATCCGCTGCCGTGACCGGTCGAACAACGCCACCCCGAGTTCACGCTCCAATTTCGCGATCGACGTCGACAACGCCGACTGCACGACGTGCGCGCGTTCGGCGGCTCGGGTGAAGCTCATCTCACCGGCCACCGCAATGAAGTGTTCGATCTGGCGTAACTCCACCGTGTCAGCCTATCTATCTAGTCGATAGGGCTCATCAGATTCAATCGTTGGACTTGATGGCCACGCGGGGGTGAGATGGATACCGACGAGCCCGCGAGAAGGAGCAGCAACGGTGAACGGTTTGAGCAGAAGGAATTTCGGCTTCCTCACGGCAGCCGCTGCCGGCGCGGCCACCTTGGCGGCCTGTGGCACGCCGTCCAGTCCTGCCCCGGCTGCCTCAGCCGGGGCGCCGTCGAAACCGTCACACCCCATGAACCCGGTCAAGCAGATCGACGCCGGTGATCTCAACGTGGGCTACACCGAGGCCGGTCCGACCGATGGCCTCCCGGTAATCCTGCTGCACGGCTGGCCCTACGACATCCACAGCTACGCCGACGCCTCCGCGCTGCTCGCCGAGCAGGGCTTCCGCGTGATCGTGCCCCACCTCCGCGGCTTCGGCTCGACCCGGTTCCGCTCGGCCGACACCGTCCGCAACGGCCAGCAGGCGGCCCTGGCGCAGGACGTCGTCGCGCTGATGGACGCGCTGAACATCCCCAAGGCCGTGCTCGGCGGATACGACTGGGGCGGGCGGACCGCCAACAACGTTGCCGCACTGTGGCCGCAGCGCTGTGCGGGACTGGTCGCCGTCAGCGGTTACATCACGGTCAACCTGGCCGCCAACCTCAAGCCGCTGGCACCCGAGGCCGAGTTGGGATGGTGGTACCAGTACTACTTCGCGACCCCGCGCGGCGAACTCGGCTACCGCGAGAACACCAAGGAATTCAACCGGCTGATCTGGACCAAGGCCTCACCACTGTGGCGCTTCGACGACGCCACCTACGATCTGTCCGCCGCCGCGTTCGACAATCCCGATCACGTCGCGATCGTGGTGCACAACTACCGGTGGCGGCTCAGCCTGGCTCCCGGCGAAGCGCGCTACGACGCCGACGAAGCCCGGTTGGCAGGCAAGCCCCCGGTCACCGTGCCGACCATCACGATCGGGTCCGACTTCGACGGTGCGGCCAAGGACGGTGCCGGCTACCGCTCGCTCTACACAGGGCCCTACGAACACCGAATCCTCGACGGCATCGGACACAACGTTCCCCAGGAAGCGCCCGAACAGTTCGTCGCCGCCATCGCCGACGTCAGCCGGATGGGTGGACGCTGACCTGATCAGGGATACGGCCGTCCGGTCAGCTTCCGGATCGTACGGATCTCACCGTCGCGGTAGGGCCGGCCATCAGCATGGAACAAGTCATGGAACCACACCGGCGGCGGAGCCTTGTACGGCCTGTCCCAGGAGTCCCACGGCAGATAGGTCTGCGTCTTACCCGCGACCAGGCCCCAGTTGTACGCACCGACGTTGTGTCGTTTGGCGATCGGCAGTACACCCTCGATGGTGCTGCCCTCCCCACGGGCCAGGTACTCGGTGCACAGGATCGGACGCCCCATCGGGGCCAGCTCACCGATGCGGGCCTCGAACCCTTCCGGATGGTCATAGCTGTGGAAGGTCACCACGTCAGAGAGGTCGAGCTGCAGCGTCGCCATCCGGCTGCGCGCCAACGGATCAGCCCACGGACCGTCCCACACGCCGCTGGTCAACGGTTGGACGGGATTGACCGAGCGAGCCCACCCGAAGACCTGCGGCAGCAACTCCTCGACCAGGGCGATCTTGTCCTGGCGTTCCACCTCGCGGTAGTTGGCCGCGGGATTGTCCGGCTCGTTCCACAGGTCCCACCCCAGCACCCGCTCGTCGCGACGGAACTGGCTGATCACACCGACGACGTACTCGCGCAGCAGTCGCCGGTAGCGGTGATCGTCCAGGTGCTGCGCACCCGGGCCCTGCACCCACACCGAGTTGTGGATCCCGGGCCGGGGGCGACGCTGATGCCCCAACCGGGGAAACGGATCCCAGCAGGAGTCGAACAGTACGAACAGCGGTTTGATGCCGTGACTGGACGCGAGAGCAACGAACTGGGCAAGGCGGTTCTGAAAGCCCAGATGCCCCTGCGCCCACAGCTGGTCGTGCAGGAAGACCCGCACCGTGTTGAACCCGGCCAGCCGGGCGATCCGCAACTCGTTGTCGATCTGCTGTGGGTCGTAGGTGTCCGGCTGGAACATCTCCAGCTGGTTGCCCGCGTTCGACGGGATGAAGTTGGCGCCGACCAGCCACCCCTGTTCGGCGTACCAGCGGTGCGCCCGCTCCGGCGACCAGCGGGCTCCGTGGCCGTCGATCTGCGCATCGGCCCGCGGCGCCCTGGCTACCGACAAACCTGCGGTGATCAGCAGCGACAGCTTGAACGCAGCACGACGGCCCAAACTGGCGCCGTCGTCTTTCCTGTTGGCCTGCATGGCTTTACGAATCAATGGCAATCTTCCTGTACGAAACCGTGACGCTCGACGAGTACCCACCACAAGGGATCCCAACTCCACGGTGAGTTGTCGACTCCGCATCCGCCGGTAGCGTTGTCCAGGTGGAACACGCAGACGGCGAGAAGGTCCCCAAAAGGGCCGCGGCCAGCGCCCTGACCGGCGTTTCGGAAACCGCACTGCTGACCCTGAACGGCCGGGCCACCCAGGCCCGCCATCCCCACCCCATCATCGATGATGCCATGGCCGTCCAATTGGCCGATTCCATCGCCTACGACTTCGCAAGATTCGGGCGCCGGACGGGTCAGGAGATGGCGCTGCGCTCGCTGGCCTTCGACAAGGCCGCCCGCGGTTATCTGAGCGAGCACCCGGCGGCCACGGTGGTGGCGCTGGCCGAAGGTCTGCAGACGAGTTTCTGGCGACTGGATGCGGCGCTTCCGGGTGCGCGGTTTCGTTGGCTCACCGTGGATTTCCCGCCCATCGTCGAACTGCGCGAACGCCTTCTGCCCGCGTCCGACCGCATCACTGTGCGGGCGCAGTCGGCGCTGGACTACAGCTGGATGGACGCGGTGGATTCCACCGACGGGGTTTTCATCACGGCGGAAGGGTTGCTGATGTACCTGCAACCCGAGGAAGCGCTCGGCCTGATCACCGAGTGCGCCAAGCGTTTTCCCGGCGGACAGATGATCTTCGACCTGCCACCCGTGCTGGTGAAGAAGTTCGCGCCCAAGGGCATGCGGTCGTCACGGCACTACCGGGTGCCGCCGATGCCGTTCAGCCTGACGCCGGCCCAGTTGGCCGATCTGGCGCACACCGTGCCCGGTATCAAAGCCGTGCACGATCTGCCGATGCCGCGCGGACGCGGATGGTTCTTCCACACCGCGTTTCCGGCGTTCTGGCAGTTCAAGCCCACACGCCAGATTCGCGGGGCCTACACGCTGCTGGAGTTCGGCTGACTAGCTGCCCGCAGCGGCCAACCGGGCGCGTTCCCGCATCGAGGCGACGACACCGCCGTCGTTGAGGATGTCCGTGCCGGTGAGATAGCCCGCCCGCTCACTGGCACAGTAGGCCAGCAGATCAGCCATCTCCTCGGGCTTGCCCCAGCGCGGAACCGCCGCGTCGGCCACCATCGCGCCCGCACCCGCCTGCTCCTCCAGCCGGCCCATCTCGGTATCGATGGAGCCCGGGGAAACGGAGACGATCCGGATGCCACGACCGTTGAACCGCTCAGCCTGCGACGAGCTGTACCACTTCACGAAGGCCTTGCTGATGGCGTAGGAGAAACCGGAGCGCATGTCTTCCGGAGCCATGCCGCACGCCGCCAGCATCTCGGTGAGGAACTTGTCCTGGTCCTGCAGCGCCAGGGGGAAGTGCTGCGCGGGAATGACTTCCTCGGGCAGCAGATGTGCCGCCATCGACGCCACGTTGACGATCGCCGCGCCCTCGGGCGCGGACGCGAAGAAGGCTTCGTTCACATGCAGGGTGCCCAGCGCGTTGGTCTTCATCACGTACTCGGCATCGCCCATGCTGGGGCTGACCCCGGCCGCATGGATGACGGCGCCGACGGTACCGAGTCCGGCGGCGGTCTCCAACAACCGGTCGACGGCGGCCCGATCCGTGACGTCGGCATTGACGATCCTGGCGGCGATCCCCAGGTCCCCCAGAGCGGTGGCGGCGGCGTCGAGGCGGTCCTGCCGGACATCGCACAACACCACCGTCTGGTCGCGGCCGACGACCTTGGCCGTGGCGAACCCCATTCCACCTGCGCCGCCTGTGATCACCGTCACCCGTCTCATGGCTAGCACGGTAGTGGCCGGTGCGCGGCCCCGCCGCGGCGGGGTTGGTGCGACTGCTCAGCAGTGCTCCGGGCCGAGTAGTTGCAGCCCGAATATGCGCAGGCGCGCTGTGCGAACGGTCTGACCGGCATATAACGGTAGTGATGACCTGCCCGTATTGCGGATCTCCGCTCGACGCCGCCGACACCTGCAGCCGGTGCGGGCAGATCCACTCGTCCGCACCGACGGGGTGGCGTCCGGACCCCACCGCGCGTCACGAAGGCCGCTACTTCGTCAACGGGCATCCGACGAATCGGGTGCGTGACGGCCGTACCGCATCGAACGATCCGGATGGCGGGCGGATGCTGCCGGACTACCTCGAACTGAAGACGTCAGGTATCAGGGCGACCTGGCTGGGAACGACGGCCGCGGCGGCGATCATCGTGATGGCCGCTGCCGTGGTCTGGGTGCTGCTCGTGGCCGGGCGCAGACCACCACCCTCGCCGGAAGCCGGATACCTCAACGCATTGAAGGACGCCGGACTCAGCGGTCAGTTCAACTCCGACGCCAACGCCGTCGCCCACGGTCGGCAGGTCTGCCGCCATCTGGAAGACGGCGAACCCCAGCAGGGCCTGCTCGCCGACAAGATCGCGGTTGACACCTTCTGTCCGCTTTTCTCGCAGGGCTTTCACATCCTCGAAAAGGCCAATGTCACCGGCACTTTCGTACTCACCGACAATTCCGGGGCCGAGGGCATCGTCTCGGACGGCGCAAAATGCCAGGGAGCGAACGGATATGCCGACGTCAATGCCGGCACACCCGTCACCGTCAAGAACGGCAAGGGCAACGTTCTGGCCACCACCACCCTGGGGCCCGGCAAGAGCGGTACCGCCAACTGCACTTTCACGTTCACCGTGCCGCTGACCGAAGGTGAGGACCGCTACGTCCTTTCGGTCGGACGCCGTGGCGAATTCAGCTACAGCTTCGAACAGCTTGTGGCCAAAGGGATTCTGATGCAGCTCGGCCAGTGATGTTTGCGAAAATCACTTCCTGACGAGGTCTTCGTGCTGCCGATACCCGTCCTTACCACGCCGGGAGCGGGCGGTTGGAAACGATGCGGTCACGAGTACGGCTCACTCACGTGTCAACCCCGCAACCATCTGAGAACTTGTGTGGACACCGATTTCGGGCAGCTCTACGGTTGCGCTCGACACAATTTTCACCGATGTAATTTATCCGCACGAAAAAGGGAGTCGCTCGTGATGACCACCTTTGCCAACATCACCGTCAAAACTGCTATCGGCGCTGGGTTTTGCCTGACAGCAGTGGCGGCCGCGATGGCGCTGAGCCCGCATGCGGCAGCGCTTCCACTCAAGACCGGCGGATATAAATGCGTCGACGGGGCCGCCGCGCCCGGTGCACCGTGCGCCGCGCCGGCGGTGGAAGCAGCGGGGGTTGTTCCCGCGGCCGCACCTGCAGCCGTGCCTCCGGTCCCTCTGGCGCCGCCACCGGTGGTCCCGCCGGTCCCCCTGGCACCCCCGCCACCGATCGTTCCGCCCGTGCCGCTGGCGCCCCCGCCGGTGCCGGTGGTACCCGCTGCTCCCGTCGTCCCCGCCGCCGCACCGATCCCCGCGGCTCCGGTGACGGTCGCCGCAGGGACCGGAAAGGGTGTGCCGACCGTGTCGCCCGGGGGCGGCCCGGTCGCCGGGACGCCCACGCTGCCCGGCCCCGCCGACTAACCCGTCCCCCAGCGCCAGAAAGGCGCCTGGCTCGTGAGCCAGGCGCCTTTTCTGTGTCTTCTTCTGGCGTGTCTACATCGCGTGTCTTCGGGAGTCTGCAGCTTGGTTCCGCCCTGCCTTGCGCCGCCTTGACTTGCCTCGCAGCGGGATTCGCTACTCCTGGACGATCACCGGATCTCCGATGTGGACCGTGTTGAAGTACCACTCGGCGGCCGCCGGGATCAGGCTGATACAGCCGTGGCTCGTGTTGTCCAGCCCCATCGACGGCACGGCCCACGGCGCCGAATGCACGAACAGACCACGCTGGGTGAAGCGGACCGCGTAGTCCACGTCAAGGAGGTATCCGTCCGGAGCGTCGACGGGGATGCCGACACTGCTGGAGTCCATCTTCACCGTGCGGTCTTTCCCCAGAACGGTGTAGGTGCCGACCGGGGTCGGATATTCCGGACGTCCCAGGGAGGCCAGCAGCACACCCGCCTCGCCGGCGTGCGGCAGATGGTGCGGCGCAGGCAGATCGATCGGCGGGTCTTCACCTATCCCGTCGATGGTCACCGTGAAGGTGTGCTCGGAGATGTCCGCGACACCGATAACGGCTGGGCCGGTCTGGAACTCGGTCCGCAGGCCCCCGACAGACAGCATCACGGTGCTGTGCGCCGGCCAGAACTCGGCCGGCTTCCACGACACGACATTGGCATCGAGCCACTCGTAGGTGCCCGCACGAGCCGGTGTCGACTTGAGCCCGAGGGCACGCTCGACGACCGGGCGGTTGGTGACCGGGTTCTTGAACGTCACCACCACCGGATGCCCCACGCCGACGACGGCACCCCCGGCCGGTGCGATCGATTCGATGGTCGAAGTCAGCGGAAGGCTCACCGCCGCTGTGTCGACGCTGTTCGTACCACCAGAGAAATAGGTCATGACGACCACGACCAGAACGAGAACACCCTGAACTACCGCGCGCATCAACCCGATCTCTCTGCGATGCCCCCATGATCTTGAACGATGTCATGGTATGGCTCGCGGACAGCCCGAATGTGTAGTCACACGTAGACAATTCGGTCAAGCGTTCGTCACGTTTCGGCTACGGCGTCGGGCCCGCGACGAAGGGCCCACGACCCACCTCGCCGACTGCACCGTTGCGGTGGACGGCGGGGCGCTGCGCGCACTGTGGCCGGGTAGAGTTTCCGGACGTCAGTCCGCGATGGCCTCGTCGCGGACTGCGTGCAAGGTGAGGACCCGAGCGCACGCTAGAGGGGTCACCAGGGCGTTGGTCCGCAGGCCGGACTGCGACGGACGCTGAGATTCCGCATCGGGCGCGTCGTCCTCATCGTCAAGCCGATAGGACGACGGATGCCTGCGCTTGGCCGCGGCGAGTTCACGGGCGTACCGCTGCGACGAACACCACAGTGGGTGCGTCGCCAGCTCGATAACCGTCGAGCCGGCAGCTTTTGTCGCCATGTTCAATGACCTCCAGCGGAGCTTCACGACACTTCATACTCAGTGCCAAGCGTGCTCGGCCAAGCTGAGACGGTGCATCGAGTTGGCCGTGGACTCCTTAAGGATCCCTCTTAAATGTCTTTTACACATCCAAAGAGCTTGAACAGAGACGTAATTCACATTCCTGAATTTGACATTGTTTGCTGTGACTGCTCCGGCAAGTCAAACCGCGTCTCGGCGACGCAATGACGCTACGCAACTCAGCCGGTTGCGGGACCGCAACACGCCAGCCTCGGAGAACTCCAGCCTGCTCCGACGCCGGATCCATGACAACCCGCCGAAGGCGGATGGTCACGCATCACTGTCCAGCGCAGCGGAATCCATCGATTGACTCGGCGTCCGTTCCGATCCGGGGTGTCACTCCCGAGCCTCAGAGAGACGGTGCAGGATTACCTGACGGCTTCACCCGAGCCATGCGACGGCCCACCGGGTAACCGGCCCCTGATTTGCCGTATATACAGCGGGCCGTCGAGTGTCGATCGCAATCCACCCCGCCCGTCGCCCGGGACCGCGTTTTTCAGCTTCTCAGAGTGTTTCATCGTCGCCGCCGTGGGTACCAGCTACCGGTTTACGGTCACGCGCCGCGTGCCGCGCAGAGGCGCAGAGGCGCAGAGGCGCCCACAAGAATCGGACCACTTTCTTACATTCGCAAGAAACATGCATGTGGGGGCATTCACAAATTAAGGAAGCACGCCAGCGAACGCGCCGCCGTTAGCCCCGTCGATGCACAATCGTTACCAATCATTTAACCTGTCCCGTGGCCGAGCTGCCCTTCTAGAACGTCAATTAGCTCGGCGAAGGGTGGTACGGCTGTGGATGCACATGATCCGAGCGTCGGAGAACATGCGCGTCCGACCGTGACTCGGGCGTCTCGCGCGTCGATCGAGAGCTGGCCGCTGCGGTGGAAAGTCGCAGCGACCCTGGTACTGCCGATCATGCTCGCGGCGACCTTCGGCGCGGTACGTATCTACAACGAACTGTCGGCCGCATCGCGACTCAACCTCGCGTCGGACAATGCCGTGATCGTGGTGCCTGCGGTGGAATTCGTCGACCGGATCGACGGGCTGGCGTATGCCGCCGCCTCGGGTGCGCCGATCGACGAACCGCTCGCGCAATTCGACGAGAGCGCCAAGGCGCTCGACACCCTGATCAAGTCCGCCGACTTCGACTCCACCGTCGCCACCGAGCTGACAACCGCGTCATCCACCGCCAAGACGTTGCGCGACGACCTCAAATCCGGGCCACTGCCCCAACAGGTGATCGCCGAGCGGGCGCAGAACGTGGCCTCCGGTGTGGTCTCCGCGATCGCAGCGACCACCGCCCCCGTGGACGACCGCACCGTGCGCCCCCTCGCGGACCAGCTCGTGGACGCCCTCACGGCACAGCGCGCACTGACGGCGCAACGGATACTGATCGCCGCGCCCGATTTCGCCGATTCCGACGAGCTGCGCACCGAGGTCGCAGACGCGGCAGGCGCAGAAGCAGCCGCGATCGATCGGCTCAACAGGCTGGTGACCACCGACGAGGCCACGGCGCTGTCCAAGGAATCCGACGTTCGTCGCGCCACCTACACCCGGTCGTCCGACGCCAGCGTGCGCGCGCCCGCGTTCACCGACACGATGCGGGCCAGTGTCGAGGGCTACCGCGCGATGACCCAGGACCTGTCCGCCGACCTCGACGGCACGTTGCACCATCGCGCCAACGCCCTGCGGTCAGATGCCCTGCGTGACACCGCGATCATCCTCGGTGCGGTGCTGGCCGCTCTCGTCTTCGCGCTCGCCGTCGGCCGCTCGCTCATCCGGTCGATCGGCCGCCTGCGCCAGGGCGCGCTGCAGGTCGCGCAGGTCGAACTACCCGAAGAGATCGAACGGCTCAGCAAGGGCGGTGGCATCCCCGAGATCGCGCCGCTGCCGTTCCGCACCAATGAAGAGGTCGGACAGCTCGCGCGCGCGATCGACGACATCCACTCCCAGGCCGTCCGGCTGGCCGGCGAGCACGGTGTCCGCCTGCAGATCGGCGACATGTTCGAAACCCTGTCCCGCCGAAGCCGCTCACTCGTCGAAGAGCAGCTGGCCCTCATCGAGACCCTCGAGCTCGACGAGGAGGATCCGGTCCGGCTGGATCACCTCTTCCGCCTCGACCACCTCGCCACGCGCATGCGCCGCAACGGGGACAACCTCCTCGTCCTCGCCGACACCGTGGAACGCCACCGCGTGTCCGCGCCCGTCACGCTGCCCGACATGCTGCGGGCCGCCATGTCCGAGGTCGAGGAGTACCGCCGGGTTCAGGTCGGACACCTGGCCGACGTCTCGATCGCCGGCTCGGCCGCCGGCGATATCGGCCACCTGATCGCCGAACTGCTCGACAACGCCCTGCGCTACTCGCCGCCCGACGCGCCCGTGTTGGTCACGGTGGGACGCGCGGTCGACGCCGGCCTGCTGGTCGAGGTGGCCGACCGCGGACTCGGCATGTCCAAGGACGACTTGACCGCTGCGAACGAACGACTCGCGCTCGGTGGCGAGGTGACCTCCGAAACCGCCAAGCGGATGGGGCTTTTCGTGGTCGGCCGGCTGGCGGGACGTCACGAAGTCACAGTGCGGCTGCGCACCACCTCGGCGTTGACCGATCGGCCCGGCGTGACGGCGAGTGTGCACATCCCCGGCACCCTGGTCTCGCCCATCGGGGTGGGTGAGTCGCTCGACGATCTGCGCAACGGCTCGTTCACCGGGTCACGACCGCAGCCGGCCGACCAAGGACGGAATGCGCTGACGAGTGCCGCCACCGGCGCGCGCGCCGAGGCCCACGGCTCGCAGGCGGCGTCGCTGCCGTCGGAGCGAGGATCCGACGCCCCGGCCCGGGTCACCGTCAACGGGCTGCCGAAACGCTCGCCCGGTGCCAGCGGCGTCAACGGAACCCCCGCTCCGGTGACCGCATTGACCGCGCCCGCGCCCGCGTCTCCGGCAGCACCCGAGGATCCCGACCCGCCGCAGCGCGGCAACCCGCTGTCCTACTTCAAGTCTGCAACATCGGCCCCGGCCGCTGCCGAGCCCGCCGACGCTGCGCCCACACCCGCCACCGAGTCCGGGCCACCGCACCTTGAGCCGGAGAGTTTGGAGAGTGCACCGATCTTCGAGCGGATGGCCTCGGAGTGGCTGATGGATCCCACCGCGCCCGAATCCCGCAACCGGGTCTGGTCCAGCTCCGCCGACGCCGGCTGGGCAGCTGCAGCAAAGGCTGTCGAGCAGGAACCCAAGCGGCACACCGCATCTGGACTGCCGATCCGCGAACGCGGAGCGCGCCTGGTGTCCGATGAGGCAAGATCAGAGCCCCGGGCCAAGGCCAACGGGGGCAACGACCCCGCGGCGATCCGCGACATCCTGAGCCGACAACTGGCCGGCGTTCGCAGAGGCCGAGCCGAAACCGACGCAGCACACAGCCGAATCGAAGGAGATCGATGAACACCGGCACGCAACCACAGGATCGGTCCGCGGGGTCTGCTGCAACACCGTCGGGGACCACCGGCACCCTTGACTGGTTCGTGTCCAACTTCGTCCGTGACGTGCCTGGCGTGTCACATGCGATCCTGGTGTCGGCCGACGGGCTGTTGATGGCCTCGAACTCGCACCTTCCGGCTGACCGTGCCGAGCAATTGGCCGCCGTGACATCGGGTTTGGCGAGCCTGTCGAACGGTGCCGCCCGGCTGTTCGAGGCCGGCAACGTGCGCCAGTCGATCGTGGAGATGGACGACGGCTTCCTGCTGCTGATGGGCGTGGGCAACGGCTCATACCTCGCCACCCTGGCGTCGACCTCGTGCGACATCGGCCAGGTCGGCTACGAGATGGCCCTGCTCGTCGACCGGGTCGGCAAGACCGTGGAGGCGACCCCGCGCGCCAGCCATGGAGCTCGATGACGCTCAGCATGGACAGACCCGAGCAGAAGCAGACCGCCAGCCGCGCCAGGCCGTACACCCTCACCGGCGGGCGGACCCGCGCCCGGGTCGAGATCCCCATCGAAGCTCCGGTGGAGGCCCTGCTGTCCTCCGGTGAACTCGACTGCGCACCAGGCGATATCCCCGCCGTCATCGTCCAGCTGTGCAGCAGCCGACCGTCGATCGCCGAGATCTCGGCTCACGCCGGTCTGCCGATCGGAGTGGCCCGGGTACTGGTGAGCGACCTGGTGGACAGCGGCCACCTCCGAGTTCACGCCACCCTGACCGACCGCTCGACCGTTGCAGAACGGCGCCTACTGATCGAAAGGACCCTTAGTGGCTTACGCGCACTCTGACTCCGGCTCCACGGTGTCTTCGACGAAGATCGTGATTGCCGGCGGCTTCGGCGTCGGCAAGACCACGTTCGTCGGCGCCGTGTCGGAGATCGTGCCGTTGCGCACCGAGGCCCTCGTCACGAACGCCTCACAGGGACACGACGACCTGGAAGCGATTCCCGGCAAGGAAACCACCACGGTTGCGATGGATTTCGGCCGGATCACCATCGCAGACGACCTCGTGCTCTACCTCTTCGGTACCCCGGGGCAACGGCGGTTCTGGTTCATGTGGGACGACCTGGTCCACGGCGCGATCGGCGCCGTGGTGCTCGTCGACACCCGCAGGCTCGAGGACAGCTTCGCCGCCGTCGACTTCTTCGAGGCCCGCAGCCTGCCGTTCCTGATCGCCGTCAACGAGTTCGACGATTCCCCGACTCACAGCATCGAAGAGCTGCGTGAGGCGATGTCCGTGTCGCCGAACGTACCGATCATCACTGTCGATGCCCGGCAGCGCGACTCGGCGAGGGACGCGTTGATCGCCATCACCTCGTTCGCGCTGGAACGCCTTCCGTCGTCAGCTTTCTAGATCCACCGTCCGCCAGTCTCACAGTCTCGAGGAAACCACGTCATGAACCACCAAGTACATCACTTCGACATGGGCCTCTGGCTGCTGTTCCTGGCGTACATCGTCTCGGTGACCGGTTCGGTCGTCGGCCTCGCCTGCACCCGCTGCAGTGCCAGGGCAACCAGCGGACGGGACCGCCTCCGCTGGCTGCTCATGGCCTCGATCGCCATTGGCGGAGTGGGCATCTGGCTCATGCACTTCATCGCGATGCTCGGCTTCGCGATCCCCAACAGCTCGGTCCGCTACCACCTCGGCTGGACGATCGCCTCGGCCGCGATCGCGATCGCGGCGGTCTTCGTCGGGCTGATCACCATCGGCCGCGAATTCGATCTGCGGCGTCTGCTCGCCGGCGGCGTGATCACCGGCCTGGCGGTCGCGGTGATGCACTACACCGGCATGTGGGCGGTACAGATGCAGGGCACCATGACCTACGACACCACCCTTGTCGTCCTCTCCTTCGTGATCGCCGTCGTCGCCGCCACCGCAGCGCTGTGGTTCACCCTGGTCCTGAAATCACGCGGTCTGCGATTCGTGGCCGGCCTGGTGATGGGCGTCGCCGTGGTCGGCATGCACTACACCGGCATGGCCGCGGTCCGGGTGAATGTCGATCACATGATGCCGGTTCCCGCTGGGCCCGAAGTGTTCTCGTTCCTGTTCCCGGTCTTCGTGATCGGCCTGCTCGCACTCGGCGTGCCGATCACCGCGGTCATGCTGGCGCCGGATCCCAACGCCGAGAACGCTGAATCCGAGTCACGACCCGTAGCAGCGACGGCCGGTCGGCACCGGTAAGCCCCAGCCCGTAGGCGCAACACGCCGCCACCCGGCCCCAAAAACTGTCAGAATCTGACAGTTTTTGTCCGCAGCGAGGCTCCGCAATGCCATGATGCGGTCGATGCTGGACAACCTCCTTCGCGCGGTATGCGTCGCGCTTCTCGTGGCCATCGCAGGACTGGGGCCGTCCGCTGTGGCCCACGCCGGACTTCCGCCGGGATACGACACGCGATTCGACATCTGGCCGACCGCGGTCGACAAGGCGCAATGCCGACCGGGCGACCGGGTCGAGACCGGATTGCAGGGCGAGGTGCCGGTCGCAGACCGCGAGTCGCACCGCAGCGCACAGGGCTACAACTGCAACATCGACCTGGTAGGTCAGCACCAGGGCACCGGCGCCGGCATCACGAGTACGTCCTACAAGGACTGCACCTACGTCGGGTCCACCTGGCCCTATACCAACGGCGTGCAGGTGATCGACGCGTCCGATCCTGCCCACCCGGTCCAGGCCGATCTGCTCACCGAACCAGCGATGGTCGGCGGAACCTGGGAGTCCCTGAAGGTACACGCGGGCCGGGGGTTGCTGGTCGGAACCGGAGTGCCCCTGTTGTTCGGGGGCGGCTACATCTCCATCTACGACATCTCACAGGATTGTCGGCATCCCCGGTTACTCAACGAGGGCGCCGGTTCCCTTCCCGGCGTACGGATCCCGATGCTGACCCACGAGGGCAACTTCTCGCCCGACGGCAACACCTACTGGGCCGGGGGCATCATCTGGAACAGCGCGGTGGACATCACCGATCCGACTGCTCCGCACGTGGTGTGGAGCGCGCCGGTCGGCTGGGCCTCGCACGGCATGGGCTTCGCACCGGACGGCCGGACCATGTACATGTCGCAGTTCAGCGGATTGACGGTGCTCGACACCTCGGCGGTGCAGGACCGGGTGGCACCTGATTTCACCATGCACCAACTGCTTCCGGCTCACAGCCATAAAGCCTGGGTGGACGGGCAGGAGGCCCAGCACAGCGTCTACGTCACCTACCGAGGCGTACCGCACATCTTCACCATCGACGAACTCGGTTCCGGGGGCGTCAAACTGTTCGACGTCTCCGACCCCACCGACCTCAAGCTCCGCAACATCATCAAGCTCGAGATCAATCTGCCCGAACACATGGACAACTGGACGAGCAGCGGTGGATTCAACGGGGTGTTCGCCTACGACTCGCACTACTGTTCGGTGGACCGGCAAGACGATCCGACGGCTCTGGCCTGTGGATGGATCCAGTCCGGTATCCGGGTGTTCGACGTCCGAAACCCCGAGCACATCACGGAACTCGCCTACTTCAACCCACCGGCACAGTCTGACAAGAAGTACGAAGACCTACCCAATTCCATTCACGTCTACAACCTTTCGGTTCTCGCAACCCCACCGCTCACCGGAATATTCGGGGTGGGACGGGCCGCCCTCGACGGGAAGATCCAGCTTTCCGACATCGTGCTGGGCAACCGGCCGGGCTGGGGCCAGCCTGCCGATTTCTCCGCAGACTGGTGCATGTCACCGCCGGAGTTCCGCGGAAACCTGCTCTACGTCACGTGTTCGGACAACGGGTTCATGACCCTGAAGCTGGACCCCACCGTTTACCCGCCGCGATGAGCGCCTCCATACCCGCCCGAATATTCGGCGCCACCGTCGTCATCGCCGCGGCCGCGTTCCTCGGCGCGTTCGTCGAATCCCACCGGCACGACAGCCCACCGCCATTGATGTCGGAAGCCGACGTGACCTTCGCGCAGATGATGATGACCCACCATCAGCAGGCGATCACGATCTGCGACCTGCTCAGCGCGGACGCCGTACCCGAAATTCGCACGCTCGCAGACCAGATCAGACTTCAGCAGCAGGCAGAGGTCGGCACCATGATCGGGTGGTTGCAGCTGGCGGATCAGCCACTCAACCCCACGGCGCCCACACAGGACACCGGACACGGCATGTCCCATCACCACGACACCGGACAGCCCACCGGTATGCAGATGGGGATGGCGTCCCCCGATGAATTGGCGCGCCTTCAGCGTGCCACCGGCCGCGCCGGCGAAGCCTTGTTTCTCCAGTTGATGACCCGCCACCACCAGGGCGGCGCCGAGATGGCCTTCGACGAGACCCGCAGTGGCTCCAACGAGACGATCCGGCGAACTGCTCTGGCCATGGTCACCGAGCAGACGCAGGAGATCCAGGTCATGGAACACCTGATGAAGTCGCGGGCCGCCACACCCCTGCCGTATCCGTGAGGCGGAACGCTAACCCCAGTAGGAGAAGTTGCAGACGGGGTTCACCTCGGTCTTGAAGGACACCAGTTTGTCGCCGTCCATCGTGATCGTGCAAGTGAGCGTGGCACTTCCGCCGTCGGCGGCGACCTCTGACTCCACCTCTTCATAAACGGAGTACTGCTTTTCCCACGGCAGCGTGACGTTCGATTCGGTTTGCTCGGCACCGCCGTTGATCCGGTAACGGATCGTCACCGGGGCCGATGCACCGAGGACCTTCATGACCGCCGTACCGACCGGCGCCCCGGTCGGCTCGGCCGCCTTGGGCGACTCGGTCGTCGTGCGAGCCGGCTCCGTCGAGGCGCTATCAGACGCCGCAGCGCTGGTGGTTTTCGCCACCGGGGTTCCTGCGGTCGTCGTGCATCCCGCGGCCACCGCCGCGACCGACACGACACTGATGGTTACCGCGGCGAGACCTCTGAGCGGACGCATACCTGAGATTACGACGCCGGGGTGGGCCCGGATCGCTTATCGCGACAAGTGATTGCCAACCGAGCCCGATTCCCCACTCAGTCGGTCAGGACGCGATCAGCTCATCGATCTGGTTGATCGCCGACGAAGCGCCCTCGACCACACCCATGTCCAGGACCTGCTGAAGCGCTTCGGCCGTCTCGTAGGTGCTCGTGTAGACAGCCCGGGTCCCGCCATTGTGCTCGGCAAAGGTGTAGACGTTCTTGGAGACCGGCATCTCAGGGTTCGGGTTGAAGTCCTGGTCGGCGAAGCCGTCGTCGAAAGAGAAACTCGTCGGCTCGTCGACGGCGGTGATCTCCCAGTACCCCGCATGCTTGTCGCCCTCCGGACCGGTCATGAAATAGGTGACGCGCCCGCCGGGTGTGAGGCTGTGGTCGACCACTGTGGCCGGGTAGGTCGGCGGGCCCCACACCTTTTCCAGCTGACGCGGGTCGGCGTACACCTGCCAGATGCGCTGCACCGGCGCCGCGAAGTCGGCCGTGATGGTCAGTGTCAGTTTGTCGAGGTCGTGTTGGACGTCGGTCACGGGCATTGGTCAGTCCTCCTTGGGATCGGATGCGATCAGTTCATCGATGCGTGCGATGCGGCCGCGCCAAACCTGTTCCAGCTCAGTCAACATGGACGCCACCGACCGCACTGCCTCCACGTCACCGCTGGCCAGCTGCTCACGACCGTTGCGTCGCTTGGTGATCAGCCCGGCCTTCTCCAGCACGGCGACGTGCTTCTGCACTGCCGCGAAGCTCATGTCGTACTTCGCCGCAAGCACCGAGACCGAGTGCTCCCCCGCCAGGACCCGGCGCATGATGTCCCGCCTGGTCCGATCGGCGAGCGCGTGGAACAGGGCGTCCGCCCGGTCCTCGTCACTCTCGGTCACCTCTCAAATATACAACCGATTGGTTGTATGTTGTCAAGCGGTTCGTTCTGAATTCGTGACTGGCATCACACGTTGTCATATATATTGACCCGGCATGTGTTCGCGGCGGCCGGCATTCCGTCACCGGCGGATGCGAACAAGGTCGGGGAATGTCAAGGGGGACATCGATAATGGCGCACGGTTCACGCTGCCCGAAAACCGCCAAACGCCTACCGCTGCGGTATGGCCTGTCCGTCATAGCCGTCGGTATCGGTGTCGGGATCGCAGGCACCAGCGGACACACCGTCGCGTGGGCGGACCCCGGCGCCGCTGGGTCATCCGACTCATCGGGCCAGTCGTCGAACCACTCGAATACGGGAACCGGCCACGGCCCCAAGAAACCGGCCGACCGACACGGTAGCCGGCCGGGCAAGACATCGCCGTCCTCGCCGAAGTCCTCGACCTCCGGCACCACGTCCCCGGCGTCGTCCTCGCCCGACGATGACGACGACACATCCGCCGTACGGTCCCCCACCACTCCGAAGACGAATTCGCCGGCGCCGCAGCAGGAGTCGATTGCCGAATTCGTCCGGGGGAAACTACGCGACATCAGGCCCGCCGCTCCGGTCCGGCCCGACGGCACGCGACCGGCCAAGTCCGACTTCTCGCCACGATCCACCCCGAAACGCCTGGCCCCGATCACGTCGGCCGCGCTGCCGGACGTCACGCCGTCGCGGGCGCAGGCTCCGGCGCCTACTCACGCCCCGGCGATCACGGCCACGCTGCCCGATCTCACCGCGATCGTCCGGACCGCCCCCGACACCACCGCGAAGACCACCACGCCGGTAGCCAAGGTCGCCGCGGTCACCACGACAACCAAGACCACACCGAAGCCCCCCGAACCGCTGTCGCCGATCGCCAAGATCGCCGAGCTTCCCGGTCGCATCGTCAACACGGTGCTTCAGGTACTGGACATCACCGTTTCCGCCAACGGGCCGAAAAGCCCGATCGACCTCGCACCGATCAACAACGTCCTCTTCGCGGCGTTCCGCGAGATCGAAGGACAGCTGGGGCTGACCAAAACACCTGCCGCGCAACCGGTGCCGCCCACGATGACCTATGACGGGCCCACCACCGGCACGACCCCGACCGTGTCGCAGTTCCTCAACGCCGCGACCGCCGCGTACGTGTGGGGCGGCACCCCGGGCGACCTGAAACCGTTCGTGGTCAACGGCAAGCAGATGCAGTCGACCAACGTGCTGACGGGCATGTCCGGCAAGGCATGGGTGACGCCGGACGGCCAGATCATCATCGCCTACCAGGGCACGACGGGTGGCACGAACCTGCTGCACAACCCGCTGATCGCGATCTCCCAGGTGATCGCCGATACGCAGGTGATCTTCACCGACACCCCGCCCCAGGCCTTCCTCGACTCCGTGGCCTTCGAGCAGCAGGTGGAGGCCGCAGCGATCGCGCAGGGCTACCGCAAGGAAGACATCTTTGTCACCGGGCACTCACTCGGCGGATGGGAAGCGGCGTACGTCGCGCAGCAGACCGGCGTCGGCGGTGTCGGTTTCGAGAGCCCGGGCCTCAACACCACGGTGCCGGGCAACGGCGCCGACTCCGGGTTCGTGAACGTGCTGACCTACGGCGACACCGCCGCCTATTTCTCCACCGACCTGCCCGGACTGCAGCCGTTCATGCCGGAGTACGTGCCCGGTGGAGGCAGCAAGCCGCACTACGGAGCGATCGTGATGATCGGCAATCCCGACGCCGCAATCCCGCTGATGAACTCGGCCGCGCTGCTGAGCACCGGGCCGATCGGCGCCGCGATCTTCGTCGCCGACATTCTGGTGAACTTCCTCCAGTACCACCTGCCCGGCATTCAGGCCTACCACCTTGGCGTCAACCCCGACCCCGGCGTGGTGCCGTGGCTGGGCAACGCGTCGGGGCCGGTGAACGCCGACTACGCCGACATGACCATTCCGGAACTGAAGAAGGCGGCGTCGGATGCGGGGACGCTGATCAGGCCGTGAGCGGGCGGTTGATCAAGGCGAGCGCTCATCAAGCAGTGGCGGACTCTCGCTGAATCTGTTCTGCCGCTTCCTGTTTGATCTGTTCGAACTGGGCAGCCATCGCCTCGGACAGTGCGGTGGCTCCTGACAGGGGCCGAACCATCACCATGAAGTCGTCGATCTTGCCCTCGTCATCGACATGCAGGAAGTCGCATCCGGTGATCTTCTTGCCGTCCACCGTCGCCTCGAAGACCAGCGCGTGGTCACGGCCACCGGCATCGGCGATCTCGCGGATGTAGCGGAAGTCCTCGAACACCCGCATGACACCGCGCAGGATTGCCGCGGTGATCGGCTTGCCCGGATACGGCTTGAACGCCACCGGACTGGTGAACACCACGTTGTCGGACAGCAATGCCTCGATCGCAGCCTCGTCACGCGCCTCGACTGCCTCCCGGAACGGATGCATATGACACCTCCTCAACCCATTCATCGACTAGCGGCGATGGTAGGCACGCCCCATTCCTATAGTCAACATTTTGATTATTCGCATTGCTGCTAGCATCGGCTCATGGCGTTACGCGACGCGATCCTGGCCACGCTCCTCGACGGCGAGGCATCAGGCTATGACCTGGCCAAAGGGTTCGACGCGTCAGTCGCCAACTTCTGGATGGCAACGCCCCAGCAGCTCTACCGCGAGCTGGACCGCATGTCTGCCGAAGGACTGATCGAAGCGAGGCTCGTCGAACAGGACCGGCGGCCCAACAAGCGCCTGTACTCGCTGACCGACGCGGGGCGCAAGGCCTTGCATGAGTTCACCGAGGTGCCGCCGAAACCCGGGGCCATCCGGGAAGACCTCCTGGTGCAGATCCAGGCCGTGGATTCGGGCAACATCGAGGCCGTCCGCGCCGCGCTCGCCGAACGCCTGGATTGGGCGACCGCCAAGCTCGCGCGCTACCGGCGCGGCCAGGACCACCTCCTGGCCGGACGTACCGAAGACGCCTACCTCGCCGAGGCCGACCGCATCGGCCCCTACCTGACGCTGCTGCGCGGAATCCGGTTCGAGGAAGAGAACATCGACTGGGCGAACCGGGCGCTGGCCGTCATCGAACAGCGACTGGCTGCGGTGCACCGACCGCCTCGATGACGGTCTCCCGCGGCTCGCTGACCCAGGCACTGAACACCGGCACGCCACGCCACGCCACGGGCCCGTCCGATCGGTCCGCGCAGGCGAGGACCGCGTACGGGCGGTTGAACCGGATCTCGATCCGGCGCACCACAACCTCGTGGAACTGCGGCACCGACCCGGCGACCATGTCGAAGGCCGTCACCGCCGCCGCCTTGAACCCTTCCCTCGTATACGACGCCACGGCCGACTGCTTGGCGGCGAACTCCACCGGCAGGTCCTCGCGCCTCGCGAAGCCGCGGAGAGTGTCGAACACCGGGGCGATGCCGGGAGCGTCCTTCAGGTCGTGGTCGCTCGTCGCCGACCAGGCCGGCAGGCAACTGCGCCACTCGGCGTGAACGTCCGGACCCCCGACCCGGCGTTCGCGCCGCTCGGTCACCGTCCACGCATGGCCGTCGGCCAGTTCCTCGACCGGGACCCGGCGCGCGCCGCGCTCGTCGCCCCGCAGCATCGCCGCCACCTGGTGTGCCGCGATGTCCACATCGTGGGGCGCGACCTCGGGTGCGGCAATCACGCTGAAGACGTCGAGCGCCGACGACGAGGGCGGTGCAGCCACCGCAACCAGACCAGCGGCGTCGGTCTCGACGATCAGCTGGATTCCCTCCGAGAGCATCAACGCCGTACCGATCGCCGTACCGAAGACCCCGCCCAATTCATTCGTGGTGCCCAGCGGTCGCGCCCAGCCGATATCGGTGGCCAGTGCCGAGGCAAGTACCAGCCTGGTCAATCCGTCGAGCTGCAAAGGGAATTCATCGATCAGGCCACCGGTACAAGCCCGCGCCCAGGCATCGGCTCGCGACTGATCCGGGACCGGGCCACGCTCCACCACATCGGGCAGAGTCCGCACCCAGTCGTCGAACGCCCGGCCGAGCTTGCGGTCCCACACCGCCGCAAGCGCGGACACTGCCGGGTGCGGGTCCCTCAACAGGGCACCGGCCCGCGCAGCGGCATCATCCACGGTCGTGCCGAGCACGGCCTCCAGATCGCGGCGGGCAGTTCCGCGTGTGGCCGGTCCCACCAACGCCAACAACAGCCACAAACCCAGGGGTGAGGCCACTGCGTGTCTGCCGAGAACGTGCCGGTTGAAGTGGGCAGCGTAGGCAGACACGAGCTCAGGGTTAACAGGGCCGGACATGGGCGAACCTTATCTGCCGGTTTTACGCCTGGTGCCGCACAGACGTTAGTGTGCTTTCGTCGGCTTCAGCGAACAAGCCGATAGAAAAGTTGAGCAAATTCATGACCGCAGCACCAGAAGCATCGGCGCTCGAAGCCCGAGTCGGCCACTACTACGAGGCCGACGGCCTCTATTTGGTAGGCCGCGAGAAAGTACGCGAGTACGCGCGTGCCGTGCAGGACTATCACCCCGCACACTGGGACGTCGACGCCGCGGCAAAGCTGGGGTATTCCGGGCTGGTCGCGCCGCTGACCTTCACCTCGACCCCGGCCATGGCCTGCAATCGGCGCATGTTCGAGTCGATCGTCGTCGGTTATGACACCTACCTGCAGACCGAAGAGGTATTCGAGCAGCACCGCCCGATCGTCGCGGGCGACGAACTGCATGTCGACGTCGAGCTGACGTCCGTCCGCAGGATCGCGGGCCGCGACATGATCACCGTCACCAACACCTTCACCGACACCGCCGGCGAGCGGGTCCACACCCTGCACACCACCGTCGTCGGTGTCACCGCCGACGACATCAATCCGGCGACCATGACCGCCGTCCAGAACGCGATGATGCACGACGTCGACTTCTCCGGAATCGGCGGATCCGACGACTACCAGAAGACCGTGCGTCCCGAAGGTGAAGTGCGGATCTCCGAAGGCGGCCTCACCCGCACGCCCGGAACACCGTCCTTCGACGACCTCAAGGTCGGCGACGAGCTCGGGGTGCACCACACCCGGCTGTCCCGCGGCGACCTGGTGAACTATGCCGGTGTAGCCGGCGATGCCAACCCGATTCACTGGGACGAGGACATCGCCAAGCTGGCCGGGCTGCCCGACGTGATCGCCCACGGCATGCTCACCATGGGTCTGGGTGCCGGGTTCGTCTCCGCATGGTCGGGCGACCCCGGCGCCGTCACCCGCTACGCGGTGCGGCTGTCCCAGCCGGCGATCGTGTCGGCCAAGGAGGGTTGCGATATCGAGTTCAGCGGAAAGATCAAGTCGCTGGACCCCGAGACCCGCACCGGCGTCGTCCTGGTCGCGGCGAAGTCCGAGGGCAAGAAGATCTTCGGCCTGGCGACGCTGAACATACGCTTCAGCTGACCCGCCGAAGCCGAAAGTCCGCTTCCGGCTTCATGTCGCCACCTCCGCCGGATCGCGCTGGATGGGCTGGGGCCACGGCGAACGCGGCGGGCGGGGACGCACCCGTTGCGGCCACCAGAACCACCGGCCGAGCAGGGTAGCGATGGATGGTGTCATCAACGCCCGGATCACGAATGTGTCGAAGAGCAGGCCGAGGCCGATAGTGGTACCGACCTGCCCGATGACGATCAGCTTGCTCACCGCCATAGACGCCATGGTGAACGCAAACACCAACCCCGCGGCGGTGACCACCGGACCACTGCCGCCCATGGCTCGGATGGTGCCGGTCTTCAACCCGGCGTGGATCTCCTCTTTCATCCTCGACACCAGCAAGAGGTTGTAGTCTGCGCCGACGGCCACCAGCACGATGACCGACATCGGTAGCACCATCCAGTGCAGCGGTATCCCGACGATGTGCTGCCATATCACCACCGACAGCCCGAACGCGGTGGCCAAGCTGACCACCACGGTGCCGACGATGACCGCCGCGGCCACCAGGGCCCTGGTGAGGATCATCATGATGATGAGGATCAACATCAACGCAGCGGTCGCCGCGATCAGCAGGTCATAGTCGGCACCCTGCTGCATGTCCTTGAACATCGCCGCAGTACCGCCGAGGTAGATCGAGGATCCCTCCCACGGCGTTCCCTTGATCGCTGCCGCCGCAGCTGTTTTGAGCGCCTCGGAACGCGCCGTGCCTTCCGGGGTCAGCGGATCGCCTTCGTGAATGATGGTGAACCGCACGGCCTTCCCGTCTGGCGACATCATCAGTTTCATGCCCCGTTGGAAGTCGTCGGTTTCGAACGCTTCCGGCGGAATGTAGAACGAGTCGTCGTTCTGGGCTTTGTCGAAGGCCTCACCCATCGCGGTGCTGTCCTGCTGCTGGGCCATGGTCTGGTCCTGCTGGGTCTTCTGAACCTGATATTGATTGAGCATCATCTGTTTCTGGTTCTTCATCGACTGGATCATCGACGGCATCAATGCGACCAACTGCGGCATCAGGGCGTCCAGGCGCTCCAGGTCGGGTACGAGATCCTGAATGTCGTCAGACAACGTGTTGATTCCGTCGAGAGTGTCGAATATCGATCGCAGCGACCAACAGACCGGGATGTCGAAACAGTGTGGCTCCCAGTAGAAGTAGTTTCGTATCGGCCGGAAGAAGTCATCGAAGTCGGCAATGTGGTCGCGAACCTCCTGGGTATCCGTCGACGTCTTCTTCGTCTTCTGCACCATGCTGTGGGTGACCGCAGCCATCTGCTGGGTGATGGACTGCATCTTCTCCATGGTGTTGATGGAGGTCTGCATCTCGCCGGCCTGGGCCAGGATGTTGGCGATGACGCCCTGCTGGTAATCGTTGCCCATGATCTGGCCGGTACCGCTCTGGCTCAGCGTGTACGGGATCGTCGAGTGTTCGATCGGCTTGCCATCGGGTCGGGTGATGGTCTGCACCTGGGCGATACCCGGCACCTGCGCCAGTGCCTTGGCGATCTTGTTGATCACCAAGAAGTCAGCCGGATTCCGCAAATCGTGGTCGGTCTCGATCATCATCACATCCGGATTCATCCTGGCCTCGGAGAAGTGTCTGGTCGCGGCCGCATAACCGACATTCGCCGACACGTCAGGGGGCAGATATCTCCGATCGTTGTAGATGGTGTGGTACCCGGGCAGCGCGAGGAGACCGAGCAGGCACGCCGACACCGCGAACACCAGCAGTGGGCCAGGCCAACGGACGGCCGCAGTGCCGACCCGGCGCCATCCTCTGGCCTTCGACTTCCCTCGCGGCTCCAGGAACCGGCCCCAACGACTCGCTATCGAGATCAGCGCGGTACCGAACGTCAGGGCTGTCGCCACAACGAACGCCATACCGACGGCCAACGGGTAGCCCATCGTCTGGAAGTACGGCAACCGGGTGAAGTGCAGGCAGAAGGTGGCGCCGGCGATGGTCAGACCAGAGGCCAGCACAACATGGGCAGTCCCTTCAAACATGGTGTAGTACGCCGATTCTCGGTCCTCGCCGGCCCGGCGCGCCTCGTGATATCGACCGACCAGGAAGATCCCGTAGTCGGTCACCGCAGCGATGGCCAGGGTCACCACCATGTTGGTCGCGAAGGTTGTCAGGCCAAAGACGTTGTAATAGCCCAGGAATGCGACCAGCCCACTGGCACCCGTCAGTCCCGCGATGAGCAGTACGCACAGGAGGAGCGTGGTGGTCACGGACCGGTAGATCACCAACAGCATGACGACGATGACCCCGAAGGTGACCATCTCGATCATCCGCATGCTCTGGTCGCCGATCCTGTTCTGATCCGAGCTCGTCGCCGCCGCACCCGTCACGTACGCCTTGACTCCCGGCGGTGCCGGGCTCTCCTCGGCGATCTGACGAACGGCATCCACCGATTCATTGGCCAGTGCCTCGCCTTGATCGCCCGCGAGGTAGACCTGGACATACGCGGCCTTGCCGTCGACGCTCTGGGCCCCCGCTGCCGTGAACGAGTCACCCCACAGGTCCTGCACGTGCTCTACGTGTTTGGTGTCGGCACGCAGGTCACGGATCATCTTGTCGTAGTAGGCGTGTGCGTCCGCACCCAACTTTTCCTGTCCCTCGATCACGATCATCACCGAGCTACTGCTGCGGTATTCCTCGAATTTCGTGCCGATACGTTTGATGGCGATCATCGACGGTGCATCGTTGGGACTCATCGACACCGACCGCATCTTGCCCACTTCCTCAAGTTGGGGCACGACGGTGTTGAGTATCGCGATCAAGGCGATCCAGATGACGATGATCGGGACAGCGAAAATCCGGATGAGCCGCGGGATGACCGGGCGCGACGTGTGAGCAGGGCCCGGAACGGGAGCGGTCGGGGCGTCGTCCACGGGCGCGCTCATGCTGCCTTCACCAGGCAGAAGGTTTGTGCGTTCACTCCGGTAGCCGTCCTCTCGTCCTTGACGACGTCATCGACGGTGATCCGGCAACCGATGCTGTCGCCGTCGGTCTGCGCCAGGATGTTCGGTGACGACGAGGGAGCCGTGGTCGTCAACGTCAAGCTCCAGGGCAGCCCCACGGTGCCGGTGCGCTGCGGAATTCCGTCGAGATCCTTGTAGTTGATCACCGCCGTACTGCCCGAGCCGTACACCTCATACGTGACGACCTTGGGATTGAACTTCTCCGCGGTGTCAGCGCCGATGGGTGTCACCAAAACCGGATGCGCACCGAAGATGGTCCTCAGGTGCGACACGGTGAGAACGCCGACGGACAGGGCAACCACGATGGCGATCGGTAGCCAGACCTTCCGGAATATCTTTGTCAGCATCGCTGCCTCCAGAAGTTGACCAATGCAACCTTCGGCCACCTGCTGACCCCACCCATTTCCCAAGGCGATCGAACACGTGACCTCGGTACACGTGTCGGAAACCTATTGGCAGCTGTCATCGTCCGGCCTTTCGAAGTTTTCGAATGGCCACAGGATTCGGTGGTCGTGGTCAGCTTAAGTAGCAAAACTCGGCTGCCGGACGAAAATGCGACGAAATGCGTGGTTGAGGACTCGGCCCCTACCGCAGGCGCGACACCAAGACGGGAGTCCCAGGGCCTGACAGTCTGTCGATCGCGACGGTACGTCCGCACACCGCCAGCATCAGCGCCATGCCGGGGCCGGCAATGACCCGGCCCTCGCCCCACGTTCGCCCGGTGTCCTCGTCGTGTAGCGCGATGCCACGCAGGCGCCGGTGTGGGAAGAACCCGAATTGTGTTCGGCTGGTGAGGAAATCGAGAACCCGCGCGACGTGCTGAGGATCGGGCTGACGCGGAATCCCCAGCGGGATGCGCATATCGGCACCGTGCACCAACACGTCTGTCAGGCCCGACAACGGGCCGGTGATGGGCGGGCTGAGCCGATAGTCGGCGCCACTGCGCAGCGACTCGGCGATCTCGACAGCTGATGCCTGCGCCCGCCTGCGGGCCAGGGCGTCGATGCCTCGGTCGATGTTCCCATGGCGGACACCGCTGGCCAGGAATCCCCAGAACCCGTCGGTGAAATCGCTGACCAGATGAGCCGCAACCGTCTTGACATCCCAGCCCGCGCACAGGCTCGGCGTGGCCAACTGGTCGGCATCGAGCCCCTCGACCAGGGTGGCGATCGACCGGCGCTCGTCGGCCACCGCCGCGAACACCCGCTCGCGCTCGTCTCGGCGCAACCGCATGGCCGTAGTTACGGTCCGGACTGCGGATTCACCGCGGCAAGTAGGCCACGCCGCGCCGACGGAAACGCGATGGCCCGCACCCTGCCGATGACATCGGCGACCGACACGGTCCCCACGGAGGGATCGCCCGTGCACATCAACCCACTGGCGATATCGGGCACGGCACTGCGACAGTAGGTGCGAGAGTCGGCCGAGTGGGTCCGGTTGTCGCCCATCACCCACAGCCGGCCGTCCGGGACATCGACCGGACCAAACTCGTTACCCAGGCACGGAAACGCCTTTGGGTCTGCCTCCATCGTGGCCGGATCCAGGTAAGGCTCCGTGAGCAGTTTGCCGTTCACCGTCAACCCCACGTCCGCCCGACATTCGACCGTCTGCCCACCGACTGCGATGACCCGCTTGACCAAGTCGTTCTCACCTGTGGCACCAGGCATGTACCACGCCGTTGGAGCCGTGAACACGATGACGTCGCCAGGCTGTGGTGTCCCGAACCGATAGCTGAGTTTGTCGACGACGACATGGTCGTTCTCACACACGCTGCAACCTTGCAGTGTTGGTTCCATTGCCTCCGAAGGGATCTCGTACGTCGGAGCGAAGGTCATCACCATGGCGACGCCGAGGGCGCCCAGCACGACCACCAGAACTGCGGCCACGGCCGCCAGTTTGGTCCACACACCACGCTTTCTCGCTCGCTCAGGCTGCTGCTCCACTGTGGTTCAGCCCGGAACGCCGGCTTTGAAGGTCGCCAACGCTTCGGTGCTCAGCCGGGCAAGTTCCTCGGCCTCGGCCGGATCAAGGGCGGTCTCGAAGATCTCGACCATCCGCCGGTTGGTCGCGTGCTCGATCTCGGCGTACCGGTCCTTCTTGTCTTCACCATCGGCGAATGGTTCGGGCCAACCGAACATCGCGGTGTACCGGGGCCCTTTGTTGAGCATGTGGGCCTCCACCGGGGCGATACCCGAGATCGTGAGCGCGTTGAAGTGCACGCCCGCACGCAATTCACGGAGCACGAACATCACCTGCAGCGCCCGCGCCGGGGCGTCGTCGGCCAACGGCATCGCGCGCCACCCCGCGAACAGGGGCAGCCCCGCGATCGGGGTCGCGGCGATGAGCTTCTCCCCCAGTTCCGAGATGCGATCCAGCCCTTCGGCAGCCGACAAGTACTTGCGTCCGAACTCCGCAGCCTGCTCCCAATACTGTTGTGCCGCACCCGCGGCGCCGCGCACGGCAACGCCTTCATCCCACATCGCGGAAAGGCCGGTCGGCTCGAACACGGCGAAAACAGCGCTGACCGTGGCGCCGGACGCATCACCCAGGACCCCACCGCGGCCCGCGACGTACCCCGCCAGCGGGTTCTCGTAGCCGGCGGCGACACTGGCCGCGAAGTTCTCCGGATGCAGCATGAAGATCGCGACCGCCTGCTCCATCGCCGTACCGGTAGCGGCGGCAGCGTTCAGCATGTCGGTGTTGGTCATGACAGTGATCCCTCCTGGTACATCATCTGGCGAGATCCCACTGGCCGTAATCGCCTGCGAGAACGTCGTTCACGTCGACGTGGACACCGTCGATCACGAAACCCGGGTCGGAGGCGGTCACGACCTCTCTCTGGAACAGCACCGCAGCCGGCTCCCGCTCGCCCCCCGACCATGCCTTCGTCTGCCAGGCCCACCGGTAGCCGGGAGTGCTGGAGGCGCCGACCACACCGTCGGCTATCGCCCATCCACATTGCCTGCGACCGCCGTAGATTCCGGTGCGTGCTGCCCCCAGCACGGAGTTGATTCCCCGAAACCACTGGACTGCCAAACGTTTCCACGTTGCCGCGTCGATGTCCTCGTCGACGCTGAAGAAGATCGGTGCCGATGCCGGACCGCCGGCCGCCGTATGGAGCCCCAACGCCGTCCGCGCGTCGGCCACACCTCCGTCGTACCCCCGGGTGAAGTCCGACGGCGTCGGCCACCCGGGCTTGCCGAACTGGTAGCAGCTGACGACCTGCAGGCCGGCCGCCCGGAGGCGGTCGGCGTAGTCACGGGTGACGGGCTTGAAATCGAACGTGGCGCCCGGCCGCAACTCGGAAACATAGACCAATGCGCCGCCGAATCCCGCGGACTTGAGCTGTTCGGGCTGGACCAGCCGGTCGGCGAAATCGACGAGCTTCAGACCGTCGGCGGAGGCCATCGGTGTGCCCGCTGACGCAGCCAACGCACCCGGAACAGCCAAGGCCGGGGCCAGGACAGCGGCATACCTGAGGACTTCGCGCCGTGAAGCGGATGGCGTCACGCAACGAAGCGTATCCCCTGTCGCATCGGGTCAGTGTTGCGGCGTTGGCGCCAGAACTGCTCCGTACTGCGGGCCGATGAACCACAATGTGTTCACTCAGTTGGCGGACGGGTGAACACACCATCGACTGGCAGGACCACCGTGCGACGTGACGTGATCGATTTCGACGTGATGCTGGATCACTCATGTCCGGACATCTGGGAGATCCTGCAATCACCCGACCGATATCCACGATTCTTCCGCGGACTCGGATCGTGCGCGCAGATCTCTGACCACGCGCAGCAGTTCGAGGTCCGGTTCTCCACCCCCCGCGGCACGGTCGTTGTTCACGAGATGCACCTGACCGTTCGCCGCTCCGGCAGGGAAATGCTCCTCAACGCCACCCAGATACCCGAAAGTTCGGTTTCGATTCGGCTGACCCCCGGAGCGAACGACACCCGGATCGCAGTAACCGCCTTCTCGATCGGCCGGCTCCACCCTGACCTGGGCAAGATCGACGACAGCGCCGTCGAGAGCTGGGTCCGAGACGGTCTGCAGCGAATTGCCGACTTTCTGGCCGGCAAGCAATCGTCACTACTGGTCAACATGGGCGACATGCGCTCCCTGCAACTCAGCGTCGCCAAGACCATGGTCGTCAGTGGCGTCGTGCGGGCATCCCGGCCCGATCGCGGACTGCGACAGCTCAACTCCCTGTCCAAGTGGGGATTCACCCTGGCCGGCGGCCTCACCTCCGCCGCCGCCCGGTCACCCCGCAACCTTGCGTTGATCGACGGCCTCGGGCAATCGACCTATGCGGAAGTGGCCGAGCGCACCACCTCCATCGCATCGGGTCTCACCACCGTCGGCTTCACCGCGAACAGCAAGCTCGCCATCCTGGCGCGCAATCACTCGGCGATGGTGGAGTGCATGGTGGCGGCCAGCAAGCTGGGCGCCGACCTCGTGTTGCTCAACACCGGCCTGGCCGCGCACCCGATCGAAGAGATCATCCGCCGCCATGCCGTCGACGCGATATTCGTCGACGAGGAGTTCGAACAGCAGGTGCGCTATCTCCCCGCCGAGATTCCCCGCATCGCCACCCGCCCCGCTTCCGCTGCACCGCAGCGTCGTTCGATCGACGACCTGGTCTCGGCCGGTACCAACAACGGGCCACTCACCCCTCCAAAGCAGCCGGGCAAGCTGGTCGTTCTCACCTCCGGCACGACCGGCACACCGAAAGGTGCGCGCCGACCCACCCCACAGGGCTTCGGGACGATCGCCGCGATGTTGTCCAGGATGCCGCTGCGCCGCGACGAAGTGATGCTGGTGGCCGCGCCACTGTTCCATGCCTGGGGCCTGGCCGCGCTGCAACTCAGTGCCGCGCTGCGGGCGACGGTGGTGCTGACGGAACGGTTCGATGCCGAAGAGTGCCTGAAAACCATTGCGCAACAACGATGCACGGTCCTGATTGCCGTTCCGGTGATGCTGCAGCGGATTCTTGAGTTGCCGGTCTCCGTCATCAACCGATACGACACGTCGTCGCTGAGGGTGGTTGCCAGCAGTGGGTCGCCGATCCCCGGAGCCTCCGTCATCAAGTTCATGGATACCTTCGGCGACATTCTGTACAACTTCTACGGCTCGACCGAAGTGTCCTGGGCGACGATCGCCGACCCGACCGACCTACGCGCCGCCCCGACAACCGCCGGTCGGCCACCGCTCGGTACCCGCATCGCCATACTCGATCAGGCGGGTCACCCTGTGCCCGTCGGCGCCGTCGGTCGCATCTTCGTCGGCAACGACATGCTGTTCGACGGCTACACCAACGCCGCGTCACCTGCCATCAAAGACCAACTGATGGACACCGGCGATGTCGGATACCTCGACGCCAGCGGGCGCCTCTTCGTCGCCGGACGCGACGACGAGATGATCATCTCCGGCGGAGAGAACGTATTTCCGCGGCCCGTCGAAGAAGCGCTCGCCCTGTTGCCACAGGTCTCCGAAGTCGCGGTGATCGGCGTTCCCGATCCGGTGTTCGGCCAACGCCTCGCCGCGTTCGTCGTCGTTGCCGACGGCGCCTCGCTCGACCACGAAATGGTCAAGAACTACATCCGAAACCGCCTGAGCCGCTTCTCGATTCCGCGCGACGTCACCTTCCTCGACAAGTTGCCGCGCACGACCACTGGCAAGATCATCAAACGTAGTCTGCTCGAGGGGTAGCTCCGGCCGGAAGGCGCGGCCTTGTGGTCAGTGGCGCGGCGTCGTGGTGATGTGCACGTGGTCGTAGTGGCCGTAGCCCGATGACTGCGGACCGCTCGGCGTGTAATAGGTGCCGCGCCAGATCACGTCCTGCAACCCGAATCGGGCCGCGTTGCTCATCGCGAACGCGAGAATCTCGTCGCCGAGCGCGATGCCCTCCGGGCTTCCCGGGTTGGGAATCATGATGTCGATCGCCAGACCGCTGGGATGCCACGGTTTCGAATCCGGCCGGACCCCGTCGATGTCAGCGATCTGGGGAAACCGGGCGCTGACGGCCCGGGCGGCCAGAATGGTGTTGGGCTGCAACCCGACCTCGGAGGCGACACCGACCGGCAACCCCTCCGGGATATCTGCGGGAGCGCCCGCGGGAAGTGGGACCGCGCTGTCGACGACCGCCTGCAGTTGCGGTGTCAACGCCCCGTACTGCGCCTCTGCGGCGGCGATCTGACGCTGCAGTTCAGTCCATTTCGCCTGAAGGTCTGCGCGCACGGCGGACGCTTGTTCGACGGCGGCGCGGGCGTCCGCGGCCGAAGTCTCTGAAGCCTGGGCGGCGGCGGCCGCGCGCTCATGCGTCGACTTGAAAGCCACCATGTCATCGGCCGCCTTCACGGCCACGACCCGTTGCAGCGACAGCTTGTCGATCAGTTGCCGCGGCGAACCCGCGGTCAGCACCGCCGCCATCTGACCGTCGCCGCCACTCATGTAGCTCATCGCCGCTATCCGGTTGACCGCGGCCTGATAGGGCGCAAGCTGGACGTTCGCGGCCGCAAGGGCCTCCAGATCGGCGCGATGGCGGTCTTCGGCCGCGGTCTGGGCAGCCAGCTTGGCGTCGACATCGCGTTGAGCGGCGGTGACGGCCTCACGACCCTGCACCGCCTGTCGGGACAACTCGTGGAGCTTCGACAGCGCGTCAGCCCCGGGCTCCGCGTTCACGTCGCCCATCGACGTCGCCACCACCACGGCGGCGATGGCCGAACCGCACAGCACCCGCCGCAATGAATGGCGCACCCAGGTCATACGGATTTGTCACGATCTTTCGCTGCGAGGACCGTCGTGGCCCGGCTTGGACGTCTCGGACAGGCTACGAACTGGCACGGGAGATGTCGAGTCTCCCTGAGCTGCTTTTCGCGATGCCATCCGAAGAGTCGGGTAGCCGACTACTCGCGCACCCCGAAACGTGCCCGCCCAGGATTGGATCCATCAGCAAGCAGCCCGCTTGCGCGAACCAGAGGGGGACGAAAAATGGGACTCAACAGCATGCTCCTCACCTCACCGGCTCGTGATGCTCAACTCGAGGCCTGCCTGGTGTCCGACCCGGCGCACATCGGGGAGGGCATCCACGACGTCGGCGAGCACGTACGGCGAATCCAGATCGCGCTGAACGAGGTCGATGCCGCCGGGCTCTCCGTGGACGGTGTGTACGGAGAAGGCACCGGCGACGCGGTGGAGGCCTACAAGAACAAGCGCGGGATTCTGGGCCCCGGGCAGGTCACCGCAGACAGGATCGTCGGAAAAGGCACGATCAGACATCTCGACGACGACGTCAGGGATTTCGAGAGCCTGACCCCACCGGGGGACGGCCTGGTCTCACCCACCGAAGCGGGAGATCTACACGATCATTCGCAATGCCCGACCCCACCGCGCGTCTCCGCGCCTGGGCCCGACGGCCGTGCCCAGCATCAAGGGACCCCGATCAACCCGATCGGGAACGCCATGCGGGTCAATATCTACGGCGAGGGGGAAACCGACTACCTCGGGTTCTCCGACTTCGCCACCGAGAGTCAGCATGCTCATGGCCGGCCACTGACCGCCGACCTGGTCAGTGGTTGCGCCAGCGATATCTGCATGCGCAGCGCGCCCATCAATCAGGTGACCCTCGAGGAGATTCGACGGCTGGCACAATCAGCCCTCGTCGGTGGGTGCCGGTTCACCTACGCATCGAACCAAGTGCAGTTCGCGACCCCACGCGCGGACATCCTCAGCCTCGGCACCGTCATCCAGCAGCACCGCATCTCCGACCCCGCCGATCCCGGGAATCCTCAGTTCGACATGGAGGTGTGGGTCGTCGAAATGTTCTGACTCCCCAACCCGGGAACCCCGGCTACTTGGCAGCGAGCCTGACGAGGGTGTCTCTCGTAGCGGTCTCGCGGAGGTTCGTGTTCATGACGTACACGTTGCCGTCGCCGTCGACCGTGATGGCGGATGGGCTTTGAAGCCCGTTGAACGGGAGTTCGACCCAGTCACCCCCGCCGACCGGCATCCGGGACACCGTTGCGGCCGCCCGGTCAGTGGCATACAGATTGCCCGCGGCGTCCACCGCCAGCCCGCCCACCTTGTCCGGCGCCTCCGCCACCGGCTCAGCCTTCTTCGCGCCCTTCGCAAACTTCACGATCTTCTCGTCCATAGCGGCATACACGTTGTCGTCGGCGTCGATCACCAAGTGCCCCAACCCGTTGGTGATCTCGACGGGAAGCTCGGTCGGGGCGCTCGCGCCAGGAGTGAGCTTCAACAGCTTGTCGCGCTGGTTGTCGGCCAGGTAAACCGACCCGTCCCGGCCCACCGCCATCTGACCGTGCTTGGTGAGCTTGTCGAAAGGCAGCGGCTCCGAGGTGGTGGATCCGGGTGCGATCGTCTCGACGACGCCATCGAGAGTGGCAAAGGACAGCCGGCCGTCCGGCGCAACCCCGAACGTCGACACAGGAGGGTTGCCACTGGGCTTCATGGGCGTCGGCTGCGCCGCCCCCGGGACCAGGGTCGCGAACCCACCGATACCACCCAGATAGAGAACGTTCTTCGCGTCGACGCCCATCTCCCGGTAGTCAAACCCACTGAACGGAAGCGTGGTCTGCTCACCCGACTGCAACGGGACGTCCTTGATCAGCGCGGTCGGCGCAGACCCCGGCGAACACGCCACCAGCACACCGCACACGACGGCAGCGACCATGCCGAAGACGAATCCCGCACTCGGACTCAGTTTCATCTGTCCCCTCCCGACAGTTCGGATCCTAAGCTTGCCCGTCCCAGGGGGACGACTTCCTCTTCGCGCGCGCGTTTCGGTGAGCCGGGCCCGGAGTCATCGTTCGTCGCCGCGCCTCTCGGGTCATCTAGGTGGCCGATTAAGCTGGTAAGACCGGCGGGCGCAGAGTCCATCCCAGCTGCCCTGGCTATGGATCATTTGGAGGACTTATGCGGTGGCGGCTGTCGAAGCCTGCGATGACATGCATGGCGACCGTCGGCGTGGCACTGCTCGTCAACGGTTCTGCGGCACCAGCCTGGTGCATGCCGGCAGCGCCGGTCATCGCCCCACACGTCCCGTTGACGCCGTCGGACGAGCTCGATGCCCAGCCGCTGTCACCATGGGACGGACTCGACGTCCGCACCCGCCAGGCCACCGCCGACGCAGCCAAGTCCGGAGCCGACATCGAAGTCGTCGTGATGGACCGCGACACCGGTCAGATCGTCTCCAACGGCGCCACCCAGCCCTTCCCGATCGCCTCGGTGGTGAAGCTGTTCATCGCCGACGACCTGCTCCTGCAGGAATCCAAGGGCGAGACGAAACTGTCTGCTGCGGACCGTAAGTCGCTCGACATCATGCTCCGCTCCTCCGACGACGGCGCGGCCCAGACCTTCTGGGACCGCAGCGGAGGAAACGCGATCATCTCGCGCGTCGTGGCACGGTACGGGTTGTCGGGCACCACCGCGCCCTACAACGGACACTGGGACGTCACGCAGAGCACCGCAAGTGACCTGGTCCGCTATTACGACATGCTGCTGGACGGCACTGGCGGGCTGCCTCCGGAACAGACCAGCGTGATCATCACCAACCTCGCCCAATCCACGCCGACGGGAACCGACGGATACCCGCAGCGCTTCGGCATCCCCGACGGGCTCTTCGCCGAGGCGGTCGCCGTCAAGCAAGGCTGGTTCTGTTGCTGGAGCGGCGCCAACCAACTGCACGTGTCCACCGGGGCCATCGGCCTCGACGCCCGTTATGTGATGGCAATCAGTTCCCTGGAACCGGGCGACGCCGCGGCTGCCCGCAACACCATCACTGAGGCCGTCAAGACGATGTTCCCCGGCGGGCACATCTAGCGGCCTCGAAACAACCTGGGGCCAAGGAGTTTTCGGCTTCATTTCGATCGGGTTCGTCCCGCGGTTCCCGACGGGACTACATCGTGTTGCAATGACGAGGTGACCTTCGAAGCCGAAAGCCCTTCGATCGGTAGCGGTCGATCTCCAAGTCGTAGTCCATGAACGGCACGAACTCATTCCGCCCAATGGACGAGGACAGCATCTGAGCCGTCTTCATTCTTTAGAACTGCGACAGTGCCGCGATGGAAAATCGCCGGCCACCTCAACCAAATAGTTTGCTGCTGCCCACGCAGGAAATTGCCTGAGCTCAGCATTCGAACTTTGTGTGCACGCATCCGATCGCCCGATCAACGCTCCGCACGCAACCTTGATCAGCTACGTACCATCTGATGGCACGGACTGTAGCAAGTTCGCATTAACTGGGCCAATAACGACTATTGAGGTGCAAGAACCCTCAGCACCTTGCCGAGCTAGCAAGTCTTTTACACCTTACGCTTGACTCGCCGCCGACTACACCACCCTGCCCTTCAGGCACATTGCCACACCTGGACCGTATATGTTGCTCGCGGTGGTGGTGCCCCGTAATCTGCATCGGTGGGAGTAGTTGAATCAGCGACCCGGCTGTTCGACCAGTTGTCAGCAGCAGGTGACGAGTTCACCCGGTACCTTCGTCCGGGCCTTTCGACAGAACGGATGGATGAGCTGCTTGGTCAGGCCGGCCTGCCCCGGCCACCATCGGATGTTCGCGAGTTCTACCGGGCGTTCAACTTGGTGCCGGGATACCAGTACGAGCTCGACCAGCCGGCGTTCTACGGCATTTACTGGTTGTTGAGCTTCGAGGATGCGCTCGAAGAGTGGGAGTACCGGCGATCGAATGAGTATGCGGATCCGCCGTGGCAGGACGCGTTTCCATTTCTCCAAGAGGACTGCAACGCCTACCTGGTGGAGACCCAAGCCGACGAGAACGGCAACCACAAGGTGATCAACGACTTCAAGGGCGAGATCCCCGAGGCAGAGTTCTCGAATCTGGCCGCGATGTTCGACACCTTCACCGAATGGCTGTCCACTGGGGCCTTACCCGTTGGACATGGCCGAGTTCCAGGCTTTTACGAAGGCGCGCAGCAGCACGTGTACGAGGTCGCGGCCAGATTGAACCCGGGCATCTCTTGGTGGGACGAGTAACCGTCTCAGTATCTCCAAGGTGGAGACGAATCCCCCTGAGGCACAGCGCTTCCCAGACTGGCGCTGCCAGATTCAGAACCCGCCCCAGAATCCTGCTTCCAGCGGGCCACGCCCGATGCTGTCGGCAAGCGGATCCTGGGAAGCTCCCCAGAGCGTTCAGGCCTGGCCAATGATCCGCTCCTCGACTGCTTCCAACGACGAGCGGAGCCAGCGCCCCGCGACTCTCCTCGCGAGCAGCTACTTTGACCAGAGGGGTCTGCTGCACGAATAGGTGACATCTGAGTTGGCTTGCCCGGGATGGGCGAGCTGGAAGGATGTCAGTGTGCCCA
>NZ_LQPP01000032.1 GCF_002102345.1 Mycolicibacterium peregrinum
CTTAATTTGTGTTCGGCGGTGTCCTACTTTTCCACCCGAGAGGGTAGTATCATCGGCGCTGGCAGGCTTAGCTTCCGGGTTCGGGATGGGACCGGGCGTTTCCCTGCCGCTATGGACCGCCGTAACTCTATTCACTCGTTGTTGAGTGTAAACCTTGTGTTTTGGTGGTGGGGTGCGGTGCACTCCGATCACACGAGGTGTGGGTGTTTGTGGTGTGGTTGCGAGGCAATTTGTTTCTTACGAATCCCATTCAAACTTTTGGTGTTTGTTGGTTGTTGTAAGTTTTCGGCCGGTTAGTGCCAGTTCCCTGCACCCATTGCTGGGCTTCCAGGTCTGGTCTATCAATCCCGTGGTCTGCGGGGGGCCTTATCCCTCTAAAAGGGTGAGAAGCCTGGTCTTGGAGGGGGTTTCCCGCTTAGATGCTTTCAGCGGTTATCCTGTCCGAACGTGGCTATCCAGCGGTGCTCCTGGTGGAACAACTGGTATACCAGAGGTTCGTCCGTCCCGGTCCTCTCGTACTAGGGACAGATTTCCTCAAGCTTCTGACGCGCGCGGCGGATAGAGACCGAACTGTCTCACGACGTTCTAAACCCAGCTCGCGTGCCGCTTTAATGGGCGAACAGCCCAACCCTTGGGACCTGCTCCAGCCCCAGGATGCGACGAGCCGACATCGAGGTGCCAAACCATCCCGTCGATATGGACTCTTGGGGAAGATCAGCCTGTTATCCCCGGGGTACCTTTTATCCGTTGAGCGACACCCCTTCCACTCAGAGGTGCCGGATCACTAGTCCCGACTTTCGTCCCTGCTCGACATGTACGTCTCGCAGTCAAGCTCCCTTGTGCACTTACACTCAACACCTGATTGCCGTCCAGGTTGAGGGAACCTTTGGGCGCCTCCGTTACATTTTGGGAGGCAACCGCCCCAGTTAAACTACCCACCAGGCACTGTCCCTGAACCGGATATACGGTCCGAGGTTAGAGGCCCAATACGATCAGAGTGGTATTTCAACAACGACTCCACAACCACTGGCGTGGCTGCTTCACAGTCTCCCACCTATCCTACACAAACCGTATCGAGCACCAATACCAAGTTGTAGTGAAGGTCCCGGGGTCTTTTCGTCCTGCCGCGCGTAACGAGCATCTTTACTCGTAGTGCAATTTCGCCGAGTCTATGGTTGAGACAGTTGAGAAGTCGTTACGCCATTCGTGCAGGTCGGAACTTACCCGACAAGGAATTTCGCTACCTTAGGATGGTTATAGTTACCACCGCCGTTTACTGGGGCTTAAATTCTCTGCTTCACCCCGAAGGGTTAACAGGTCCTCTTAACCTTCCAGCACCGGGCAGGCGTCAGTCCGTATACATCGTCTTGCGACTTCGCACGGACCTGTGTTTTTAGTAAACAGTCGCTTCTCACTGGTTTGTGCCACCCCCTCCCGCTGCCGGCCGCAAGAGCCTTGACGATATGGGGGTCCCCCTTCTCCCGAAGTTACGGGGGCATTTTGCCGAGTTCCTTAACCATAGTTCACTCGTACGCCTTAGTATTCTCTACCTGACCACCTGTGTTGGTTTGGGGTACGGGCCGTGTATGTCCTCGCTAGAGGCTTTTCTTGGCAGCATAGGATCACCGAATTCGCCTCAAACGGCTATGCATCACCTCTCAGGAATATGAAACGCGGATTTGCCTACGTTTCTCCCTACCGGCTTACCCCAGTACAACCACTGACTGGTACGGCTACCTTCCTGCGTCACCCCATCGCTTGACTACTACCCACCGGGGTCCCACGCAGCCCCGTCAACGCCTCACCCCGAAGGGATCGGTCACGACGGTTTTGGATGGTTAGCACAATGGATTCATCATGGACGCACATACACGGGTACGGGAATATCAACCCGTTGTCCATCGACTACGCCTGTCGGCCTCGCCTTAGGTCCCGACTCACCCTGGGAGGACTGGCCTGGCCCAGGAACCCTTGGTCTTTCGGCGGGCAAGGTTCTCACTTGCCTATTCGCTACTCATGCCTGCATTCTCACTCCCACACCCTCCACAGCTAGATCACTCTGCTGCTTCACCGGATGCAGGACGCTCCCCTACCCAACGTATAAATACGTTGCCGCGGCTTCGGCGGTGTACTTGAGCCCCGCTACATTATCGGCGCACAATCACTTGACCAGTGAGCTATTACGCACTCTTTCAAGGGTGGCTGCTTCTAAGCCAACCTCCTGGTTGTCTTCGCGACTGCACATCCTTTTCCACTTAGTACACGCTTAGGGGCCTTAGCCGGCGATCTGGGCTGTTTCCCTCTCGACGCACGGAGCTTATCCCCCGCCGTCTCACTGCCACATTCTTGGACTTGTCGGCATTCGGAGTTTGGCTGACGTCAGTAACCCTGTGGGGCCCATCGGCCATCCAGTAGCTCTACCTCCAACAAGAAACATGTGACGCTGCACCTAAATGCATTTCGGGGAGAACCAGCTATCACGGAGTTTGATTGGCCTTTCACCCCTACCCACAGCTCATCCCCTCAGTCTTCAACCTAAGTGGGTTCGGGCCTCCACGCGGTCTTACCCGCGCTTCACCCTGGCCATGGGTAGATCACTCCGCTTCGGGTCCAGAACACACCACTACACCACACACTATTGTGTGGATACGCCCTATTCAGACTCGCTTTCGCTGCGGCTACCCCACACGGGTTAACCTCGCGACATGTCCCTGACTCGCAGGCTCATTCTTCAAAAGGCACGCCATCACCCCACAACAAAGTCGAGGGCTCTGACGGATTGTAAGCGCACGGTTTCAGGTACTATTTCACTCCCCTCCCGGGGTACTTTTCACCATTCCCTCACGGTACTAATCCGCTATCGGTCACTGGGAAGTATTCAGGCTTACCGGGTGGTCCCGGCAGATTCACAGCAGATTTCACGGGCCCGCTGCTACTCGGGAACACTGTTCAAGGCAGATGTCAGGTTTTCACGTACCGGGCTCTCACCGTCTACGGCAGGTCATCCCAAACCACTTCCGTTAACCACGACATTTTCTCACTACCCTCCAGCCAGGTAGAGCTGGAAAAACAGGTCCCACAACCCCGCACACACAACCCCTACCCGGTATCACATGCATACGGTTTAGCCATCCTCCGCTTTCGCTCGCCACTACTCACGGAATCACTTTTGTTTTCTCTTCCTACGGGTACTGAGATGTTTCACTTCCCCGCGTTCCCCCCCACTACCTATGTATTCAGTAGTGGGTAACACGACATCACTCGTGCTGGGTTTCCCCATTCGGACATCCTCGGATCAACGCTCGGTTGGCAGCTCCCCGAGGCATATCGCAGCCTCCAACGTCCTTCATCGGCTCCCAGTGCCAAGGCATCCACCATGCGCCCTTAAACACTTACAACACAAAAACCAAAAAATGAGTTTCAAAAGAAATTGCACATCAAACGCACACAAAACCAGGCCCCACCCACAAGGAGTGAGACCACACATTTTGCGCGCTAGATGCTCGCAACCACTATCCACAAATCAAACACCACACCCCACCACCAAAGTGAGGCAACAACAC
>NZ_LQPP01000033.1 GCF_002102345.1 Mycolicibacterium peregrinum
TCTGAGCTGCAGCAGGACCCCGAGTCGCCATGGCCCACAATAACAAACGAGACCGAATTAACGACTCGGGACACTAGGCCGACCGCGCCATAGCATCGAGCGCCTCTTTGGAAGACGGACCCAGCTGCTACAGCTCCGGACGTCGGCATTCGATGGGGGTGCCAGCTGGCCGAACCGCCGCGCCCGCAACGCGCCTCCAGTGTGGGATCAGAAGTTCGGGGTGTCGGCGCCAGCACACGGCCGCAGGGTGGTTGAGTGAGTCTCAGGCGTTGGCGCTCGGCACAGACGGCGCCGCTCCCGCAGTCTGGAAGAGGGTGTAGTCCATGGCGCGAGTTGAATGGACTCGCCATGAAGGCGACGACATCGAAGCCGTCGTTGGCATGTTCATCTGCAGCGACTTCCCCAACGCCGTTCGCGTCCGACCTAGTCAAGGCGACGGTGGCGTCGACATCTTCGTGCCCGGCCCCGAAGGCTTCGCCAAGCACCGCACCGTCTATCAGGTCAAGAAGTACCATGCCAACCTGACCAGCAGCCAGAAACGCAAGATCACCAAGTCGTTCAACAACGTCGTCGACGCCAGCAAGGCGGAAGGCTGGGAGATCATCGAATGGCATCTCGTCATGCCGCTCGACCTCACCGACCACAACCTTGCCAACTGGCTGAAGCAGCTCACCGCAGACGCAAAATTCCCTTGCGAGACACACGGTCTGCTGTACTGCGACACGAAAGCCGCTCAGTATCCGAAGGTCGTCGACTACTACGTGCGCGACGGCAAGGAGCGTCTTCAGGCCGCCGTGGACAACCTCACCGCGATCATCGCCCACCGCGTTAATCGCCGACCCAACGAACCACTCATAGCCACGGACGTCATGTCCGACCTTGCGTCGATCTACAAGGCACTCAACGACCACGACCCGTTCTACCGGTACGAGTTCAGCGTTTCAGACAGCCCGCCCGCGCCCACGCCCGTACCGGAGGACCCCGGTCTCGTCGGCGTGTACGCAATGCAACACGACTCGGTATGGGTCGCGATAAAGATCTTTGCGCTCTCGCTGGAGTCCCTGCGGGAGCGCCCGATAACCGCCCAACTCCAGGTCGCTTTTCCCCGCGGAGACAACGAACTGCAGGAGCAATTTCAGAAGTTCATCGCCTACGGAGCGCCGATGGCGATGCCGCGCGGCACCGTCAGCGGCCTACTCGACCTTCCTGGCGGTCTTGGCGGGGAGCTGCAGGACGCCAGCCTTCAGGTGATTGCAGCCCCCGCAGACGAACAAGCAGACCCAATTGAGCTGATCGTTGCCGTCGTTGAGCCAGACTCCGAGACAGTCATCGCCAGCACGACCATCCAGAGAATCGAACAGTCTGCCGGCCAGGCCGGCATACGTAGTGTCTTCACCGACCAGGCCAATCTCTTCACGTTGGAGATGCTGGTACAAGCAGGCCAGCTTGATGGAACCATGAGTCTTGAAGTTGACTACGACCTCGCTGGCCGCAGACCCGCCGAGCTCATTGACAGCCTGAAAGTCTTGTCTGCGTGGCATAGTCCGAACCGCCTTGCCTTCGCTCTAACCTACGGACCGAGGGACTACGGCATCGTCGCGACTCTCCCCACCGACCGATCCGGTAACTCGGGACACTGGCCAGGGATTTGCGAAGCGCTGGCCCAGATTCAAGATCACGTGCCAGTGCTACTGACGATGCCCGAAGAGATGTCCGCAGACGAGGCGCGGGACATCCTCTTTGCAGCCAAACTCGTTTCAGGCCAAGCTGTCCCAACATCGAAGTCAAGACCCTTCACTGTCTACCACGACGTCCACCCGCCAGAGATCGCGCGGGAATCCGGCCGCACCTATGAATTTCTTGCGATCAACCCCACAACGATTTCGCTGGCAGGCCAGAAGATTGACGTCGGAAAGAACGCGTTGTTCTTCCTCGGCAAGTACCTTGAGATCGAAGAGGGCCACTCCAGGATCGAGCCACTCACCGACGGAGTGAGCGTCAGATACCTCGGCGAACTCGAAGCCACACGAGTGCTCGCCCGATCGCTCAACAACCGCTCGATATCGAGCCAGCCTCTGGCGAGCAGCAAACGCACCTTGCGCCGTAAATCCTATGCCGCGCAATGATCATCGGTGAACGCACAACCGCTCGTAACGCCCAAAGTGGCAGCACCCGGGGCAGATTCACCCCGCATCATGAGAGCGCCACCGTGGCCCCGGCCGCCGTCATCGAGCGCCGCCCGTGCGCTGAGGTCGTGCACCACCGTACCGTTCTAGGATTCGACATCCAGAATGCAAAAACCCGTTCGACAAACCTGATGCAATCACGCGAAAGCGCAGGTCAGGGCATCCTGATATGACACGGAGTTTTGCAACCGACAACGAGGAGATCAGCTCGCCGAACAACATCGTCAGCCCCACCGTCACCCGCGAACGCAACGACCTGACGCCGACGATCCACGGCCTGGGCGCCTATCGCCAGGGGCAGTGCGCACGCCATGGTGCCGTGGTTGAACGAACCGATCAGCCGCCGCTTTCCATTCATCGTCAGATAGCGGGCGGCCCACACCACCGGGGAGCCTACGTCGACGGTGAACACCGCATCGTCGGTGGCCATCCGACTGGCTTCTGCCGCAACATATTCCGGCCGTATGGGGGTGCGATCGCGATCGTTGACCGCGAGTGCGTCCAGCGATGAGCGGGTGTTGCGGTAGTGCCGCAGACAGCGATCGAGGTGGGTGCGGTCACGCTTCTGCTGTAGCAGCGGCTGCAGAGCGCTCAGTGTGTCGGCGACCCTACCGACCAAACCCAGGTCGACCGGGGTTCGGCGGCCCAGATGGCGGCCGCCGATGTCGACCTGGATGACCGTCGCCTTCTCGGGATAGAACTGCTGATACGGAAAGTCGGTACCGAGCATCAGCAGCACGTCGGCCTCGTCGATGGCTTTGTATCCCGAGGCGAATCCGAGCAGTCCGGTCATGCCGACGTCGTAGGGGTTGTCGTATTCGATGTATTCCTTGCCGCGTAGCGCGTGCACGATCGGCGCCTGCAGGGCGGCGGCCAGCTGAAGCAGCTCATCATGCGCGCCGGCCACCCCGGCACCGCCGAGGATGGTGATGTTGTTGGCGCCGTTGAGGATTGCCGCGGCGGCGGCCAGTGACTCTTCGGTGGGCCGGACCACGGATCTGGTGGGCAGCACAGGCCGTAGCCACGGCGACTTGTCCATCTTGGCCAGGAAGATCTCGCCGGGCACCACGACGACGGCGACACCTCTCTCCTCGATGGCGGCGCGCATCGCCATCTCCAGGATGCGCGGCATCATCTCGGGTGTGCTGACCAGTTCGCAGTACACGCTGCATTCTCCGAACAGGTCCTGTGGATGGGTTTCCTGGAAGTACTCGGAGCCGATCTCCGTCCGCGGGATGTGTGCGGCGATCGCGAGCACGGGGACGCGGCTGCGTTGCGCATCGAACAGTCCGTTGATCAGATGTAGATTGCCGGGCCCGCAGCTGCCGACGCAGACGGCGAGCTGATCTGTGAGTGCGGCGTCGGCGCCGGCGGCGAACGCCGCGGTCTCCTCGTGGCGGACGTGTTCCCAGCTGATGTCGCCCGCTCGGCGAATGGCGTCGGTGAATCCGTTGAGGCTGTCGCCGGGCAAGCCGTAGATGCGGCGGATACCGCTGAGCTTCAATACCGAGATGACGTGATCGGCAACTGTTGTCATGGCGATACCAGCTTTCCTCGACGTGGCGGACGACCCATGGGCGCGCGTGACTACTAAGCGGATGTGGCCATGAGTGCGGTGATGGCGGCTGTCGTGGTGACGTGGTGGGCGAGGTATTGGTAGTTCACCATCGCTGCCTGGTATCCGTCACCCCAGAGCGGGTGCCGGGGTCCGGCTGTGGCGTCGGTGACGACGGCCACTTCGAATCCCTGTTCCAGTAGCTCGCGCAGGTGGGATTCAACGCACATGTTCGCCAGCATGCCGCCCAGGATGATCTTGCTTACTCGGCGTTTGCGCAGTTGCAGAACGAGGTCATTGGTCTGGGGTCCGAAAACTTTGTGGGGGCTGGCGACGATGGTGCGTACGTCGTCGATGTAGGGCTTGAACTCCGGAAGCCAGTCGGCACCCGACTCACTGAACCCGGTCAGGTCCAATGCACCCGCACGGCTGAAGGTCCGTGATTCGAACTCGGCGGATTCCAAGGGGCCGTTGAAGTTCCAGTCGTCATCTGCGGGATAGAAGTAGTGGGGCGAGATAGCGACGTGGAATCCGTGAGTCTTGGCGGCCTCGAAGATGGCGGTCATGTGCTCGACGGTTCCGTTCTCGGTGACGCTGTCCTCGAGCACCGCCCAGTTCTTTCCGCGGGGACTCAGAACATCGATCTGGGGATCGATGAACACAACTGCGGTGTCGTGCTTGGTGATCTGCATATTCGGTTCCTCGGGATCTGATGAGTCGATTCGTAGACGGCACGCTTGTCAGGACAGTAGAGGTGGAACCGTCGCGTCCACACTCACCTCGATGAGATGAGGCCGGTCTGCCGCGACACCGCGTGCCAGGACGTCACGCAGAGCGGCGGGATCGGAGACGCGTTCGGCCGTGCATCCGTAGCCGTTGGCGAGCGCAATGAAGTCCAGCCCCGGGAGGTCGAGTCCGGGCACTCCCGGTGTTTCCAGCAGTTCAGCGAAGGACTTCAAGATGTTGTACGCGCCGTTTCGAGCCACGACGAACAGCACGGGGAGTCGCTGTTGGACGGCCGTCCAGATGCCCTGGATGACGTAGTTGGCGGCACCGTCCCCGACGATGCAGATGACCTTGCGGTTGGAGCCCTGCTCACGTTCGGCGAGGGCGACGCCGACCGCGGCGGGAAGTCCGTAGCCGAGGACCCCGCTCGACATCGAGTAGAACGACGCCGGACTAGCTGTAGGGATGATTCGGCGTAGCTGCCCGACTGTTGACATGGATTCTTGAACGATGACGCTGTCGGTTGGCCGCACCTGCTCGATCGTCGTGTACAGCAGGGCCGGGGTCAGATGGTCGGGATCGGCGACAGCCTGGGGCTTCGGTGTGACCGCGACTTCGCGGCTGGCTTGGGGAAGCGCTTCGGCGAGAACAACGCACGCGCGGGCGGGGTCGGCGAGGATCGAGGTGCCCACGGGCGCTCGCGCGGCTTCTGATGGGTCGTCGGTGACGTGGAAAAGTGTTGTCGTGTCTGCGACGTATTCGCCGGGAATGTAGGGGTAGTAACGGAACACCGGCGCACCGATGACGACGACGATGTCGTGGTCGGACAATTGCAGTCCCAGTGGACCGATGGCTGGTGGCAGTGACCCGGCGAATTGGGGATGATTCTCGGGGAATCCGGGTCTGCCCTCCAACGGTGCGGCGTAGACCTTGCAACGCAACCGCTCGGCGAGGGCAACGGCGTCGTCCCACCCCCCCGACTGATCGACCGCCCCACCGAACACCAGGGCTGGCGCGGTCGCTGAGCGTAGGGCGTCGACGATCGGGGCCAGCGTGACCGGGTCGGCGGCCAATCGTGAACTCACCGTGCGTACCGCTGGAAGGCGCGCCACGGCCTTGTCGCAGTCGTCCATGGGGATGGACAGGAACACCGGTCCAGCGGGGGGAAGCACGGCGGCGGCATAGGCGCGGACCAGCGCTGCCGGGACATCCTCGGCACGCGCCGGCTCGTAGGCCCACTTCACGAAGGGCTCGGCGACGACGTGCGGTGCGGAGTTCGTCAAATACGGCTCCAGCAGCAGCATTTCGCGTGTCTGCTGGCCGGCGGTGATGATCAGCGGAGCCCGATTGTAGAAAGCGCTTTCGATGTTGCCAATGGCGTTTCCGAGTCCGGCCGCGGTGTGCAGGTTGACCAAGGCCGGTCGCCCGGTCCGTTGCGCGTAGCCGTCGGCCATTGCCACTGCCGGTGATTCCTGCAGCGTCAGCACGTAGGTGAAATCGTCGGGGAAGTCCCGCAGGAGTGGTTCTTCCGTCGACCCCGGGTTCCCGAACATCGTCGTCAGACGCAGCTGGCGGGCCACTTCGAAGAACGCCTCACGCACCGTGAACATGGTCTCGACTCTCGTTTCTATGCGGTTCGTATCGGGTGGCTGTCGTGGCCGTCATACCGATACCGAGTACTTGCGGATAGCGGGCTCGTCCCAGACCAAGCCGGCGCCCGCAAGGTTGGGGGCCGTGAGGTGACCGTCAACTGGTAGGACCGGGTTGTCCAGGATCGGATGGGCCCAGTCCACCCACTCCAACCAGTGCGCGGATGGGGTCACCCGCAACAGGTGGGCAGCGAACTCGGGGTAGAGGTGGTTGGAGTATTGGATGCCTGCTGCCGCGGCCACTCCGGCTGTTCGAAGCCAACCGGTCACGCCGCCGATCCGCATCAGATCCCCCATGGCGTAATGGACGCCGCCAGCGGCCGCCAGATTCCACAGATCCCTTGGCCCGTAGTGGTTTTCGCCGAGCTGCAACGGTGTCTTCACATGCCTCGCCAGCTGGGCATATCCGCTGAGGTTGTCGTAGGCGATCGGTTCCTCGAACCAGTACAAGCCCTGATCGTCGAGTTCGTGGCAACGCCGCACGGCGTCCCCGAATCCCAGCGCCTGATTGAAGTCCACCATCAGATCCAGGTGCGCTTCGGTGGCTCCGCGGACCGCCGAGATGGCGTAGATATCGTCTTCGAGGTGTTCGTTGCCCAGGCGCAGCTTGACGGCGGTGAAGCCGCCGTCTGCGAGCAGGTCGGCGGCCTCGGCTTGTAGCGTCGTCGGGTCGTGGCGCCACAGTCCGTTGCTGTTGTACGCCCGCACGGGCCCGACTGATCCGCCGAGCAGAACGGCCAGCGGCAGATCGGCGTGCTTGGCGAGTGCGTCCCACAGAGCCATGTCCAACGCCGAGGCCGCGATCCGGGACATGCCGGCGGTTCCCACGACGTTGGTCGCCTTGGCGGCGGAGTCGAAGACGTCGATCGGTGACGAGCCGCGAAAGACGACGTTGTCAACGAGGTCGCTGATTTCGGCGACGATTCCACGCACCGCGGACTGCCGGTAGGGGGCGATGTAGCTGGAACCCACGACACCGTTGGTGGTTTCGATATCGACGAGCACCAGGGGCCATTGATCGAATCGGCCAATGTCGGCGATCACGGGTCTACCCAGCGGCACGACCACTACGCGCGTCGATACGTGTCCTATGGTCAATCCCGAGTCGGCCATTTCCGAGACGTGCTCATCCATCTTCGGCCTCCTCTCGATCGTGGGGAGTTGGGGTGTCGACAAGGGCCGTTTGGTAGCCGACGTGCGCACGCCTGCGGCCACGCCGAAACGGTAACTGCGAGAGGCCGCTTTCCGTCAAGGCCCGCAAGTTTCCTCACGGAAAGCATTGGAGCGTACGGCGGGGCGAGCAAGCACCGGGGCATTCGGACCCGTCCACTCTGACGCTCCATAGTTTCCTCGGTGATAGTTGCCGCCCTTGCTTGATACCGCACATCGGCGATTACGTTGGCGGCGTCGTTGCATGTTGGTCGCCGGAAGGAATGTTGTGCCCAGACCCGTCCGCGTTGGACACATTGGACTGTCGTTTCACGATGCCGCCGCCGAACAGGTCGAATTGGTGCTGCGCTCCCACGGTCACGACGTCGAGCGGACCTCAGCGCCGCACTCGTTGATGTTCGAGGCGTTGGACAGATCCGAAGTGGACGTGCTCGTCGCGGCATGGTTGCCGTGGAGTCACGGCCAGTACTTCGCCCCGCTCGCCGATAAGGTGCGCATGCTCAGCGTCCTGTACGAGCCCTACCCGATCTGGGGGGTCCCGGATTACGTACCTGCGGAAATCGCGTCCATACCCCATCTCCTGAGCCCGCTCGCGCTCGATCGCATGGATCGCCGCATCCAGGGGATGGCGCCCGGGGCCGGTATCAGTGAGATGTCCCCGCGGGCCGTCCGTGAGTACGGGCTTGACGGCGCCGGTTACCACTTCGAGAACGGCACCGAGGATGACTGCATCGGGCGCTTCGTCGATGCCGTAGGCGATCAGCAGTGGGTGGTGATGCCGTTCTGGCATCCGCAGGCCCTGCACGCACGTTTCCGGATTCGCCGGCTGCAAGACCCAAAGGTGATCCTCGGAGCGACCGACAACGCCACCTTGCTCGTATTGCGGGACTCCGAGCAGCTCATCGGAGAGGCGGCTTTAGCCGATCTCGCTCAGTTGTACATCGGCAACGAGATGCTCGTACGACTCGACGAGGCGATACGTAAACGCTCGTCCAGCCCGTACACGGACTTCTCGGCGTGACAGCGCCCGCACCCGACGAGCGCAACGCTGCCGGCGAACTCGCTCGCTCCCTGCTGCGCCCCGGCACGCTCTACCAGACATCGACCATCGCCGCCCTGTTGGAAGGCGTCTACGACAGCGACGTCACGATCGCCCAGCTGCTCACCCACGGCGACTTCGGTCTGGGCACGTTCAACCACCTCGACGGTGAGATGGTTGTGCTCGACGGCATCTGCTACCACCTGCGCTCGGACGGCACCGCGGTCCTCGCCGGTCCCGACGAACGGACGCCGTTCGCCGCGGTGACCTACTTCGCCCCCGAGGTGGTGCTCCCCGTCGAGCAACCCTCCCCCTTCGCGGCGATGCGCAACGTGATCGACGCTGCCATCGGCAGTTCCAACGCGATCGTGGCGATACGCGTCTCCGGCACGTTCAGCGAGGTTCGTACCAGAACGCTGACCGAACAGCACCGTCCCTACCCACGTCTCGCCGATGCGACCACGGGCCAACAGGAAGCGACCTTTGGTGTGATCTCGGGGCATCTGGTCGGCTACCGCACCCCGGCATTCGAACAAGGCATATCGGTAGCCGGCTATCACCTGCACTTCATCGATGAGTCGCGCCAACGCGGTGGACACGTCCTGGACTGCCAACTCGAGTCGGGTCGGATCGAACTGGCAGTGGAAACCGACCTGCATCTGAGCCTGCCTCAAACGGCTGAATTCCTCGCCGCCACATCTCATCACGATTCCATGGATGCCGAGATCAGGCGCGTAGAAGGTTCGCTCTCACAGGATTGACGAGCATGACAACACCCCATCCGCAACGCCCGCTGGGGGCATTCGAGCGGCTCTTCTACCGCTACTCCGAACACAACCCGCTTCACTTCGCGTTCGTTGCTGAATTTCCCTCTGAAATCGGCGATCCCGCGCTTAGGGCTGCACTTCGCGCCGTTCAGGCGCGGCACCCGCTGCTGCGTGTGTCGGTCGAGGACGACGGCGCCGGTGGTCCCGTGTTCATCGCCCCGGCGCCGGTGCGACCGATCCCGCTGCAGCGCGTCGCAGACACCTCTGCCCAGTGGACGCACGTCGCGGCCGTCGAACTGTCCACGCCGTTCGATCGCCAAGCAGCTCCCCTGGTGCGCGCGACGCTCATGGCGGGACCGCTGCGCAGCACCATCCTGCTGACGTTCGATCACACCATCGCCGATGGCATCTCATCGGCTCTGATCGTCGAGGACCTGGTGTCCGCGCTCAACGGTGTCGAACTCCCACCGCTCTCCCTTCCGCCGCCGCAGGAAGTGATGCTGGCGCAGCATCTACCAAGTGTCGCGGATTCCGCGCCGTCACCAGAATCCGTGCCGGCCGCAGATCCGCGCGTGAGTGCCATGAGCACGATCCGTCCGTTCGACGGAACCCCTCCTCACCTCGCTACCTGCGAGTGGACCGAGAAGGACACCGCCGCCCTGGTCGAGCAGTGCCGAACCCACGGAACTACCGTGCACTCGGCGATCGTCGTTGCGGCATCACGGACATTCGCGGATTCCCGCAGCCTGCCCTACGTACGAGTGTTGTCCCCCATCAACTTTCGCGGGTTGATCGGAAAACCGAACGACTGTGCCGACTACTTCATGGCCGCCCGCACGGGAATGGCCACCACCGATCGCGCCTCGTTCTGGGACGATGCGCGCGACGTGCTGGATCAGCTCCGGCCGTTGAGATCAGCACACGGTATACGCACGGCGTCTGAGACGGTGCAGTCCATGGTGCCGGCCCGTATCAGCGCACACGGGGCGCAGCAGTTCCTGCTCAATGGACTCAGCCACGACCTGACCGTCACCAATCTCGGTGTACGAAGGATCAACTCCGATCCTGTCCGCGCGATCCGGCCCGACGCCCTGTGGGGCCCGATCCTGCTGAATCAGATCGCCGACGAGACCGTCACCGGCGTCACGACGTACCAGGGCCGGCTTCGGATGGTCACCACCAGCTACACGCCGCCAGGGGACTTCCTCAATGCCATGGTCGATCGGTTATTGCACGTCGTCCGCTGAATTCTCACCGCAGCACTCGTCGCGCACCCGCTGGACCATCATCAGCAGGCAGGGCTCATCGCCGGCCTGACCGCTGCGATGTCCGTGTCCACCGGCTCCGGTGGCAGTGGTGTGTTGATCGGCTCCCCAATGCAGATCACCCGGCCCGAACTCCACTCGCGTCCCGTCCTGCGCCTCGATGAACCACCGACCGCGCAACGCGACCACCCATTGCGGATGCGGGCTCTCATGCCAGTCTCCAACCCAACCGACGGGGAGAACGAGAAAGGACACGTTGTCGAAGTGACCGGGAACGTCCTTGGCGGCTGTCGGAGCCGCCTGCCCACCCACCGATCTGACTACGAATCCAGCGAGCTCGGCTTCGGTGATGGTGCTCAGACCGGACGCCCCGGTAACGAGCCGGTAGTAGGAGGCGACCGGTCCCGCCGCCGTGTGCCGAAGCTCTGTCATACCAATGCGTTCAACGCGTTTCGCCGGTGTACTGCAGAACGTCGAGGCCACCGTTGTAATCGGTGGTGAACGTCACCCCGTCGTCGCGTACGTACACGTCCGCGGTCTGCACGACCGGTTTGCCGCCGGGACGAGGGTCGATCACGCGGTCCGGCTGTCCCGGCACGAACGCGGCCACCTGGACGGGCTGAAACGGATCCGATAGGTCGTAGGCACGCACTCCGGCGTTCTGGTAGGTGGCGAAGACGATCTCCTCGGACACGAAGCTCCCCGGCCGGTTCTCGTGCAGATTGTGCGGACCGAAATGACGCCCCTTGTGGGCGTAGTCGTCCTCATCGGGTGTGGGGAACGTCGCGATGCTGATCGGGTTCTCGGGCTCCCGCACGTCGAACACCCAGACGTGTTTGAGGCCGTCGGCGAGGTCGTCGGCGGTGGCCTCATCGGCCACGACCAACAGGCCGCGACCCGGCAACGGCAACGCGGTGTGCGTACCGCCGCCGAAAGGGGGCGACCAGTTGCGGTACGAGATCTGTCGCGGACGTCGCCGATCGCTGATGTCCAGCAAGGCCAGACCGCCGTCGCGCCATGACGCATAAGCGGTGTCGCCGTCGATGATGGCGTGATGCAGCGCGTATCGCCACTTGTCCTCATCCCAGCCCGGAATCTCGCCGGCGGCGGAATTCATTCCAGGAAGCCAGTATTCGCCGATGAACGAGGGCTTGGCGGGGTCATGCAGGTCGATGATCTTGAACACGTAGTCGGTGAAGCCCTCCGACAACACCGAGGCGTACGCGTAGCGCCCACCGGGGAACCACAGGCGATGCACGCCAACGCCCTCGACCGGGAGGAACGAGATCTGACGCGGTGTGGCGGGATCGGAGATGTCGTAGACGGCGACGCCGGCACTCCAGTCCTTGGTTGACTGCTGCAGTCGGGTACCTACCGAGCCGGTGTAGTAGCTCTGTTCGACGTCGAACTGTTTCCACAGGTCCTTGGCGTGGATGACCAGCAGAAGGTCATCGGCGGCCTGCAGATGGATGTTCCACGTGTTCTCCGGCGCCGGGTGGAATCCGACGGTGCGCGGTTCGCGGGGACTGGACACGTCGATGACCGAGAATCCGCTGTTGAACAGGTGCCCGACGTAGACATGCTCACGCCAGTACTGCACTTGCATCGCGTCGGGCCGCCCGCCCTGATCGGAATGGCCCAGGTGGATGAACCCGGTCGCGAGGTCGGGGGCTCTCACGGCCGTACCCCGTCGCGTGATCCGGCAGTGACGCGGGTTTTCGGGAGTGAGATCTTCAGCATCAGTACAGCTTTCGCTCGGTCAGGATGTCGGATCTTTAGCGACGTCGACGAGCACCTTGCCGACCGCGTGGTGTTCGACCGCGCTGTGGGCGAGTTCGGTCTCGGTGAGTGTGTAGCGCGTGATGGGCAGCCCGGCGGCATCGCCCACGGTGAGCGCCCCTTCGGCGACCGCGGTGCTCACTGACTGCACGGCGCGCTGCTTCTGGGCCGGCGTCGTGGTGTAGGTGAGGATGAAGGACACCTGAACGTTCTTGGTCATCGCCGGTATCGACGGAATGGATGTCGTGCCGTCGCCGGGGGTGTAGATCGAGATGCCACCATGCTGGCCGATCATGGCCATGTCGGCCGCGATGTTGGCTTGAGCGTTGACCTCGACGATGAGGTCCACTCCGTGCTGGGCGATGCTGGAAACCTCGTCGGGTACGTCGACTTCACGGTAGTTGAGAACGTGGTGCGCTCCGGCTGCCCGAGCCAACCGCCCCTTGGTCTGGTCACTGACCGTGGCGATGATCTCGGCGCCGGCCCATCGAGCAAGTTGGATGGCCGCATTGCCGACCGCGCCGGCGCCGCCGGCCACGAGCACGTAGCGCCCACTCAGCGCACCTGCAGACAGTTCCAGCGGACCCTCGGCGAGAGAGGTGAGCGCGCGGTGGGCGGTCAACGCGGGGATTCCCAGCGAAGCACCGACGTCGAACGACACCTCCGCGGGCAATCGAACGGCCTGGATCGCCGGTACCACGACGTATTCCTGGGCGGTGCCTTCGGTGCGTTGCCATGCGACATCCCACAACCACACGCGGTCGCCGACCTCGATGCCGTCGACGTGCTCGCCGACCGCGTCGACGATTCCCGCACCATCCTGTCCGGGGACGTACGTGGTGGCTACGACGTCGCGATCCCGGCGGCGAGCGTCCAGATCCGTCGGATTGACCCCCGCCACGATGACACGGACACGAACTTCCCCGGCATCGACGGGCGGAATCGGCCGATCGATGAGCTCAAGTACCGAATCCCCGCCCGGGTGGTAAACGATCGCCCTCACTGCCCGGACTTCACCAGTCGAATCGGCGTCGCGCCGATGTGCTTGCGAATGATCAGGTACGGCAGGATCCGGTCGTCGACGCCGGTATTAAACAGTGGCGAACGGGGCAACTGGTTGACGCTGACATACAGGTAGCCGTCCCCGCCCAACGCCAACGTGTCGGGCCACAGCAGATCTCGGCCGTGGAACACGGTGGACCACCCACCCTCGGCATCACGTCTGAACACCGCGGAGTGTTCGTAGGCGGTGACGTACAGCGCGCCGTCGGTGTCGGATTCCATGCCGTCGGAGGCTCCCTTGTCACCGTGATCGGTCACCGTCTGTGCGACATCATCGTCGTCGCGGCCACGGTCCAACACCGCTGCTGTATCGACCGAATACAGTCGGCGACTCGACAACGGGCAGTAGAAGATTCGTGAGCCGTCGGCACTGATGGCAATGCCGTCGGCACCGACCTTGTAACCCTCGCGCACGACGCCTTGGACGACCGCGCGGAACTGATCGACCGCTTGCGTTGAGTAATGGCCGCGCAGCCGGCACCAGGACTCACCGGTGTGCAGGTCGAAGACGATCAGCGCACCCGTTGGCTGCGAATCGGTGACGTACGCATAACCGGCCACCCCGCGCGAGAAGTCGAAGCGGACGTCGTTGAGGTACGTCGTCGCCGTCACGGCCTCGGCCGAGGGACGCAGCACGCGCACGACTTCATTCGTCGAGAGGTCAACCTGGATCAGCTTGGCCCCGCCTGCGACGAACGGACCGAACTCCGGAGCACCAGTATCGAGAAGCCATAGCGATCCAGTCGGGTCGACCACCACGCTTTGCACCGAGATCAGCTGCGTCGCGGGATCACCCGGTGACCACCGGTTCACCTCCGGGTTCGGGTACGGAACCGGCCGGCCATCGACGATCTCGGCGACTGTGAACGGGACATCGTCGCCCCATCGAGGGAACGACACGAAGACACGGCCGTCGTCAGCGACCGTTACACCCGTCGGCATGCTCTCGCTGATCTCGGCGACCACCTCGTAGTCCTCGCCGACCCACGACCCCAGCGGCCCCGCGCCGCTCACGCGATCACGCTCCCACCGGTGCCACCTGTTCGAACCATCCGCACCATCAGCCACCCTTTCGACAGGACTGCACTCTCGACGCCCCGGACGCGGCATGCGCCGGTACGTCGGCATGCCGAATGGTAGAAGTGATAGCCCGGTGTCCTTCAAGGCCCGTTACTATCGGTGACGAAAGAAATGCAGGTCACCGCCAGGAGTAACCTCCGATGCCCACACGTTGTCCCTCGGGACGTCACGATCAGCACAACGTCTACGCCGAACGGTGTCCCTGTCGCGCGTTGCTCGATCTGCTTGCCAACAAGTGGTCGGCGCTGGCCATCGGGTTGCTTGACGAGCGCGATCGCATGCGATTCTCCGAACTGCAAGCTGCGCTGCCCGGAGTGGGCGCGAAGATGCTCACCAAGACCCTCCGGCGGCTCGAAGCGGCCTCACTGGTCGAGCGGACCGTGTACGCGGAGGTGCCGCCGCGGGTCGAGTATTCGCTGACCAAGCTGGGTATCAGCGTTAACGAACCGTTGGCCCAGATCAGAGCGTGGGCCGAAGACAACATCGACACCATCGATTCCCTCAACCCGCACTGGGACGTCCATGCTGATTGATGCTGATAGGTGCCATCTCGGTTGTTCTGTACGGCGCGCACGACTGATTTGATGGTGGACGCTGGGGCCACGGGCCTCACCGAGCAGGCACGGAACATTCCGCATGACCGCTGCCTGTCGACCTAGGCGTAACGCGTCGCCGCAAGCCCCCGTCCACCAAGAGGTTCCGTTTTCGGCCGGTGACACCAGGCAGCCGAAGCTGTCTTCGTCGACGCCCCAGATTTCAGCGACAGTGTACTTCTTTGCGGCTTGCTTGCGCGCGAATTGCAGCGCGTCCTCGCTCATCGGCATCTGCATCGACGGTGCGTGCTCCCACATCAGCGTGTGCCACGTGCGGGCTTCCGGATCGCGGAAATAGGCGCGGGTGATGTCGTCCGGGTCGTAGTGAATGGGCCAGCGCCCCTTAGCTTTTCCCTTGTACGGGCTGGTCATGTTGCGGTAGGGGTTCAGTGACGGGCCGTTGTAGCGGCGGCCGCCGAAGTCCACTCCGTAGTGCTGAACGGTCCGGAACTCGGCTTTGAGGAACTCGTACGCCAAGTCGGGATCACACGGCGCCTCTATATAGCCAGCTCGGGCGATGCCGTGTTCAAACATCTGCGCCGGTGACATACATAACCCCGGCACATGCGGATCGACCAGGCTGTCGTGCGGTCGGCGGTGGTACACCGCGGCCACCCACTCGCGAATGATCGCTTCCAACTCATCGAGGAAGAAGAACGCCTCCGATTCCGGGTCGAGCCCGCGAGAATGCACATCGGGGCCCTTGTATCCCGGCAAGGCTTGCAGCAGATCCTCGCGGATGGTGCGGAAGAACCGCTCCACAGGTCCCTTATCGCGACCTGTCCGCAATCGCGCAGGCTGGATCGAAATCCCCATCCGCTGGCAGACGCTCGTCAAGTGCTCCGATATGTAGATCTTGCCGTGGTCGATCACGATGGTCTCGGGCACGATCGCCGGACCCGCAGCGCCGGCGGTCGCTCCTTCGACCGCATCGACGTCGATCAGGACCGACCGTGGGACGCCATGCTCGGGCCACACCGCGTCAGCTGGCCAGTCCTTGCCGGCAGGCCGAGGACGATACGCCTGATAAAGCACCGATGCGGCATCCACCGATTTCGTCGACACCGGAGTCAATCTGATTCCGGTGACGCACCGGGTATACCAGTCCATCCCTATCGTCAGTTCAGCCTGCACCCACCGCAATGTGAGCGGATCCAACGCGAAGACATCCAGCCGAGTGGTGTCCATCAGCAGGTACTCGCCCGGCCGGGTCGGGCGAAGCTTTCCGTACACCCCGTCCGGACGATCCGCGATATCGCGGTTCCGTTTGGTGCTCAGCCGGAAGGTCGGATGTCGTTTCTCTAACTGTTCAAGAATTCGATAGGCCGTCGCGCGGCTCGGCTCCTTAACGACGTCTGAACCGAAGCGCCCGATTACTCTGGCGCACGTCCTGTCGATCACCATCGATCGCGACGGACGCGACTGCTCGGTGTGCTCGACCATGACCTCAAGGGCAATTTCGATCCACCGCTCATCGACAAGTCCCAATGGTTTCTGGCGGCTAGTCGCACCACGGGCCAACCCAGCCTCGCCATATTGACGGAAGTCGGCGACCCACTGCTTTATTGTGCGCAGGCTCACCTCAAGCTCAGCAGCTTTCGCCTCGTATCTCGCAGTCAGCGTCATCTGCGGGTCATACGGCGGCCGTGGTTCACCCGGTGCAGCCAATTCGGCTGTCCCGGAACGGTATCCCGTTAGAACTTCGCGTATATGCGCAGCGCGTTCGGCCACCGCTGATCTCTCGGCATCGGACAGAGTCGACAGGACAACATCTGCATGATCTTCAGGATCGGTCGCACTTACCCCTGGTGTCTCGGGGACGAGGCTCGCGCGAACACTCGTCAGCAACTCCTGCAGCGCTACTCGTACCATTGCGCCCTGCCCGTGGCATGGTCGCAACACTGCCTCGGTGCCCAAGCTTCTCGCGTGCAGCTCAGCAACCTCAAGAAGTTCCCCATCGAACACAACACGGGTTCCAACACCCACGCGCACAACGGAATTGGTCACGGTCTCGGCCCCTTCGTGATCATGGTCGATCCCGTGAATGGCTCATCGAGATCGACGGCGAGGCACTGGTTCCAGATCAGGTTGAATACCGTGGCGCGCACCAACGCGGCTGCCACTCCAAAGTCGACACTCAGCGCCTCACCCAAGGTGAGGCCGACGAGATCATCGAGGCGTATCCGTTCCACGAGAACACGTTCGAAATGCCTGGGGTTGCGGAAGCCCGCAAGGAACCTCATGTTGCCGAGTTCCGCCGCCGGCGGCTCACTCCATACTTCGTAGCGCCAGCCACGACTCTCCACAAGCTTGCGTGACCACCCCAGGCTGAAGCGAACTTTGGGATCATCCAGCCGCGCAACAGGTTTCACATCGACGATGACCGGCCCGTTTGCATCGACGAGCAGAAAATCCGGGACATGCCGGCGTTCGCGTCCTTCCACCGTCGCTTTTAGGAGGAACGGCTGCGGAACGATTCGGCACACCGCGAAGTCGAAGTCGGCGTAGAGCAACCGCGCCAACTCCAGGCGAGATTCGTAGATGACATGGGCACACTCCGTCGCCGACCAATACGAGCCCGAATAGTGCTTTTGCCCGCGGTACCACCTGAAAGTGCGCCACGGTGCGGCAGCACTGAGGAGATCCACCGTCGCGAGGCCCCAGTCGGTCGAAAACTCGGCCAGGGTCTCTTCGTTTCGAACGGAAACCGTCGCTTCGGCGGTCCGTCGAACGCCGGACACCTCTCGACGATCCCACCTCGACAGGCCGCCGTACCGCAAGCGTGCGCGGCGTGTCTCACGCTAATTGCACAAGTGCAGCGGTGGTGCAGTCATTCGTGAGAAAGTGCAGTCAAACTTGAGAACTGAATCGCCCCGGTGAGTCCGGAGACTTCGTCTCTTGTGAAGGATGGAGTCATGGCAGGTTCGAGGAAGTATCCGGCTGAGCTGCGTGAGCGGGCGGTGCGGATGGTCGCTGAGGTGCGCGATCAGTATTCGTCGGAGTGGGCAGCGATCGAGTCGGTGGCCACAAAGCTGGGCATCGGCACCCCGCAGACCTTGTTGACGTGGGTGCGCCGGGACCAGATCGACTCCGGCATTCGACCCGGGGTGACCAGCGACATGGCTGAAGAGCTGCGCAAGCTGCGAGCGGAGAACCGAGAACTCAAGCGGGCCAACGATATTCTGAAATCTGCATCGACTTTCTTCGCGGCGGAGCTCGACCGCCGCAACCGGTGATCCTCGACTACATCGACACTCACAAACAGGAGTACGGCGTCGAGCCGATCTGCCGTGTGCTGTCCGCGCATGGTTGCAAGATCGCGCCGTCCACCTACTACGACGCCTGCGCCCGCCGCAGCCAGCCGTCCAAGCGGCAGGTGCGCGACGAGGAGCTCAAGGTCGAGATCGGTCGGGTACACCGGCAGAACTATGCGGTCTACGGGGCACGCAAGGTGTGGTTGCAATGCCGCCGTGAGGGCATCGAGGTGGCTCGCTGCACCGTCGAACGATTGATGGGCGAACTCGGCCTGCACGGCGCTCGGCGAGGCAAGGTCAAGCGCACCACGATCGCCGATCCGAAAGCCGATCGACCCGATGACCTGGTCGGCCGCCACTTCTGTCCGAATGCACCAAATATGTTGTGGGTAGCGGACTTTACCTATGTGTCGACGTGGTCAGGATGGGTGTATGTGGCGTTCGTGATCGACGCCTACGCCCGGCGGATCGTCGGCTGGCGCACCGCGACCACCATGACCACCCAGTTGGTACTCGATGCGATCGAGCACGCAATCTGGACTCGTCAACGCGAGGGTGTCGAGGATCTGTCCGGGCTGATCCACCACAACGACCGCGGCAGTCAATACACCTCCCTCACGTTCACCGATCGACTCCTGCAGGCCGGCATCGACGCCTCGATCGGAGCCACCGGAAACTCCTACGACAACGCCCTGGCCGAGACCATCAACGGGCTTTACAAGACTGAGCTGATCAAGCCATTCGGGCCGTGGCGCACCGTGGACCAAGTCGAAGTCGCCACCCTGGAATGGGTCGACTGGTTCAACCACCGCCGCCTCTATGAGTACTGCGGGGACATGCCACCGTCCGAGTGCGAAGCGTTGTACTACCGTCACCACCGAACTCAGCACACCGCGGAGTTCTCAACCCCGTAAGTCTCCGGACATGCCGGGGCGATTCAAAGTCTCCGGACATGCCGGGGCGATTCAGTCTTCGAGAAGATGGCAGGCAAAGCGCGTGAGCATGAGCTGAGTGCGCTCATGCGTGGTGGTCTCGCACTTCTATATGCGCACTGGGAGGGGTACGTCAAGACGGCCGGCGCGGGATACTTGGAGTTCATATCACGGAAAGGTCTAAAACTGGGACAGCTTAGGCCAGAGATTGCCGCAGTAGCGCTCCGCAACGCTATAAGTGTGCTGGCGCAGGAGAAGTCGAGCGAAAGTCACACCGAGCTTGTGCACACCCTTTGGGATCGAGTTGAAGAGTCGATCCCAATACCCCATGAGACGACGACAATTCGCACAAACGCAAACCTAAAATTTGCCCAATTCGAGTCAATAATGCACTCGCTGGGATGTGATGCGTCGCGACATAGGACTCATGAGCTGCTTATAGATCAGCGACTGCTTGCATGGAGGAACGAGATTGCTCACGGAAGGGGCCAATACGTAACCTTCGCCGATTGGGTCGTCACGCGAGATGCAGTGGAGATCATTCTAAGGGACGTCCGAACCCAAGTTGCGAACGCTGCTGCGCTAGAGACGTATCGGCGGCAGCGGTAGAACCCGTCCCTGATCGGAAGCGAATGCTGCATTTGCACGCAAGCGCCAGCAGCGGTGCATCTCTCGCTGAACAGACGAAACGCTTAGGTCTGCCTCACCGCCAAACGCTCCGATAACAACCAAATCTGTCAGGCCATGTTCGCGGTGTCCCACAAGAACGAGATCTGCTCCGCGCACCGCCGCTCAATGCCACGGTGGATGATGGGCGCACTCCCGTGGGCCACCAGAATCGGCTATCGCTGACAGAGTCATTCTCGCTGTCGTCGTCGCATAGGACTTGACGCTAGGTAGCGCGGTCCCCAGGTCTGATCGGGATTTGTCTTGCGCGCGGTGCACCGCTACATCTCTTCGGTTGCGCAGACGTTCTTCATTCTGGAAACCGGCACGGGTGAGGGTGACCATCGAAGTACTCCGAGGCTCTGACCCTCTTCAAGTGTGGGACACGCTACGCCCAGCGCCGCTGGAAGCAATCCGCGGCGCCCAATCATCCTGAGCCAATTGCGATTCAGCAGCGGAATGGAACTCCGGGGTCGGTGACGTAATCCAGCACTTTTCCATACGCGTCACCACCGTAGGCTCGCACCTTGGCGCACATCTGGCCTTGAGTAGTTCCGCCTGGCACGAACACCGCGTATATCGGGTTTCCGTCTTCCGTCGCGGCGCGCAACGAAGGACAAGTTTGGTCGGTGCGCAGATAGAAAGCACCCGGGTGGGCATCCAAAAGACGTTGCACCCCCGCCTCATACAGGCCTGGGGTGGTGACGGAGCCCAAGATGACGATGTGTCGGCCGTTGCAGGCTGGACGGCTTATGGGCTGGCGCAGCCCCAAATCACCGGAGCGTGCCGCCGGTACCGGAGGCGTGGCGATCGGTGGCGGCGGTGTCGGCACGGGGGGCAGTCGAGTCGGGGTCGCCGGCGTTGGGGTCTCACTAGCGGTTGGCGGCTGGGCTGGGGGGTCGATGGTTTCCGGCCACGGTGAGGAAGTCGGTTGAGGTTGTGCGGCGGGCGGAGATGGCTGGCCCAGTCGGGCACCGAGGAACGCGACCAGGCCGACGGCCAGCAATCCGGCAGTGACGGCTGCCGCTATCAGCGGCCACCGCCGAGATGAACGCTCCTGACGCACAACTGGTTCGGGAGCCGCAGACGTCGGAAACGCATACATAGTGGGAGCGGCCGATGCCGGGACACCGAGCTGGGTGGCATCGCCAGAGCCGGCGACCCGGGCCCCTCGCTGGGTGAGTGCACTGGCGAAAGCCCGGCAGGTATCGAACCGTTGGTGTGGTTCTTTAGCCATCGCTTTGCCAAGCACGTCATCGATGTCGCCGAGGTCGGGCCGAATGGAGGCCAACCGCGGAGGTGGTGAGGACAGATGATTGCCGATCACCACCGCCGGGTTGGTATTGGAGAACGGCACAGTTCCGGTGAGCAGGTGAAACGCGGTGGCGGCCAGCGCGTACTGGTCCGCATGACCGTCCAGCGGCTGACCGGTGAGTTGTTCGGGGGCAGCGTAGGCGACCGAGCCCACCGTCACATTGGTGGCGGTCAAGCCGCGACTGTCGAAGGTGTCACGGGCAATGCCAAAGTCGGCCAACAGGATTCGTCGATCTTCTTGACGCTTGTCGGTGAGCAGAATGTTGGCGGGCTTGACGTCGCGATGCAGCAGATACCGTTCGTGGGCGTAGTCGAGTGCCTCGGCGATCGCTAACACGATTTCGAATGCTTCAGCGGGTGGCATCCCGTGCGGGTAGCGGTTCCGCAGGAGTTGCGCGGCGTCTTTGCCCTCGACGTAGTCCATCGTGATCCACAACTGGCCGTCGTCCTCGCCGCGATCGTGGACAGCCACGATGTGCGGATGCCATAACGTCGCGGCGATGTCGGCCTCGCGAGCGAACCGAGCACGAAACTGCGGGTCCGCGCTCACTGCCGACGGCAGAATTTTGAGCGCCTCCTGGCGGGGCAGTCGCGGGTGTTGCACGAGGTACACCTCGCCCATACCCCCGGTTCCCAGCAATCGCACGATGCGGTAGCCGGCGAACACCTGTCCTTCAGCAATCGACATGGGCGCATATTACCCAGCAGCACCGAGTTGATCAGGCCTTTTACGGCCCGTCACGGTGCGTGATCGCCTCCGTGCCGGATGCCGGTCAGTTTTGCCAACGAGGCCGTGGCGTCCTGAGTTGCTGCGTATCGTGGCGACAATGGAGATGCAGCCCAGCCGCGGCTACGGGCCGCGGCTAGACGCTCTGAGTCGGCGGCAGCTGCTCCAGCTCAGTGGCAGCCTCGGATTGGCCGCAACACTCGGCGCTTGCGCCGATAACACCGAACCGACTTCGACGCCCACCGCATCACCGACAAGCACAACGCCGGCCCTGCCTCCGGAATCGATCGCGGTCAGTCCGCTGCCGCTGGAACCCGGCCCGCCCACCGCCACGATGTCCGGCGGACAGCCGATGGTGGAGATCTGCCGTCAAGCCTGGGGCGCGGCACCGGCCAGGACCGGTGGACGCCCGCACACCATTACCCGAATGACACTGCACCACACCGCCGTTGTCCTCGGCGACAACCGCAATGCCCCCAGCCGATTACGTCAGCATCAGCAGTACCACCAGAACGACCGGGGATGGATCGACATCGCCTACCACGTCGGCGTCGACCGCAACGGCAACATCTACGAATTGCGCAGCCCGGAACTCGCTGGCGATACCGCAACCAACTATGACCCAGCGGCGCACTTTCTGGTCCTCTGCGAGGGTGACTTCGACCAGGAGACCGTCTCCGATGCTCAACTCAACGGTGCTGCAACGGCGTTCGCCTGGGCTGCCCAACAGTTCCACCTGGCCAGCGGCACCCTCGGCGGGCATCGTGACTTCGCCGACACCGCCTGCCCCGGCGCTAACCTCTACTCCCACCTCACCTCAGGGGATCTGCATACACGTATCGATGCCCTGCTCGCCGCAGGACCTGTCGACCTGCAGCGCCTCTGCGGAGAAGAGGCCGCCACCAAGGTCTCTGCTATCGAGGCAGGCCAGTGACAGAGCGGGATGGGGCGCCAGCGCAAATTTGGTGAGCGTCACGGGCACTGCAGACGATATTGAGGCCGCTACCTATATTTGCTTGGCAGTCTGCAGCCGTAGCCAGTGCTGCCGGTGATCAGCGCGCCGCGTGTCCGGCTACCGCGCCATATTCGTGAATCGCGAGAAGTGAAGCTGGTGTGCCACAGTGATATTCGCGGTGGGGCCGTTACGGTGCTTGCCCAAGATGATGTCGGCTTCACCACCGCGCGGGTCTTCACGGTCGATCGCGTCAGGTCGGTGCAGCAGCAGGACCATATCGGCATCCTGTTCCAGCGACCCGGATTCACGAAGATCGGAGACCTGCGGACGCTTGTCGGTGCGCTGCTCGGGACCACGGTTCAGCTGGCTGATCGCGATCACCGGTACTTCAAGTTCCTTGGCCATCAGCTTGAGGCTTCGGGAGAAGTCCGAGACCTCCTGCTGGCGTGACTCGTACTTCTTGCCGGAGCTCATCAGCTGCATGTAGTCGACGACGACGAGCTTCAGATCGGCCTTCTGCGCGAGACGTCGCCCCTTGGCCCGGATCTCCATCATGGTCAGGTTCGGCGAGTCGTCGATGTAGAGCGGCGCCTCACTGATCTCGCTCATCCGGCGGGCCAGCTTGGTCCAGTCATCATCGCTCATCCGGCCTGAACGCATATCTGCCAGTTTGATTTTGGCCTCGGCCGAGAGCAGGCGCATGACGATCTCGGACTTGCTCATCTCCAGCGAGAAGATGACGCTGGCCATCCGATGCTTGATCGAGCAGGACCGCATGAAATCGAGTCCCAGGGTGGAGTTGTGCGTCGGCACCATCGATCGGCTTGCCAAGTACATGTGATCGGCGTTATCGACCTCCACGCAGCGCACTGGCACTGTCGCTACAGGACGGACATCCACAATGAAGCGCGAGTTCGACCGCGCTGTGCTGACAGCATGCCGGCGTTCCTTGTGCAGCAACGTCTTACGGTGCAGGCCAAAGACGTCATCAGACGTCGAAAAAGTGATGGTGAATGACGTCGACGACGACTCGCTGCGACCATTGACCCGCTTGGTCGATGTCTGGCATCTGTATCCCAGGCTCACCACGAGTTCGGCGAAGTCCTGGGCGAGTCGCTGGTCCGTGACGGCGAACTGGACCGCCCCGCCGGAGGTAACCGTTCCATCCGTATCCAGCAGGCCGGCGAGCAGTGCACGCCGCTGGGACTCAGACGCCCGTAGATACTCGGTGGGAATATGTTTGGCGCCCAACACCCCGATCGTCCGTAGGCGTGCCTGCAATGTCCCCACCTCATTGCGGCAGGTCTGGCACAAGCGCAGCCCGCACGACGCCTCACCGCATCTCGGGCATTGCGGAGCCGGCACCGGCTCAGACACAAATCGGGCACGGCCTCCGCAACTACGGCCGCACGTACGCACCTGGCTGGTCTGCGGCACGAAGGCGGCACCGCAGACCACGCACGACCGCGTCGCCGGCCCAGGCTCTTCCGCCAGGAGGATCTGGTAGCGATATTGCGCGGAGCCCGACTTTCGTGCGATGAATCCGTCGGCCTCGATACGGACGATGATCTCCGGGTCGGCAGTCGTAATCTGCGCCGCGGCTGAGGTCCCGTCGCCCAGCCACGCGCCCAACGTGTATGGCGGGACCAACAGATCCCGCTCTCCACTCTGGAGCGCAACGGTATTGACTACTGAATGATTCAGCCGACGGTCGGCAGTTTCGCACCGCAAGCTGTCGGCGATCTCCGTGGTCGTACGCACGGCAGCAAATGTTCGCTGGTTCTTGCAACGGTTGTAGCCCGTCGCAGCTGACTGCGCGGATCGCCTCGAGGCCCTCGTTTCGGTCAGCCACTGATGCTGGGCATCGGCCACAATCACTGTGCCGTCGGAGAATTCGACCTCGAAACACGGTCGGTCAAGCATGACCTCGGTGGCCGCCACAACACGTGTGGGCTCACCGTCGGCACCAATGAGATGGTCGCCCACGGCGACGTCACCCATCGTGGTCCAACCGTTCGGTGTCGGGAGCGGGGTATCGAGTGCGAGTGCCTTCCCGACACCAGGTCGGGCCGCAATGATGATCATCTGCCCGGGGTGCAGGCCGTTGGTGATCTCGTCGAATTCGGTGAACCCGGTCGGCACACCACGCGAGATACCGCCCTGCGACGCGATGGCGTCGATCTCGTCCATCGTGGGCTGCAGCAGGTCTTCGAGCGCGACGAAATCTTCAGAGGCGCGTCGCTCGGTCACGTCGTAGATCTCGGCCTGGGCCCGGTCGACAACGTCCGTGACATCGGCACCGTCGGCCCCGGCGTAGCCGTACTGGACCACCCGGGTGCCGGCCTCCACCAACCGGCGCAGCAGGGCCTTCTCGGCAACGATGCCGGCGTAGAAACCCGCATTGGCCGCAGTGGGCACGGTGGAGATCAGGGTGTGCAGATACGGCGCCCCGCCGATGCGGCGCAGCAGACTGCGCCGGTCCAGCTCGGCCGCCACGGTGACGGCGTCAGCGGGCTCACCCCGGCCGTAGAGGTCCAGTATCGCGTCGTAGACGTTCTGGTGTGCCGGGCGGTAGAAGTCACCGGGACGCAAGCGCTCGAGGACGTCCGCGATCGCGTCCTTGCTCAACAGCATGCCCCCCAGGACCGCCTGCTCGGCCGCCATGTCCTGCGGCGGCTGCCGGCCGAAGTCCTCCCCAGGCGGAGGGCCATCCATCTCCGACTCCGGATGCCCCAGGTCGTCCACCACCGCCACGGACTCCCCACCCCCTTCCGAGACCCGCCTCACGACAAGCTCGAACGTTTATTCGAATCGGTACTGCAACTGTAAAACAGGGCTCCGACAAACCTCGTGACGGCGCTGCGACGCACCACGGTAGACGGTTGCTGGCACCGCCGGGAACCACCCCTGTTGATGAACCTGTGGATGGCATGGGGATAGGTCTCGGTCGCGGTGTTGAGCCTCTGGGGAGAACCTGTGGATCATTCCCGAGCGCTCTTTTGTTTTACCTGGTCAGGGTGCCATGGGGGCTGTCAGTGTTTGTGTATGGGAAGTTCTTCGGCGTGTCGTGCCGGGTTGCCGTCCCGGGCGTGTTGTGTTGCGCCCCGGGACCCGGCGGGTTAACACCGAGTTAGCTTCGCTGTCCAGAGTTTCCCGCAACGAGTTCGCCAGACATACAGCAAACGCCCGGGTAGAAACCTCTGCAGGTCCCCACCCGGGCGATTGAGTGCCGGCGGAATTACTCCGCTACGAATTATTCGGCGACGGGATTACTCCGCGACGACGGACAGCGTCACCTTGGCTTCCACCCCGGTGTGCAGCCGGACGGTAACCGGATGCGTGCCGACCGACTTGATATGCGCCTTGGGCAACTGCACCGTGCGCTTGTCCAGGTTCGGGCCGCCGGCCTTCTTGATCACGGCCACGACATCAGCCGCGGTGACCGAACCGAACAGCTTGCCGGTGTCGGCAGCGGCGTGAACCGGCAGCGACACCTCGCCCAGACCTTCGAGCGCGGTCTTGAGCTCGTTGGCATGCTCGACGCCGCGGATCGACTTGGCCTCACGGGCCCGGCGGATCTCCTCGGCCTGGCGCTCGGCGCCGCGGGAGGCCACGATGCCCAGCCCACGGGGCAGCAGGTAGTTACGGCCGTAGCCGTCCTTGACCTCGACGACGTCGCCTGCGACGCCCAGGTGCTCAACCTCAGCGGTGAGAATCAGCTTCATTGGTCTACCCCCTACCGCGTCGACGAGCCGAACGGCAGCAGAGCCACCTCGCGGGCATTCTTCACCGCGACGGCAACGTCGCGCTGGTGCTGGACGCAGTTGCCGGTCACCCGGCGGGCACGGATCTTGCCGCGCTCGCTGATGTAGGTGCGCAGCAGCGCGGTGTCCTTGTAATCGATGATCTGCCCCTTGCCCTTCTTGGAGCAGAACACGCACTTGCGGGTCTTGACCGGCTTTTCCGGTGCCGGCCGCCGCTTGGTATTCGACTTGGCCATTGGTTATCTCTTCCTTGCAAAAATTTCGTTGTTGATCAGAACGGCGGCTCGTCGTCGGCTCCACTGAAGGAGCCGGACGCCGGCGCACTGCCCCACGGATCGTCTTTGGGCTCGGCCTGGCGCGAACCGCCGCCGCCACCACCGCCGAAGCCACCGCCGCCGCCACCGCCGCTACGGCTGGCCTTGTTGACCTTGGCCGTGGCGTAACGCAGGGACGGACCGATCTCGTCGACCTCGACCTCGACAACGGTGCGCTTCTCACCCTCGCGGGTTTCGAAGGAACGCTGCTTGAGCCGGCCGGTGACGATCACCCGCGAACCCCGGGTGAGGCTCTCGGCCACGTTCTCGGCCGCCTCACGCCAGATGTTGCACCGCAGGAACAGCGCCTCGCCGTCCTTCCACTCGTTGCTCTGCCGATCGAACATCCTCGGCGTCGACGCAACGGTGAAGTTGGCGACTGCTGCGCCAGACGGAGTGAAACGCAGTTCCGGGTCAGCGGTCAGGTTTCCGACAACTGTGATGGTGGTGTCACCAGCCACGAGATCCTCCTGGGATAGGCATGTCCGTTTGCGCGAAGCCTACGTAGCCCCGCCGACGACTGACAGCCTTTAGTGCTTGTCGGTCCGCATCACCTTGGTCCGCAGCACGGACTCGTTCAGGTTGAGCTGACGGTCGAGCTCGGACACGGTGGCCGGTTCAGCCTTGACGTCGACAACGGCGTAGATGCCCTCGGCGTGCTTGGCAATCTCGTAGGCCAGCCGGCGGCGTCCCCAGATGTCGACCTTGTCGACAGAACCGCCATCCTTGCGGATGACGTTCAGGAACGTCTCCAACGACGGAGCTACGGTGCGCTCGTCAAGTGTGGGGTCGAGAATGACCATGATTTCGTATGGACGCATTAGAACCTCATCACCTCCTCTGGTCGTGTACGGCCACGGCGAATTCCGTGGCAGGAGGGTCGCCTGCGTCGGCAACCGGGTTAGGCTACCGGAAATAGCCCTGATCTGCGAAATCCGTATGACCGGGACCATTCCACGTCAGGATCGAGGGGATCTGTGACCTTTCCCAATTCGCCCTTCGGTCAGGGGTTCCCTGACCAGGCGGGCCATCAGCCGCCCTACACACAGCAACCCGGTTTTCCGCCGGTGCTGGGCCAACAACCCGGCTATCCCGGACAGCAACCCCAAGCACAGACGTCCGGGGAACCCAGCGGCGTCACCGGGACCATCGCCGCCGTCCTTGCGGCGTTGGGTGCGCTCGCCGGCGCAGCCGTCGGAACCGGTCAGTTTTTCGACTGGATGTTGTCGACCGGTCTCCACAACCTCAGCAGCAGTACCTACGTGGTCGAGATCGTCGCAACGGTGATCACCTTCACCTCCGGACTCGTACTCCTGGCCGGGTCGATACTGCTGTTTCAACGCAAGTTGATCGGCCGCATAGTCGTCGTGATCGGATGCTCCTTGGCCCTTCTCAGCGGGCTGGGCTTGTTCGTCGCGGTTGATGCCTTCCAAGACGACTACCCCGGCGCCCCCGACGCGAGCCCACTCTCATTGGTCTCACTCGTCTTTCCGATCGCGACGATCGTGTTGACCTTGGTGCCGTCGACCACGGCGTGGATTCGAGCAAAGCAGAATCTGGTTGCGCCCCAGCCCTACCCACAGAATCCGGCCACGCCCCAGACCTACCCGCAGTACCCGGGCTGGAGTTGACGCCAAAGCCACTCTGTCCGCCGCCACCCGGAATAAGGTGAGGCTGCCAGACTTCGAGGATCGGGGGCAGCTGTGACCTATCCCAATGGGCCTTACGGTCAGGGGTCTCCCGATCAGTCCGGCTACCCCCAGCTGCCTGGATATCCACAACAGCAACCCTTTGCGCCTCAGCCCGGCTATCCACCGCCGCCCGGCTACCCGCAACAGCCCTACGGCCTGCCACCCGCGCCACCCACATCCCCGAGCGGGGTGACCGGCATCATCGCCGCGGTTCTGGCCGGACTCGGCGGCCTGGCGAACTTTTTCGGCGGCCTGGCGATGGCCTTCGGCCTTTCGGTATTGATCGACGGATCGTCCGAAGTAGCTGGTTCCGCCTGGGGCGGGTGGACACCGCTCATCGCCGTGACGACGCTGAACCTCCTTGCCGGGGTGCTGCTTCTGATCGGAACGGTGACGTTGCTGCTTCGTAAGATGATCGGCCGCTGGCTCGTGGCCGCCGGATGTGCGGTGTCCATCCTGAGCACGCTGGTCAACCTCACGTGGACCCCCTCGGCCATCGCCGACTACGAGTACGACCGCGGCGTCGGTGCTGATCTCGTGGGTGTCATCTTCCCGATCGTGACGCTCGTGCTGGTCCTGCTGCCGTCGACGGCGGCCTGGATCCGGGCGCAGCAGAATCCGCCTGCGCTCCAGCCCTACCCGCCGTACCCGGGCTCACCGCCCAGGTAGCGACCCGCCAACCACTCACGATCGGAGCAGCAGTGACCTCTCCCTCAGAATCCGAGGGTCAACAACTCGAGAACCCGCTCGACGAATCCCAACCGGTGGAACAGTCGGCTGCACCGAAGGTTTCGGCGCACTGGATCACGGCGATCATCACGGCTGTACTCGCCGGGATCGGTGCCCTGCTGACCCTCGGCAATGGCATCGCCGGCCTTTCCGGGCTCGCCGCGCTGGCCGGTGACGCGGGCTTGCGGACTCTGGCCCTCAGAACCCCTGGGGCGCTGACGCTGACGGTCCTCGCGACCCTACTGAGCGTCGCCTGCGGACTCTTGCTCCTGGCCGGCACGGTGGCCCTGCTGCGGCGCAAGATGACCGGCCGTCGGCTCATCGTCATCGGCTGCACGCTGATCATCCTCGGCAGCCTGATCAGCCTCGGACTGAGTCTGGCCACGACAGCCCGCTACGGGTCCTATGCCATCAGCGGACTGGCCGTGTTGAGTCTGGTGCTGCCGATCGCCACGCTCGTGGTGGCGCTGCTCCCGTCGACCGCGGCGTGGATCCGGGCGAAGCAGGACCTGGTCGCAGCTACCTAGCGTCGCCTACCGCCGACACCACTTTGCTCTCGGCCGGCCGGATACAGTGGGCCGGTCAACGTTCGAGACTCCGGGGGATCTGTGACCTTTTCCAGTGGACCCAACGATCAGGGGTTTCCGGAGCAGCCCGGCTTTTCACAGCAGCCCAGTTTCGGGATCCAGCCGCCGGTCTTCTCGCACCAACCCGGATTCGGTCAACAACCTCCCGGGTCGCCACAGCAACCCAGCTACCTCGGCGGGAATCAGCCGACACCGCCCCGCGGGCCGAGCGGTGCCACGGCGATCATCGCCGGCATCCTGGCGCTGCTGGGCGGCCTTTTCGGCATCTTGTTCGGCGCGCTGAGTGTGGCGGTCATGGTCGGTGACCACAAGTTCGACGCCATGGGTGTTGTCTTCAGCCTGTTCGGCATCGCCTTCGGACTGGTGCTCTTCAGCGGGGCGATACTGCTGTGGCGGCGGAAGATGACCGGCCGCTGGTTCATCGTCGGAGGATGCGCTGTGGCCATCCTGCTCGGGCTGCTCGCCTTCGCCGAATTGTTCATCGGCATCTCCGGTGCACCCACCCGCGAGGCCGGCGCATACGTCATGCTCGCGGTGGTGGGCTTCGTCTTCCCGATCGCGACGCTGGTGCTGGTCTTGCTGCAGTCGACCACGAAGTGGATCTCCGCGACGCAGAGACCGCAGAACCCTGCGCCTCAGGGTTATTCACCGTTCCAGGGGTTTCCCCCGCACCAGGGCTATCAGGGCTGAGCCGAAACAGGCTCTGCCGGAGCCGGTTCGATACGCACGCGGTCAGCCGACGGTCGCAGCCAGTCCGGCAGCCACCGCGGCGGGTTGTCGGGAGCTTGATCGAACACCCCACCGGCGGGGTCGTCGACGCGGCCGCCGTGCCGGACCAGGTCGAGGTCCGGGCGATAGATCTGCCGAATAACCAACGCGCACAACGCGATCACCGCGAGGTCACGCAGCAACACAGTGGTGGTGAACCACTGCTCGGGGAGGCCCTTGTTGGCCTCGCCGTACAGATAGAGCATGCGCGGCACCCACACCAGAGCATCGATGGTCATCCACGCCAACAGGATTCGGCGGTGCGGCAAGGCGAGCACCGCCAGCGGCACCAACCACAGCGAGAACTGCGGGCTCCACACCTTGTTGGTCAGCAGGAAGGTGGCGACCACCAGGAACGCCAGTTGCGCCAACCGCGGCCGCTGCGGCGCCGTCAGTGCGATGTAGCCGATCGCAATGCAGCACGCGGCGAACAACGCTGCGGTGACGGTGTTCAACACCGTCGGCGGCTGCCAGAAACCCAGGTCCGGATCGAAGCCCTGCCAGTCGCTGAACGACTTCACCACGTTGTACAGCGAATCCATGTCGTCACCACGACGGGTATTGAGCCGGAAGAACTCTGACCACCCGCGCGGGAACATCACCATGATCGGCAGGTTGACGACCAACCACGTCACCACCGCTGTCAACGCCGTCTTGCCAACCTCACGCAGACGCCCGGTGCGCAAGCCGAGCAGCACGAGCGGAACGAACAACAGCAACGGATACAGCTTGGCCGCCACACCGATTCCGATCAGCGCCCCGGCCCACACCGGTTTTCGCCGGGCCCACGCCAGCATCGCGCCTGCCGCGGAGGCGGTGGCGAGGGCATCGAAATTGGTGAAGACCTGGAAGATCACGATGGGTGAGCCGGCCACCAAAGCGGCATCCCACACCCGCCGGCCGGCCAGTCGTGAGGTGGCCCAGATCGTCGCCAACCAGGCCAGCGCCAAACCGAACGCGGCGATGTTGAAGAACATCACCACTTCGGCGATGAGCGGGACCGACACCAGCTTCGTCAGTGCGGTATAGGTCTTGGCCAGTGACATCGACGCATACTGGTACAGCCCCGTCAGCACCGGGTATTCCATGTAGCGGATCGCCGGACTGCCGTCGTACTGCATTCGTGGCTTGCCGGTCGCGTCGTTCTCGACCCAACTGGACTTGTAGGGAAACTTGCCCTGGTTCAACAACTCTGCGGTGTAGAGCGGAACCGTGTCGGAATAGCACAGCTCGTAGTAGGCCCGGTTGTTCTCCCAGTTGGCCACCCGCTGCCCGGCGGTCCCGCTGCCGGTCGTCTGCAGGCACGCGGCCTTGGACGTGTACCCCAATGCCAGCAACACCACGGCGATGACGAACATCACCCGCAGCGGGGTCATGAAGCGGGACCGGCCGATCAACGCATGCCGGCCGACGGGCCCGCCCACCGTCTGCGACAGCGCCTCGGCCAGCCGGTCGTTGCGGCTGGGGAGGTCGCGGTCGTCGGCGCTCCGCCGGTCTTCTGCGGGCGGGGCCGGGGATACCCGGTCCGTCACGGAGGCGGCGGTGGCACCGGCTCGCCCGGCACGCCAGGCACAACGGGAGCTCCCGGCGGCGGTCCGATCGGTACGGTCGTCGGGGGGCCGATTGGGATCGTGATACCCGGGGCCACTTCGATGGTCGGCTGAATCACGGTCTCCGAAGGCATCACCGCGATCGGTGGACCACCCGGAGTACCCGGTGCGGGCGGGGGCGGCGGGGCCTGCGGTACACCGGCATAGCCCCCGATCTCCGTCGGCTTCGGAAACTTCTCGTTGTCGGTACCTTTCAGCGCGCCGTCCATCGTGGATTTCCAGATGTCCGACGGCAGACCGGATCCGTAGACCGGCCCACCCGACGGAGTCTTCAACGGCTTCACACCGTCGGAGGTACCCACCCACACCGCGGTCGAAAGCGACGGTGTGTAGCCGACCATCCAGGCGTCCCGGTTGTCACCGGTGTCGCCGAGCTGGTTGGTGCCCGTCTTGGCGGCGGAGGGCCGCCCGCCGGCCAGGTTGTGCCCACGAGACCAGCCGGCGATCGGCTGCATCGCCGACGAGACGTTGTCGGCCACGGCCTTGTCGATCCGCTGTTCACCGTTGTCCTGGCTGGACGCGTCGAACAGCACCTGCCCCGACGAGTTCACGACCTTCTGGACGAAGTGCGGCTTGTGGTAGACGCCGGAGTTCGCGAGCGTCGCGTACGCCGAAGCCATGTCGATCACCCGGGACTGGTACTGACCCAGCACCACGCCGTTGTTGGGCGGACCGCCCTTGCCGTCCTCGGACAGCGTGTGCTCGACGCCGGGGAAACTCTCGGCCACGCCGGCATCGTGGGCCGCCTTGGCGACGTCCTCGGGACCGTGCTCCAACTTCAACATCAACCGGTAATAGCTGGTGTTCAGCGACCGCTTGAGCGCCTCGGCGATCGAGCAGGTGCCGCACCCTTCACCTTCGACGTTGCTGATCTTGATGCCGTTGACCTCGACCGGTCCACTGTCGACCTGATAACCCAGACCGATGCCTTGCTGCAGGGCGGCGACGAGAGCGAACACCTTGAACGAAGAGCCCGTCGGCAGACCGGCCTGGGCGAAGTCGAAGCCATTGGCATCCGAACCGCCGTAATAAGCCTTGACCGCGCCGTCATGTGGATCGATGGACACCACCGCGGTCCGCATGTCGGAGTCTTGCCCGTCCATGTATTTGGTTACCGCGTTCTCGGCGGCCTGCTGGGCCTGCGGATCGATCGTCGTGGTGACCTGCAGACCCTCGGTGTTCAGCGCCTGCTCGCTGATGTCGAACAGATCCAGCAGTTCCTTGGTGACCTGACGCTCGATCAGTCCGTTGGGACCCGTGGTCTGGTTCGCCTGGCGCGCCTGGTCCGGCGGCACCGTCGGCGGGAACACCTGACCGGCGCGTTCCTGGGCCGACAACGCGCCCATGTCGACCATGCCGTCCAGCACCCAGTTCCACCGCTCGGCGGCGCCCTCCGGGTCCACGGCAGGGTCCAGCGTCGAGGGGCGCTGGATCAGCGCGGCCATCAGTGCGCCCTCGGCGACGGTGAGCTGCTCCACCGGCTTGTCGAAGTACGCCTTGGCCGCCGCCGCGATTCCGTACGAGCCGCGACCGAAATAGATCATGTTCAGATATGCCTGCATCACAGCGTCTTTGGACCATTCGCTGGCCATCTTGGTCGAGATGACCAGCTCCTTGGCCTTACGGATCAGACCGCCGATGCCGGAGCGCTCGTCACCGACGAGCGCGTTCTTGACGTACTGCTGGGTGATGGTCGACCCGCCCTGCAGATCGCCGCCGACCAGGTTGTTCTTGATCGCGCGCAACAGCGCGGTGAACGAGAAGCCCGGATTGGTGTAGAAGTCGCGGTCCTCGGCGGCCATTACCGCGTTGCGGACGTGCTCCGGGATCTTGTCGATTCCGACGTCGACGCGGTTGCCTTCGGGAGGCACGATCTTCGCGATCTCGCTGCCGTCGCTGGCCAGGATCGTCGACACCTGGTTGGTGCGGATGTCACCGGGCTGCGGGACGTCGACGATCATGTACGCCATTCCGAAGGTCACCAGCGGAAGCAGGATCATCGCCACCACCGCGGCTATCGACAGCCGTCGGACCAGCTTCCAGTTGATGTGGAACTGCCGGGTCGTCTTGGGCCCCGACCCCGACGGACCTGACGGACCCGAAGGCCCGTTCCCTCGGCCACCTCCCGGCGGCGGAGGCGGAGACTTGGGTGGCGGCGGTTTCGGTGGCGGAGTGCCGTCCATCGCCGCCCTGACGACGTCGAGCGGGGCAGGCCCACCGTCGCGCACCGGCGGCAGCACCGTGGTGAGCCGATCATCGGGCGGTACCGCCGGACGACCGGGACGCCCCGTGGGACCGTTCGGCCGTCCCGTGGGCGCATTCTCACGAGCCGGCGGGCGGTTCTCCCGCATCGGCGGCTTTTCCAGCATCGGCGGCTTCTCCCGCGCGGGCGGGTTCTCCCGCACCGGGGGCTTCTGGGCCGGCGGCCGGTTTTCGCGCGCGCCGAGGCGGTCAGCCGCACTACGGATGTCGTTGGCTGACCGGCTATGGCGCCCTTCGCTATTCACTGGCCGTACGCGCCGACTTGCGCGTGCCTCGAGTGCCACGTGCCTTCGGCGGCCGAGGCGCGCCCAGGACGTATGACTTGACCAGATGATTCCAACTGCAGGTGCGGCATACCTCAACCACATGGACTGCGAACTCGTCGTAACGAGTTGCCAACATCACCAGCTCCTCCGCGGTGCGCGCTGAGCCCGACACCGGGCCCAGATGATCACCGAATACCCACGACACCAGCGTGAGCTGCTCTTTACGGCAGATCGGACACATCACCGAACTTTGCTTGCCGTGAAACTTTGCCGCGCGCAGCAGATACGGATTGGCATCACAGACCTCCGAGACGCCGGTGCGCCCCGAATAGACCTCAGCCAGCAGGGACCGCCGCCGAAGCGCGTAATCCACCACCTGTCTCTGCAATCGCACGATGACCAGAGTACGTCGACCCCCTGGACACCGAGGCGCGACCGCGTCACACCTCCTACGATCATGTTCCGTGGCAACTCGGCAGACCTCGACCACCCGCGCCAAAGACAGCGATCGCAACGACACCTGCAAGGTGCTCGACAATGCGCTCGGCGAAGGCCAGTTGTCCATGGAAGAACACCGTCAGCGGGTGTCGGCGGCCACCAACGCCACGACCCTCGGAGACCTGGCCCGTCTGGTCGACGATCTGCAGAACTCCAACGCGCCGGTGAAGATGCCGACCCTGACCGAGCCCCGTCTGCCCCGCATTCGCAAACCCGCCGGTTCCGGGTGGGGGTTGCGGGTGGCCTCGGCCGCCGTACTCGTCGTGCTCGGCATCGGCATCGGCTGGGGTCTGTACGGAAACACCCCGTCACCGTTGAGTTTCAACCCCGACCCGGGGGCGGTGCCGGACGGCATCGACCCGGTGGTGCTGACCCCGCCGACGCAGCTGCAATCGCTCAACGGGGTCAAAGGGCTGTTCGAGCAGATGCGTCAGAAGTTCGGCAACACCACGGGCTTCGAACTGCACATCGATCCGGACTCGGCACTGCTGTACCGACCCGACCCGCAGGACAGTCGTAAAAAGGTCTACTACCGGTACACCGGCGGCTGGGGTGACCCGAGCTCGGATCCGCGCACCGTCGACAAAGAAGATCGCCTCGTCGACCTCGGGGCATTCGATTACGAGCGGGTGCTCGGCATCATGCGGGGCGCGCCCGACACGCTCAACACCAAACGTGCCGACGTGAAGAGCACGTGGCTGCGCATCACGCCGTCCGAGGATCCCTCGACACCCGAGGCGATCAACATCGCGGTCATCGTCAGCAGCGATTTCGGCGGCGGGAACATCGACCTCTATCCCGACGGCACCGTCAAGGGGATGTACCGCAACAACGGGTGAGCCCAAGCCACCCCACTTGCCTCGGCCGTCACGCTGGGGTCTCGACCGTCACGCTGGCGTGACGCTCGAGCCCGAGGGCCACTCCAGCGTGACAATCGACCGCTGATCCAGGTCGATCGAGGGCATTCACTTGGCACCAAATATATCGGCGCGATACAGTTTGGCGAGGTGTTGATCCGTCGTAGCGATCAATTCCATCTGATCTGTCGAAAGGGGTGTTTTCGATGCTGGAGCTCGCAGTCCTGGGCCTTTTGCTCGAATCACCCATGCACGGCTACGAGCTGCGCAAGCGATTGACGGGTCTGTTGGGGGCGTTCAGGGCGTTCTCGTATGGGTCGCTCTACCCGGCATTACGGCGCATGCAGGCCGACGGCCTGATCGTCGAGGACGCCGCACCCTTGGGACCGACCAAGGTGCGTCGCGCTCGGCGGGTGTATCAGCTGACCGATGCCGGCAAGCAGCGGTTCACCGAGTTGGTCGCCGATACGGGGCCACAGAACTTCTCCGACGACGGGTTCGGTGTCCACCTGGCCTTCTTCAACCGCACCCCGGCCGAGGCCAGGATGCGAATCCTTGAGGGCCGTCGTCGTCAGGTGGAGGAACGTCGGGAAGGTCTGCGTGAAGCCGTGGCGCGGGCCAGCAGTTCATTCGACCGCTACACCCGTCAGCTGCACCAACTGGGCCTGGAGTCCAGCGAACGAGAAGTCAAATGGCTCAACGAGTTGATCGCGGCCGAACGTACGGCCCAGGGGCGCTCGGAAAACATATGAGCACAGACCCGCACAAGGCCCCAGGCCGAGCACACAGAACGAGTAAGGAGATCGTCCATGTCTGAGCACGCAGGAGAAATCCGGGTCGCCATCGTCGGCGTCGGTAACTGCGCATCGTCCCTGGTCCAGGGCGTGCAGTACTACCACAACGCCGATGAGAACACGACTGTGCCGGGCCTGATGCACGTGAAGTTCGGCCCGTACCACGTGCGCGACGTGAAGTTCGTGGCCGCGTTCGACGTGGACGCCAAGAAGGTCGGCTTCGACCTTTCCGAGGCCATCTTCGCCTCCGAGAACAACACCATCAAGATCGCCGACGTGCCGCCGACCAACGTGACGGTGCAGCGCGGCCCGACGCTCGACGGCATCGGCAAGTACTACGCCGACACCATCGAGATCTCCGACTTCGAGCCGGTCGACGTGGTCAAGGCGCTCAAGGACGCCAAGGTCGACGTCCTGGTCTCCTACCTTCCGGTGGGCTCCGAAGAGGCCGACAAGTTCTACGCCCAGTGCGCCATCGACGCCGGCGTGGCCTTCGTCAACGCGCTGCCGGTGTTCATCGCCTCCGACCCGGTGTGGGCGAAGAAGTTCGAGGACGCCGGTGTCCCGATCGTCGGCGACGACATCAAGAGCCAGGTCGGCGCGACCATCACCCACCGCGTCATGGCCAAGCTGTTCGAGGACCGCGGCGTCACCCTGGACCGCACCTACCAGCTCAACGTCGGCGGCAACATGGACTTCCTGAACATGCTGGAGCGCTCGCGGCTCGAGTCCAAGAAGGTCTCCAAGACCCAGGCCGTCACCTCCAACCTGACCGGCTCGCTGGCCGGCAAGGTCGAGGACAAGAACGTCCACATCGGCCCGTCCGACCACGTCGCGTGGCTCGACGACCGCAAGTGGGCCTACGTGCGCCTGGAAGGCCGCGCCTTCGGTGACGTGCCGCTGAACCTGGAGTACAAGCTCGAGGTGTGGGACTCGCCGAACTCGGCCGGTGTGATCATCGACGCGGTGCGCGCCGCCAAGATCGCCAAGGACCGCGGCATCGGTGGCCCCATCGAGGCCGCCTCGGCCTACCTGATGAAGAGCCCGCCGAAGCAGATCGCCGACGACGTCGCGCGCATCGAGCTGGAGACCTTCATCAACGGCTAGTTCCTTCGTCTTCACTCTGCGCTCAGGGCGTGTGCTTCTCGCACATCTACGCCCTGGGCGCAGAGTCGTTTTGGAAGTAAGGTCGGCGGCGTGGTGAGCGACGACGCATTGACCGACCTCGACGAGTTCGGCCTCCTGCACGAGAACGCCGAACAGATCGGCGCAACCGCGATACCACCCGTCGAGCGCATCGAGCAGGGACCGATCAGCGCGCTGAAGTTCGGTACTGCCGCCCCGCGGATCGTGTTCCTGCACGGCGGCGGCCAGAACGCACACACCTGGGACACCGTGATCCTCGGACTCGGTGAGCCCGCCCTGGCCGTCGATCTGCCCGGCCACGGCCGCTCGGCCTGGCGCGAGGATGGGGATTACGGCCCGAAACTCAATGCGGCCAGCCTGATTCCGGTGCTCGAGAAGTACGCACCCACACCACGCCTGGTCGTCGGAATGTCGCTGGGCGGACTGACCGCGCTGCGGATCGCGGCGACCGAGCCTCGGCTGGTGCCGGAACTCGCACTGGTCGACGTCACGCCGTCAGCGCCGGAGCGGCACAACGAGATGACCAAGGCACAGATGGGCACCGTCGCCCTCGTCCAGGAGAACCGCACGTTCCCGACATTTCAGGCCATGCTCGACGTGACCGTTGCCGCCGCCCCACACCGGGACCGGAACTCGTTGCGGCGCGGCGTGTTCCACAACTCCAAGCAGCTCGAGGACGGCAACTGGACCTGGCGCTACGACACGTTCCGCAAGGGCGACGGGTTTGACGGTCTGTGGGACGACGTCCCGGCGATCACCATGCCGACCACCCTGATCCGTGGCGCCAACTCCTATTTCGTCAACGACGACGACGCCGAGCAGTTCGCAAATAGCGCACCAGGTTTCCAGCGCACCCACGTGGTCGCCGACTCGGGCCACTCGGTGCAGGGCGATCAGCCGGCCAAACTGGTCGAAATCCTGCGCGGCCTGCTGGGCTGATCCGGCGCCCCGCGCCGGACACCGGGGAGCGCTGAGCGGGGTTCAAGAGCAGTCCTCGTGGGTACGCTCACCAATGTGAGCCATCCCATCCGTATCGGCGTGCAACTGCAGCCGCAGCACTCCCCCACCTACAGCCACATCCGCGACGCGGTGCGCCGCTGCGAGGACATCGGCGTCGACATCGCGTTCAACTGGGATCACTTCTTCCCGCTCTACGGCGACCCCGAAGGCGCGCACTACGAATGCTGGACGATGCTCGGCGCCTGGGCCGAGCAGACCTCACGCATCGAGATCGGCGCACTGGTCAGCTGCAACTCCTACCGCAATCCGGAACTGTTGGCAGACATGGCCCGCACCGTCGACCACATCTCCGACGGACGGCTCATCCTCGGCATCGGAAGTGGTTGGAAACAAAAGGATTACGACGAGTACGGGTATGAGTTCGGCACCGCAGGCAGTCGCCTGGACGATCTGGCCGTAGCTCTGCCGCGGATCGAGTCCCGGCTGGCCAAGCTCAACCCGGCGCCCACCCGTGAGATCCCGATCTTGATCGGCGGTCAGGGGGAACGCAAGACCTTGCGTCTGGTGGCCGAGCACGCCGACATCTGGCACGCATTCGTCGACCGCAATACCTACCCGGGCAAGGCAGAGGTTCTCGCCGAACATTGCGGCATCACCGGCCGCGACCCGGCGACCGTGCAGCGCTCGGCGGGGGTGCAGGAGACCGGCGGAATCGACGCGATGCTCGCCGAGGCCGACGCACTGGCCGATCTGGGGGTCAGCATCCTGACCGTTGGGGTCAACGGTCCGGACTACGACCTGACGGGCGCCGAGGCCCTGTGCCGCTGGCGCGACGACCGAGCGCGCAAAGTTTAGCGACTGAGCTGAACCGACTCAGGTCTCCGAACTGGCGGGCGCGTGAGAAACTGGCGAAACATAATCGCCATAGGGGGAGATAAACCAGGGTGCCGAAGAATTACGGGGTCAAGGAGAAGGACCAGGTTGTCACGCACATCATCAATTTGGTGATGACGGGCAAGCTGCGCTCCGGCGACCGCATCGACCGCAACGAGATCGTCCGTGACCTCGGGCTCAGCCGCGTTCCGATCCAGGAAGCAGTGGTTCAGCTCGAGCACGACGGAATTCTCTCGACGCGATATCATCGCGGCGCATTCGTCTCCCGCTTCGACGAGGCCACTGTGGCCGAGCACCACGAGTTGTACGGAGTTCTCAACGGCATCGCCTCCGCCCGCTGCGCCACCAACCCGACTCCGCGCATCGTCGCGCATCTCGATGACACGTTGCGGATGATGCGTTCAGCAAAGGACACCAAGAGCTTCCAGGAGGCCTGCTGGGTGTTCCGCGACTCGATCAACGACGAGTACGCCGGACCACGTTTGCACGCCACCATCCGTGCCGGTAAGAGCTTCGCGCCCGCAGAGTTCTGGATCAGCTACCCGAAGGCGAAGGCCGATTTTCTCGAAGGCTACGAGGAGGAGATGGCGGCGATCCAGGCCCGCGATCCCGAGAGAGCCCGCAAGGCCTGCACCGACCGCGCCGACCGGATGGCGCAGATCATGATCGGCGAACTGACCCGGCGCGGAGTGTTCGGCGACTTGCGGTCCCCTTGAGCGGAATCACTCATCACGTGGCGCCCGCCCACTAGGTTGCAACAGATGGACGCCAGACGATCGGCCGCGCTGCTGACCACGGTCCTGATGCTCTTCGGGCTGGTGTGTGCAGCGCCGGCCGGGGCAGACGTGGACCAATGCGCCCCACCCGGTGTCGACAGCGCGAGCGCACTGCCCACCAACCTTGCCGCCGCCGCCACCGGACCCGGCGCCGACAAGTACACGACCGCCACCGCCATACCCCTGGACACGGTCCGGCCCGAGAACCTCGGCCTTGGCACGCCCGGCGTCCTCACCGTCGGCACGCTGTCGGACGCGCCGCCCAGCATCTGCATCAACTCGGCCGGACAGTTCACCGGTTTCGACAACGAGCTGCTGCGCGCCATCGCAGGCAAGCTCGGCCTTCGGGTCAACTTCGTCGGCACCGACTTCTCCGGCCTGCTGGCCCAGACCGCCTCCCGCCGCTTCGACGTGGCGTCCAGCTCGATCACCACCACCGATGCCCGGCGGCGCACCGTCGGCTTCACCAACGGCTATGACTTCGGCTACTTCTCGCTCGTCGTGCCGTCGGGCTCACCGATCAAGGGGTTCGGCCAGCTCGCCGCCGGGCAGCGCATCGGCGTGGTCCAGGGCACCGTGCAAGAGGCCTACGTCATCGACACCCTGCACCTGCAGCCGGTGAAGTTCCCCGACTACAACACCGTCTACGCCAGCCTCAAGACCCGCCAGATCGACGCCTGGGTCGCACCGTCACAACAGGCCTCGGGCACCGTACAGCCCGGCGACCCGGCACAGATCATCGAAAACACCTTCAGTCTGGACAATTTCGTGGCGTGGGCGGTGGCCAAGGAGAACCAGCCGCTGATCGACGCGCTGAACTCCGGACTCGACGCCGTCATCGCCGACGGGACCTGGGCCGAGCTGTACTCCGACTGGGTGCCACGGGCTCTGCCGCCCGGCTGGAAACCGGGCTCCAAGGCCGCCCCCGAACCCAAGCTCCCCGATTTCGCCGCGATCGCCGCCGCCAACGAGAAACCCGCTGCCGGGGGTCCGGCAGCACCCAAATCGACACTCGCACAGCTGGCGGACTCGTTCCTGGACTGGGATCTATACAAGCAGGCGATCCCCGACCTGCTGCGTACCGGCCTGCCCAACACGCTCATCCTGACCGTGTGCGCCAGCATCATCGGACTCGTACTCGGCATGGTCCTGGCGGTGGCGGGCATCTCGCGGTCGCGCTGGCTGCGCTGGCCCGCCCGGGTGTACACCGACATCTTCCGCGGCCTGCCCGAAGTGGTGATCATCCTGTTGATCGGGTTGGGCATCGGCCCGGTGGTCGGATCACTCACCGGCAACAGCCCCTACCCGCTGGGCATCGCGGCGCTCGGCCTCATGGCAGCGGCCTACGTCGGGGAGATCTTCCGCTCGGGCATCCAGAGCGTGGAGCCCGGACAGCTGGAAGCCTCACGCGCGCTGGGCTTCAGCTACGCCTCGTCGATGCGACTGGTCGTCGTTCCACAGGGCATCCGGCGGGTGCTGCCGGCATTGATGAACCAGTTCATCTCGCTCCTGAAGGCCTCGTCGCTGGTGTACTTCCTCGGCCTGGTCGCCAGCCAGCGCGAACTGTTCCAGGTGGTCCGAGATCTCAACGCGCAGACCGGCAATCTGTCACCGCTGGTCGCGGCCGGGCTCTTCTACCTGCTGTTGACGATCCCGCTGACCCATCTGGTGAACTTCGTCGACAACCGCCTGCGCAGAGGCCGGCCCCACGCCGAGGAAGATCCACTCCCCCCGGCGACCACCCAGGAGATGATCTGATGTCGGCACCACAGCCGGTCGCGCTGGCCGCCAACGACATTCACCTGTCGTTCGGACCGAACGCGGTGCTACGCGGGGTGGACCTGGACGTGCCGGCCGGCACGACGACAGCCATCATCGGCCCGTCCGGATCCGGAAAATCGACGCTGCTGCGCACCCTCAACCGCCTGTACGAACCCGACCGCGGTGACATCCTGCTCGACGGACGCTCGGTGCTGACCGACAACCCCGATCAATTGCGCCAGCGCATCGGCATGGTCTTCCAGCAGTTCAACCTGTTCCCGCACAAGACCGTTCTCGACAACGTCACCCTCGGCCCGCGAAAGCTCAAGCGGCTCAGCCCCGAACATGCCCGCACCGTGGGGTTGGAGCAGCTGGATCGGGTTGGCCTGCGGCACAAGGCCGATGTGCGTCCGGCCACCCTGTCGGGCGGCCAGCAGCAACGTGTCGCCATCGCACGCGCGCTCGCCATGGCTCCGCAGGTGATGTTCTTCGACGAGGCCACCTCTGCGCTGGACCCGGAGCTGGTCAAGGGGATTCTGGAGTTGATCGCCGAGCTGGCCGCCGAAGGAATGACCATCCTGGCGGTCACCCATGAGATGGGCTTCGCCCGTTCCACCGCCGACTCGGTGGTGTTCATGGATCACGGAAAGGTGGTCGAGTCGGGTACCCCCGACCAGATCTTCGAAGCGGCCGAGACAGATCGGCTGCGCCGCTTCCTGTCCCAGGTGCTGTGAGTTTGCCGTGAAACCCCTTCATCAAACGGAACAAGCTGACAACCTGGCAGCGTCAGACAGGTTAGACTAGCGAATTATGGGAGAGCCCGAACCGCAGGTCACTGAGCTGGCCGGAGAGCTGCAACGCGTACTCTCCAAGGTTTTCTCTGTGCTGCGCCGCGGCGACACCAACAAGGGCACCGCCGGGGAGCTCACGCTTGCCCAGCTCTCGATCCTGCTCACCCTGCTCGACCAGGGCCCGATCCGGATGACCGAACTGGCTGCCCGTGAGCGCGTGCGCACCCCCACCACGACCGTGGCGATCCGCCGGCTCGAGAAGCTCGGGTTGGTCAAGCGCTCCCGCGACCCCTCCGACCTGCGCGCCGTCCTCGTCGAGGTCACCCCTCGCGGCCTCGTGCAGCACCGCGAATCGCTGGCCGCCCGGCGAGCCGATCTGGCCGCCCGGTTGGCCAACCTGAGCTCCGACGATCTCGCCACGCTGGCTACCGCACTGGCCCCGCTCGAGCGGTTGGCCGGCCAGAACGACCAGGCCGCCGCCGCCCACGCCAAGTCCGAGTAACCGGGCTAGCCCAGCCAGTCCAGCACCGCAGCCGCGGTCCACGACTGCTGCATGCTGCCCAGCGGTTCCCCGGTGAACGGCTCGTAGTACTCGGCGAAAGTCCCGTCGCTGGCCTGACGCAACCCTTCCCGGCGCAGCGTCGTGGCCCGCTCGGCCCAACCGCGCCGCGCGAAGCACCACGAGAACAGCCACGTCATCACCGGCCACACCGGGCCGCGCCAGTACTCGCGCGACCGGAAATCCCGCGACACCGGCGACGTCGACGGGATGAGCGCGTACTTCAGATCCGGATGCCCGCAGAACCGCGGGCCTTCCAGCAGTCGCAACAGGGCGCGTTCGCGGTCGTGCGGCAGCCCGCCACACAGCAGCGGGGCGAACTGCGCCACGGTCTCGGTCGCCACCCATCTCTTCGCCCGGACGTCGTAATCCCTTGCCGCACCGCTTCGTTCGTCGGCGGTCTCGACGACGCCGACCCGGAAACGTTCGGCCCACGAGTAGAGATCGCGGACATCGGCGTTCGGGCGTTTGTAGTCCTCCCCGATCTCGGCGAGCACCTGGCAGGCGACCGAGAAGATCGCCGAGACGAACACGTCCTCGACCGCGAAGCTCATCACCTTCGGAAGCAGATCATCGTCGTAGCGAACGGATTTCATCTCCTCGAGCAGCCACAGGTACCGGTCGTACTCGAGGTCGCTCGGTCGCTGGGTGGCGTCGGTGATGATCGCGTTGTCCTCACGCTGGTACTCCGGCACGGTGCCGGGAACCACGTTGGCGTAGGCGCTGTCCCAGCGCGGCGAGTTGTCCATGCCGGACTCCCACCCGTGGTACAGCGTGATGCGGCCGTGGCCGTCCTGATCCCGTGACTCGGCCAGCCAGCGGTGCCACCGCACCAGATCGGCCCACCGCCGGTCGAGGAAGGTCTCCGCCACCGCCCGCGTGGACCGGCCCCGGCTGCGGGCGTGGTCGAGGATGCGCTGCACGGCGATCGCATGGACGGGCGGCTGTGTGATGCCCGAGGTGTGCCGGACCCGCGGCGCGTTGGCGGCCAGCGCCGAGGTGGCCCACCGGGCCGGACCCGGAAAGTAGCCGTCGACGCCGTTGGCGAACACGATGTGGGGAATCATCCCGTTGCGCCACTGCGCCGAGAGCAGGGTGTCGAGCTCCACCACGGCCCGCTCCACACTCAGCGGGGCCAGGCCGATCGCCACGAACGCCGCATCCCAGCTCCACATGTGCGGATACAGCAACGGTGCGGCAGTGGTCATCACACCCAGGTCGTTGCCGCGCAGCAGGTAGGCGGCGCGCGCGGCGAGCTGGGTGGGAGCGAAGCTGGGATCCGGTGGCATCCCTACCATGATGCGACGCCGCGCCCCGGTCCGCAGGTCGGCCCCGTCGCATTCGGCATCACAGTAACGTTGCAGTCGTGCCGACTGCATTGATCACCGGAGCCTCTGGCGGCATCGGCTCGGCCATCGCCGCCGCCCTTGCTCCCACCCACACACTGCTGCTGGCCGGTCGCCCGTCGCGCCGCCTCGACGCGCTCGCCGAACAGCTCGGCGCGCCGACCTGGCCCCTGGACCTGACCGACGCGGACTCGATCGAATCGGCCACCGAGGTGCTCGCCGAACTCGATGTACTGGTTCACAACGCCGGCGTCCTCTACCCCGGCCGGGTTTCCGAGTCGATCGCCGAGCAGTGGCGGGCGTCGTTCGAGGTGAACGTCACCGGTGCAGTCGCCCTCACCCTGGCGCTGCTGCCCGCCCTGCGCGCTGCCGGCGGGCACGTGGTGTTCATCAACTCCGGTGCCGGACAAAAGGTTTCGCCCGGTATGGCGTCGTATTCGGCGAGCAAGTTCGCGCTGCGGGCATTCGCCGACTCACTGCGCGCGGACGAACCGTCACTGCGGGTCACCTCGATCTTCCCCGGGCGCACCGACACCGAGATGCAGCGCGATCTGGTGGCCTACGAAAGCGATGGCGTCGGTGAGTACGACGCCACGAAGTTCCTCAAACCCGAGACCGTGGCCGGACTGGTGGCGACCGCCGTCACCACCCCGCCCGACGGCCGCGTCCACGAAATCGTGGTGCGCCCCGGGTGATTCGGGTGCGTCCGGTAACGGTCAGCGTTACCAGACGCACCGAAATCGCACTAGACGACGAGGTTGACCAGCCGGCCCGGCACCACGATCACCTTCTTGGGTGTGGCGCCGTCCAGGAACGCCTGCACCTTCTCGTCGGCCAGCGCCGCCGCCTGGATGGCCGAGGCTTCGGCATCGGCAGCGACCGTGATCTTGCCGCGGACCTTGCCGTTGACCTGAACCGGGAACTCGATGGTGTCGTCCACCAGGTACTGCGGATCGGCCACCGGAAACGGACCATGCGCCAGTGAGGTGTCGTGGCCCAACCGCTTCCACAACTCCTCGGCCAGGTGCGGCGCCAGCGGGGCCACCATGAGCACCAGCGGTTCGATCGCGGCGCGAGCCGAGACGCCCTCCTTGGTGAGGTGGTTGGTGTACTCGATCAGCTTGGCCGCGGCCGTGTTGTTGCGCAGCGCCGCATAGTCTTCGGTCACGCCGGCGATGGTGCGGTGCAGGATCTTGAGCGTGTCGGTGTCGAGTGCCTCGTGCTCGTTGACGTCGATCTCTCCGGTTTCTTCGGAGACCACCACACGCCACACCCGCTGCAGGAAGCGGTGCGCGCCGACGACGTCCTTGGTCGCCCACGGCCGCGACGCCTCCAGCGGGCCCATCGACATCTCGTAGACCCGAAGCGTGTCCGCGCCGTACTCGTCGCAGATCTCGTCGGGTGAGACCGAGTTCTTCAGGCTCTTGCCGATCTTGCCGAACTCCTGATTGACCTGGACCTCACCGTCCGGGCCCGGCCAGAAGAACTTCCCTTCGCGCTCAACGACTTCGGCCGCAGGCACATAGCTGCCCCTGGCATCGGTATAGGCGAAGGCCTGGATGTAGCCCTGGTTCACCAGGCGGCGATAAGGCTCCTTCGAACTGACGAAGCCGAGGTCGAACAGCACCTTGTGCCAGAACCGCGAGTACAGCAGGTGTAACACCGCATGCTCGACGCCGCCGACGTACAGGTCCACACCGCCCGGATCGTTCGGACCATGCTCGGCCGGACGCGGGCCCATCCAGTAGGCCTCGTTCTCCTTGGCGCACAGCTTTTCCGAGTTCTGCGGGTCGGTGTAGCGCAGCTCGTACCAGGAGCTGCCCGCCCACTGCGGCATCACGTTGGTGTCGCGGGTGTAGGTCTGCAGCCCGTCGCCGAGATCCAACTCGACGTGTACCCACTCGGTGGCCTTGCCCAGCGGCGGCGACGGTTCACTGTCGGCGTCGTCGGGGTCGAACGAGACCGGGGCATAGTCCGGGATGTCCGGAAGTTCCACCGGCAGAGCCGATTCCGGCAGCGGATGGGCGCGGCCGTCGGCGTCGTACACGATCGGGAACGGCTCACCCCAGTACCGCTGCCTGGCGAACAGCCAGTCCCGCAGCTTGTACTCGATACGGGCCCGGCCGCGACCGTCGGCCTCCAGGTGCTCGATGACGGCCTGCTTGGCCTCGGCCACCGACAGCCCGTCGAGATAGTCGGAGTTGACCATGGTGCCGTCGCCGTTGTAGGCCGCCTCGGTGATGTCACCGCCGGAGACCACCTCGATGATGGGCAGGCCGAACTCGGTGGCGAAGTCCCAGTCACGCTGGTCGCCGCCGGGCACCGCCATGATGGCGCCGGTGCCGTATCCGGCCAGCACATAATCGGCGATGAACACCGGAACCCGTTGCCCGTTCACCGGATTGGTGGCGTACGCACCCAGGAACACGCCGGTCTTGGTCTTGTTCTCCTGGCGCTCCAGATCCGACTTGGCCGCGATCCCGGCGCGGTAGGCGGCGACGGCCTCCGCGGGCGTCGCCGCGCCGAAGGTCCACCGCGAATCGGTGCCCTCGGGCCAGGCGTCGGCGGTCAGCCCATCCACCAGATCGTGCTCGGGAGCCAGCACCAGATAGGTCGCGCCGAACAGGGTGTCCGGGCGAGTGGTGAAGACCTCGACATCGCCTGCCACGGTGCCGAACTCCACCGAAGCTCCGGTGGAGCGGCCGATCCAGTTGCGCTGCATGGCCTTGACCTTGTCCGGCCAGTCCAGCAGCTCCAGGTCGTCGAGCAACCGGTCCGAATAGGCGGTGATGCGCATCATCCACTGCCGCAAGCGCTTCCGGAACACCGGGAAATTACCGCGATCGCTACGGCCGTCGGCGGTGACTTCCTCGTTGGCCAGTACCGTGCCCAGGCCCGGGCACCAGTTCACCATCGAATCGGCGTGGTACACCAGCCGGAACTCGTCCACCACATCAGCGCGCTCGGCTGCCGACAGCTCCGCCCAGACCCGGCCGTCGTCGAGAGTTCGCGACCCGGACTCGAATTCGGCCACCAGCTCGGTGATGGGCCGAGCCTTCGCGGCCGCCGTGTCGAACCAGGCGTTGTAAATCTGCAGGAAGATCCACTGCGTCCACTTGTAGAAGTCGACGTCGGTGGTTGCGAAGCTGCGGCGCGAATCGTGGCCAAGACCCAGCCGGCCCAACTGGCGGCGGAAGTTGACGATGTTGGCGTCGGTGCGGGTGCGCGGGTGGGTCCCGGTCTGCACGGCGTACTGCTCGGCAGGCAGACCGAACGCGTCGAAGCCCAGTGCATGGAGCACGTTGTGCCCGGTCATCCGGTAGTACCGGGCGTAGACGTCGGTGGCGATGTAACCCAACGGGTGCCCGACGTGCAGGCCGTCACCGGACGGGTACGGGAACATGTCCTGGACGAACATCTTGTCGGCGGGCACCGGCGAGCCGTCCGCCGGCGCCAGCGAGCCCACCGGATTGGCCACATTGAAGGTCCCGAGCTCGGCCCAGGTGTGCTGCCAGGACTGCTCGATCTGACCCGCCAGCTCCGCGGTGTAGCGGTGCTGCGGGGTGTCCTCTGACTGCCCTGACTGGGCGGCGGCGGCGGGTTCGATCACGCCGTTCAGGGTATAAGGCCACGGTTTGAGCAGCTCACCGCCCGTCTTTCGATGACGCAGGCCACAGGTTGGTATCGGTTTCGTCGCGGCTCTGTCAGGGGTTGATTCCAGGTCGATTGAGTTGCTGGTGGCGGGCAGTCATCCCTGGATAGTCTCGGCGCTCAGTGGAGAGGTCCCAGGTGGGACACGGTTTGCGGGAGGAATCAAGCGATGATCGAGTTGACCCGCCGGTGGCGGGTACTGGCAGCGGGCACGGCCATCGGCGTGGCCGGGGTTGTCGGTTTCACCGGTCAGACCGCCTCTGCCGAACCCCTCCTTCCGGTTCCCAGCGTTCCCGGCCCGGTGACAGTGACCCAGACCGTCACGGTCGCCCCTGCCGCAGCCCCCGCCGCTCCTGCGGCCCCGGCCGCCCCCGCCGCAGTACCTGCAGCAGCGCCCGGCGTCCCGGGTGCGGCAGCCAATGCCGCGCCGGCGGTCGCAGCGCCTGTCCCACCGGCCCAGACCATCACCCCGGCCTCCTCTGGCACCTTTGCCGAATTCTTCAAGAGCAAGGGCGTGAAGATGGAGCCTCAGGTCAGCCACGACTTCAAGGCGCTCAGCATCGTCCTGCCGCTGCCGTCGGGCTGGACCAAGGTGCCCGACCCCAACGTTCCCGACGCCTTCGCGGTGATCGCCGACCGCGCCAGCACCGACCTCTACACCCCCAACGCGCAGGTCGTGGTCTACAAGCTTGTCGGCAATTTCGACCCGGTCGAAGCGGCCAGCCACGGATTCGTCGATACCCAGCAGCTGCAGAACTGGCGCCCCACCGACATGGCCATGGGTGACTTCAACGGCTTCCCGTCGGCATTTATCGAAGGTAGCTACCTGTCGGGCAGCCAGGTGCTCAACACGTCACGCAGGCACATCCTGGCCACCGCGGGCCCCGACCGTTACCTGGTGTCGTTGTCGGTGAACTCCTCGGCTGCCAACCAGGGTGTTTCCGCGGCTGCCGACGCCGCCGACGCAATCGTGTCCGGGTTCAAGGTGAGCGCGCCCGCCCCGGCCGCTCCCGCTCCGCCAGCTACTCCCGCACCGGCCGCTCCGGCGCCACAGCCGGGTTTGCCCCAGCTCCTGGGCCTGCAGGGTTGAGTCACCGGAACCCGCCCCGACCTCGCAATACCGACCGGCGCCTCGTATTGTGTGGCGCATGCTGATCGCCGCGCTGCTGTGTTTGAGCGCCGCCGTCATCGTCGGTGTGCTCGGGCTGTGGTTGTTGACCAGGCCCCGCACCGGTGATCCCGTGCGCTCGGTCCTGAGGGCTGTGGCCCCGACCCAACTGGCCGCCGCGGTCATGCTCGCCGCCGGAGGTGCCGCCGCGTTGGCTGCCGCGCCCCACACCGGCCTGATGGTCGTCATGGTGTGCATCATCGGGGCCGTCGCAACGGTCGCCGCCGGCTGCTGGCAGAGCGCCAAGGCCGTCGCGGCGGCGGAGGCGGGCGCCGGCTCGGGAGCGGACTGCGCCGGCTCGTGCGCCAGCTGCACCCTGTCTTGTAAGTAGTCCAGAAGCTAGTTGCGGCTCACGTCGATCGGATGCGTGGCCAACAACGACATCGGCAACGGCTGACGACGCAACACCCGGCCCCACAGATCGACCCGGGGCTCGATCAACACATCCGACGGCAGCGCCGACAGCACGATCCAATCGTCGCGCTCGATCTCGCCGTCGAGCTGGCCGATCGTCCAGCCGGAGTATCCGGCGAATATCCGCACACCCTCGATCACCGGGGCCAGCGTGTCCGGATCGGCGTCCAGATCCACCATCACCACGCGGCCCTGCACGTGCCGCAGTCCCGGAACGCCGTCGGCCTGCATGCCGACCCGCAGCGTCGCCAGGCACAGCGCCGAGTCCCGCTTGACCGGGCCGCCGATGAACATCGTCTTGGGTTTGGTGGTGAGCTTCGCCCACTGCGGCAGCACGTTGTAGACCGCCGTCTCACTGGGGCGGTTCAACACCACGCCGAGGGTTCCGCCGGCGTTGTGCTCGACGATGTAGATCACGCTGCGCCGGAAGGTCGGCTCGAGCAGATCGGTGTTGGCCAGCAGCAGCGTGCCCGGACGCACCCGGTGCGCCGCAGGCGCGATGAAATCCTCCGGGTCTTCTGACTGCGCCACGGTTACATCATGGCACCGCGATTGCCAAGACGTGGCGAACAAGCCCGGGCGCGGTCGGATTTCGGCGCAGCTTTGTACTGTTGATCGGGTGGTTCATGTACGCGCGCCCCGTGCCCTCTGGCACTCCCTGCGTGGCATGACCGAGTTCCGCCGCCTGCTGGAGTTGCGGGCGGTCAGCCAGTTCGCCGATGGCCTGTTCCAGGCCGGGCTCGCGGGCGCGATCCTGTTCAATCCGGAACGCCAGGCCGAGCCTTGGCAGATCGCGATGGCGTTCGCGGTGATGTTCCTGCCGTACTCGGTGCTCGGCCCGTTCGCCGGGGCCCTGCTGGACCGGTGGGACCGCCGGCTGGTGCTCATCGGTGCCAACGTGGGCCGGCTGCTCGTGGTCGTGGCGGTCGGCGTGCTGCTGTCGTTCGGTGTCGGCGACGTGCCGATCCTGTGCTGTGCCCTGATCGTCAACGGGTTCACCCGGTTTGTCTCGTCGGGTCTGTCGGCCTCGCTGCCCGATGTCGTGCCGGCCGACCGGGTGATCACGATGAACTCGGTGGCCACCGCGATCGGCTCGCTGGCGGCCTTCCTCGGTGCGGACTTCATGCTGGTGCCGCGCAAGCTGTTCGGTGCCGACGACACCGGTGCCTCGGTGGTCATGTTCATGGTCGCGCTGCCGGTGGCACTGGCGCTGTGGCTGTCGGTGCGCTTCGGTCCGCACGTGCTGGGCCCGCACGAGAGCAAACGCGCCATCCACGGCTCCGTGGCCTATGCGGTGTCCACCGGCTGGGTGCACGGCGCCCGCACCGTGCTGGCCGTGCGACCGGTCGCAGGAACCCTGGCCGGACTCGCCGCCCACCGCATGGCCTTCGGCATCAATTCACTTCTGGTGCTGGTGATCGTCCGGCACACCGACAACCCCGATGTGACCGGTCTGGGGCTGGGCAGCGCCGTGTTGTTCATGGCGGCCGGAGGGATCGGCCAGTTCGCGGCCACCATCGCCGCCCCTGCGGTGATCGCCCGGTTCGGGCGCTATGCGACGGCCAACGGCGCTCTCGGCATGGCCGTGGTGATCCAGCTCGCGGCCATCGGGCTGCACGTGCCGGTGATGCTGACGTGCGGCCTGCTGCTCGGCGCCGCCGGGCAGCTGGTGAAGCTATGCGCGGATTCGGCGATGCAGATCGACGTCGACGATGCCCTGCGCGGGCACGTGTTCACCGTGCAGGACGCGCTGTTCTGGATCTCGTTCGTCGCGGCCATCGCAGTTGCGGCAGCGGTGATACCGGACGACGGGCACTCGCCTGCCCTGGTGGCTGCCGGAGCCGTGGCCTATCTGGTCGGGCTCGGTCTGCATGCCGCGGTGGCATCCCCGAAGCGGGCGTCATCCCCCGGTCTAGGCTGACCGCCATGGTGAGCGCCGGGCCGATCGTGGCCGACTTGTCTGCCGAGAGCGATGTACTCGACGCCCTGGTGGCCGATCTGCCGCCCGAGCGCTGGGCCACCGCCACGCCGTCCGAGGGCTGGACCATCGCGCATCAGATCGCCCACCTGTTGTGGACCGACCGGGTGTCGGTCATCGCGATCACCGATCAGTCCGGCTTCGACGCCGTCCTGGCCGAGGCGATGCAGAACCCGACGGGGTTCGTCGACGCCGCAGCCGAGGAACTCGCACTGACCCCGCCCGAGCAGCTGTTGGCGGACTGGCGAACGACCCGAGCCCAACTGCACACCGAACTTGTGAACGTGGCCGACGGCCGCAAGCTGCCGTGGTTCGGCCCGCCGATGAGCGCCACGTCGATGGCCACCGCCCGCATGATGGAGACCTGGGCGCACGGTCTGGATGTGGCCGACGCGCTGGGGGTCCATCGCCCCGCCACCGAGCGGCTCCGTTCGATCGCCCACATCGGCGTACGCACAAGGGATTTCGCGTTCACCGTGCACGGGCTGACCCCGCCCGCCGAGCCGTTCCGGGTCGAGCTGACCGCGCCCGACGGCTCGCTGTGGGAATGGGGGCCGGCCGACGCACAGCAGCGCGTGACGGGGTCTGCCGAAGACTTCTGCATGCTGGTCACCCAGCGCCGAGCCCCGGCCCAACTCGACGTGACCGCCGTCGGCGACGACGCCGCCAAGTGGTTGACGATCGCGCAGGCCTTCGCCGGGCCTCCGGGCGCCGGGCGCGGCTAAGCCCGCATTCGTCACGGCGCGAGCGTGCGCAAACAGCTGCGATTTCGTGGCGTGGCGGGCGACAAACACGCACGCTCGCGGTGCTACGAAACGGAATCGGCGCGGCCGTCGCCGTCGGTGTCCGCCAGCTTCATGTCCCAACGGCCGTCGCCGTCGGTGTCGACGTACGCCAGGTTCCCGGCCAACGCCCGATCCGCCAGGCCATCCCCGTCGACGTCGATCAACCAGTCGTCGGTAGCCCCGTCGCCGTCGAAATCGATCACCGGCCCACCCGTGTGTTCGACTCCGTCCAAACCGAACCAGCGCACCTGCCCGGTCCGGTCCACACTCACCGCCCAGGTACCCGACCCGTCGTCGGAGAAATAGCTCTCGGCCTGTCCGTCGTCATCGGCGTCGAGCACCATTCGCTCGGCGATGCCATCCCCGTCGAAATCGGCCATCACGTCGTCGATCCGGCCGTCCCCGTCGAAATCGAGCCCGAGGCCGTCGGGGCTGCCGTCCCCGTCCACATCCATGTCCGGCACACCGGTGACGATGGTCGCGGTCCCGTCGGGCTCACCCAGGCAGTAGTCCATGTCTGATCAGACGCACGATCAGCTCCTGGCGTTCCACCATTCCAACAATTCTTCGACGGCCTGCTCACGCGACAGCGGTCCATGGTCGAGCCGGAGCTCCTTGAGGTACTTCCAGGCCTCCCCGACCTGCGGGCCCGCCGGAATGCCGAGGATCTCCATGATCTCGTTGCCGTCGAGATCCGGCCGGACCCGCTGCAGATCCTCTTTGGCCGCCAGTTCGGCGATCCGGTTCTCCAGATCGTCGTAGTTGGCCTGCAACCGCGCCGCCCGGCGCTTGTTCCTGGTGGTGCAGTCGGCGCGGACCAGTTTGTGCAGCCGGCTCAGCAGCGGACCGGCATCGGTGACGTAACGCCGCACCGCCGAATCGGTCCACTTCCCGGTGCCCTTGTCGTCGGCGTAGCCGTGGAACCGCAGATGCAGGTACACCAGCTGCGACACGTCGTCGACCATCTGCTTGGAGTACTTGAGCGCACGCATCCGCTTGCGGGTCATCTTGGCGCCGACCACCTCGTGGTGGTGAAAGCTCACCCCGCCGTCGGATTCGTGCTTGCGGGTCGCAGGCTTGCCGATGTCGTGAAGCAGTGCGGCCCAACGTAATACGAGATCCGGACCCTGATCCTCGAGATCCACCGCCTGCCGCAGCACGGTCAGCGAATGCCAGTACACATCCTTGTGCTGATGGTGTTCGTCGATCGCCATCCGCATCTCGCCGACCTCGGGCAGGACCACGTCGCCCAGCCCGGTCTGCACCATCAGATCGACGCCGGCCACCGGATCGGCACCGAGCAGCAGCTTGTCCAGCTCGGCGGCGACCCGCTCGACGGTGATGCGCTCCAGCTGCGGAGCCATCTCCAGCAGCGCCTCGAGCACCCGCGGCGCCACCCCGAACCCGAGCTGCGACACGAACCGGGCCGCGCGCAGCATCCGCAGCGGATCATCCCCGAACGACACCTCCGGCGCCGACGGAGTGTCGAGCACCTTGGCCTGAATGGCCGCCAAACCGCCCAGTGGATCGCGGAATTCGGCCGGACCGTCGGCCGTGATGCGCACCGCCATGGCGTTCACCGTGAAGTCGCGGCGCACCAGGTCGTCATCGAGGTTGTCGCCGAACTCCACCGTCGGGTTCCTTGACACCTGGTCATAGCTGTCAGCCCGGAACGTGGTGATCTCGAGCCGGTGCTCTACACCGCCCACCCGCTTGCCCACGCCGATCGTGCCGAACTCGATCCCGGTCTCCCACAGCGCGTCGGCCCACGGACGCAGGACCTTCAGCATCTGCTCGGGACGGGCATCGGTGGTGAAATCGAGATCACTGTGATCGGTCAACCGGCCCAGCAGCGCATCGCGGACACTGCCGCCGACCAGATACAGCTCGTGGCCCGCCTCGGCGAACACCGCACCGAGTGCGCGCAGCACCTCGGCGCGGTGGTTCAGCGCGACCAGCGCGCCGGCCAGCAATTCGGCATCAGTAACAACAGCGTCGGACACGTTCGATGAGCCTAATGCTCGCGGTGTGGTCACAACCGGCGAGTGCGGCAGGAGGCCAACCCCATGGCAGCTACTATCGCTTGGGTGTCGGACGGCGAACAGGCCAAACCACGACGGCGCCGCAGTCGGCGTCGTGGCCGTCGTCGTGCACAAAGGGCGGCGGGGCCACCGGCCGGTGATCAGGGCAACGATGCCGAACGCCACACCGACGGTCCCGGCGAAGCTCCCGTCAGCACCGCAAATTCTGCCCCGACCCCCCGTGACCAGTCCAAGCAACGCAAGTCGCGTCCTCGTCGACCACCGGAACGGCTGCGCACCGTTCACGAGACGTCGGCAGGCGGCCTGGTCATCGACGGAATCGACGGACCCAAGGACACCCAGGTGGCGGCCTTGATCGGCCGGGTCGACCGGCGTGGCCGGATGCTGTGGTCCCTGCCCAAAGGGCACATCGAACTCGGCGAGACGGCCGAGCAGACCGCGATCCGCGAGGTCGCCGAAGAGACCGGTATCCGCGGCGACGTACTGGCCGCGCTCGGCAGCATCGACTACTGGTTCGTCACCGAGGGCCGCCGGGTGCACAAGACCGTGCACCACTACCTCCTGCGCTTCCAGGGCGGCGAACTGTCCGACGACGACGTCGAGGTGACCGAGGTCGCCTGGGTCCCGCTGCGGGATCTGGCGTCCCGGCTGGCCTACGCCGACGAGCGCAAGCTCGCCGAGGTGGCCGGAGAGCTGATCGACAAGCTGCACACAGACGGGCCGGGCGCCCTGCCGCCACTGCCCCGCAGCGCGCCCCGGCGGCGTCCCCAGACCCACTCGCACGCCCGCACCCACCGCCGCGACGACTCTGCCCAACCCCAGCCCCGCCGGCGCACGAACGGATGCGGACAGGGGCCGTGACCGCCGCTCCGGCGGTGCGCCGAGGGTTCTCCCTCCTGGCGCACACAGTGGTGCTTGTGGCGGTGGTGTTGTTGTTCTCGGTGTGGTCCACCGCCGCGCTGCCCGTGCTTCTGCCACGCGCGAGCGCCAGTGAACCGGGAGCGATGCCGTTCCTCCAGATCCGCATCGACCGTGTCACCCCCAACGTCGTCACCACCACGAGTGAATCGGTGCTGACGGTGACCGGGGCCGTGCTCAACGTCGGCGACCGACCCGTGCGCGACGTGGACATCCGGATGGAGCACGCGCGCGCGGTGACCTCATCGAGCCAGCTGCGCACCGACCTCACCGGAGATGTCGACCGGTTCGAGCCGGTAGCCGACTTCGTGACCGTGGCACCCGAGATGGATCGCGGCCAATCGGTGGGCTTCACACTGTCCTATCCCCTGCGTTCCGAAGGCCCCGGGTCACTGCACATCAGCGAACCCGGCGTCTACCCCGTGCTGATCAACGTCAACGGGACACCGGATTACGGTGCGCCGGCCAAACTCGACGACGCCCGCTTCCTGCTGCCGGTCCTCGGGGTGCCGCCCGACCAGGCCGCCGACAACGCGCCAGAATCGATGTCGGCCGCCGACACCCTCAGCTCGGTGGTACCGCCGGACACCTCGCGCCCGGTGCGAATGACCATGCTCTGGCCGCTGGCCGACCGGCCACGTCTGGCTCCCGGCGCCCCCGGCGGCACCACGCCGGTGCGGTTGGTCGACGACAGCCTCGCCGCGTCCCTGGCCCCCGGCGGGCGGCTCGACACCCTGCTGTCGGCAGCCGACTTCGCCACCGGCCCGACTGTCGACTCCGGCGGCCAGCTGCGAGCCACCTTGTGCCTTGCCGTCGACCCGGATCTGCTCGTCACGGTCAATGCGATGACCGGCGGCTACGTCGTCAACGACGGTCCCGACGCCGGGGCGGCCACCCCGACGCGACCCGGCACCGGCCAGGAAGCCGCCGTCAACTGGTTGAACCGCTTGCGCGGTCTGGCCGCGCGGCTCTGCGTGGCACCGACCAACTACGCGCAGGCCGATCTGACCGCACTGCAACGGGTCGGCGATCCGGGGTTGAGCGCGATCGCGACCAACGGCGCCGGCGACATCGTCGATCAGATCCTGGGCGTCACCTCGATCCGGGGCGCCAGCGTCCTGGGTGACGGACCGCTCACCCGCCCCGCACTGGACCTGCTCGCAGCCCAGGGCCAGACGGTCGCCATCTCGGCCACCCAGATCGCCGCACAGGATTCGGCCACCGGCGCCCCCGAGACCGCCGATGTGACCCCCCTGCGGTACGGGTCCGAGGTCGTCGCGGCCGGATTCGATCCCGCGGTCGGTGCGGCCCTGGCCGGTGCGGGCACCGATCCGGTGGCGCCGTCCTACCTCGATCCGTCGCTGGAGATCCCGGTCCGTCACGACTCGCAGACGGCCCGCCGCCAGGATGCGCTGGGCGCGCTGCTGTGGCGGGGCCTCACCCCCACCGAGGAGCCGCGGACCCAGATCCTGATGCCGCCGCTCGTGTGGTCGCTCGACGCCGACGACGCGCAGGCCATCCTGACCTCGGTGGCCACCACGATCCACGCCGGGCTGGCCGTGCCGCGTCCACTGCCCATGGTGATCGCCGAGGGCAACGCGGCGCCGCCCGAGCCCGTGCAGCCCCCGCCTCCGGATTCCCTCGGCAACCCGCGCAGCGCCATCGACGAGAACATCAGCAGCGGCATCGCGGCGGCGGTCAGCCGGCTGTGGGGGCTGACCGCGGCGCTGACCACCGATGAACGCACGGGGCTGACCGGCATGCAGTACACCGCGCCACTGCGCGAGGACATGCTGCGGGCGCTGAGCCAGTCCGTGCCGCCGGAGGCCCGCGAAGGGCTGGCCGAGCAGCGGTTGCAGACCGTCGGCCGCAGTGTGAACGACATGTTCGGCGCCGTCACGATCGTCAACCCCGGCGGGGCCTACACGCTGGCCACCGAGCGCAGTCCGCTGCCCCTGGCCCTGCGCAACGACCTGCCGGTCCCGGTCAGGGTCCGGCTGCACGTCGACGCACCGCCAGGGATGACCGTCACCGACATGGGCGAGATCGAACTGCCGCCCGGCTATCTGCCGCTGCGGGTACCGATCGAGGTGCACTTCACCCAGCGGGTGGCGGTCGATGTCAGCCTGCAGACCACCGAAGGACTGACACTCGGTGAGCCCGTCCGGTTGTCGGTGCACTCCAACGCCTACGGCAAGGTGCTGTTCTTCATCACCCTGTCGGCCGGGGCCGTGCTGGTGGCGCTCGCCGGACGCCGGTTGTGGCACCGCTTCCGCGGCCAACCCGACCGTGCCGACCTCATCCCGCCGGGCGAGCACCCCGACCCGCTCGACGTCGCGATGGCGTTCAACAACGACGCCGACGCCGACGCCACGGACAAGGCTGATGAGGCGCCCGCCGCCCCGCCGGCGCCTGCGACGAGTCCGGACCGACCCTGATGGCCTCGCCCGACCAACCAGCGGCCCGCCCACCGGGCCCGCCGAGGATTCCGCATGCCACCGGCCCGATCCGGCCTGCCGGGCGCGCCGAGCTGTCCGACGCCGCGGTCGTGTCGCGCTCGTGGGGCATGGCCTTCGCGACGCTGATCTCACGCATCACGGGGTTCTTCCGGTTCGTGCTTCTCATGGCGATGCTCGGCGGAGCACTGACCAGTTCGTTCTCCGTGGCCAACCAGCTGCCCAACATGGTGGCCGCATTGGTGCTGGAAGCCACCTTCACGGCGATCTTCGTGCCGGTCCTGGCCCGTGCCGAACGCGACGACGCCGATGGCGGCACCGCGTTCGTGCGGCGGCTGGTGACCCTGGCCACGACGCTGCTGTTGGTCACCACCGTGCTCTCGGTGCTGTGCGCGCCACTGCTGGTGCGGCTGATGCTGGGCAGTGATCCGAAGGTCAACAATCCGCTGACCACCGCGTTCGCCTACCTGTTGTTGCCACAGGTGCTGTTCTACGGCCTGTCGTCTGTCTTCATGGCGATCCTCAACACCCGCAACGTCTTCGGTCCACCCGCCTGGGCCCCGGTGGTCAACAACGTGGTGGCGATCGTGACGCTGGGCGTGTTCGTCCTGGTGCCCGGCGAGTTCTCGATCGATCCGCCCCACATGGGCACGGCCAAGCTGCTGGTCCTGGGCATCGGCACCACCCTGGGTGTGGTTGCGCAGGCTGCCGTGCTGCTTGTGGCGATCCGCGCCGAGCGGATCAGCCTGCGGCCGCTGTGGGGCATCGACGACCGGCTCAAGAAGTTCGGCACCATGGCCGCCGCCATGGTGCTCTATGTGCTGATCAGCCAGATCGGGCTGATCGTGGGCAACCAGATCGCCAGCGGGGCCGCCGACACCGGGCCCGCGATCTACAACTACACCTGGCTGGTGTTGATGCTGCCGTTCGGGATGATCGGCGTCACGGTGCTCACCGTGGTGATGCCGCGCCTGAGCCGCAACGCGGCCGCCGACAACATTCCGGCCGTGCTCGACGACTACTCCCTGGCCACCCGGCTCACCATGGTGACGCTCATCCCGGTCGTGGCGATGATGACCGTCGGCGGGCCCGCCATCGGCAGCGCACTGTTCGCGTACGGCAACTTCAGCGCCTCCGACGCCGGTTACCTCGGCATGGCGATCACCCTGTCGGCCTTCACGCTCATCCCCTATGCGCTGGTCCTGCTGCAGCTGCGGGTGTTCTACGCGCGGGAGAAGCCCTGGACCCCGATCGCCATCATCATCGTGATCACCGCCGTCAAGATCATCGGCTCGATCATCGCCCCGCACCTGACCGACAACCCCAACATGGTGGCGGGCTACCTCGGACTGGCCAACGGGTTGGGGTTCGTCGCCGGGGCCGTCATGGGTTACGTACTCCTGAAGTCCAACCTGCGTCCGCGCGGCGGCCGGTTACTGCGCGACACGGTGATCCGCACGATCCTGGTCACGATCGCGGCGTCGTTGATCGCAAGCCTGGTGGCCCATGCCGCCGACCGGCTGCTGGGCTTGGACTCCCTGACCGACCACGCGGGCGCCGCGGGTTCGCTGCTGCGGCTGCTCGCCCTCGGCGTGATCATGGTCCCGATCATCGCCGGGGTGATGATCGCCGCCCGGGTTCCCGAGGCGCAGTCGGCCCTGGCGATGATCCGCCGCCGGCTCGGGCGGGGGCGTCCCGCCCCGGCGCCGGGGGCCGGACAGGTAGCCATGCAAACAATTGCGCCGCCCGTCGGGCCTCAACCTGCAGCACCCGTCACGTACCCTGATCAGAGGAATTCTTCTCCCACTGGGTGGCCGTCAAGCCCGGCAGCCGCCGGAGGCGGGACTCCGGCACACGTTGCCGGAGCGGGGATGTGGAAAGGATCACCGGTGACCGACGAATCTGCGGACGACGCGGCACTGGACGCCACCTCGAGTTCCGGGATGACAACGGATACGACGAAGTTGCCGCGTCCGGCCGCCGACGAGTTCCAACCGGATGTGGCGCCCGCCGGTTCGGCAGACACCCCGTCGGACGAGGGCACCGGATCCGGCGAACCCGCCGCGAGCCGGTCCAACGGGGCGACGCGTCCGCTCACCGACTACGGCGGCGACCCGACCCGTGAGCCGATCTCGTTCGCACCGCCGCACGATGCCGCGCTGGAATCGTCGGACGACGACGTGCACCTCATCCCCGGGGCCACCATCGCCGACGGCCGCTATCGCCTGCTGGTGTTCCACGGGGGTCCGCCGCACCTGCAGTTCTGGCAGGCCCTCGACACCGCGCTGGACCGTCAGGTGGCGCTGACCTTCGTCGACCCGGACGCCACCATGCCCGACGCGCAGGTTCAGGAGATCCTCTCGCGCACCCTCAAACTCAGCCGCCTCGATGTTCCCGGTATCGCCCGGGTGCTCGACGTCGCGCACAGCGGATCGGGCGGCCTGATCGTCTCGGAGTGGATTCGCGGCGGCTCGCTGGCCGAGGTCGCCGACACCTCGCCCTCCCCGATCGGAGGGGCCCGCGCCATCCAGTCGCTGGCCGCTGCCGCCGAGGCGGCTCACCGCGCCGGCGTGGCACTGTCGATCGACCACCCGAGCCGGGTGCGGGTGAGCATCGAAGGCGATGTGGCACTGGCCTTCCCGGCCACCATGCCCGACGCCACGCCTGACGACGACATCCGCGGCATCGGCGCGGCGCTGTACGCGCTGCTGATCAACCGGTGGCCGCTGCCGGAATCCGGATCACGCAGCGGGCTGGAGCCCGCCGCCCTGGATCCGGCCGGACAGCCGGTCGAACCACGCGCCGTCGACCGCGACATTCCGTTCCAGATCTCGGCGGCGGCCGCCCGTGCCGTCCAGCCCGGTGGCGGAATTCGAAGTGCTCCAACCCTTTTGAACCTGCTGCAACAGGCCACGGCCATCGCCGATCGGACCGAGCTGATGATGGGTTCGGTCGAGGAGACGCCCGCCCCGGCGGCTCCGGTCCGCACGCACGAGACCCCTGAGGAACATGAAGCTGCCGAGGCCCGGCGCCGCAAGGGCGTCATCATCGGGGTGAGCGTAGGTGCGGCCATCATCCTGGTGGCACTGCTGGTGCTCGCGTCCGTCCTCAACAGCATCTTCGGCGACGTCGGGGGCGGCCTCAACCGGGACGAGCTCGGCCTGAACGCGCCGTCGGAGAACAGCGAGCAGACCCAGGACAATTCATCGGCCGCCACCGGCAGCACGGTGAAACCCGTTCGGGCAACTGTGTTCTCACCCGAGGGTGAGGCCGACTCGCCGGCTACCGCCGGGCAGGCCATCGACGGCAACACCAGCACGGCATGGTCCACCGACACGTATTCGGATCCGGCCCCGTTCCCCGGGTTCAAGAACGGCGTCGGCCTGATGCTGCAACTGCCGCAGCCCACCACCATCGGCGCGGTCACCCTGAACGTGACCAGCACGGGCACCTCGGTGCAGATCCGTGCGGCCCAGTCGGCCACCCCGTCATCCCTGTCGGACACCACCGAACTGACGCCGACGACCCCACTGAAGCCCGGCTCCAACACCATTTCGGTGAACAAGGCACAATCCACCTCCTACGTGCTGGTGTGGATCTCGACGCTGGGCACCGTGGACGGCAAGAGCCGCACCGACATCTCCGAGATCACCCTCAAAGCGGCCTCCTGAGGCGTTGTCCCCAGGCCCGATGGCGTCTTGACCTGGTGTGACGCCGTTCCGGGCAAACAAGTGTCCGGGCGGCTCCCGGACAGCGTTTAAGTTCAGCGTGTGGGAAGGTTCGGGGGGACCGGCAAGCCGGCGACGACGCAGCCGCGGAGGCATGGCACCGCCTCGCGTACTGATGCCGAACTGCTGGACGCCCACGTCGCCGGGGATCGCTACGCATTCGAGGAACTCGTCCACCGGCACCACGGTCAGCTGCGCCGGCTGGCGTTTCTGACCAGCCATCACCACGAAGACGCCGACGACGCCGTGCAGGATGCGTTGTTGTCGGCCCATCGCACGGCCGCGTCGTTCCGCCACGATTCGGCGGTCAGCAGCTGGCTGTACCGAATCGTGGTGAATGCCTGCCTGGACCGGGTCCGCCGGTCACGCCACCAGCCCACCTCGTCCGAACACGAGCTCGACCACCTCCTACACCTGCGCGACCCGGCCGGCGATCCAGCGCCCCGGGTCGCCACCGCGATAGTGGTGGAGCGGGCACTCATGCAGCTACCGCTCGAGCAGCGCGCCGCCGTGGTGGCCGTCGACATGCAGGGCTATTCGGTGGCCGAGACCGCCCTGCTCCTCGGGGTCGCAGAGGGCACCGTGAAGAGCCGGTGCTCGCGCGCCAGGCAGAAGCTCGCAGGCCTGCTCCAGTACTTTGAAGGCGATGAACGGCAGCACACCCCCAGTGCCGTCGGACGGCCCGATTCCTGCTGAGCTGCTCGCCGATCTGCAGGCCGGGTTGCTCGACGATGACACGGCCGCGCAGCTTCGCCGACGGGTACGCACCGACCCGATCGCCGGACCGGACGCCAGGAACACCCTGGCGGCCCTCGATCGGGTGCGTCGTGATCTGGCCCAGCTCGGCCAGGACCCCTCCACAGCTCCCCCGGTGCCTGCCGAGGTGAGTGAGCGGCTGTCCGAAGTACTGCGGGCCGAGCCAGCCCCGCCGGCACCGCCCGGACGACGCTGGAAGTCGATCGCCGCCGTCACCGGGGCGTGCGCGGCCGTGGCCGCCGCAGTGGTGGGCGGGATGGTGCTGATACGCCCGGCGGGGCAGGCCCCTTCGACACTGACCAGCTTCGGCCGGATCACCGTTTCACCGCCGCGTGACGGGATCGGTCTGACCGAAACCCAGATCCAGGGGCTGCTGACGGTTCCGCCCGATCTGGGACCGCTGAGCGACCCACAACGCCGCAATGCGTGCCTGTCCGCGCTGGGCTACCCCGCCGGCGTCCCGGTGCTCGGCGCTCGCCCGATGGACGTGGCCGGTCGCCACGGAGTGCTGGTGTTGATGCCGCCGACTGCCGCAACCGACCCGAATTCCGTCGTCGGGGTCGTGGTCCCCGCGGACTGCGACGCCACTCATGCCAGATCGCTGGCAGACACCGTGGTCAAATACCCGGTGAAACGTCCGTAGTGTGTCCTGCGAGCCAGGTGGGAACACATCCGGCCTAGGCTGACGTTGCAACCCGTGCCGAGTACGGCAGAAAGGCCTACATGTCCTCCTCAGCGACGGTCCACGACGTCATCATCATCGGTTCCGGCCCCGCCGGATATACCGCAGCCATCTACGCTGCCCGCGCCCAGCTCAAGCCGCTGGTGTTCGAGGGAACGCAGTTCGGCGGCGCGCTGATGACCACCACCGAGGTGGAGAACTACCCCGGGTTCCGTGAGGGCATCACCGGCCCCGAGCTGATGGACGAGATGCGTGAGCAGGCTCTGCGCTTCGGTGCGGATCTCCGTATGGAGGACGTCGACGCCGTGGACCTCACCGGTCCCGTGAAGTCCGTCACCGTCGGCGACGAGACCCACCAGGCGCGATCGGTGATCCTGGCCATGGGTGCCGCGGCGCGTCACCTCGGCGTGCCCGGAGAGGAAGCCCTGACCGGCATGGGTGTGAGCACCTGCGCCACCTGCGACGGCTTCTTCTTCCGCGACGAAGACATCATCGTGGTCGGCGGCGGCGATTCGGCGATGGAAGAGGCGACGTTCCTCACCCGCTTCGCGCGTTCGGTCACCCTGATCCACCGCCGTGACGAGTTCCGTGCCTCCAAGATCATGCTGGAACGCGCCAGGGCCAACGAGAAGATCACCTTCCTGACCAACACCGAGATCACCCAGATCGAGGGCGATCCCAAGGTCACCGGCGTGCGCCTGCGCGACACCGTCACGGGCGAGGAATCCAAGCTCCAGGTCACCGGAGTGTTCGTCGCGATCGGTCACGACCCGCGCTCGGAGCTCGTGCGCGGCCAGATCGATCTCGACGACGAGGGCTACGTGAAGGTCGTCGGCCGCACCACCGCGACCACGCTCGACGGGGTGTTCGCCGCCGGCGATCTCGTCGACCACACCTATCGCCAGGCCATCACCGCCGCGGGCAGCGGCTGTTCGGCTGCCATCGACACCGAGCGCTGGCTCGCCGACAACGACTGACCCCCAATAGATTTCGACCCGACAGGAGAGCTCCATGAGTGCGGACAGCGCAACAGTAACGGTCACCGACGATTCGTTTTCCAACGACGTCTTGACCAGCAGCACACCGGTACTGGTTGATTTCTGGGCCACCTGGTGCGGCCCGTGCAAGATGGTGGCCCCGGTGCTCGAGGAGATCGCGAGCGAGAAGGCCGGCGAGTTGCGGGTCGCCAAGATCGACGTGGATGCCAACCCGGCCACCGCGCGTGACTTCCAGGTGGTGTCCATCCCGACGCTGATCCTGTTCAAGGATGGCGCACCGGTGAAGCGCATCGTCGGTGCCAAGGGCAAGGCCGCGCTGCTGCGGGAACTTGCCGACGCACTCTGAGTTCACTCACACCCCACACACCCCGGATACGCCTGGCGTTTTCCGGATTGTGGCCGAAATCTGAGACAATGCTGGCTAGCTAGCCTGGCAGATCGCCGGAAACCAGCATGGAGGGGCCGAATGTCGAGTCTGCGTCGCGGTGACCGTGGCGGAGCAGTCACCGAGATCCGGGCCGCCTTGGCCGCGTTAGGTCTGATCGACAACCCTGACGCCGACCTGAGCACCGGCAGACATGTTGCGCTCGACGCATTCGATGACGAGCTCGACAGCGCGGTCAGGGCATTTCAGCAGCACCGGGGCCTGTTGGTGGACGGCATCGTCGGGGAGGCCACCTATCGCGCCCTGCGTGAGGCCTCCTACCGGCTCGGAGCCCGCACCCTGACCCACCAGTTCGGTGCACCCATGTACGGCGACGACGTGGCGACCCTGCAGGCCCGCCTGCAGGACCTCGGCTTCTATACCGGCATGGTCGACGGGCATTTCGGCCTGCAGACCCACAACGCGTTGTCGTCCTACCAGCGTGAGTACGGGCTGTACCCCGACGGCATCTGTGGCCCGGAAACGTTGCGCTCGTTGTACTTCCTGGGTTCGCGGGTGACCGGCGGCTCTCCGCACGCGATCCGGGAAGAAGAGTTGGTACGGCGCTCGGGTCCGCAGCTCTCAGGTAAGCACGTCATCATCGACCCGGGCCGCGGCGGATCCGATCACGGGATGATCATGAACGGGCCGGACGGCCCGATCAGCGAAGCAGACATACTGTGGGACTTGGCAAGTCGGCTCGAGGGCCGGATGACGGCGATCGGCATGGAGACGTTCATCTCACGTCCGGCCAACCGAAGCCCGCTGGATTCCGAACGCGCCGCCACCGCCAACCGTGTCGGTGCGGATCTGATGATCAGCCTGCGCTGTGAGAGTCAGCGCTCCCCCTCGGCCAACGGCGTGGCCTCGTTCCACTTCGGGAATTCCCATGGGTCGGTCTCGACCATCGGCCGTAACCTCGCCGACTTCATTCAGCGGGAAGTAGTGGCCCGCACCGGATTACGTGACTGCCGGTCGCACGGCCGCACCTGGGATCTGCTGCGCTTGACGCGGATGCCCACCGTCGAGGTGGATATCGGCTACATCACCAATCCCCACGATCGCGGTCTGCTGCTGTCCACCCAGACCCGCGACGCGATCGCCGAGGGCATCCTCGCGGCGGTCAAGCGACTGTATCTGTTGGGCAAGAACGACCGGCCCACAGGGACATTCACCTTCGCCGAGTTGTTGGCGCATGAGCTTTCGGTCGAACAGGCGAGCCGCGGCGCGTGAGCGCCAATTCAGCCCCTGCAACCGACCACCCGGCCATGCGATGGTCGTTTCGTCATGTGACACCACATTTCTGGTGAATCTGCGTGGTCGATCGGCCGCTCGATTTTCGGAAGACCGCCAGTCGACGACGAGTGCGCCGCGAGCGGCAGCGAGCCCGGTGTACGCGCTTCGTCATCTCGCGATGGGTCAGCACCTCTCGACGTCCTGGCCGCGGCGTGCTTACCTGAAAAGATGGCCCGGCATTACCGCTACACCGACAGCCGCGAAGTTGCCGTCCACCCCCTTGTGGCCTGGGAAGTGCTTACCGATCACGACCGGATGTCCGAGTGGATGCCTGCGCGCAAGGTGATCCTTGAGGCGGCCGGCAGTCCCGATCGAGACGGGGTGGGCGCCGTCCGTGCCATTCATTCGTTCGGAACGGTTATCCGCGAACGGATTACGACGTTCGACGCGCCGACAACCCTGCGATACGAACTGATCTCCGGGCTGCCGTTCCGCGATTACACCGGCCAGATCACCGTCGAGCCCCGTGCCGGTGGAAGCCGGATCTCAACGGAGATCAGCTTCTCCACCGTTATTCCTGGCAGCCAGCTCCTCGTCGCGATCGTGATCCGCGTTGCCAGCGCTCGAGCTGCCCGTGCCGCCGACCGCCGAGCTTCCTGAGGCCGCCGGCACGGTCTCCGGTTGGCGGTCTACGTCAGACCGTCGTGTCGGACAACACTTTTCGCCCCGATCCCGGCTCCGGACATCCCGGCACCGATCGGCAGCTCGATCCGCGCGTTCTCCAAGAGGCGCTCGAGGGCGGCTTCCACTTCAGCCTTCCAGCCGAGTCCCTTGTCCAGTTCCAGACGCAGCCGCGGGAAGTACGGGTGCGGCGCGACCACTGTGAAACCGACGTCTTCGAGAAAATCGGATGTCAGCATGCAGTCTTCGACCGAACAGTCCCCCAGCACCGCCACTACCGGAGAAAGCTCATCGGGAAGCTTGCCGCCGTCGGCCAATTCGCTCACGGCCGAGGTATAACCGAATGCTTCCAGAGCCCGAACGCCGCGTCGCACCAAATCATTGACCACGGCGGCCAACAGACTCTGCGACAACAGCCCACGGTCTTCGGCACACTCAACACCGATCGCCGTCAACAAGATCGCGTCCGCGCTGACGGGAGCGGTCGGGAAAAGCCGAGCCCGCGGCACGGCACCGGGGGGTGCATAGAACGCGAAGCCCAGACATGGATCGTCCACGACAGCCGGAGCCGTCCAGTCCTCACCCTCCGGCCCCACCAGGTCTGCTGCGTCGGCGGGTACCACCAAGTCGAACGCGGTTGCGGAGCCGGCTTCTGACCCAGCAGCTGGATCCTGGTCGGGTACGTCCGTGCGAGCCGTCACGGCCAGTTGGCCGCATGATCCCCACTCGAGCATGACCATCGAAAGCCACGCTTCTTTTTCGAATTCGGGATCGGTCAGGTGGTCGTCACCGATGGTGGACGGATCAACTTCCCAGAACACACAGCGCCGCGCATGCTTGGGCAGCTGCTCGAAGCCCTCGAGCCGAAGCGGCGTTATTCGTGCTGTCACTGAGGTCCCTGGCTTTCACACTGTGTGCGTGGCTGCCCCTCAAGGATAGGAGAGTCGGCCGGAGTCGGACCACTGCGCCCTGAAAATGTCATCGAGTTCCGCCTCCGAGGTGAAATGCTATGCCGCACAGAAGCTTTGCGCTATGTGGCGCTCGCGACTGCAGGCTCTGATCACTGATGTGTCACAGTGACGGAACAACCCGGTGTCGTTGGTCGTGGGTTCTCAGTGGTCTTCGGCGCTCATAATTTCGACAATCCGCTGGAGGTCATCCACGGATCCGAACTCGACCACAATCTTGCCTTTTCGTTTGCCAAGGCTCACGGTGACCCGGGTGTCGAACGCTGACGAGAGACGCTCAGCAACGTCCTGCAGGCCCGGCATCTGGATCGGCTTGCGCCGCGGCGCCGGCGGCGCGGTGTTGCCGTCGCGGTTGGCCAGCGTCACGGCCTCCTCGGTGGCGCGCACCGACATGCCCTCGGCGATGATGCGAGCGGCCAACTCTTCCTGCTTCTCCGCTCCCCCTTCCAGGGCGAGCAGCGCACGTGCGTGTCCCGCGGACAGCACGCCGGCCGCGACGCGACGCTGCACGGCGATCGGCAGGCGCAGCAGACGGATCATGTTGGAGATCAGTGGCCGTGAGCGACCGATCCGCGCGGCCAGTTCATCGTGGGTGACTTCGAATTCGTCGAGCAGCTGTTGGTAGGCGGCGGCCTCTTCCAACGGGTTGAGCTGTACCCGGTGGATGTTCTCCAGCAGCGCGTCACGCAGCATGCTGTCGTCACCGGTCTCACGGACGATCGCCGGGATGGCTTCCAGTCCGGCTTGCTGGGCGGCCCGCCAGCGCCGCTCCCCCATCACCAACTGGTAGCGGGATTCGCCGTTCTCCTCGACCGCGCGGACGACGATCGGCTGCATCAATCCGAACTCGCGGATGGAGTGCACCAGCTCGCTCAGCGCCTCCTCGTCGAACACCTGGCGGGGCTGACGCGGGTTCGGCTGGATCAGGCTGGGATCGATCTCCCGGTAGGTAGCACCCACGTCGCTGGCGAGGATCGGGTCTGACCCGTCGTGCGCAGAGGATGCCGGAGGCGTCGTCCCCACGTCGCTCGAACCGGACGACGGACCGAGCAGAACGTCGGCTGCCGTTGCGCCGATCTTGGGGCTCAGGACGTCGGTACCGTCCTCAGCGGGACCGGTCGGAATGAGGGCTGCCAGTCCCCTGCCCAAGCCACTCCGCTTCCGTGCCGGCTGATTCATGGTCGTCTCCTGCTCATCGTGCCGTCCGCTGTCTGTCTACTGGCTGTTGGTCACTTGCGTGGCGCCGGCGCCTACTGGGCGCGGGGCGGTGCTCCGCGCTCGGCGATCTCGCGGCTCGCGTCGAGGTAGCTCAACGCACCGCGCGAACCCGGATCGTAATCGAGAATCGTCATCCCGTAGCCCGGGGCCTCCGACACCTTCACGCTCCGCGGGATGACTGTGCGCAGCACCTTGTCGCCGAAGTGCTCCCGCACATCCTCGGCCACCTGATCCGCCAGCTTGGTCCGCCCGTCGTACATCGTCAGTATCACGGTGGACACCGACAGCTCGGGGTTGAGGTGCGCCTTCACCATCTCGATGTTGCGCAGCAGTTGCCCCACCCCTTCCAGTGCGTAGTACTCACACTGGATCGGGATGAGCACCTCGGGGGCCGCCACCAACGCGTTGATGGTCAGCAGTCCGAGAGACGGCGGGCAGTCGATGAACACGTAGTCGAAGTTGTGGTTGGCCAGAGCGGCGAGCGCCGACCGCAGCCGCCCCTCACGAGCCACCATGCTGACCAACTCGATCTCCGCGCCGGCCAGATCGATCGTCGCGGGAATGCAGAACAACCGGTCGCTGTGCGGGCTCTGCTGCAGGGCCTCCTCCACTGGAATGTCTCCGATGAGGACCTCATAGGACGACGGGGTTCCGGGGCGATGTTCGATGCCCAACGCGGTGCTGGCGTTGCCCTGGGGGTCGAGGTCGATCACCAACGTACGCAACCCCTGCAGCGCGAGCGCGGCCGCGACGTTCACCGCGGTCGTCGTCTTTCCGACTCCGCCCTTCTGATTCGCGATCGTGAACACGCGTTGGCGCGACGGCCGGGGAAGCTGTCCGTGCGAGGTGTGGAGCACACGGGTCGCCTGCTCCGCCTCTGCCGCTATCGGAGTGTCCATGCTGGCGTCCGTGGACCACGCGGTGCCGCCACGGTTGTTCCATGTTTCACGTGAAACGGTTTCACGTGAAACGGCGGGCGTAGCACCCGCGCCAGCGGCTGCTTGCCGATCAGAACCCATCCTCATCTCCTGCCCGATCTCCCCCGCGACCCGGAGGCTCTGCCCGTTGACCGGGTGCCCGGTCTCACCGCCACGCGTCGCACGGCGACGACGGTTACGGGTGGGTTCAAATAGTTCACGCCACATTTCACCACCCTGGCATCGACTGCACCCAGGGAAGCCATCACACGCCGGTGCTCTTCGATCTCAGCCTCGGCGCGCTCGCCTTTGAGGGCGAGCATCCTTCCGTCGACGCGAAGTAGCGGCATGCTCCACCGCGTCAACTTGTCCAGTGAGGCGACCGCACGTGAAGTCACCACGTCCAACTCGCCCACCGATTTACGAACGTCTGCGTCTTCGGCCCGACCGCGGACCACCGCGATGTCGAGTCCCAGTTCGTCGACCGCCTCACGGAGGAACTCGCTGCGGCGTAGCAGCGGCTCGATCAACGTGACATGAACATCGGGGCGCGCCAGGGCCAACGGGATACCCGGGAGGCCGGCGCCGCTGCCGATGTCGGCGACGCGCTCATCAGGAGCCAGAAGCTCTCCGAGAGCCGAGCTGTTGAGAATGTGTCGATCCCAGAGCCGGTCCACTTCCCGCGGACCGATCAAACCCCACTCGACACCGGCACCGGCAAGAATCGCCGCGTACCGTTCGGCGATCTCCAGACGATCTCCGAAGACCTCCGCCGCGGCGTCCGGTGCCGCGGGGACCGGTCCATGTTTCACGTGAAACATCCTCCGCACTCCCTACGGCACCGTCGCCGCAATACGAACTACACCCTTGTAACTAAAACTCAGCCAAGCAGAACGACGACGCGTCGCGACGGCTCCACGCCCTCGCTCTCGCTGCGGACACCATCGACCGCGGCCACTGCGTCATGAACGATCTTGCGCTCGAACGGCGTCATGGGAGCCAGCTCCTCACGCTCACCCGACTCCAGCACCCGTCGGGCCACCTTGTCGCCCAGGGCCGCCAGCTCGTCACGACGACGGCGACGCCACCGCGCGATGTCCAGCATCAATCGGCTGCGCTCGCCGGTCTTCTGGTGCACGGCCAGACGGGTCAGCTCCTGGAGGGCGTCGAGCACCTCACCCTTGCGCCCGACCAGCTTGCTCAGATCGCCCCCGCCGTCGATGCTCACCACCGCCCGATCGCCTTCGACATCGAGATCGATATCGCCGTCGAAGTCCAGCAGATCGAGCAGCTCCTCGAGGTAGTCGCCGGCAATCTCGCCTTCCGCGACCAATCGCTCCTCCAGGTCGTCCTCGCTCTTGGGCGCGGACTGGGTGTCCTCCTCCAGCTCCGCACCCGGCTCGGTCGTCTGTGCGTCCGTCATATCCGTCTTCTCCCTACTTGTAGCCAGTGTGAGAACTGGTCACCGTTTCCGCTTCTTGGGGCGTTCACCGGGCTTGGGCGTGCGGTTCACGCTCGGGGCTGCCGATTCACCTGCCGCGTCCTTCTGGTCTTTCGTCTGCGCCGCATCCGACTCAGGTTCAGCGTCTTCCGTAGCGGCCGCCGCACTCGCGGCTTCGGCCTTACGTGCGCGGTTCGGTTTCGCTCCGGGTGCCGGTGCGTTGGCCGAACGACGTTCGATCGCCTCGGCCTTCTTCGCCTCTTCTTCCTTCTCGATCATCCCGAAGACGTAGTGCTGCTGACCGTAGGTCCAGATGTTGTTGGACAGCCAGTAGATGATCACGGCCAGGGGCAGGAAGGGCCCACCGACGACCACGCCGAGCGGGAAGACGTACAGCGCGAGCTTGTTCATCATCGCGGTCTGCGGGTTGGCGGCGGCCTCCACACTCTGGCGGGCAACCGAGGCGCGGCTGTTGAAGTGCGTGGCGATGCCGGCCAGGATCATGATCGGAACGCCGACCAGAACCACGGACAACCGGTTGAATTCGGTGAACGCCTCAAGACCGTGCTGCTGAACCATCGTCGCGCCCAGCGGGGCACCGAACAGGTTCGCGTCGAGGAAGTGGCCCACGTCGGTTGCGCTGAACACATAGTTCGCGAGGCTGCGGTTCTCCTCCACCGACAACCCCAACCGGCCGATGCCGGTCTGGGTCCGGTTGAACGACATCAACACGTGGTACAGACCGAGGAACACCGGCACCTGCGCCAGCATCGGCAGGCAGCCGAGGATCGGATTGAAGCCGTGCTCGCGCTGCAGCTTCTGCATCTCCAACGCCATCCGCTGGCGGTCCTTGCCGTACTTCTTCTGCAGCGCCTTGATCTGTGGCTGCAGCTCCTGCATCTGCCGCGTCGTGCGGATCTGCTTCACGAAAGGCTTATAGAGGATCGCGCGCAGGGTGAAGACCAGGAACATCACCGACAGCGCCCAGGCGAAGAAGTTCTCGGGGCCGAGCAGGAAGGCGAATGCCTTGTACCAAACCCACATGATCGCCGACACCGGGTAATAGATGATGTCCAGGCTGAACCAATTAAACACGCGACTTGCTCTCCCCTCGCTTCGCTGGGGTATCCCAGACAAGGTTTTCGGCGGCGGCGATCTCGCCAGAAACGGTCTCATCAGAACTGACGGACTCGTGATCGTGTGGGCACCGGTCCGGGATGGGATCCCATCCCCCCGGGTGCCATGGCCCGCATTTGAGCAGTCGGATCAACGTCAGCCACGCACCACGGAACAAGCCGTATTCGGTGAGGGCGTCGACCGCGTATTGACTGCAGGTCGGCATGAATCGGCACGACGGCAGTCGAAGCGGAGAGATGGTGTGGCGGTAGAGCTGAATCAGGAAGATCGCGCCGCGGGCTGCACCGGCACCCGCCCTGCGGATCATGGTGACGTCCTGCGCCGTGCCTCCAGGCGCTCGAGAGCGCGCTGCAACTGTTGCTCCAACCGCGGCGACGGCGTTTCACTGCTGCCGGCGCGGGCCCGGATCACCACGAGGTCCGTGGCATCCAGTTTCGGTATGACGGTACGGGCGGCATGACGCAGCCGCCGGGATACCCGATGACGCTCCACGGCATTCCCGACGGCTTTGGACACGATCAGACCGACCCGCGGGCCGGTTGCGTCCGTTCCCTCGTGTAGCGCGTGCACGACAACATCAGGTTGCACTGCACGCACGCCACGACTGACGGTGGCACTGAACTCCGCGGACCGCCTCATCCGGTATCGAGCCGGAAGCACCGCGCTAGATCCTGCCTGAGAGCCGCAGTATCACGCAGTGAGTGCGCGACGGCCCTTGCCACGACGGTTGGCGACGATGGCGCGGCCGGCGCGCGTACGCATCCGCAGCCGGAACCCATGCACGCGCGCACGGCGGCGGTTGTTGGGCTGGTAGGTCCGCTTGCCCTTGGCCACGGCAATCTCTCCTTGTTCCGTTTGGCACCCGCATCCACCGACACCGAAGTGCCGCCGAAAACAGTTGCCGTTGCAAGCTCTGTTTAAGCTCGTCCGTCGTGCTTTACTAACCGGCGCGTTCTCCGGAAACCTCCCGGGCGCAGCCGTATCGCCACGTGCGGGCGACTGCTCGAGGGTACTGATGAGATTTCCCTCGGTCAAACCTGCGCCGACCCGCCTACATGCTGCGTATCGGATGTTGCAGAACTGTTGGCACATCGAGAGAAAACTGTTAGCTTCTGGCAATGCCGTTCCGAGCCTGGATCGGCCCCGGAAAATGAAACGAGAGCTCGCGGCGCGGCACACCCTCGCAGCATGCGACGTATCCGGCTACGACGCTCTCACAACAGACAACAGAGCGACGGCGACTGTCCTTTCTCCACAAGCTGTGGATAAATATGTGGACAGTTCGTCATCGTTCTTTTTGGTCGTCACCGGGTCGACCTCGATGCACCTCTAAGGGGGAACAGTCGTTGCCAGCTGACCCCGATCCACCGTTCGTCGCAGTCTGGAACAGCGTGGTCGCCGAACTCAACGGCGACCGGGACGCAAACTCCGATCCAGCTCTCCCTCCGCTGACTCCTCAGCAAAGAGCATGGCTCAAGCTGGTGAAACCCCTCGTCATCGCCGAGGGGTTTGCTCTGCTGTCGGTTCCCACGCCGTTCGTCCAGAACGAGATCGAACGGCACCTCCGCGAACCGATCATCAACGCGCTCAGCCGCAAGCTGGGTCAACGGGTCGAGCTGGGCGTGCGCATCGCCACCCCGCCCGAGGAATCCGAAGACTCCTCCACCGCGTCGGATTCCGGGTCCACCACCGACGACCGGGACGACACGGTCGCTTCTGCCTCGCCCGCGGACGTCGACGAGATCGACGACGACCGCGCCGCCAAGGTCAGCGCCGAGGAAAGTTGGCCGGGCTACTTCAGCAGCCCGCAGCGCGACTCCACGATCAGCGACGACAACGCGGTCAATCTGAACCGGCGCTACACCTTCGACACCTTCGTCATCGGCGCGTCCAACCGCTTCGCCCACGCGGCGACCCTGGCGATCGCCGAGGCGCCGGCGCGGGCCTACAACCCATTGTTCATCTGGGGTGAATCCGGTCTGGGCAAGACCCATCTGCTGCACGCCGCGGGAAACTATGCGCAACGTCTCTTCCCGGGCATGCGCGTGAAGTACGTCTCCACCGAGGAATTCACGAACGACTTCATCAACTCACTGCGTGACGACCGCAAGGCCTCGTTCAAGCGCAGTTACCGCGACATCGACATCCTGCTCGTCGACGACATCCAGTTCATCGAGGGCAAGGAAGGTATCCAGGAAGAGTTCTTCCATACCTTCAACACTCTGCACAACGCCAACAAGCAGATCGTCATCTCGTCGGACCGGCCGCCCAAGCAGCTAGCCACCCTCGAGGATCGGCTGCGGACCCGTTTCGAGTGGGGCCTCATCACCGATGTGCAGCCGCCCGAGCTGGAGACGCGCATCGCGATCCTGCGTAAGAAGGCGCAGATGGATCGTCTCGACGTGCCCGACGACGTGCTCGAGCTCATCGCCAGCAGCATCGAGCGCAACATTCGCGAGCTCGAGGGTGCGTTGATCCGGGTGACGGCCTTCGCCTCGCTCAACAAGACCCGGATCGACAAAGCGCTGGCCGAAGTCGTGTTGCGCGATCTGATCGCCGACGCCACCACGATGCAGATCAGTACCGCCGCGATCATGGCGGCCACCGCCGAGTACTTCGAAACCACCGTCGAGGAGCTGCGCGGGCCCGGCAAGACCCGTGCGCTGGCCCAGTCCCGTCAGATCGCCATGTATCTGTGCCGGGAGCTCACCGATCTGTCCTTGCCGAAGATCGGCCAGGCGTTCGGGCGTGACCACACCACCGTCATGTATGCGGAGAAGAAGATCCGCGGCGAGATGGCTGAGCGACGTGAGGTTTTCGACCACGTCAAGGAACTCACCACCCGCATTCGTCAGCGCGCCAAGCGCTGAACCACTGCCGAACCCACGCTTGAATCTCCCGCCGCCCCCTCGAGATCACCTCCGAGGGGGTTTAGTGCTGCCGTGGTGGGGTATCCGCCGTCTCACATCGTGGTCACCGTGGGCCCGTCCGGCGAAAAATCTTGTAACAACTTTCGCCCCGCGAGGCATCACATGTCACAGCCGACCGCTGTGGATACGGCTGTGGACAACCTGCGGGCAAACCACGGGATGAATGACAAAATCATCCACACGATGTCATTTGTCCACACTCGGCGGCCGGTCCGTCCACCGGTCTCCACAGCCGACTCACATTCCGACACACCTGGGGTACTGGGCAAACACCCGTTCATCCCCAGTTTTCACAGTCCCTAATACTGTTACTCAAATATCTTCTAAGAATTCTTTCTAGAAGAAGGGGCTTGGGGACACCGGACGAAACCTCGGCTCTGCCCGGGCTCGAGAAGCACATGCAAGCCCCCATGTCACCCCGGTGGATTAGCTTTCAAGTTGATGCGGAAAGCTCTACGGTGGTTCAACGACAGCGGTTCCAGCTTTGTCATTCAGCGCGATGCTGCGTGGCGGTGTTCTGGGAAAACGCTGGTAGAGCTCGTTATGGGGATCATCGAAGGGGCGCATAGCACGTGGCGACGACGACGGCTGGGCTGACCGACTTGAAGTTCCGCGTGGTGCGTGAGGACTTCGCGGACGCGGTGGCCTGGGTGGCCCGCAATCTGCCGACCCGGCCCACCATCCCGGTTCTGGCCGGGGTCCTGCTGACCGGTACGGATGACGGCCTGACCATCTCCGGCTTCGACTACGAAGTTTCCGCCGAGGTGCGTGTCAGTGCCGAAATCGCTTCTCCTGGAAGCGTTTTGGTATCCGGACGGTTGCTGTCCGACATCACCAAGGCGTTGCCGGCCAAGCCGGTGGAGCTCAGCGTCGAGGGCACCCGGGTGGCACTCACCTGTGGCAGCGCCCGCTTCTCGTTGCCGACCCTGGCAGTCGAGGACTACCCCGCGCTGCCGACACTGCCCGAGGAGACGGGCGTGGTGTCGTCCGACCTGTTCGCCGAGGCCATCGGTCAGGTGGCGGTCGCCGCCGGCCGTGACGACACGTTGCCGATGCTGACCGGTATCCGCGTCGAGATCTCCGGTGAATCAGTGGTTTTGGCTGCTACCGACCGCTTCCGGCTCGCCGTGCGTGAGCTGACCTGGGAAACCAATGCCACCGACGTCGAGGCGGCGGTCCTGGTACCGGCGAAGACTCTGGCCGAGGCGGCCAAGGCCGGCACCGACGGCAACCAGGTGCATCTGTCGCTGGGTTCGGGCGAATCGGTCGGCAAGGACGGCCTGCTCGGTATCCGCAGTAACGGCAAGCGCAGCACCACCCGGCTGCTGGATGCGGAGTTCCCGAAGTTCCGTCAGCTGCTGCCGAACGAGCACACCGCAGTGGCGACCATCGGCGTGGCCGAGCTCACTGAGGCCATCAAGCGTGTGGCGCTCGTGGCCGACCGGGGAGCCCAGATCCGCATGGAGTTCGGCGATGACGTCCTGCGGCTCTCGGCCGGCGCCGATGATGTGGGTCGCGCCGAGGAAGACCTTCCGGTCGAGTTCGTCGGCGACCCGCTGACCATCGCGTTCAACCCGACCTACCTCACCGACGGGCTGAGCTCGCTGCATTCGGACCGGGTGACGTTCGGATTCACCACGCCGAGTCGTCCTGCCGTGTTGCGGCCGACGAGCGAGGATGGTGGTACCGGTGGTGGTTCGGGTCCGTTCCCGGCCGCCAAGACCGATTACGTCTATCTGTTGATGCCGGTTCGCCTTCCTGGCTGACCGGCGCGGTCGAGAAAGGGCGCACATGCAACTGGGGTTGGTCGGCCTGGGCAAGATGGGCTTCAACATGCGCGAGCGCCTGCGCACCGGTGGCCACGAGGTAGTCGGCTACGACCCGCGTCCGGAGGTCAGCGACGTGGCAAGCCTGGCCGATCTGGCCGGCGCGCTCGAGGCGCCGCGGGTGGTCTGGGTGATGGTCCCGTCCGGCACGGTGACGCACCAGACGATTCTCGCGCTGGCCGATGTGCTGGGTGCAGGCGACCTTGTGATCGACGGCGGAAACTCTCGGTACACCGAGGACGGGCCGCACGCAAAGTTGTTGGGCGACAAGGGAATCAACTTCATCGATGCCGGCGTATCGGGTGGTGTCTGGGGTCTGAAGGAAGGGTACGGGCTGATGGTCGGTGGCAGTGACGCCGACGTGGCTCGAGCCATGCCGATCTTCGACACGCTGCGTCCGGCGGGTGATGTGGCCGACGGCTTCGTGCACGCCGGTCCCGTGGGCGCCGGTCATTACGCCAAGATGGTGCACAACGGCATCGAATACGGCCTGATGCACGCCTACGCCGAGGGTTACGAGCTCCTGTCGGCCGAGGACCTGATCACCGATCCCCAGGCAGTGATCCAGGCCTGGACGAATGGCACGGTGGTGCGGTCGTGGCTGCAGCAGCTGCTGGCGAAAGCGCTCAAGGAAGACCCGGGATTCGCGGCGATCAGCGGATACACAGAGGATTCCGGGGAGGGTCGCTGGACGGTGGAAGAGGCCATCAGCCATCGGGTTCCGATGCCGGTCATCGCTGCGTCGTTGTTCGCCCGGTTCGCCTCGAGGCAAGAGGACTCCCCCACCATGAAGGCAGTGTCGGCGCTGCGCAACCAGTTCGGTGGCCATGCTGTGCACCGGATCAGTGAGTCCGGTTAGGCGATTCCGATGTATGTCCGTCACCTGGGGCTGACCGACTACCGGTCCTGGGCACAGATCGAGCTCGAGCTGGAGCCCGGCCGGACCGTATTCGTCGGGCCGAACGGTTTCGGTAAGACGAATCTCGTTGAGGCACTGTGGTATTGCGCTACCTTGGGTTCCCACCGGGTGGCCTCTGATGCGCCGTTGATCCGGGCCGGCGAGCAACGTGCGATCGTCTCGAGCATCGTCGTCAACGAAGGCCGGGAACTCGCGGTCGACCTCGAGATCACCAACGGCCGGGCCAACAAGGCCCGGTTGAACCGGTCGCCGGTGCGCTCCCCGCGCGAAATTCTCGGGGTCCTGCGGGCCGTGCTGTTCAGCCCGGAAGACCTTGCACTGGTCCGTGGCGATCCAGGTGACCGGCGGCGCTATCTGGACGAGCTGGCGACCACCCGCCGACCGACCGTCGCAGGGATCCGTGCCGACTACGACAAGGTGGTCAGGCAGCGCACCGCGCTGTTGAAAACCGCTGCGGGAGCGCGCTATCGGGGTGATCGCGGTGTGCTGGACACCCTCGATGTGTGGGACGGGCACCTCGCCGCCCACGGTGCGGCATTGACCGCTGCACGCATCGCGCTGGTCGAGCAGCTGCACCCGGAGGTGCAGAAGGCCTATCAATTGTTGGCACCCTCGAGCCGCCCCGCGACAATCCGGTACCGATCCGGGGTGGAGGCGATCGCGAATGCGCCCGGCCTCGAGCCCGTCGAGTTCTACGAGGCCGCGCTCCTGGATGCACTGAGCCGTCGGCGTGATGCGGAGTTGGACCGCGGCGTCTGTCTGGTCGGCCCACACCGTGACGATCTCGAGCTGTGGCTGGGCGACCAACCCGCCAAAGGCTTTGCCAGCCATGGTGAATCGTGGTCGATGGCGTTGGCTCTGCGGCTGGGCGCCTACGAGCTGTTGCGTTCCGACGGGGTGGATCCGGTGCTGCTGCTCGACGACGTTTTCGCCGAACTCGATACCTCGAGGAGGCAGGCGCTGGCGGCGGTGGCCGGCGAGGCCGAACAGGTTCTGGTCACCGCGGCAGTGGGTGAGGACATCCCGCCGGACTGGGCGGTCAACCGCGTCGAGATCAGGATGACCGAAGGGGACCAGGGGCGGATATCGGTGGTGCAGTCATGACGGACGGTCCCGCAGAATCCGACGAGCCGGCCACCCCCTCCCCTGCCGTCTCTCCCGAGGACCTCAGCCGCATGCGCGGCATGGATCTGGTGCGGCGGACTCTCGAGGAGGCGCGCGGGGCGGCCCGCAGTCAAGGTAAGGATGTCGGCCGCGGCCGTAGAACCCCGGTCCGGCGGACGGCAGGAAACACCGGCCGGCGTCGCAGCTGGTCCGGTCCCGGCCCCGATGTCCGTGACCCGCAATTGCTCGGGTCCGCGACCCAGGATCTGGCGAAGGTCCGCGGCTGGGGCTCGAGGGTGGCCGAGGGTTCGGTATTCGGTCGATGGCGGACGGTGGTCGGTGACCAGATCGCCGACCATGCCAATCCGACTGCGCTGAATGAGGGTGTGTTGACCGTGTCGGCAGAGTCGACTGCGTGGGCCACCCAGCTTCGGATGGTGCAGTCCCAGCTGCTGGCCAAGATCGCGGCCGCCGTCGGGGACGGAGTCGTGACCTCCTTGAAGATCGTGGGTCCGGTCGGTCCGTCGTGGCGGAAAGGCCGGTATCACGTGCCCGGCCGAGGTCCCCGGGATACCTACGGCTAGCCCGGGCGGTATTGCGCTGAGAGCGTCGAGACGGCCGAAAGCGATCTTCTGAAGCGTCCGAAGGCACCGAGACCCGAGAAATTCAGCGCACGGCGCAGTTAGGTAGGTGAAAACGCCGCTACAGAGTCGGCCCTGTACGTCTGGACCGGTAGACTGTGGCGAGATCTGCAGGGCGGCGACGCAACCGCTTCCCGCGAACCCCAAGGAGACGCGTCCGACGTGGCTGCCCAGAAGAAGAATGCTCCAACCGAGTACGGCGCCGATTCCATCAAGGTGCTCGAAGGACTGGAGGCCGTTCGTAAACGTCCGGGCATGTATATCGGTTCCACCGGTGAGCGGGGTCTGCACCACCTGGTGTGGGAGGTCGTCGACAACGCGGTAGACGAAGCCATGGCCGGCTTCGCCAGCAAGGTTGATGTGCGGATCCTCGAGGACGGCGGCGTTCAGGTCACCGACGACGGCCGAGGCATTCCGGTAGCCATGCACGCCACCGGCATCCCGACCGTTGACGTCGTGATGACCGTTCTGCACGCCGGCGGCAAGTTCGAGGAAGGTGCCTACCAGGTATCCGGCGGTCTGCACGGCGTGGGTGTGTCCGTGGTCAACGCCCTGTCAACCCGGCTCGAGGCCGACATCTACAAAGACGGTTACGAGTGGTTCCAGACCTACGACAACTCGGTGCCGGGAACTCTCAAGCAGGGTGACAAGACAACGAAGACCGGTACCACCATCCGGTTCTGGGCTGACCCGAATGTCTTCGAGACCACCGTGTACGACTTCGAGACCATCGCCCGGCGTCTGCAGGAGATGGCCTTCCTCAACAAGGGCCTGACGATCGAGCTCACCGACGAGCGGGTATCCCGGGAAGAGGTCGTCGACGAGGTGGTCGCCGACACCGCCGCTGCCCCCAAATCCGCGGAGGAGACGGCGGCCGAGGCCGCCGCGCCTCACAAGGTGAAGCACCGGACCTTCCACTACCCGGGCGGTCTGGTCGACTTCGTCAAGCACATCAACCGCACCAAGACCGCGATCCAGCCCAGCGTGATCGATTTCGACGGCAAGGGCCCCGGTCACGAGGTCGAGATCGCGATGCAGTGGAATGCCGGTTACTCCGAGTCGGTCCACACGTTCGCCAACACCATCAACACCCACGAAGGCGGCACCCATGAAGAGGGTTTCCGCTCGGCGCTGACCACCGTGGTGAACAAGTACGCCAAGGACAAGAAGCTTCTCAAGGACAAGGATCCGAACCTCACCGGCGACGACATCCGTGAAGGCCTGGCCGCGGTGATCTCGGTGAAGGTGGCCCAGCCGCAGTTCGAGGGCCAGACCAAGACCAAGCTCGGTAACACCGAGGTGAAGTCGTTCGTGCAGAAGATCTGCAACGAGCAGCTGACCCACTGGTTCGAGGCGAATCCCGCCGAGGCGAAAACTGTGGTCAACAAAGCAGTTTCATCGGCACAGGCACGTATCGCCGCCCGCAAGGCGCGTGAGCTGGTCCGGCGCAAGAGCGCCACCGATATCGGCGGCCTGCCCGGCAAGCTCGCGGACTGCCGCTCTACCGATCCGACGAAGTCCGAACTGTATGTGGTGGAGGGCGATTCGGCCGGCGGCTCGGCCAAGAGTGGCCGCGACTCCATGTTCCAGGCGATCCTGCCGCTGCGCGGCAAGATCATCAACGTCGAAAAGGCCCGTATCGACCGGGTTCTGAAGAACACCGAAGTCCAGGCCATCATCACGGCCCTGGGTACCGGCATTCACGACGAGTTCGACATCAGCAAGCTGCGCTATCACAAGATCGTGTTGATGGCCGACGCCGATGTCGACGGCCAGCACATCTCCACCCTGTTGCTGACCCTGCTGTTCCGCTTCATGAAACCGCTGGTCGAACACGGCCACATCTTCCTGGCCCAGCCGCCGCTGTACAAACTCAAGTGGCAGCGCCAGGAACCGGAGTTCGCCTACTCCGACCGTGAGCGAGACGGCCTACTCGAGGCCGGAAAGGCAGCCGGCAAGCGGATCAATGTCGACGACGGTATCCAGCGTTACAAGGGTCTGGGCGAGATGGACGCCAAGGAACTGTGGGAGACCACCATGGATCCGTCGGTGCGGGTATTACGTCAGGTGACGCTCGATGACGCCGCCGCGGCCGACGAACTGTTCTCCATTCTGATGGGTGAGGACGTCGAAGCCCGCCGCAGTTTCATCACGCGCAACGCCAAAGACGTTCGGTTCCTGGACGTTTAGGCGGAAACGACGATGCACACAGCGTTCATCCGGGTCAAGGTTGCCCCCGAGGCGGCCGAGCGCGCTGCGACCGCGATGCAGAATCTGGTCGATCCCACATTGGCCGAACCGGGCTGCATCACCTACGAGTTCTATCGCGATCTCGAAGATCCCTCGCTCTTCCTGTGCTTCGAACATTGGGATTCGAGGGAGTCCATGGATGCGCACGGAACCACGCCGCACGTCGCGACATTCCTGACGGAGCTGGGACCGAGCATCGAAAAGTGGGAGTACAACCACACGGCGGCGTTGTGACCCCGAAGACGCACCTGCCCTGCGCGCCACCGTAATTCACGCCGCATGGCCTTTGACCGCAACAAGCCGAGCCGACGAGCGAGGAACACATGACCGACACCACGTTGCCACCCGGCGACGGAGCCTCAGACCGTATCGAACCGGTCGACATTCAGCACGAGATGCAGCGCAGCTACATCGACTACGCCATGAGCGTGATCGTCGGCCGCGCGCTACCGGAGGTCCGTGACGGCCTCAAGCCCGTGCACCGGCGCGTGCTCTACGCGATGTACGACTCGGGCTTCCGCCCAGACCGCAGCCACGCCAAGTCGGCACGTTCGGTCGCCGAGACGATGGGTAACTACCACCCGCACGGCGACTCCTCGATCTACGACACCCTGGTCCGGATGGCCCAGCCGTGGTCGTTGCGCTACCCGCTGGTCGACGGGCAGGGAAACTTCGGCTCACCGGGTAACGATCCCGCGGCCGCCATGCGTTACACAGAGGCCCGGCTGACGCCGCTGGCCATGGAGATGTTGCGGGAAATCGACGAGGAGACAGTCGAATTCATCCCCAACTACGACGGCCGAGTGCAGGAACCCACGGTGCTGCCGAGCCGGTTCCCCAACCTGCTGGCCAACGGGTCGGGCGGTATCGCCGTCGGCATGGCCACCAACATCCCGCCGCACAACCTGCGCGAATTGGCCGAGGCGGTGTACTGGTGCCTGGAGAACCACGAGGCCGATGAAGAGGCCACGCTGGCCGCGGTCTGCGAGCGGGTCAAGGGCCCTGACTTCCCCACCTCCGGCCTGATCGTCGGATCCCAGGGCATTCACGACGCCTACACCACCGGCCGCGGCTCCATCCGGATGCGCGGTGTCGTGGAAATCGAAGAGGACAGCCGCGGCCGCACCGGCATCGTCATCACCGAGCTGCCGTACCAGGTCAACCACGACAACTTCATCACCTCGATCGCCGAGCAGGTGCGCGACGGCAAACTGGCCGGAATCTCGAACATCGAGGACCAGTCCAGCGACCGCGTCGGTCTGCGAATTGTGGTGGAGCTCAAGCGTGATGCCGTCGCCAAGGTGGTGCTGAACAACCTCTACAAGCACACCCAGCTGCAGACCAGTTTCGGCGCCAACATGCTGTCGATCGTCGACGGGGTGCCGCGCACGCTGCGGCTCGACCAGATGATCCGCCATTACGTCGCACACCAACTCGATGTCATCGTGCGGCGCACCCGCTACCGGTTGCGCAAGGCGAATGAGCGGGCCCACATCCTGCGTGGCCTGGTGAAGGCGCTCGACGCACTCGACGAGGTGATCGCCTTGATCCGCGCGTCGCAGACGGTCGAGATCGCCCGCGCCGGCCTGATCGAGCTGCTCGACATCGACGAAATCCAGGCCCAGGCCATCCTGGACATGCAGCTGCGCCGGCTGGCCGCCCTCGAGCGACAGAAGATCGTCGACGATCTCGCCAAGATCGAAGCCGAGATCGCCGATCTCGAGGACATCCTGGCCAAACCGGAACGACAGCGCGCGATCGTCCGTGACGAGCTTGCCGAGATCGCCGAGAAGCACGGCGACGACCGGCGGACCCGCATCATGCCGGCCGACGGTGAGGTCAGCGACGAGGACCTGATCGCTCGGGAGGACGTCGTCGTCACGATCACCGAGACCGGGTACGCCAAGCGCACCAAGACCGACCTGTACCGCAGCCAGAAGCGCGGCGGCAAGGGCGTGCAGGGCGCAGGGCTGAAGGCCGACGACATCGTCAACCACTTCTTCGTCTGCTCCACCCACGACTGGATCCTGTTCTTCACCACGCAGGGCCGGGTGTACCGGGCGAAGGCTTACGAACTGCCCGAGACCTCGCGCACCGCGCGTGGCCAGCACGTGGCGAACCTTCTGGCCTTCCAGCCGGAGGAGCGCATCGCCCAGGTCATCCAGATCAAGAGCTACGAAGATGCGCCGTACCTGGTGCTCGCCACCCGCAACGGTCTGGTGAAGAAGTCCAGGCTGGTTGACTTCGATTCCAACCGCTCCGGCGGCATCGTGGCGGTCAACCTGCGCGAAGGTGACGAACTGGTCGGCGCGGTGCTGTGCTCGGCCGACGATGACCTGCTGCTGGTGAGCGCCAACGGCCAGTCGATCCGGTTCTCCGCAACCGACGAGGCGCTGCGGCCGATGGGTCGTGCCACCTCCGGTGTGCAGGGCATGCGGTTCAACGAGGATGACCGGCTGCTGTCCCTCAATGTCGTCCAACCGGACACGTACCTGCTGGTCGCGACCGCTGGCGGCTACGCCAAGCGCACCGCGATCGACGAGTACACGGTCCAGGGCCGTGGCGGCAAGGGCATCCTGACGATCCAGTACGACCGCAAACGTGGCAGTCTGGTCGGAGCGCTGATCGTCGATGACGAGACGGAGTTGTACGCCATCACCTCCGGTGGCGGTGTCATCCGGACCGCCGCACGTCAGGTTCGCAAAGCCGGGCGCCAGACCAAGGGCGTTCGCTTGATGAACCTGGGCGAGGGCGACACACTGATTGCGATTGCGCGCAACGCCGAGGAGGACTCGGAAGCGGATGAGGCCGAGTCCGACGAAGAGTGACGCTGGCGCCGAGGCCCAACCCGGACCTCGGCCTGAGCTAAGGAGCTGTTAGGTGAGTTCACCGAACGAGCCGGGGTACCCGCGAACGGGCGACCGGTCCGGCAGCTCCAACGGCTCGGGTACCGGGGCCGCAGGGGCCGAGGGCACCCCGGCCGCCGGCAAGACGGCCGGGACGCAGGCCCGCCCCGCCGGCGGCCAGATCACCGAGACCGGCGAGGCGCCGCCGTGGCAGCGGGGCACCGCCGCCCGCACCAGCCCGCCGCCGGCAACCGAGTCGCGGGAGGAAAGCGCCCGTACCCCGGGCGCCCACTCCCCCGGCGTGGAAGCCCGGCTGCAGCGCTTCGTCGCCGGTACGGAAGCCAAGGACACCGAGCAGCAGGCCCGGCCTGCCCGTCCGGCGCCTCCTGCCCCGTCGGCCACCCGCACCGAGCAGGTGCGGCCCGAGGCCTATGCGAGCGAGATCCCGGACCTGTCCGGGCCTTCGCCGCGCACGCCGCAACGTAAGACCGCCACCGAGGCACCCGCCGCCCGCAGCTCGAGCAACAGCCCGACCACCCGGATCCAGGTCGCCAATCGCGGCTCGCATCAGGGGCCGGTCCGGGCCAGCATGCAGATCCGCCGGGTCGACCCGTGGACTGTGCTCAAGGTCTCACTGGTGTTGTCGGTGGTGCTGTTCTTCGTGTGGATGATCGCGGTGGCATTCCTGTACCTGGTGCTCGGCGCCATGGGTGTGTGGAGCAAGCTCAACAGCAATGTCGGCGACCTCCTCACCAGCGCCAGCGGCGCCTCAGGAGGCGAATTGGTCTCCAGCGGAACGATCTTCGGCGGGGCGGCGCTGGTCGGCCTGGTGAACATCGTGGTGCTGTGTGCGATGGCGACCATCGGTGCCTTCATCTACAACCTGACCACCGATTTGGTCGGCGGGGTCGAGGTCACGCTGGCCGACAGGGATTGATTTGGGACTCTGCACTCCGGTGCGGTAATCTCTGCGCTCGGTCGATCCCAATTTTCGGGCCTATAGCTCAGGCGGTTAGAGCGCTTCGCTGATAACGAAGAGGTCGGAGGTTCGAGTCCTCCTAGGCCCACGACACCCGGTGTAGCCGGTGATCACCGAGAGGTTGTGCCATGCGGTTCATGCTTCTGGCCGGCATCGCAGCGGCCGCGGTGATCGTATGGCGATCGCGACACGGTGAAGAAGTTTGGCATGACTTGGCAGATGCGCCACCTCGGCCAAATGAGGGGCCTTAGCTCAGTTGGTAGAGCGCTGCCTTTGCAAGGCAGATGTCAGGAGTTCGAATCTCCTAGGCTCCACAATCAAAGTTCGGTCAAAGCGGTTCCGGTGATAGCCATCCGGGACCGCTTTTGTCGTTGGTGACCACGACCCGCCACAGCCAGGCACAGGCACGGTTCTGACCTCGGATCCGGCCTCCTGTGCGTGCTTGAATGTAGGCGGGAGCTTTCGGGCAATCGGGGGGCAAGCTGTGGTCCGCAAATTGGTGAGCATGTGGCTCGCGCTGGTGCTCGCAGTGGGGTTGCTGTGGTCGTCGGCGATCGACGGACCCGTGCTCTCCGTGGCACGCGCCGACACCTTCGACACGATCTGCCCCGACATCGCCGCTCAACTCGCGTCGTGGACTCAGCGCAAGGACGATCACAACAACCGGTCCGGCAGCGTCAACAGCTACGACCATGCCGCGGTCGCCGCATACAACGCGGAGAAGGCACAGCTCGAGGCCGAACGCACCGCGCTCCTGCCGCGGGTCAGCGCGTGCGATGCCGCCGCCAACGCAGTGACGCCCAAGGACCCGTCAGGCCTGCAGTTGGCCAAGCCGTCATCCACCCAACGGCTCGCGATCGACAATGCCAGGAAAGGGATCCCCGCGGGTTATCAGCCGCCACCCGTTCGGAACGGAAATCGGGAGACCGTCCCCAAGAATGCGCCGGAACGGCCGCTGTACGAGGCGCTGCGCGGCGACAACCCCGGGAACGTGCCGAAAGATGTCCGCCTTGCCGGCAAGGTCGCACCGCGGGTGGGCGCTCCCGACCCGGTCTATCCGGGACAGAAGATCGGAGAGACGAAGACAGGCGACCCGAAGGTTTCGCCCGACCACATCGTTCCGCTGGCCGAGCTGATCAAGCTTCCCGGGTTCCTGAAGTTGACCTCTGATCAGATGTTCATTCTGTCGCAGCTCCCGCTGAACTATCAGTGGCTGTCCTGGACCGCGAACACCGCAAAGAATTCCGGCAGCGCCGCACGCATGCTGCCCAAGGCCGACCCCAACTGGGCGGGAAAACAGATACAGCTACAGAACGAGACCCGTAACCAACTGCAGGACATCATCAAAAACCTGGTCAAGGCCAACGGAGGATGAGTCGCGTGGAGATCGACTTCGATCAAGTGGCCGCCGAACTGACGTCAAAAGGCAAGGCGGAGTTGATCCTGCCGGATTCTGCGCGGGCCGCCGAAGTTCCGGAACGCTGGCTCGGGGTACTGCGCGGCGACAGCGCCGAGGAACGCCGCGGGGTGGCGCTGTCGCACTGGGGCGATGACTTCCTGGAGATGATCCCGCAGTTCGCCGCGGTACTGCGCGATCAGTTGATCGACGTCCGCGTCTTCTGGGTCGACAACCCCAAGAGCCGGTTCTTCGTACTGGTCTACGTCGTCGGGTACGGCGAGGAAGGCCACGTCTGCTGGATGGCGTGGGATCCGGCGAGTCTCGGTGACACTCCCCGGTTCTGGGACACCTTCCCCGCGCCCGTACAGAATTTTCTGCGCGACACCCACGCCGGATTCACCGCGACGGACTGGGAGTCCTACGGCGTGATGCGGCCGTCCGACTTCGAGACCTTCGCCGAATATGGAGAGTGGCCCGACGGGATCCCTGGCTGGATGGACGGCTACGAGGATGGGTACGACACCGGTTATGACGGCGAGCGGTACCGACGGATCGAGTCCACCCGACTGGTGGTGTTCACCAAGGACGCCGGCCACCTGTTCTACTGCACCTCACCGGATCTGGAGGTCGGCCAGGTGGCCCTGGTGTACGACGGTGATGTCGACCCGCCCAAGGATCTCGGCGCCGAACTCGATCAGCTCATGACGCGCCGGTTGGATGTCTGATGACCGGACCGACGCCGCCGACCCCACCGCCGTTCGGTGGTGACTGGAACCCTGGCCCGCCGATTTGGGGGACACCGCAACAGCCTTACCCGCCAACGGGTTTCGGACAACCGCCGGTGTTCTCCTTTCCCGGCCCGGGCCAGCCTCCGTATCCGCAGCCGGGATACCCGCAACCGTGGCAGGGACAGCAGCAGCCGCCCGGTGCGCGGACCCGCCGGTCGAAGTTGTTGATTGCGTTGGCGATCGTCGTGCCGGTGCTACTGGTCCTGTGCGGTGTCGGCGGGTGGATGTGGTTTTCGGACAGCCGGGAAAAGGGGGCGATCAAGGGCGTCGCTTCCCAATTCGCCGAAGCGATAGACACCCAGGATCAGGACAAGATGCTGGCGGCGCTTTGTCAGGAAGAGCATGACCTGGTCACCGACGGTGACAGCTTCGATCCCGCCGATTCGGACCCGGGGGCGAAGGACAACCGCCAGCCATTCGAAGTCACGGACGTGACGGTGAAAAACGATGTGGCGCAGGTCCAATTCCGGCGACCGAACTCCGAGCACTCCGGTTCGCTGTACCTGCGCAAGGAATCGGGCGCGTGGAAGGTGTGCGACCCGGCCGAGGCGCAGTTCAACGAATAGCCGGGTGCGCCACGGCCACGGCGTCAGGGCTTCGGATTGACCTCGACGCTGGGCGGCAGCGGAGAGGGCTCTGGCCGGGTGGACCGCCGCACGATCGAGAACGTCACGGCCCCACCGGCGAGGACTGCCGCGGCGATCCCGGCGAGCACCAACCGGCGGCGACGTCGCTTGGGCTCGGGCGCTGCCGCCGCCTCCTGCAGTACCTCGGGCAACGCGGCCACCGCTTCCGCGGCGGCGGCAAGCTGACGGCGCAGCTTGCCCGAGTCGTAGCGCTTGCGCAGCCCGGCGGCAACGGCGGACACGGTGTTGGCGCTCAGACCCACCACGCCGCGGGTCACGTCGACCGGACCGACCGTGCTGTATTTCAAGCCGCGGGCTAGGCGTTGACGGGGGGCCAACCGGGTATCGACGTTCGCGGTCATCTGGCACCTTTCTGGGCACTGGCGGGACACTGGCGACGGACCCGGGTGGGCCATCTGTCGGCTGAGATCCAGACTGCCATCTCTGCGCGGGTCTGGGGCGCTTGGTGGGGTATCTGACCCTCTCCGCGAACAGGGATGGCAGACTGAGTAGCCGTGACGAGCCCCATTCAGACCGCGACGGCGACATTGCACACCAACCGCGGCGACATCAAGATCGCACTGTTCGGAAACCACGCTCCCAAGACCGTGGCCAACTTCGTCGGCTTGGCGCAGGGCACCAAGGACTACACCACCGAGAACGCCTCGGGCGGCACCTCCGGTCCGTTCTACGACGGCGTCATCTTCCACCGGGTGATCGACGGCTTCATGATCCAGGGCGGTGACCCGACCGGCACCGGCCGTGGCGACGCCGGCTACAAGTTCGCCGACGAGTTCCACCCCGAGCTCCAGTTCGACAAGCCCTACCTGCTGGCCATGGCCAACGCCGGGCCGGGCACCAACGGCTCACAGTTCTTCATCACGGTCGGCAAGACGCCGCACCTGAACCGGCGCCACACCATCTTCGGTGAGGTCGTCGACCCCGAGTCGCAGAAGGTGGTCGACGCGATCGCCTCCACCCCGACCGATCGTTCGGACCGCCCGACCGACCCGGTCGTCGTGGAATCGATCACCGTGTCATAACGGGCACTCCCCCGCACATACCGATGCGCGACGCCCCCGGACTCGGGGGCGTCGCGTGTTGTGTGGGGTGTTTCCTTTACCGGGCCTAGCCGGTCGAGAAACCGGCCTGGGTGAGCGCGTCGAGGACGTCGAGGGGGTCTGTTCCCAGATCCCACCGTGTGAGGACCTCCAGCCGGTCGTCCACAGTGTCGATCTCGAGCAGGCGGACCTTGCGCGCGATGCGACGGAACTCGGTGATGCGGATCTTCCGGATCTCATTGCGCCGATACGTCCGGGTCCGCAGCCAACCGGCGACGGTGAGACTGTCTTCGTTGATTGCCAGTTTCGGCCGGGCCCGCCACGACAATGTTGCGAACGTGAGCAATCCCACCCCAGCTATGCCGGCAAGAACACGTCCGGGCGGGTCTGTGATCACGGTCACAGCTGCGATAGCCATCGCTAGTCCGGCTATGGCGCAACCTGCGACTCCAGCGGCCGGTGGGCTCCAACGAGTTTGCTGCACGGGTTCTTCACACCCTCTTACCGCGACTAATGGAGTTATCCACAGGTGCTATCCCCAATGGGGATGAATCACAACGATGTGATTGAGCATCGCCGGCGTTGCTGAGCTGGTAACGCTGAAAACGTAAGATGAATTCATTATCGTCTGGCCTCGGGTCAGCGCCAGCGCATCGTGAGCAACAGTCCGCTGATCATGAAGGCAAAGGCGACCGCGTAGTTCCACGGACCCATATCGGCCATCCACTGAAGGAAGGACGGGGTGTCCACGGGGTTGGTTGCGGCGAGCTGGAAAACGAGCAGCCACAGCAGGCCGAACAGCATGAGACCGATGAACAGCGCGACGAACCACACACTCGACGGCCCGGCTTTCACCTTGACCGGAGTCCGGCTCACCTGCTTGATGGTGAAATCGTTCTTCTTACGGACTTTGGACTTGGGCATGGGTACCTTCGCGGACAGTCGGCGTCACACGGTGCGACGATGAGGCAGGATGCCTCACGAGCCTAACGTAGCTGCACGTCCAGGAGAGACTGCGATGGACCAACCGGATCGATCCCCCTGGCGCTTCGGCGTCCCGGTGGTCTGCCTGGCCGCCGGCCTACTGCTCGCCGCCACCCACGGGGTCTCCGGCGGTGACGAGATTCGCCGCAGCGACGCACCCCGGCTCGTCGACCTGGTGCGTGAGGCCCAACAGTCCGTCGACCGGCTGACGGCCCAGCGCGATTCGCTGGCCACCGAGATCGACAGCCATCACGGCGGATCGCCCGGCTCCCACGCGGCCCTCGAGGCCATCACCCGACGTTCGGCCCAGTTGGCCGTGGACGCAGGCACAGTGCCGATGCGTGGGCCGGGGCTGGTGGTCACCCTCAACGATGCGCAACGCGACGCCCAGGGACGCTTTCCCCGCGACGCTTCCCCCGACGACCTGGTGGTGCATCAACAGGACATCCAGGCTGTCCTCAATGCGCTGTGGAGTGCCGGAGCCGAAGGCATCCAGATGCAGGATCAGCGGATCATCGCGACCTCGGCGCCCCGTTGCGTCGGCAACACCCTGCTGCTCAACGGCCGCACCTACAGTCCGCCCTACGTCATCACCGCGATCGGCGACGCTCCGGCCATGCAGGCCGCCCTCGCGGCGGCCCCTCTGGTCACCCTGTACAAGCAGTACGTGGTGCGCTTCGGATTGGGCTATGTCGAGGAGCCCCGGGCCGAGGTGGAGCTGACGGGGCACACCGAGCCGGTGCGGATGCGCTACGCGAAACCCGCGGGCCCTGTCGGCTACTGAGCTCTGTCCGCGTTGAGTCCGCGAGCAGGGTGTAAAAGTACGAGTAGAGGCCGCCCTCACCGCAGAATCGATGCCCTGGATCATCCAGTAACCTGGGCCGATGCAGGTTCTGGTCGTCGACAACTATGACAGCTTCGTGTTCAACCTGGTCCAGTATCTGGGCCAGCTCGGGGTGGACGCGCAGGTCTGGCGCAACGACGATGAGCGCCTGGCCACCGACGCGGACCTCGCCAAGGTGGCGGCCGACTTCGACGGTGTGCTGCTCAGCCCCGGCCCCGGCACCCCCGAACGTGCCGGCGCCACGATCCCGCTGGTACACGCGTGCGCGGCGGCAGGCACTCCCCTGCTCGGCGTCTGCCTCGGGCATCAGGCCATCGGCGTGGCCTTCGGCGGCACCGTCGACCGCGCACCCGAACTGCTGCACGGCAAGACCAGCGTGGTGTATCACTCCGACGCCGGCGTGCTCAAGGGTCTCCCCGACCCGTTCACCGCGACCCGCTACCACTCGTTGACGATCCTGCCCGAGACCGTGCCGGATCAGCTCGAGGTGATCGGGCAGACCGACAGCGGAGTGATCATGGCGGTGCGCCACACCGAGCTGCCCATCCACGGCGTGCAGTTCCACCCGGAGTCGATCCTGACCCAGGGCGGACACCGCATGCTGGCCAACTGGCTCGGAGTCTGCGGTGCCGCCCCGGAGGAACGTCTGGTGGCCGCCCTCGAGGCCGAGGTGGCCAGCGCCGTAGCGGCGGCTACGACGCGAAGCTCAGCGTGATATTCGCCCCGCGATTCACCCCGGTCCCGGCCGGCGGACTCTGGGTGACCACGGCGTTGGTGCGCTGACCGCTGTCGCGTACGTCCGGCCCCTTGTCCAGGACACCGGTCCAACCCAGCGCGCTCAGGCGCTGGTAGGCGTCATCCCAGAACTGCCCGACCAGGTTGGGCATGACGAACTGGTTGCCCTTGGACACGTGGATCTGGATCGGGGTGTCCTTGGGAACCGACGTACCGGAGGTGGGCTCGGTGTCCACCACCTGGCCCGCGGGCGCGGTGTTGTCGATGTCGATGACCACGGTGTTGGTGAACCCCGAAGCGGTCAGAATCTGCTTGCACACGTCGGCGCTCTGACCCTTGCAGTCGGGAACGGCGGTGTCCTCCGGGCCCGAACCCACCACGAGCGTGATCTCGTAGATGATGCCCGCGGTCTGGTTGGCCGGTGGATTGGTGGCGAGCACGCGACCCTTCTGCTCCGGCGTCGACGGGCTCGCCGATTCCTTGACCTTCTCGAACCCGGCGTCCTTGAGCTTCTGTCGGGCCTGGCTCGGGGACAGACCGGCGACGTCGGGGACGACCCGCTGCTCCGGTCCACGAGAGACGTTGACCGTGATCTCGTCGCCTGCGGCCGCCATGCTGTTGGCCGACGGGTCGGTGCCGATCACGTACTCCGGCGGAACCTTGTTGTCTTCCTTGCCCTCGGTGCGCGTCTTGAAGCCGCGGTTCTGCAGCGTGGCAACGGCATCCGCGGAACGCTGGCCACTCACGTCGGGCACCTGCACGTCGCGTGGCTTGCCGTCGAACATGTTGATCGCGACCGTCACCACGACAGTGAGCACCGCCAGTACCGCGACGGCGATCAGCCAGCGGGCCAGCGAGGCGTTGCGGTCGGCGGGGCGGGGCACCACCAGGTTCTGGGTGGGCGCAGCGCCACCCTGGGTCAGCATCGGCCCGGAGTTCATCATCGAGGTCCGCTCGGCGTCGGTGAGCACCTTGGGTGCCTCGGGAGCCTCGCCGCTGTGCACGCGGATCAGATCCGTGCGCATGTCGGCCGCGGTCTGATAGCGATTGTCCGGATTCTTGGCCAGGGCTTTGAGCACCACGGCGTCGAGTTCGGGGGAGATGCCCGTGTGCCGGCTCGACGGGGGAACCGGATCCTCGCGGACATGCTGATAGGCCACTGCCACCGGGGAATCACCGATGAAAGGTGGTTCGCCCGTGAGGATTTCGTAGAGCACGCAGCCCAGTGAGTACACGTCGGAACGAGCGTCGACGGTTTCCCCGCGGGCCTGCTCCGGCGACAAGTACTGCGCGGTGCCGATCACCGCGGCGGTCTGCGTGACGCTGTTGCCGGTATCGGCCAGGGCCCGCGCGATACCGAAGTCCATCACCTTCACAGCATTGGCCTTGCTGATCATGATGTTGGCCGGCTTGACGTCTCGGTGCACGATGCCGTGCTGGTGGCTGAAGTTCAGTGCCTGGCAGGCGTCGGCGATGATCTCGATCGCGCGCTTCGGCGGGATCGGACCCTCGGTGTGCACGATGTCGCGCAGCGTCACACCGTCGACGTACTCCATGACGATGTAGGGCAGCGGCCCGTTGGGTGTCTCGGCCTCGCCGGTGTCGTACACCGCCACGATGGCGGGATGGTTCAGCGCGGCCGCGTTCTGCGCTTCCCGGCGGAAACGCAGGTAGAAGCTGGGGTCGCGGGCCAGGTCGGCGCGCAGGACCTTGACCGCGACATCGCGGTGCAACCGCGTATCGCGTGCGATGTGAACTTCGGACATGCCACCGAAGCCGAGGATTTCACCGAGTTCATATCGGTCAGAGAGATGCTGAGGCGTCGTCATTGCAGTATCTGTTCTGGTGCCTTCGGGACAACCTGAGCGGCGGCTCCCCTTGGCACGATCGCGTGGAATGCCAGGTCCGGCAACGCTGCCGGCGTTTGGTAGGGCGTCGTCTGGGTCACCGTGTCGGTGACGGTGGGCGGGGGCTGATCCTTGCGGTCCTGAGCATTCAGCACGATCAGGATGGCAATCACGATTGCCAGCGCGCCGAGTACCCCGGCGGCCCACAGCAGGGCACGTTGACCCGACGAGAACGTGCGTCGCGGGGCGGGCGCGGGCCGGTGTGCGGCCGTGGTCGGCCTGGCCCGCGTGGCGGTCACCGGGGTGCGGCCGCTGAGGTCCGCTGCGGCGCGAGCCTGCGCTGCCGACGGAACCGCCGCCGGGGCGGCCCGACCGAGCGTCGGAGCCTGGTTGGGACGCGGGGGTCGACGACCGGAGCGCACCGCGGCCACGGCGTCGGCGAAGGGGCCGCCCGACTTGTAACGCATCCCCGGGTTCTTCACCAGGGTGATCTCGATCAGCTCGCGCACGTTCGGCGGCAGATCGGCCGGCAGCGGCGGCGGGGTCTCCTTGATGTGCTTCATCGCCACCGTCAGCGCACCGTCGCCGGTGAACGGCCGCTTGCCGGAGACAGATTCGTAGCCGACGACTCCCAGTGAGTACACGTCGCTGGCCGCGGTGGCGTCATGGCCAAGGGCCTGTTCGGGCGCGATGTACTGGGCGGTGCCCATCACCATGCCGGTCTGGGTGACCGGGGCGGCGTCGACCGCCTTGGCGATACCGAAGTCGGTCAGCTTCACCTGACCGGTCGGGGTGATCAGGATGTTGCCCGGTTTGACGTCGCGGTGCACGAGGCCCGCGGTGTGCGCCACCTGCAGGGCGCGACCCGTCTGCTCGAGCATGTCCAGGGCGTGGCGCAGTGACAACCGGCCGGTGCGCTTGATCACCGAGTTCAACGGCTCGCCGTTGATCAGCTCCATCACCAGGTACGCCGTGCGGCCCTCGCCGTCCAGCTCGGTCTCGCCGTAGTCGTACACGCTGGCGATGCCCGGGTGGTTGAGCATGGCCACCGTGCGGGCCTCGGCCCGGAACCGCTCGACGAACTCGGCATCGGTGGAGAACTCGGCCTTGAGTACCTTGACCGCGACGCGCCGGCCCAGCCGGGAGTCGACAGCCTCCCAGACCTGACCCATGCCGCCCGTGGCGATCAGCCGCTGCAGCCGGTAGCGCCCGGACAGCGTGACTCCAACGCGCGGGCTCATTTCTCGCCTCCTGGGAGTCGCCTTCGCGGACTCATGAACCCTCCCGCAGTGCCGCCGAAATGGTGGCACGTCCGATCGGGGCGGCGAGTGCGCCGCCGGTGGCCGACAACCGGTCCCCGCCGTCCTCGATCAACACCGAGACCGCGACCTTGGGGTCGCTGGCCGGTGCGAATGCGATGTACCAGGCATGCGGCGGAGTGTTACGGGGATCGGTCCCGTGCTCTGCCGTACCGGTCTTAGAAGCGATCTGCACGCCGGCGATGGCTCCCTTCTGCTGAGTCACCTGCTCGGCGGCGACCATCAAGTCCGTAAGTGTAGCTGCGACCTGGGGTGACACCGCCCGGCGCTCTTGGGCGGGGGCGGTGGTGGCGATCGTGGCCAGGTCGGGTCCTTTTAGGCTATCCACAAGATACGGGCGCATGGCGATGCCGTCATTAGCAATGGTGGCGGCCACCTGCGCATTCTGGAGGGGCGTCAAAGCGACATCCCGCTGTCCGATGCTGGACATACCCAGTGCGGCCGCGTCCGAAATCGGACCGGTGGTCGATTCGGCCACCTGCAGCGGAATCGTGGGCGGCGCTTCGTCGAGTCCGAACGCCTGAGCGGTGGACTTGAGTTTGTCGGCACCCGTGTTGAGGCCAAGCTGAACGAAAGCGGTGTTGCACGATCTGGCGAACGCCTCGCGCAGCGTCGCGGTGGGACCGGGGCCGCATGAGGATCCGCCGAAGTTCTCCAGCGTCGCGGTGCTGTCGGGCAGCGGGATCCGCGGCGCCGCGGTCAGCTGGGTGTCCGGGGTGGCGCCGGCCTGAAGGGCAGCCGCGGTGGTGATCACCTTGAACGTCGAGCCCGGCGGGTAGGTCTCCGAGATGGCGCGGTTGAGGAGTGGGGACTGCTCGTCGTCACGCAACTGTTGCCAGGCCTGGCTCTGGGTGCCCAGGTCGTGTGTGGCGAGCTGATTGGGGTCGTACGAGGGAGACGACGCCATGGCAAGGATCTTGCCTGTCGAGGGCTCCATGGCCACCACAGAGCCCTTGCAGGGGCCGTCGTTGCAGCCGTGCTGCAGCGCATCCCAGGCGGCCTGCTGCACCTGCGGGTTGATGGTGGTGTCGACGTTGCCACCGCGCGGGTCGCGGCCGGTGAAGAAATCGGCCAGCCGGCGGCCGAAGAGGCGCTCGTCGGAACCGTTCAGGATGGTGTCCTCGGCCCGCTCCAGCCCGGTACTGGAATAGCCCAGCGAGTAGAACCCGGTGATCGGGGCGTACACCTCGGGGTTCGGGTAGACCCGCAGGAAGCGGAACCGGCCGTCGGTGGCCTTCGAATAGGCCAGCAGCTGGCCGCCTGCGGTGATTTGGCCTCGCTGGCGCGAATACTCGTCGAGCAGCACCCGCTGGTTGCGCGGGTCCGCGCGTAGCCCGTCGGCGGTGAAGACCTGGGTGATCGTGGCGTTGGCCAACAGCAGCACGATCAGCACCATGATCGTGACTGCCACCCGGCGCAGGGAGGTGTTCATACCTTCTCGATCACCTCGGTGCTCGCCGCGGCGATCGGGGTGGGGTTGGGCGCCGGTGTGGTGGTGATCGGCCGGCGCGCGGCGTGCGAGATGCGCACCAGGATGGCCAGCAGGATGTAGTTGGCCAGCAGCGAAGATCCGCCGTAGGACATCCACGGGGTGGTCAGTCCGGTCAGCGGAATCAGCTTGGTGACGCCTCCGACGACGATGAACAGCTGGATGGCCAGGGTGGCGGACAGGCCGGCGGCCAGCAGCTTGCCGAAGCTGTCACGGACGGCGATCGCGGTGCGCATGCCGCGGATGATGAAGATCGTGTAGAGCATGAGAACGCCTGCGAGCCCGACCAATCCGAGCTCCTCGCCGATCGCGGCGATGATGAAGTCGGTGGCTGCGGCGGGCACCGTTCCGGGTTGTCCGTTGCCCAGACCGGTGCCGAAGATGCCGCCGGTGGCGAAGCTGAACAGGGACTGCACCATCTGGTAGCCCGCGCCGTCGGGATCGGCGAACGGGTCGAGCCAGGTCTCCACCCGCACCCGGACGTGGCCGAAAACCTGGTATGCCACAACGCTTCCCGCGGCGAAGAGGGTGAGCCCGATCACCACCCAGCTGAGCCGCTCGGTAGCCACGTAGACGAGCACGAGGAACGAGGCATACAGCAGAAGGGAAGTGCCCAAGTCTTTTTCGAAAACCATCACACCCACCGAGGCAGCCCAGGCCAGCAGCAGGGGAGCCAGGTCGCGGGGCCGCGGCAGGTCGAGTCCGAAGAAATGTTTCCCCGCACTGGTGAACAGATCGCGCTTGGCCACCAGCACCGCGGCGAAGAAGATCAGCAGCAGGATCTTGGAGAATTCGGCGGGCTGAATCGAGAAGCCGGGGAACTGGATCCAGATCTTGGCGCCGTACTGCTCGGAGTATCTGGTCGGCAGCAATGCCGGAATCACAAGGAGCACAAGGCCGGTCAGCGCACAGATGTACCCGTACCGGGCCAGCATGCGGTGGTCGGTCAGCAACGCGACCACGACGGAGAAGCCGATCACGCCGATCAGCAGCCACGTCATCTGCTGGCTCGCGGTGCCACCGAGCCCATCCGTGGCGGTTTCACCCTTGGCCAGGTCAAGCCGGTGGATCATCACCAGGCCCAGCCCGTTGAGCAGTGCCACGACCGGCAGCAGCAGCGGGTCGGCATACGGCGCGAACCGTCGGATGGCCAGGTGGGCGACGCCCATCAGGGCGATGAAGGTGACGACGTAGCCGACCAGGTCCCAGCTCAGACCCTGCTCCTGGTTGGCCTCGACGATCAACAGCGCGATGGTGGTGATGAAGGCCGCGAACCCCAGAAGCAGAAGTTCCGCGTTGCGCCGATTGGGAAGCGGCGGCATGACGGTAACCGGCGACTGGGGCTGAGTCGTCATGACACGGCTCGGCAGTTCTTCCCCGGTTCTTGTGGTGGGGGCGGCAATGCGGTGACCGTCGGGGACTGTGTCGGTAGGACCGGGGCCGGCACAACGGCGGTCCCGGGCGCCGGGGATTCAGGCGCAGGCGTTTCGGGTGCCGGCGTCTCCGCGCCAGGTGCCGGAGTCGGCGCGACGTCCGGAGCCGGCGACGGCGACGGTGTGGGGCTGGGCGGCGGGGTCGGCTTCGATGTCGTCGGCGCGGTGCGCGGCGCACACACCGGCAGGACGGAGCCGTGGGCCATGTCGTTGATCTGCTTGATGGCCTCGTCCTGCGTGCCGCCGGGCAGGCCGGCCGCCACCGAGGTGCGCTCGGACTGGCGCAGGTCGTCGACCGCCATCAACCGGCAGTCGAGCCGGCTCCGGTCCTCGTCGGCGCCGATCAGCGACAGTTCGTTGCGGGCGTTCAGGCAGCCCAGGCGGTACGGCTCCTGCAGGGAGATGCCCAGGAACGAGCCCTGCACCCCGCGCATGATCGACACCGTGCCGTCGTGTTCGGCGACGTAGTAGTTGTTGCGGATGATCTGCCGTCCGATCGCGAGCCCGCAGATGACCACCAGCACCAGCAGTATCGCGGCAATCAGGATCCGGCGCCGCGACCGTGGTTTGCGGGCCGGCTCGGCCGGTTGGGGGACCACTCGCTTGGGTTCGTTGCGGCGCGGGTTGAACGCAGAAGCGCGCCCGGCAGCGGTGTCCGGTGGCGCGCTCTGGTCGTCGTCCCCGGACACGGCCCCGGCCAGAATCGGCTGGGTCTGTCCGTAGTCGTAGTCGACGACGTCGGCGACCACCACCGTCACGTTGTCCGGTCCGCCGCCGCGCAGCGCCAACTCGATCAACCGGTCGGCGCTCTCGGCGACGTCCTCGATCTGGAGGGCCTCGTGGATGGTCTCGTGGCTGACCGGATCGGACAGACCGTCCGAGCAGAGCAGGTAGCGATCGCCTGCCTTGGCCTCGCGCATGATCAGGGTCGGCTCGACCTCGTGGCCGGTCAGCGCCCGCATGATCAGCGACCGCTGCGGATGGCTGTGGGCCTCCTCGGCGGTGATCCGACCTTCGTCGACGAGGGTCTGGACGAAGGTGTCGTCCTTGGTGATCTGGGTGAGCTCGCCATCGCGCAGCAGGTATCCCCGGGAATCACCGATGTGGAGCAGGCCGAGCCGATTGCCCGCGAACAGGATCGCGGTGAGTGTCGTGCCCATGCCCTCGAGTTCAGGGTCGGCCTCGACGTGTGCCGCGATCGCGGCATTGCCCTGGGCGACGGCCGTGTTGAGCTTGCCCAGCAGGTCGCCGCCGGGTTCGTCGTCGTCGAGGTGGGCGAGCGCTGCGATGACCAGCTGTGAGGCCACTTCGCCTGCGGCGTGGCCGCCCATGCCGTCGGCCAGTGCCAGCAACCGCGCCCCGGCGTACACCGAGTCCTCGTTGTTGGCGCGAACCAGCCCGCGATCACTGCGCGCGGCATATCGGAGTACGAGGGTCATGTTGTTTCTCGTACTCCTCGCATGCGCAGTATCCGATCTGCTCCTCGCGTGCGCGGCGTCACGGACGCAACTCGATTACCGTCTTACCGATTCGGACCGGCGTCCCGATCGAAACCCTTACCGCTGTTGTCACCTTCGCCCTGTCAAGGTATGTGCCGTTGGTCGATCCTAGGTCCTCGACGTACCACTCCGAACCTCGTGGCGAGAGCCGGGCGTGGCGCGTCGAAGCGTAATCATCGGTGAGCACCAGAGTGGAGTCGTCGGCACGGCCGATCAGCACCGGCTGGGCACCCAACGTGATGCGGGTACCGGCCAGTGCGCCCTCGGTGACTACCAATTGCCGCGCGATGTGGCGTCCGTCCCGACTCGGCAGCAGAGAGCCGCGGAGGGCCAACCCCCGGCGCACCATCACAGCGCCCGTGGGCGCATAGATATCGGTCCGCAGGATGCGCAGCACCGACCAGATGAACAGCCACAGCAGCAGGAGGAATCCGACACGCGTCAGTTGCAGCACTAACCCCTGCATCTGACGTCCTCTCCGTATCCGCCCCACTGGTATCGCTCAGCTACCGTCGGCAACGTCACGATACTTGGACAGCGTTCGCCGTGAGGGCGAAGCGGGGTGCTTGCCACTCAGGTGTGTCCGGTCTCAGACGCTCAGTGCACGCGCACGATGATCTCGGAATGGCCCAGCCGGATCACGTCGCCGTCGGCCAACTGCCACTCCTGCACCGGTGCGTTGTTCACCGTGGTGCCGTTGGTGGAGTTGAGGTCTGACAGCAACGCGACCTGACCGTCCCACCGGATCTCGAGATGCCGGCGTGACACCCCGGTGTCCGGCAGCCGGAACTGTGCGTCCTGGCCGCGGCCGATCACATTGGCGCCCTCACGGAGCTGGTAGGTGCGGCCGCTGCCGTCATCGAGCTGCAGCGTGACCGCAGCGCCACCTGCGGCATAGTCGCCGCCGCCGTAGCCGCCCTGCTGGGCACCGTAACCGGGCTGGCCGCCCTGCGGTGCGCCGTAGTCGCCGCCGCCGAAGCCGCCCTGATCGCCATAACCTGCTGCGTCGCCGTAGCCGGGCTCCGCGTAACCGCCGCCCTGCTGGGGCTCGGCGTAGCCGCGGCCGTAATCCTGCGGCTGGCCGTAGTCCTGGCGTCCGTAGGACTGCCCGCCGCCGCCGCCGTAGCCGCCCTGTTCGGGGTAACCGCCACCCTGCTCCGGGTAGCCGCCGCCCTGGCGGGGGTCCTGACGCCCGTAGTCGTAGTCGCTGCCGCCGCCGTAACCGGGTTGGCCACCTTGCGGGGCCTGCGGGGGCTGGCCGTAGCCACCACCGGGCTGGCCGCCGTAGCCGCGGTCATAACCACCGCCCGGCTGGCCGCCTTGCTGGCCGCCGTAGCCGGCGGGCGGGCGCTGCTGCTCGTAGGACTGCGGAGGGTAGCCGCCCTGGTCGGGGTAGCCGCCTTGATCGGGGTATCCACCCTGGTCGGGGTAGCCGCCTTGATCCGGGTATCCGCCCTGGTCGGGGTATCCGCCGCGGTCGCCGCCGTATCCGCCGCGCTGTGGGGGGTAGCCGCCCTGATCCTGCGGGGGGTAGCCGCCTTGATCCGGTGGGTACTGCCCGCCACGGGGATCATCCTGCGGGTGCCCGTAACGGTCGTCGTAATAGTCGTCGCCGGGCCGCCCTTGTCCCTGGCCGCCGCGGTAATTCGGGTTATCGGTCATAGGTGGTTCTCCTGATTCTGCGGTGAACGCATGGTCGCCTTGGGCTCGCGCGGATTCGCCAGCGGTCGAATCGGGGTTAACCGCGCCATGTGCGCGGAACTGTCCGGTGTGCAAGTTCGGTGATTGCTCGAATCTAACGACCACATCACCATACGTTTGCCACCCCTGATCACGAATGAATCCCCCCAGATGTTTGGCGAACGCGGTCGAGGTCAGGTCAGTATCGGCGCTTACTTTCTGATAGTCAGTGCCACTGAGCGTAATTACGTAGTCGTTCGGTGCCAAAACTCGTCCACCGGCCACGGTACGGGCTCGGGACTCGGCTTCCCGGCACAACGCCGTCTCTACTTCCTGGGGCACAATCGAGCCGCCGAAGACCCGGGCGAACGCATCGCCGACGGTCGACTCGAGTTTGCGTTCGATGCGGTCGACCAGACCCATGTCACCGCCCGCCTTTTCTCGTTGTCGTACGTCGCCTCGGCACGGCCACCCGTGCTCCCGCGTGTCGCTCTGGCCACACTGCTCACAAGCATGGTATCGGCCTGGTGCCGTAATGCGGGACCAACAGAACTCTGAGAATCCGATCGATGCAGGTCAGTGACCTGATCTAGATGAGGTTAAGGGTTTTCTGACAGTTTGACGGCCGCCTGATCGGCCCGCTGATCGGCTGGTTTGGGAACGGCGCGCTCGCAGTGTTACGCTGCCTCGGTCATTCGGGCGAGTGGCGGAATGGCAGACGCGCTGGCTTCAGGTGCCAGTGTCCTTCGGGACGTGGGGGTTCAAGTCCCCCTTCGCCCACAGAGAGCGGTTCTTCAGAACTGCAACTCAAAGGCCGCGAACCCAACCGGGTTCGCGGCCTTTGTGTTTGGCGGCCCGTGTTTGGTGGCCCGCGCCGGGAGTCCACGGTCAATTCACAGAGGCGAGTCGAGGGCGTGAATGTCACCCCCGACGGCCACAGGTTCGAGCGAGTAGGTCACGCCGGGGGATTACCCCACGGGTCGACAATCTGACTCTGTCGTCTATTTCCATCCCGGCCATTTTGTTGCGAGCGCCGCGGTCATGGTGCGCGAAAGGGTGTGGAGAGCGGGGCATTGGCTCGGCCAGATTGGTGTCCTCAGCCGGTGATCAGCAGGGTTAGGGTGGTGCGGGCTGTCGAGAGCACCAGAGAACTGGAGGGGTCCTTTGCGCTGTCCGACATGCGGCGGCGCAGCGGCCGACCCGATTACGGTGCGTGTCCGGCACGATCACGCGGGTGGCCGGCCAATCCGTGTGGTGGCAGGCGGACGACCCGATGCATCCGTTCGACAAAGACCCGTATGCCGGGACCTTCCGGACCAGGGGACAGTTCTGGCGATGCTTCCGCGTCATGCGGGCCGGACGATACCTTCCCGCCGGGAATCCAGCCCTCAACCGGGCGATGGCACCGAAGCGCCCGCCGCCGAAGCTCTTTCGCGAATCCCGGGCCGGCCACGCGGGCAGGTGGCTCGAGCTCGTTCACAACAAGATATGGAGCACCGATGAATCCTGGTGGAAACGACCCGTTCCAGGGCGGGGGCTGGCCTGGCAATCAGCCCACGCCGCCGCAGTCGCCCTGGCCTGCGGCGGGTCCTCCGCAGAATCCGGCGGCGTCGCCGTATCCGCCGCCTCCGATGCCCGGCGGGCAATGGCAGGCCGGGCAACCCGGTCCGTGGAACGCACCGCCGATGATGAACCCGCCCTACGGCCAGCCGCCCAACAACAACAACAAAGGGCCGTGGATCATCGGGGGCGTGATTGCCGCCGCGGTCGTCTTGGTGTTGGCGATCGTCCTGGTTGCAGTGAATCTGGGCGGCAGTGATGATCCGGGTGATGGGCCCCTCGCGACCGGCACCACCAGCGCACGTCCGTCGGGGTCTACCCAGACGACGTCGAAGAGTCCAGCGACCAGCTCGGCAACGGCAGCGCTGCCTGGCGCCGACGGCACCGTGGAGGCGTCGGAGTTGGCGGGTGTGCTGTTGTCTGCCAGTGAGATCGAGAAACGACTGTACATTTCGGGCGTGACGGCAGGGCCGGTCGAGACGTCCCTGTCCACCGATCCCGTCACCCCACCGAACTGCGCGGGTGTGTGGGCTCCCGGTGCTCAATCGACCTATGCCGATTCCGGCTACACGGGCGTGGCGATCCAGACTGTGCAGAGCGGGGCGGGATTGCACCTGGTTCAGGCCGCGGTGTTGTTCCCTGACGAGTCGGCTGCACAGGCCGCGTTCCAGAAGCAGGCCTCCGATTGGGCGACGTGTCGATACAAGACACTCAACGCCACCTACAGCGGGCTGGGCACCGACACGGTGAAAACCTCCGGCAACGGTGAGGACAAGGACAAAGAGTTCCTGAATATGTCGATTTTCACCGACATCAGCGGGGCCGCCAATGCGATCACCTGTAGTCGCGGAGTGTCCCGGAGGGCCAATGTGGTCGTCGACGTCCGAGGATGCAGCAGCGACAACGTGACGGCCGGCTTTTCGGTCGCCGGTGCTATCGGCAAGAAGATCAACGGTAAAAGCTGACCGGTGACGCGTAGGTAGGTGCGCATTCGCGCCTACTTACGCGCCAGAAGCTCCAGTAGATAATCGCCGTATCCGGATTTGGGCAGTTCTTTCGCGCGGGCGGCCAGTTGGGCGTCGTCGATGTAGCCCTCCCGCCACGCGATCTCCTCCGGTACACCGATCTTCAGTCCTTGGCGGCGTTCGATGGTGCGGACGTAGTCACTGGCGTCCAACAAAGAGTCGAAGGTGCCGGTGTCCAGCCACGCGGTGCCTCGGGCGAGTACCTCGACCGAGAGTCGGCCCTGGCTCAGGTAGGTCTGATTGACGCCGGTGATCTCGTATTCGCCACGGGCCGATTTGCGCAGCGACCGGGCAATTTCGATGACGTCGTTGTCATAGAAGTACAGCCCGGGCACCGCGTACTGGGATTTGGGGACGACGGGCTTCTCCTCGAGCGACAGCGCTGCCCCGCTCGAGTCGAACTCGACGACGCCATAGGCCGTCGGGTTCGCCACCCAGTACGCGAATATCGCTCCCCCGCTGACGTTTTGGAACCGGCGCAGACTTGTTCCGAGGCCCGGACCATAGAAGACGTTGTCGCCCAAGACAAGTGCCACGGAATCGGTGCCGATGTGTTCGGCTCCGATGATGAATGCCTGAGCCAGGCCCTCGGGCTGCTTTTGGGCTGCGTAGGTCAGGTTCACCCCGAAGGCCGAGCCGTCGCCCAGCAGCCGCTGGAACGCCGGGGCATCGACCGGGGTGGTGATCACCAGGATGTCGCGGATGCCGGCCATGATCAGAGTGGACAGCGGGTAGTAGATGAGCGGCTTGTCGTACACCGGCAGCAACTGCTTGCTGACGCCCATCGTGATCGGATGGAGTCGTGTGCCGGAACCGCCGGCCAGGATGATTCCGCGCACGCCTGCCTACACCCCGACGGGGTTTACCCGCTCGTCATGGCCAAACACGCCCGTCACCATAGCGTGCCTTTCAGCGCCGGTTCGACGAATTGTGCTGCCTCAGCGCAGTACGTAGGACGCCATCGACAACGACCCGTAGGTATAGCCGGTGACCAGCGCGTCTACCGAGCTCCCGGAATCTGGTGCGGCACCGGCCAGCCCGGCGAAGTACAGCATCGGGATGAAGTGGTCCGGGGTGGGAACGGCGGCCGCGTAGTCCGGATGTGCCGCGAGACCGAGGATGTCGGCGGGGGAGTGGGTGAGTTGTTCTCGTGCGGAGTCGTCGAACCGCTTGGCCCAGGCAAAGCCGTCCTCGGGTTGGGTGGGGTCCATGCCGGCGAGGTTGTGCACGATGTTGCCGCTGCCCACGATGAGCACGCCGCGCTCGCGCAGTGGCGCCAGCCTGGCGCCGAGTTGCAGGTGGTATTCGGCCGGCGAGTTGGCGTTGATCGCCAGTTGCACAACAGGTATGGACGCGTCCGGGAAGGCGTGCACCAGCACCGACCAGGTGCCGTGGTCGATGCCCCAGCTGTCCATGTCGGCACCCACCCACGTCGGCTTCACGACGTCGCTGACCTCCTCGGCCAGCTCCGGCAACCCCGGCGCCGGGTACTGCACCTCGAACAGCTCACGCGGGAATCCGTAGAAGTCGTGGATGGTCCGGGGGCTCGGCATCGCGGTGACCGCGGTGGCGTTGATGTACCAGTGCGCGCTGATCACGAGGATCGCCCGCGGACGTGGCACCGTCTGACCGAAATTGCGCCAGGCCGTGGTGAAGCGGTTGGACTCGAGTGCGTTCATCGGGCTGCCGTGCCCGATGAACGCCGCGGGCATCAGGCCGGCCGCGCTCACACCGCGGCGCGCAGGCGGCGGGTCAGCGTCCGACGGGCCGGCAGAAGACATGTTCCGAACATATGCCGTGTGCCCGATGATGTCGCCTTCGCCCGGCCCACCATGTGGCAGTGACCAGGCCGCTGCTGCGGTAGCGTTTCTGGGTGTGTCGGCCAGTGTGGGCCAGGCACCTCAGGAGTTCGCGCTGTTCGAGCTGCCGGATCAGGTGACGCGTAGCGCTCAGGTCCGGCGGGGATTTGGTGTTCTGATGCCCGATCTGTATCCCGTCGACGATCCCGACGACGCGGATCCCCGGCTGGCGCCGTTGCTGGCCTGGCGTCAGCAACTGGTCGATTCCGGGGCGGTCGCAGCGCGCAGTTTCAAGGAAGCCCATCTCCGGTTGGTGCTCCGGTCGGGACGCACCGACGTCGAGCAGATCCGCGAGATGTTGCCGGGTTCGGTGGCAGAACATGCCGAGGACATGGCCCGGGTACTGGCCGACTTGCAGACCCAGGTCCCCGACAAGCAGCAGCAGCCGTCGGCGGCCGGTGACGTGCACCCGATAGCCTTCCGCCACGGCGAGTCCCGCCCCGGCGTCGTCGAATTGAGTTGGCCGGACTATCAAGCCAACGGGGGAGTGGTGCTGTACCGGGTGGTCAGCGCCGAGGACCGGGCGCCCCGATCATCGGAGAACGCCGACCTCGTCGCCGCGACGCCGTTGTCGGCGGCCAGCGACGACCGGCCGTTGATCGGTCCCGTGCGCTATTACCAGGTCTGGGTCATCACCGGGACGTCTCGCGCGGACGCCCTGAGCACCCGGCCGGTGCTCTATGCCAGTGGGGTGTTGGTCGCCCCGCCGGCCGATGTGTCCATCCGGGAGGACAGCGGCCTGGTGATCGGGAAGTGGACGTCACCGCCCGCGACGAAGGCCGTGCACGTGTACCGCATCCCGCTCGAGGACGCTGACGGACCCGCGATCAACGAGTCCCGCTACCGGATCCTGGCCGACGGCGAGCACCGGACCGGTTTCGTCGACTCCGGGGCGGCCCGGGGTATGCGCTACCGCTACCGGGCGCGTAGCGCGGTGGACGTCGACGGGGCCGTGCAACTGTCGGAACCTGTCGACGCCGACGTGGAGGTGTCTGCGGTGCTCGCCGCGGTCACCGACATCTCGGTGGACACCGCCTTCGACGGTGAGTCGTTCGACGTGTCCTGGGCGGCTCCCGGAGCAGAAGTGGCGATCTACCTCAGCCAGACCGGTCCGAGCGCGGGGAGTGTCTCCACCGAACTTCCCGAGAACGCCCTCGAGCAGGTGGGGCTGGCGCCGGACCTACGCCTGCGGCAGCCGGTGGCCAATCAGGCACAACCCGACGGCAGCACCCGCACGCTGATGACCGGGGTGCCGTGGCCCCAGGGCTGGAGCCGGGCCTATGTCACGCCGGTGACCATCCTGGCCGGGCGGGCCGTGCTCGGCCGCACGGTATCGGCCGTGCACACCGGAACAATCCGCGATGTCGAACTGGTCGAGTACTGCAACAAGCAGGTGTTGACGTTCGAATGGCCGGCCGGCGCAGCCGGAGTGGTGGTGACTCTCGCGCCCAAGGGGCACGATCCCCGGGCCGGCCTGACCGGCAGATCCTTCGAGATCTCACTGGAGGACTACGAGAAGTACGGCGGCATGCACCTGACCGGTGCGCTTCCGGTGGGCGGATGTTCACTGCACCTGGCGCCGGTGGCGTTCTCCGGCGGCCGACGGGTGACGGGACCGGTTGCCAGCATCGAGTACGCGGGCATGTTGAGGTTGCAGTATGCGGTCCGGATCGGCCGCGACCCCGGTGGCTTCCCCACCACGGCTACCGTCGCGGTGCGGTCGGAGTACGAACTGCCGGGTTCGCCGGCCTTCGTCCTGGTCAACAATCCGCAGCGGATGCCGTTGAGTGTGCACGACGGTAATCCCGTCGACGTCGCACCGCTGGACGCGCAGGGCCAGCTGGCCGACCACCCGTCCAAGTACCTGCGCTGGACGGCGGCGACGGCGTCGGGCGCCGGTGAACTGTGGGCCGCCAACGTCAGTGGACTGCACGGCTGGATCCGGTTGTTCCTCAACATCACCGACCCACTCCAGCTGCGCACCGTCGCACTGTTGGACCCGCCGTCGCAGACCTTGCAGCTCACCGCGACGGTGTTATGACGTCGCGTTACGGCCAGCTCACCTACACGTCGTTCGATGCCGTCGGGACCGTCGGCGGCTGGCAGGTCAAGGAAACGACCGGTGGGCTCACGCCCGCGGAGACCCAGACGTTGATGGCCGGCGTGCACACAGTCTTCCGGCCGGTGGGGCAGACACCCGACTTCCCGACCCCAGAGCAGCTCGAGCAGGGCCCGCGCCGGCTGGCGTACCGCGATGTCCCCGGCGGCGCGGGGTACTGGCACACCTTCCCGGCGGGGCCCGACAGCACGGGCCGGCCGGGCAACGTGTTCGCCCACGTGCTGTTGGACCGTGCGCCCGACACCCACCCGCGCTGCCGGGCCATCGAACGGTGGCGGTCACCGCACTGGCTGCAGCCTTACGGCCCCGCCGCGGTGGCCCGGGCCGAACTCCCGGGGGACCTGCCGGAGCTGGGCAGCACGGTGACCAAGGACAGCGCAGTCGCATTCGCGCTGGATACCACCACCTGGCGGCTGGCCACGCTGTTCGCGCTCCTGGATGCGGTGGCCGCGGCGCTCGCGGGCGGGCCGCCGGTGGTGCTGGGTGTGCAGTCTCCAGATGCCGCCGCACAGTGGATTGGTCTGGTGAGTTTCCTGATGTCGCCGGGCACCGCGGCGAGGCTGAGCTTCTCCACCTTCGACCGCGCAGAGCAGGTCGCGCCGCACAACGGTCAGGTGCTGAGCGCGGTGCCGTTGGAGGACCTTTCCGCGGTCGAACCCGGCCTGGTGGTGATCAGCGAATCCGAGCCCGTGTCGCTGGGTGAGCTCGGCGGAGATCCGCACCGCACCGCGGGCGGACACCGGATCGAGGTGACCCGATGGTCGGTGATGGCGCAGGTGGTGCTGCTCGATGTGGCGTCGGCACGCGGTGCCCTCGATGACATCGACACGTATTCCAGCCAGGTTCGCGATGACGGGCTGCATCCGGCCTGGCCGATCGCGATGGCGGTGGCCGGGAACCCGGAGTTCGCGGACGCGCAGGCCGAGGCCCATGAGGTGATCGCCGCGCATTCTCCCGCGGGCGCGCTGGTCGGGTCCGCCGCGGCGTACATCATCGCCGACGTACTCGCCGTTGTGGTGGGCGTCACCACCGCCGACGCCTGGCGGGCGCGGCACGAGCTTCCGGAGGGCGCCGGAGCGACATACGCCGATGCCACCTACTTCGCCCGGGCCATCGTCGACGACGCGTGGATGGCGCAGGACGGACCAATCCCGTTGGGGCCGAGAACGTTTCACGGGAAACCAACGCCTTCGTCGTTGCGGGTGGCCATCGGACCGGCACTGGACCGCGGCAGGCAGCAGGGCGCCGGCCGGTTGCTACGGGTCGTCGACCTGCTGTTGCGGGCGGGCGTTGTCGATGACCGACTCCAGATCGCCCTCACCGATGGTGTGCTGCCCGGCCTGGCTGATCCGCGCGCGCGGGGGGTGATCGGCGGCGCCGACCGGCTGGCGTTGGGCACCTGGTTGCTGCGCTGCGACGTCGAGGGCAGCGTCATCGGCGACGACGTGCTGGACTGGTTGGCCGAGGCCGGCCCGGTGCCCGAGCCCGCTGAACTCGCCGCTGCCCAGCCCTGGGATTCGGTGTGGATCCGCGCCGCGCTGCGCGGGCTGCGGGCGCGTCGGAGCGGAGCGCGGCATCCGGGTGATGCCGGCGCACAGTTGTGGTGGCTGCGGACTACCGATCCGGACAGCTTCCAGGCCGCCGCCGCGGCCTCGGTCTGGAATCCGCGGGATCTCCTGCTGGCGGTCGGTGCCGACAAGCTGCCGGGCCGGGCCGCCGTGCGCACACTTGTCGGCGCCGCGGATTCGGCAGCACTGCAGCAGTTGGCCGGCAAGGTGATCGACGACAACGACAACGGTGACGGCGTGGTGGTGGCCTGCGCAGCGGTCCGACACATCGAGCCGCGGAACTGGTTGCAGCAGCGATATCTGCATACCCACCAGAGCGCGTACGCGCCGCTGTGGGATCAGGTGCTGGCCGAGGTAGAACCGGAATCCGTCCACCCGGACTTCTCGGTGCGGCTGCTGGCCTTCGCCCTGTTGGGAGTGCTCGCCGGGCAGCCCTATCCGCAGGCCTGTAACGCTTTGGCCGCTGAAACCGGTTGTGGCGCACAGGCAGTGGCCCGGGTACTACCGTTGGTCGACGGCGGCCAGTTGGCGCCGGTGACGGTGGTGGCGCTCAGCCTGTTGCGCAACGCGGCAGCCGAGTCAGCCGCCTACGCCCCTGATCCGGTGGAGCAGCTCGCGGGCGTACTGGCCGGAAAGCTGGCTGCCACGATGGGCGGCGCGGACGCGGAATCCGTGGTGGTGTTGATGGCGCAGTTGTCGGGTGATTCCTCTGAGGGGACGATGCGCGGGTACCGGAAGATGGTGGACAGGCTGCTGACGCGGCGGGGTGCGAATCCGTCGCTGGCGGAACGACTGAGGGGGAGCCGGGGCTGACATGAGCAAGTGCCCACGTTGCTTCACCCAGCTGAGTCCCAACAACCATCTGTGGACCCTGCCCGCTCAGGCCGGCGGCACCCGGTACCGCGACGATGTCGCCTCGGCCTATGTGGGCGCACCCGCCGACTGCGGCCCGCTGTACACCTGGACCCGGTCTCCGGGATACAACGGTCCGCCGCCTCCGGTGTCCGAGGCGAACCGGGCGTTGCAGGGGCCCGCGGTGGAGATCTGTCCGGTCTGCCACTTCACCCTCCCCGAGGGTTTCCGGGAGGGCCACGCCATCTGCATCGCGCTGGCCGGCGCGCGGGCGACGGGCAAGAGCCTCTACATCGCCGTGCTGATCAAGCAGCTGGAATTGCTCTGCGAGCGGTTCGGTGTGGTGTTGGAACCGGTCACCCGGGCCACTGCGCAGAACTACGCCACGAACTACGAAGGCCCGCTGTATGTGCAGCGAGGCTTGCTGCCTCCCACTCCGACGGTGCACACCCAGGCTCCGAATCAGCGTGAACCCCTGGTGTTTTCGATCGGGATCTGGCACGGCGTGCGCCGGTTCCTGGTACTGCGCGACGTGGCGGGCGAGGACCTGGAGAACGGTGACCTGCGCGCGCCGCCCTTCCAGTTCTTCGGTCACGCCGACGCGGTGTTCTTCATGTTCGACCCGCTGCGGGTCAAGGCCATCCGCGATCAACTGCAGGATCTGCTGCCGCCTCAGCCTTTCAGCGGTGGGGAGCCGCGTTCGGTCCTGGGAAATCTGCTGGTGGCGGTCAACCCGGGACAGCCGAAGCTGGCGGTGATCCTGTCCAAGTTCGACGTGCTGCGGGCCCTGCGTGATGTGCAGGGTTCGGAATGGTCGCTGGTCATGTCCAACGGGGGAGCGGCGTTCCTGCGGGACACCTCCGACGGCAAGCAGTACGACGACGTCGACGGCCAACTGCTCGATCAGGAGGTGCGCAGCCTGCTGGTACGTCTGCACGGCGGCTCGATCGTGTCGGCCGTGGAGAACCCGTCGGCCGGAGCGCGGCTGGCCACCCGCTACTTCGCGGTGTCGGCGCTCGGGCACCCGCCGACCGGAAACCGGCTGCACGCCAGGGGGATTGCCCCATTCCGCTGTGTGGATCCGGTGCGGTGGGTGACCTCTCAATTCGGCGTGCTGTAGGCGGCCGGTCCGGTTACCGACCGCGTTCGCGGAGGCCGGCGAGGCCGTGGCTATGGTGGGCTGACCGATCAGAGAGGTGACAGGTGGGCAAGAACGAGCGCACGAAGATCGTCATGAGTGACGATGAGATCGCCGAATTCATCGAGCGCAGCCGAACCGCGACGATGGCTACCGTGCTGCCCAGCGGCCGACCGCACCTGGTCGCCATGTGGTATGCGGTGCTCGACGGTGAGATCTGGTTCGAGACGAAAGCCAAGTCGCAGAAGGCGGTCAACCTGCGCCGCGACCCCACGATCACGACGATGATCGAGGACGGCGACACCTACAACACGCTGCGTGGGGTGTCGATCGACGGCACCGCGGAGATCGTCGACGACCCGGAAACCATTCTGCGCGTGGGTATCAGCGTGTGGAAGCGCTACACCGGTCCCTACACCGAGGAGATGCGCCCGTTCGTCGACCAGATGATGAACAACCGCATCGCGGTGCGGGTCGTGCCCTCTCGGCTGCGCAGCTGGGACCACCGCAAGCTCGGGCTGCCCGAGATGCCGGTGGGCGGCAGCACTGCGCAGTACCTGAGCGCCGGCAATTGAACCCCTAGCTCGCCGGCCGCGGCCGCGGCTTGAGCCGCCCGTTCGGCAGGGGCGGCGCGGGTAACCGGGCGATGTTCCCGACATAGCCCTGCACGTCGCCGAAGCGTGCGTCGTTGGCCTGCCACAGTTCTCGGTAGGTCGCGATGTCGTCGTGGCTGCGGCCGACGAAGTTCCACCACATCACCAGTTCCTCGGTGAATGGCGGTCCGCCGAGCAGAATCGCCCGGGCCGGGCCGATACCGCGGTTGGCCAGGTGAAGCTGCGCGCGCCCCGGGGCCTGGTAGCCCAGATCGGCGACCGCCAGCGTGGTGCCGCACACCTCGATCGCACCCTGGTCCAGTAGCACGCCATGTTCGAAGGCCGGATCGACGTCGAGCGTCAGTTCGGCACCCGCGTCGAGGTCGATCTGGGCGCCCAACAGCGGCGTGAAGGTGTGCACCGGTGACTGCGATTGCTCCAGTTCGCCGAGGAACACCCGGATGGTGGCGCCGTCGACAGTTCGCGGCGCGGGAGCGTGGTGCGCGAAATCGCGGCCGGTGTCGCGGGCGGCATCGGGCAGCGCCACCCACAGCTGGACGCCGTGCAGGACCGTCGTCTCCGGGGTCGAGACCTCCGAGTGGCAGATCCCGGCACCGGCCGTCATCAGGTTCAGTTCACCCGGGCGGACCATGGCGTGGATCCCGGCGCTGTCGCGATGTTCGATCAGGCCCTCGAAAAGCCAACTCACGGTCTGCAACCCCGTATGGGGATGAGGCGGTACGTCCATGCCTCTGCCCGCGGCTCGCACGTCGTGCGGCCCGTAGTGGTCGGCGAAACACCAGGCGCCGATCATCGACCGGTCCCGTTGCGGCAGGGTGCGTCGGACCAGCAGTGCGCGCGGCCCGCCCAGCGGTACCTCCCGCGGATGCAGCACCCCGGTGAACTCCGAGTTGGTGCAGGTGACTTCGGCGGGCGCCGCGTCGGTGTTGCTCATGAACCTCACGGTAACCGCGTCGGGCGGCCCCGGTGCGCGGTTAGCATGACCGGCATGACCGGGGGATTGACTGCCGAAGATGTTCGCAGCACCGAATTTTCGAAGCCGCCGCTGGGCAAGCGGGGTTACGACAAGAAGTCGGTCGACGACTTTCTGGCGTTGGTGGCCCGCAGGCTCGACGGGCGCGGGCACCTGGGCCCCGATGACGTCCGCAACATCGTGTTCCCGAAGCCGCCGATGTTTCAGCGCGGCTACAACGAGGACGATGTGGATGCTCTGCTCGACGCGGTGGTCGTCACGCTCGAGCGGTAGCGGGGGAAGAAGTTGGGGGACGGTGCCGTCACTGCGCCTCGCGGCGAGTGGTCGCTCGAAGCGACGGTTCTGGTGTGGGGCCCGGGGCAATGCCCGACACCGTCCGCAGGTGTAACGACATACCCCGGGCCCCTATTCCTCCCCCAGTGGAAACTCGCCCCTGCCCTGCCGTCCCCTCGAATCGGCAGCGAAAGGGCCAGACAAACGATCTGGTGAAAGCGGTGTTGCGAGAGCGGGATCAGGCGGCTTCGGGGAAGACCAGGCCGAGCTTGCGCACTGGATAGCCGTTGCGCTCGGCCAGCGATCGCAGCTGCTTGAGCGCGAAGCTACGGCCACGGCCGGCCTCGGGAACCATGATTCCGGCCCAAAGTCCTTCGGCGCGAGGCAGTTCGCAGGCCTCGCGAGCGCACAGCCAGCGCCGGGGGCATTCCCGGCAGATGACCTTGGCCTGGTCGTCAGGGGTGGAGGTCCACCGCTCCGGGTTGGTGGTGCAGACGCCGAGCGGGATGCCGTTGGCCATGAGTGCGTTCATGCTGCTGCTCCTGTTAGGGCTCTTTGTTGCGGTGTCTACCGCGTTGAGGGGAACGCTATAGCAAGAACTGTAGCGATGCAACAGTTTGATCGAAACCGCAGCGGTGCAACGCTACGGAAATTTGCAATGGTAACGATGCGGAGCCACCAGCGGAAAGTCGATATAGATCTAAAAGTGCACGTCAGGCTGCCACTGGGTACTTCGATGTACCCGTAGCAGGGCTGCGGTTTGTCCGGTCTAGAAGGCGTAGCGTCAGGGTTGTTTGCTACAGATGCGAAAAACCCAAGGTGTAGCGGTGCTGCGGTCTGGGGTTAGGATTGAGGGGTCCCGGCAACCGCTCCAGCGCCCGCTGAAGCTGAGCACATCGGCGAGGAAACAGCCCCGTATGACCGACGCTGAGTACGATCTCGCCACTGGCGAGTTCGATGTCGGGCTCATCCGCGCGGGTTCCGCGGCTGCGGCCAGGCGCCGCGAACTGGACATCAGTCAGCGCAGCCTCGCCGCCGACGGAATCATCAACGCCGGAGCGCTCATCGCGTTCGAGAAGGGCCGCAGCTGGCCCCGCGAGCGCACCCGCCTCAAGCTCGAAGAGGTGTTGCGCTGGCCACCGGGCACGATCGCCCGGCTCCGGCAGGGCGGTCCGGTACCCGATCCGGCAATGCCCGCTCCCGCGCACATCGAGCCGCCGACAGTGGTCACCGCGCAACCGGCCGCCGTGCCGTTGTCGGCAACACCGCCGGCCACTGACGAGGTACCGCTGATCGCCCAGGCGGTTCTCACCGCGGTGAACACGCTCGAGTCGACGATCGCCATGTTGCCCGCCGCCGGGGATCCCGAGTTCACGCCGCGAGTCACATCGGTCCTGGCCGACCTGCGTCAGCTCGAGGCGGTCGCGGCGCGTGCGGCGCGACTCAGCATGGTGACGCCCGCGTTGATCAAGGCGCTCAGTGCGGTGCGGCGCCAGATCGACGAGCTGACCACCCTCGCCGCCACCGCCCCCGGAGCCACGCTCGGGCAGCGCCTTTATGCCGCCCGTCGGCAGTCGAATCTCACGATCAGTGAGACCGCAACGGCCGCCGGTGTTTCCGAAGACATCGTGGCGCGGGCCGAGGCGGAGTACCCCGTCGACGCATCCGCCGTCCACGCTCTGGAGGCGCTGATCGGCGCGATGCGCTGAGTAGGTCCGGCTAGCGGTCCCGCCGCTCGTCGTGGGTGGGGAAGTGCTCGGCGAGCGCCGCGGCGATCTCCAGGAACCGGCGCCGGGTCGGCATCGACATCTCCCGCGGATCGACAACGCCACCGGGACGCAGATGCCCGTCGAACGGCACTTCGATCACCCGCTGCCCCTGACCCGAGAACTGCCCGGCCAGGATCGTCCGCGTGCGTTTGTCGGCGTGGCCGTCGGAGTCGTTGAGCACCACGACGGTGCGCTGCAGCAGCTCCGTCATCTCGTGGGCGGCCAGCCAGTCCAGTGTCTGTCCGGCGGTCGCCGCACCGTCGACCCACGGGGAGGACACCACGATCAAGCCGTCGAGGTCGCGCAGCACCTCCTGGGTGACCGGTGAGTCCATCGTCGAGCTGCAGTCCACCACCGAGATCGAGAAATGCTTGTCGAGACGGGTGGTGGCCTCGCGGTAGATGGCCGCGTCGAGCACGCGGCGGCGGGCCGGGGTGCCCTCGCCCGCCAGGACGAACAGCCCCGCAGCGTTGTTGCCGACCCGGCTGCGCACGTCGGCGAACGAGTCCAGGTGTTTGTCATTCGCCAGCTCCCAGTACGAGCTCTGTGCCTGGGGGTCGACGCGGCTGCCGAGCTTGCCGAACGATGTGTCGGCGTCGATGGCCACAACGCGATCGTCCTGGCGCAGCTGGGCGAAGATCGATCCGACGCTTGCCGAGACGGTGGTCTTGCCGACCCCGCCCTTGCCCATCACCCCGACCTTGTAGTGCCCGCGCAGGAGTCCCTTGATCTTGGTCTCCAGCTCGGCGACCCGCAGATCTTCCGGCGACGGGCCGGGATTGATCATTCCGAACGTGGCCCGGTACACGAACAATCGCCAACCGCTGGCCGGTGGCTGACGCTTCGGCGGAACCAGGTCGTTGACCCGGATCCGGTCGGCGTAGGAACCGGTTGGCAGGGGCGGTACACCGGGTGCTGGCGCACCCGGATCCGGTGCGAATCCGCCTTCGGCGGGCCAGGGTTGGCCGGTTGGTGGTCCGTACGGCGGTTGCGGTGGTCCGCCGGGGCCAGGAGGACGCTGCGACGGAAGCTGCCAGCCGGGCGGGCCCTGCTCCCAGGCATCCGGCCGAGGCGGGGCCTGGTGAGGCGGGGCCTGATGGGGCGGTGAGTGATGGGTGTCGTGCGGCGGTGCGGGTGGCGGCGGAGGAGGCGGCACGTGTTGCTGCGGCGGGGTCGGGGGTGCGGGAGGCGTCTCCCGGAACGAGTTGCGGGCGCGCTCGGCGTCGCGGTCGACCGGTACGACCTGCGACGTGCCGGAATCGTCGGAGCCGGCAGGAGTCTTCGACGGCACGAAATCCACCGGGGGCCGCCCGGGTATCGACGGCGGCGGCTCTGGTGGCTTGCGGCGGGTCGGCCGGGTGTCGGGTTCGAAGTGTGATTCCTCCGGACCCGTCCAGCCGAGCTCTCTACGCAAGGTGTCGTCGGGGTCGGGCACGCCTGAATCTCCTCCGGAACTCACACAAGGGAACTTTGACCGTGCTCAAGTATCGACCACAACCCGTCCGGCTTGCAGGATCCGTCCGTAATCCGGTCGAGCTGACGCCGCAGCAAATTTAGGTGGCAAATCCAGGAACGGGCCGCAGCGCGTCCGGACAGCCGCCTCGGCGGCACCCCGATGTGCTCATGCGTCGGCGCCTCCGAGCGGTCGCCCGGTCGTGCGGCGCAACCCCCTGGATGCTCCCGCGAAAACGACCGTTCAACTGCAATAGGTAGTGGTCGGAGTAGGTTTGAGGGCCATCGGCCAGAGGCAGCCGGAGGCCCGAAATTGGTGCGCTGACCGGGCCGAATGCGCTGGTAATCTCTGTTCCGGCGAAGGGGATACGGGGTATGGGACTGCTGGGGGATATTGCCGATTTCGGCAAAGGCGTGATCGGGAACAATCTGAAGTGGACCGAGCGTGCCTCAAGGGTCGGAGAGTTCATCGTCCGCAACACCGCCGGCTCCGAACTCGAGCAGGTGTCCACGTTCGGCGGCCAGGTGACCGACCTCAGCCACAAGACCGCCAACTTCTTCGCGTCGCAGATCGGCGGCCGGCTGATCCGAGCCGCCCGGTCGCCCGTCCTGGCAGCCGGCCAGCAGACCATCGAGTCGATGAAACACAGCACCGGAGCCGGCGATCCGGAGAACGGACACCGTTTCGGTGAAGGTGCCGACAAAATGGACGCGGTCGGTCAGGTGCTCGTGTCCGCCTTCCCGGACGACCGCTGGGACAGCAGCGGGGCAAGCGCCTATGCGGGCCGCAACACCGAACAGGTCGGCCGGGTCCAGACGATGCTCGGTTTGGACACCATGGTGGCCGGGGTGCTGTCCACCGAGGCCGGCCAGATCGCGGCCACCCGTGACAGCCTCGACGGGCACTCCGACTGGCTGGGCGCGATGAGCCTGCTCACCACGAGCGCGGGAATCGTTCCGGGTTTCGGGACGGCGGCCCAGATGACGGCCGAGTTCGCGATGGTGGCCAAGGCAGTCGGCGACTCCGACAACGATCTCAGAACTCTGCGCGGTCACATCGATGAGAACGCGGCCGCATTGCAGTCCGCGGCTGCGCAGTACGAGAATCTGGCCGGCACCGCCACTCCGTGGGATGCGGACCTCGAGCCGCCGGCCGACGATTCTCAGGTGCCCGCCGGGCCGGGCGAGCCTGACGCCTCGGATCCGGCCGTCCTGACAGGCAGCGACGATGTTCTGTCAGACAGTGAGGTCCCGCTGGGCGGTGGCGGCGACGTTCCGTCCGGCAGCGGTGTTGCCGCTCCGTCGACCGGCGGCGGGACAGGTATGCCGTCGGGTCCCTCGCCGTCCATGCCCACCGCCACGCCGGGCGCGGGGGCCCCGCCATCCGACGCGGCGGCAAGTGCCGCCGGCGCCCTCGGCGGGATCTTGGGCTCGCTGGTGAGCCCGCTCAGCGGCATACTCGCCGGGATCGCCCAGGCGGCTCAGGCCGCCACCCAGGCCGGGAGCCAGGCGGCTGGGCAGTCCGGTGCTCCCGCTGCCGATGCCGCCCGGTTCGACCAGACGTCGGGAAGTGCCGATGCCGACGAGCTGGACGACCGCGACGAGGAGCTGGACCGCCGCGACGAGGACGACGAGAAGGGCGAGCACAGCAAGAACGGCGAGGACCAGGTGGGCGAGCCCGAAGAGGGCGAGGCTGGTGGCGTGGCTGCCACGGATTCTGCCGGTGCGCCGGCCGATCCGCCGGGCGCCGGCGCGGATGACGAGGCCGCCAAGACGCTGCCTCCGGACCTCGAGGCCACGGGCGCCGGTGGCGCCGCGGCGGGCCAGGCTCCGGTGCATGTCGGGGCGGATTTCGAGCAGGGCCAGCTGCATGTGGCAGCGGCGGCTACATTAGATCGCGGTGTACCCGGATCTGCGGCCGTGATCGACAGGTAAGAATTCGGGGACAGGGATCGAGGGGATTTCATGGCGGGTGATTTGCGGGTTGCCACCGCTCATTTGCACGAGCTATCGGCCAAACAGGGTGAGGCTGCGACCGGCCTGACCGTGGCTACCGGCGTGGTCGAAGGTGTCGACACCGCGGTACGCATGACGCACGGGCCGATTTCGTCGGCATCGGCTGCGGCCATTGCGCGCGCTGTCAACGCTCGTCGGACCGCGGTCACGGGTTTGGCGAGTGTGTCGCGCGACCTCGGCTCGAAACTATCCCGTGCAGCTGGTGGGTACAACAGGACGGATTCGACGATGTCCGGTGCCCTCCATGGATCCATTCGGTAGAGGCGGAGCGACAGATGACAAATTCTTTTGGCGCCGACGCGAATACCGCGGCTATCGATGATGTCGTCGGGGTCGAGCTGACCATCGACGGCATCCTGGTGGTCGCGGACAAGCTGGGGCTGACCGATTTCCCGCCTTCGATGGGAATCCGGTTGAACATTCCGCAGCCCGATCTGCGCAACATCGTGTGGGAGCAGGTGGCCCGTGACCTCACGGCGCAGGGCGTGCTGGACGTCTTCGGCAACCCGCATCCCGAGGTGGCGGCGATGCTCGACACTCTGAGCCGGCCCGAGCGCACCCTGGAGGGGCGCTGGTGGCGACGCGACGTGGGCGGCAAGATGATCCGGTTCGTGGTGTGCCGCAAGGGCGGTCGGCATGTGGTCGCGGCCCGTGACAACGACATGCTGGTGCTGCAGCGGGTGGCCGCGCAGGTGGGCCTGGCGGGCATGGTGACCACCGTGCTCGGCGAGGGTCTGCCGGCCAACGTCGAGCCGTTGACGGGTGTCGCCGCGACGCTTGCCAATTGCCGCACGGCCGACGAGCTGACCGGCTATGGGATCCCGCCGACCTCGGCCCGGGTCTACGCGAACATCATCTCCGAGCCCGAGAGCTGGGTGGAGCTGGTGGTGTCCGAGCGCAATCCGGGCGGCACCACCTCCCAGGTCGAGGTGGCCGCGGGTGTGCTGGACTCGAAGCAGGGACGCATCGTGTCGATTCCGCGCAGGGTCAACGGGGAGCTCTACGGCAGCTTCCTGACCGGGACCAAGGACAACCTGCAGCGGGCGTTGGACGGTTTGATCGAATTCCTGCCCTCGGGTTCGTGGTTCGACAAGTCTGATCCGGAAAGCTCCTACGCGTACTGAAAGAGGCCGCTACGGTGGGTGACTTTCCGCCACATTCTCCGGACGACGATGACGATGATGACGACCGCTCGGCGCTGGATCTCTCGGGCTCGGACGACGCTTCGAACGCGGCGGCCCTCGATGCGCTCGGGACCTACGACGACGTCGTGCCGCACGACGATGCGGCATCCGGTGACGGTTTCGCGGACGTTTCCGGCGTTGACGACGAGACATTCACGGTGCCGTTGTTCACCGTCACCAATCCGCCCGAAACCGTCACGGTGACGGCGTTCATGGATGGCCGGGTGCATCAGATCGAGTTGGCACCGAAAGTCACCAATCTGTCCGAACGGGATCTCGCCGAGGAGATCCTGGTGATCGCGGGCCTGGCTGCCCAACAGGCCAAGTCCGCCCAGTACTCGTTCATGCTCGCGGGAATGCGGGAGCATGGGCACGACGACGCGGCGACCCGCGACTTTCTGACCCGTGACCTGGATCTACCTACGCCGGAGCAAGCCGACAATGCTCGGGCCCAGGTCTTTTCGACCCGCTATGGAGGCGACGATGGCTGACCACCTTGCTGGAATGTTCGGTAGCGCGGTGGGCATGCTGTCCGGCTCGCCGGCCCGCTCGCTCGAGATATTCACTGAGATAACCAACTACGACGAAACGGCCTGTGACGCGTGGGTGGGTCGGATCCGGTGTGGTGACACCGATCGGGTGACACTGTTCCGGGCCTGGTACTCACGGTCGAACTTCGGGCAGCTGGCCGGTACCGCCGAGATCTCGATGAACGGTGTCGGCGCCCGGATCCCGATCGGAGGCATCTACGGGAAAGACATCTCCTACCCGATCAACTCGCCGCTGGCGATCACCCTCGGTTTCGCCGTGCAGGAGGCGGCCGAGGGTAACTACGCCGACGCGATGGAGGCCCTGGAAGATGCCCCGGCCGGCGGGTCCGAGCATCTGGTGGCCTGGGTCAAGGCGGTCATCTACGGTGCGGCGCAACGCTGGACCGATGTGATCGACCAGGTGCGCGGCGCAGAACAGTGGCCAGACACGTTCCTGGCTGCCGCGGCGGGTGTGGCCCATGGCGTGGCGGCAGCCAACCTCGGGTTGTTCACCGAGGCGGACCGACGTCTGACCGCCGCGGACGGTACGCCGGCAGCGGCCGCCTGCTCACGCGCCATCGCCTGGTTCCTGGCGATGGCTCGGCGCGCCCAGGGCAACGAGGAATCGGCCCAAGTTCTCCTGGAATGGTTGCAGGCGAACTTCCCTGAGCCCAAAGTCACTGCAGCACTGCGTGATCCGGCCTACCGGCTGGAGACCACGACTGCTGAGAAGATCGCTGCCCGGACCGATCCGTGGGATCCGTCCAGCGTGGTGGCCGATACCTCCGGGCGGGACAAGCTGCTCGCCGAGGCGCAGGCCGAACTGGACAAGCAGATCGGTCTGAGCCGGGTCAAGGAGCAGATCGAGGCCTACCGGGCGGCGACGCAGATGGCCCGGATCCGGGCCGCGCGGGGCATGAAGGTGGCCCAGACCTCGAAGCACATGATCTTCGCGGGTCCGCCCGGTACGGGTAAGACGACGATCGCGCGCGTGGTCGCCAACATCCTGGCCGGCCTCGGGGTGATCGCCGAGCCGAAGCTGATCGAAACCTCGCGCAAGGATTTCGTCGCGGAGTACGAAGGCCAGTCGGCGGTCAAGACGGCCAAGACGATCGATCGCGCCCTGGGCGGCGTGCTGTTCATCGACGAGGCCTACACCCTGGTGCAGGAGCGCGACGGCCGCGCCGACCCGTTCGGTACCGAGGCGCTGGACACCCTGCTGGCCCGGATGGAAAACGACCGCGACCGCCTGGTGGTCATCATCGCCGGCTACAGCAACGACATCGACCGCCTGTTGGAGGCCAACGACGGTCTGCGGTCCCGGTTCGCCACCCGGATCGAGTTCGACTCGTACTCGCCCGACGACATCGTTGAGATCGCCAAAGTCATTGCCAAATCGAATGATTCGTGGCTCGACGACGATGCTTGCAAGCGCGTCAACGAAGCGGCCTCGTTGTTGAGCCAGCGCACACTCAACAACAAGCCGGCGCTCGACATCGCAGGCAACGGTCGCTATGCGCGGCAGCTGGTGGAAGCCGGTGAGCAGAACCGCGACATGCGGCTGTCCCGCTCGCTGGATTTCGAGAGTCTGGGTGTCGAGCAGCTCAGTGAGGTCAACGGGGACGACATGTCGGCGGCGATCGCGGCGGTGCACAGCCGCCTGAATGTCGGCGAATAAGCGATGGCAGGTTTCCGGCTCACCACCAAGGTCCAGGTCAGCGGCTGGCGTTTTCTGCTGCGTCGCGTCGAGCACGCGATCGTGCGTCGCGACACCCGGATGTTCGACGATCCGCTGCAGTTCTACAGCCGGGCAGTGTTCGCCGGTGTCGTCGTCTCGGTGCTGATCTGCCTTGGCGCGGGTCTGATGGCGTATTTCAAGCCGTTGGGTAAGCAGGGCAGTGACCAGTTGTTGGTGGACCGCACCACCAATCAGCTATACGTGATGCTTCCCGGCAGCAATCTGCTTCGCCCGGTGTACAACCTGACCTCAGCGCGGTTGGCGCTCGGTAACTCCGGTACCCCGTCCGCGGTGAAGTCAGAGGAGCTGAACCGGTTGCCCAAGGGACAGCCGATCGGCATTCCCGGTGCGCCGTACGCCACGCCGATCGGAGCGCCCGCCTCGCGGTGGACGTTGTGCGACACCGTGGCCAAGCCCGACAGCTCGGCACCCAAGGTGGAGTCCTCCGTCCTGATCAGGTCGCTGGCAACGGACACTGCAGTCGGCCCGATGCGCCCGAACCAGGGCATGCTGGTGTCCTTCGAGGGGAGTAACTGGCTGGTCACCGAGGAAGGCAGGCACAGCATCGACCTGTCGGACCGGGCGATCAGCTCGGCCGTGGGCATCCCGGTGACCGCCAAGGCCACCCCGGTGTCGGAAGGGTTGTTCAACGCACTGGCCAACCGTGGCCCTTGGCAGCTTCCGGCGATCGCGGCCGCGGGTGCGCCGAATACCGTTGGCCTGCCGGAGAATCTGGTGATCGGCTCCGTCTTCCAGACGGCCACCGAATCAGACCCGCAGCACTATGTGGTGCTGCCGGACGGGGTTGCCCGGGTCAACCCCACCACAGCTGCGGCGTTGCGCGCCACGAATTCCTACGGCCTGTTGCAGCCGCCTTCGGTCGAGGCCAGTGTGGTCGCCAAGATCGCCGAGCAGGTCTACGGGTCGCCGTTGCCGGACAAGCCGCTCGAGGTGCTGCTGCGCCAGGACACCCCGGTGTTGTGCTGGGCTTGGCAGCGGGAGCCGGGCGATCAGGCGCCCAAGACGACGGTGATCGCCGGCCGTCGGCTGCCGATCCCGTCGTCGGCGGTCGGCACCGGGATCGACCAGATCGGCGGTGACGCAACGGTGTACATCGAAGGTGGTCAGTTCGTGCGGCTGCAGTCACCGGATCCACGCGTGGGTGAAAGCCTGTATTACATCGACCCGCAGGGAGTCCGGTACGGCATCGCCAATGACGATGCCGCGAAGAATCTGGGCTTGTCCGGTGCGGTGAACGCACCGTGGCAGGTCGTCGGGCTGCTGGTGGAGGGCCCGGTGTTGTCGAAGGATGCGGCGCTGCTTGAGCACGACACGCTGCCTGCCGACCCCCATCCGCGCAAAGTGGAAAGCAAGCAAGGCTCATGACAACCAAGAAGTTCACCCCGACTGTCAAGCGAGGGCCCCGGCTGACACCGGGCGAGATCAACGTCGCCGCGCCGGATGACCTCGGTATCGAGATCCCGCCGTCGGGCATGCAGAAGGCCATGCCCTGGGTCATGGGCGGCTGCATGCTCGGCATGATCGCGATCATGATCTTCACCGGTGTGCGTCAGCTGTCGCCGTACATGCTGATGATGCCGTTGATGATGATCATGGGCACCGTCGGCATGATGGGCGCCGGCGGCTCCGGCGGCAAGAAGGTCCCCGAGATCAATGCCGACCGCAAGGAATACTTGCGGTACCTGGCCGGCCTGCGCACCCGCGTGACGTCGTCGGCGTCGGCGCAGGTCTCGTTCTTCGGGTACCACGCACCGCATCCCGACGATCTGTTGTCGATCATCGGCACGCACCGGCAATGGTCGCGTCAGGCCAACTCCGACTTCTATGCCGCAACCCGGATCGGCATCGGCGCCGAGATCGCGGTGGACCGGTTGCTGAAGCCGAACACCAGCGGTGAGCTGGCCGGCCCGCAGGGTGCGCCGCAGCCGCACCTGGAGCCGGTCAGCCACATGTGGGTGACCAAGTTCCTGCGCACCCACGGCCTGATCCACGACTGCCCGAAACTTGTTCAGCTGCGGACGTTTCCGACGATCGCAATCGGTGGTGACATCGACGGTGCCTCGGGGCTGCTGACCGCGATGATCTGTCATCTGGCGGTGTTCCATCCGCCGGACCTGTTGCAGATCCGGGTGCTCACGGACAACCCGGAAGATCCGAAGTGGTCGTGGCTCAAGTGGCTGCCGCACACCCAGCACCAGACTGACACCGATGCGGCCGGACCCACCCGGCTGGTCTACACCCGCCCAGACGGCCTGAGTGACCTGACCGCGCGCGGCCCGCACAGCGCCGACGCCGCACCCGGCGGCCCGTACGTCATCGTGGTGGACCTGACCGGCGGCAAGGCCGGCTTCCCGGTCGACGGCCGGGCCGGGGTCACCGTGCTCACCCTCGGCAACCACCGGGGTTCGGCGTACCGGTTGCGGGTCGACGCGGATGGGACGGCCGACGACAAGTTGCCGAACCAGAACTACCGCGAGGTCACCCGGGTCGTCGACCGGATGACTCCGGCGCAGGCGGGCCGGATCGCCCGCAAGCTGGCCGGATGGTCGATCACCGGAACGATCATCGACAAGAACGTCCGGGTGCAGAAGAAGGTCTCCAAGGAATGGCACCACCTGGTGGGCGCCAAGTCGGTCGAGGAGGTGACCCCTGCGCGCTGGCGGATGTTCACCGACACCGATCGCGATCGGCTCAAGATCCCGTTCGGGCATGAGCTCAAGTCCGGCGAGGTGATGAAGCTGGACATCAAGGAGGGCGCCGAGTTCGGTGCCGGTCCGCACGGCATGCTCATCGGAACCACCGGCTCGGGTAAGTCGGAGTTCCTGCGCACCATGATCCTGTCGCTGGTGGCCACCCACCACCCAGACCAGATCAACCTGCTGCTCACCGACTTCAAAGGCGGTTCGACCTTCCTCGGTATGGAGAAGCTGCCGCACACCGCGGCCGTCGTCACCAACATGGAAGAGGAAGCTGAGCTGGTCGGCCGCATGGGAGAGGTGCTCACCGGTGAACTCGACCGGCGCCAGCAGATCCTGCGGCAGGCCGGTATGCAGGTGGGCGCCGCGGGAGCGCTGTCCGGTGTGGCCGAATACGAGAAGCACCGCGAGCGTGGTGCGGACCTGCCGCCGTTGCCGACGCTGTTCGTGGTGGTCGACGAGTTTGCCGAGCTCCTGCAGAACCACCCCGACTTCATCCAGCTGTTCGACCGCATCTGCCGCGTCGGCCGGTCGCTGCGCGTGCACCTACTGCTGGCCACCCAGTCGCTGAACACCGGCGGCGTGCGGATCGACAAGCTCGAGCCGAACCTGACATACCGAATTGCCTTGCGTACCACCAGTTCTGCCGAGTCCAAGGCGGTGATCGGTACGCCCGAGGCGCAGTACATCACCAACAAGGAGAGCGGTGTGGGCTTCCTGCGGGTGGGTATGGAGGATCCGGTGAAGTTCAGCACCCTCTACACCGGCGCCAACTACGTGCCCGAAGTCGAGGAGTCGACCGACGGCGAAGCCAAGCCGCGATCGAAGCGCCAGGCCCGGGTGCGGATTCACCAGTTCACGACCACACCGATCTTTGATACGGCGGTGAACTCATGAGCACAGATGCTGAACCGAGGGTGCTGCGCGAGGTCGTTCTCGGACAGTTGGGCACCGGTGAGAGCCGCGCCTACAAGATGTGGCTGCCGCCGCTGACTGATCCGACCCCGGTCAACGAGCTGGTCGAGCGTGATTACCAGCGTCAGCCACTGCGCTTCGCGCTGGGAATCATGGATGAGCCGCGTCGGCATCGGCAGGACATCTGGGGTATCGACGTCTCGGCGGCCGGCGGCAACATCGCAATCGGCGGTGCCCCGCAGACCGGCAAGTCGACTTTCCTGCAGACCTTGATGCTGTCGGCCGCGGCGACCCATACGCCGCGGCAGGTGCAGTTCTACTGCATCGACCTCGGCGGTGGTGGCTTGATGTACATGGAAGACCTGCCGCACGTGGGCGGCGTGGCCACCCGTGCCGAACCGGACCGGGTCAACCGGGTGGTGGCCGAGGTCAAGGCCGTACTCAGGGCCCGTGAGCAGGTATTCAAGCAGTACCGGGTGGGCTCCATCGCGTCCTACCGCGAGATGCGGGACGATCCGAACAATCCGGCCGCCCAGGACCCGTTCGGTGATGTGTTCCTGGTGATCGACGGCTGGCCGGCGTTCGTGGCGGAGTTTCCCGATCTGGAAGCGGCGGTGCAGGATCTGGCCGGCCAGGGTCTGGCGTACGGCGTGCACGTCATCATCTCGACCCCGCGCTGGACTGAGCTCAAATCGCGGGTCCGTGATTATCTGGGCGTCAAGGTGGAGTTCCGCCTGGGTGACGTCAACGAGACCCAGATCGACCGGATCACCCGGGACATCCCGGCCAACCGGCCGGGCCGCGCTGTCTCGCTCGAGAAGCACCACCTGATGATCGGGGTGCCCCGGTTGGACGGCGTGCACAGCGCAGCCAACATCGTCGATGCGATCTCGGCCGGAGTACAGGAAGTGGCCTCGCGCTACACCGACCAGGCACCGCAGGTGCGGGTGCTCCCGGACAAGATCTACCTGCACCAGCTCGACCCGAACCCGCCGGGACCGGATTCGGATTACCGGACGCGTTGGCAGGTACCGCTGGGGCTTCGCGAGTCCGATCTCACGGTCGCTTACAACCAGATGAACATGACGCCGCACCTGCTGATCTTCGGAGCCCCGAAGTCCGGGAAGACCACCATCGCGCATGCGGTGGCCAAAGCGATCTGCAGTCGCAACAGCCCCGACCAGGTGCGGTTCATGCTCGCCGACTACCGGTCGGGCCTGCTCGACGCAGTGCCCGAGTCGCATCTGCTGGCGGCCGGCGCGATCAACCGCAACAGTGCGTCCCTGGAAGAGGCCATCAAGGCGCTGGCGACCAACCTGAAGAAGCGGTTGCCTCCGCCGGACCTGACGACGGCGCAGCTCAGGGCGCGGTCGTGGTGGAGCGGGCCGGATATCGTGCTGCTGGTCGACGACTGGCACATGATCACCGCGGCCGCGGGCATGGTGTCGCCGATGGCGCCGCTGGGTCCGTTGCTGCCCGCAGCGGCCGATATCGGCCTGCACATCATCGTGACGTGCCAGATGAGCCTGGCGCACCGGGCCACGATGGACAAGTTCGTGGGTGCTGCGTTCGGCGCCGGTTCGCCGACGTTGTTCCTGTCCGGCGAGAAGAATGATTTCCCGTCGCGGGAGATCATCGTCAAGAAAAGGCCGCCTGGCCAGGCGTTCATGGTCGCGCCCGACGGCAAGGAAGTCATTCAGGCGTCCTATGTCGATCCGCCCGCGGAATAAGTGTTCTCAGCACTCCGAAACTGCAGTTAGTATCTATTCAACGCACTCAGCAACGCTGGCGGCGGCCCGTCAGCAAAGGGATCGGGGGACAGATTCCTTGGCGACTTGGCAAACTCCATGCCACGTCGGTCTTGAGTGCTTGTCCCTGGTTATTTGCAATCGAAACAGGGGAGCAAGCAAATGCAACCGATGATGCACAACCCGGGCGCCGAAGGCGTTGCGGCACAGGTGATCGCAAACGCGGCCCGTGGTCTGGCCGGCGGCACCACCGCCTCGGCGGCCGTCACTGCGCTGGTTCCGGCCGGTGCTGACGAGGTCTCGGCTTTGGCCGCGATGGCCTTCGCCAGCGAGGGCGTCGAGGCGCTCGCGGCGAACTCGTTCGCCCAGGAGGAGTTGACGCGCGCCGGTGCGGCGTACGCGGAGATCGCGGGCATCTACAACGCGGTCGACGCTGCCCAGGCCACCACGCTGTAGCTGCTCACCGGCAAATTCGTCTTCAGATAGGGTCATCTGTTCATGGTTGCGGTTCCGCCCGTCCCGCCGACCTGGTTCGCGCTGCCTCCCGAGGTGAACACCGCGCGGCTCATGGTCGGTGCCGGCCCGGCACCGATGCTCCAGGCAGCAACGGGCTGGGAAGGCCTGGCGATCCTGTTGGAAACCCAGGCTGACGAACTCGCCGGCGCGCTCGCCAACCTGACCTCGGTGTGGAGCGGTACCGCGAGCGAGCGTGCTGTCTCCGCAACGATGCCGATGATCTTGTGGTTACGGACCATGGCACTCCAGGCACAGAAGCGCGCCCTGCAGGCCGGTGCTCAGGCGAGTTCGTACACGCTGGCTCTGACGACGACGCCGCCTATTCCGGAGATCGAGCAGAATCATGTCACGACCGCGACGCTGAATGCGACCAACTTCCTCGGCATCAACACGGTCCCGATCGCGGTGAACGAGATGGACTACTGGGTTCGGATGTGGAACCAGGCTGCGGACGCGATGGAGGCGTACCACGCTGAAACCACCGTCAACCTGCTGTTCGAGCCGATCATGCCGATGACGCCGATCGTGTTGCCCGGGGTCGGAGAGACGACCGCGGGAGCAGCGCTCGCAGCGACGGCACCGCGGGCCGCCGAGGGCATGATGCGCAACGCGATCATCGAGGGCGTCGCCACAAAGGCGACCATCGAGTCGGTGGCCTTGACTGCGGGGCGCACTGGGGCGTGGGTCAACCACGCCGAGCAGTTGGGGGCCGGGGCAGCGAACAAGGGTGAGAGCGCGGCGCAGCAGAAGCAGGACCCGTCTCAGAAGAACCCCATGCAGCAGGGCATGCAGATGGTCATGCAGATGGCGCAGCAGGGTGGTCAGCTTGCGGGGCAGATCCCGCAGATGGTCCAGAGCCAGATGCAGATGTTCACCCAGCCACTGCAGCAGGTCACCCAGATGGTCAGTCAGTTCTCCAGCATGGGCGGCAGCGACAAGGGTATGCAGGTCGGGCTGATGGGGGCGACGCCGTTCTCGAACCATCCGCTGACGGGCGGTACCGGCCCGAGTTCGGGTGCGGGCCTGGTGCGTGCGGCGTCGTTGCCTGGCGCTCTCGGATCGCCGCCGCGCACGGCACTGTTGTCCAGCATGTTGGGCATCAGCGGGGAGGCCAAGCCCGCCGGGTTTGCCTCGGCCGCGGGCGCCGCGGGTCCGGTGGCGCCGGTGGGTAGCGGCGCCGGCGGAGGTGGCGGGGCACCAGTGCACGCCGCCAAGAACAACGAAGAGAAGAGCGGCGGCACCAAGGACGGATTGATCGCGCCGACCTCGCTCACGTACGACCAAACCGAAGACGGGGACGACGACTGGTAGTCGTCCACTACACAGACTTTCCGGCCACCCGGCCGGAGGACTCGCCAAATTTTCTCTGGTGAGGACAAAGGAAAAATAAGGGGAATCCAACATGGCACAGATGAATACAGATGCCGCCGTCCTCGCCAAGGAGGCTGCTAACTTCGAGCGCATCTCCGGTGAGCTCAAGAGCGTCATGGCGCAGGTCGATGCGACCGGCGGCGCCCTGGCGGCTCAGATGCGGGGTGCCGCCGGCGACGCCGCTCAGAGCGCACTGATGCGGTTCCAGGACGCTGCCAACAAGCAGATGCAGGAGCTGAACGACATCTCGAACAACATCCACACCTCGGGTACTCAGTACACCAGCACCGACGACGACCAGGCCAGCACGCTGTCCTCGGCGATGAACATCTGACCTAACTGACCTCAAGAACGGAGACAAACACATGACCGAACAGGTTTGGAATTTCGCTGGTATCGAAGGCGGAGCCGGTGAGATCCACGGCGCCGTCAGCACCACTGCCGGCCTGCTGGACGAGGGCAAGGGCTCGCTGGCCTCTCTCGCCGCGGCGTGGGGCGGCTCGGGTTCGGAGGCCTACCAGGCCGTTCAGACCCGTTGGGACAGCACCGCCAACGAGCTGAACACGGCACTGCAGAACCTCGCGCAGACCATCAGCGAGGCGGGGCAGACCATGGCCCAGACCGAGGCCGGCGTCTCGGGGATGTTTGCCTAGTATTTCGCGGCAAACAAGCATGCTTTGGTGGGCGGGTGTTCGGACTATCTGACGATGGCCCGAACCCGCCCACCACTTGCGCTTGGGTGTAAAGATCTAACCATCTGTTTTTGACTATCTGAGGGGTCCCCATGTCGGCCGACTATGACCGGCTCTTTCACTCGTCGGAACCGGGTAAACCGGTCGACGACGCCACGGCCATCGTGGACAGAGATGCCATCCTGAAGGCCGCCGCGGCAGCGGCGCCACCGCCGGTCCCGGTTGGGGAGACCAGTTCCACGGATATGCCCGTGGCCCCCACGGCCTCCACCCAGACTCAGGCTGCCCCTCAGCCACGGCACGCGGAGACCGCGCAGCAGATGCCTGCGCCGATGCCGCAGCCGCCGGCGACCGCACCGCAGTGGCCGCAGAACTCCATGCTGCGGGCCCCGCAGCAACAACAGCAGTTTGGCCAGGGCGCCCGGCACGAGCAGGCACGTGCCATGCCCGGTCCGGCGCCGCGCGTAGCGCCCGGTCCGGCACCGTCGCAGTTCGCCGATCTCGATCCCGAGGTCAGCGGCCAGTGGCGGGCGGGGCAGGCCATCCCGACCCCCGCCGCGCCCGGGCCCACCTCGGCCGCCACGATGGGCAACCACCGCGCGATCGACGCGTTGTCACACGTCGGGGTGAAGACCGGCGTGAAGATGCCGTCCCAACGCGGTTGGCGCCACTGGCTGTATCTCACGACGCGGATCAACCTCGGCCTGTCGCCCGATGAGATCTACGAACTCGAACTGCACAGCCGGATCAGGCGTAATGCCCGCGACTCCTACCAGATCGGCGTGTTCGGTCTGAAGGGCGGCGTCGGCAAAACCGCGGTGACCGTCGCGCTGGGCTCGGCCATGGCCAAGGTCCGCGGCGACCGCATCCTGGCGATCGACGCCGACCCCGACGGCGGCAACCTGGCCGACCGGGCCGGCCGTCAGTCCGCGGCGACGATCTCCGATCTGCTCGCCGACCAGGAACTGTCGCGCTACAACGACATTCGCGCCTACACGAGCATGAACGGAGCGAACCTCGAGGTGCTGTCGTCCGAGGACTACAGCGGCGCACAGCGTGAGTTCAACGATGACGACTGGAAGGGGGCCACCGCCGTGGTGTCGCGCTACTACAACCTCGTCCTCGCCGACTGCGGCGCCGGTCTGTTCCAGAAGGCGTCCCGCGGAGTGCTCTCGACCGTGTCGGGCATGGTCATCGTGGCCAGTGCCTCGATCGACGGAGCCCGGCAGGCCGCCATCACGATGGACTGGTTGCGTCAGAACGGGTACCAGGATCTGCTCGGCCGGTCCTGTGTCGTCATCAACCACGTCACACCGGGTAAGCCGAACGTGGACGTCGAGGACCTGGTGCAGCAGTTCGAACGCCACGTACCTCCGGGTCGGGTCATCGTGCTGCCGTGGGACAAGCACATCGCCGCGGGCACCGAGATTCAGCTCGAGCTGCTCAGCGACACGTTCCAGCGGCGCATCACCGAGCTGGCCGCTGCCCTGTCCGACGATTTCGACAGGCTTGAACGGCGTTGACCGCGACCGCAGCTGCCGCTGACACATCGAGCTCGACTCCGGGCCGGCCGTCCACCACCCGGGTCACCATCCTCACCGGTAAGCGGATGACGGATCTGGTGTTGCCGGCCACGGCGGCGATCGAGACCTACATCGACGAAACCGTGAGTGTGCTGGGCGAATTGCTCGAGGACACTCCGAAGGACACCCTCGCCGGTTTCGACTTCTCTGAGCAGGGCATGTGGGCATTTGCCCGCCCGGGGGCGCCGCCACTGAAGGCTGACGAATCCCTGGACGATGCCGGCGTGGTCGACGGTTCGCTGCTGACCCTGGTTTCGGTCAGTCGCACCGAGCGGTATCGGCCGCTCGTCGAGGACGTGATCGACGCGATCGCAGTGCTCGACGAATCGCCGGTCTTCGACCGCACGGCACTGAATCGCTTTGTCGGCATCGCCATTCCGGTGGTCGCCACGGTCGTCACCGTCATGGCGCTGGTGTCCTGGAGTGGGGCCGGCCAGGGCTGGTGGTGGGCGTTGGCGCTGGGACTGTTCGGTCTGGGCCTGCTCGGCGGAAGCTTCGCTGCGCAGAGCCGTTACCAGAACTTGGATTTGGCTGAGAGCCTGCTACTCGCCGCGACGATCGTGTTGGGCGGCGCTGCGGCGCTGGCCGTGCCGTTGCCCTATGACGCCGATTCGCTCGGTGCGCCGCAGCTGGCCGGAGCCGGCGCGGTGGTGCTGTTGCTGACTTTGGCGACCCGTGGCGGACCGCGCGGTCGGGCTGACGCGGCTTCATTCCTGGCGGTACTGGCGATCGCCATCACCGGCGCGGCGATCGCCGTCGGTTACGACGGCGGAGCCTGGGTGCCGGCCGGAGCCATCGCATTCGGGTTGATCGTGGTGACCAATGCCGCCAAACTCACTGTCGCCGTTGCCCGTATCGCCCTGCCGCCCATTCCGGCGCCCGGTGAGTCGGTATCCAACGACGAGCTGCTCGACCCGGTCATCACTCCAGACGAGGTCGACGAAGCCTCGCCCACCTGGAAGGCGATCATCGCCTCGGTGCCGGAGTCGGCGGCACGGCTGCAGGAGCGCAGCCTGCTCACCCGCCAGCTGTTGATCGGGTTCCTCTCGGCCGGTGCGTTGGTGCTGTCGGTCGGCGCGATTGCCGTTGTGGTGCAAGGACACTTCTTCGTACACAGCATGATCGTGGCCGCCCTGGTGGCTGTGATCTGCGGCTTTCGGTCGCGGCTCTATGCCGAGCGGTGGTGCTCCTGGGCGCTGCTCGCAGCCGCGGTCGCCGTGCCCACCGGTGTGATGGTTCGGTTGTGCCTGTGGAATCCCGGCAGCGCGTGGTTGGTGCTGGTGATCTACACGGCGCTCGGATTGATCGCGGTGATCACCATCGGTGCCACCGACGGTGTGCGCCGCGTGTCTCCGGTGACCAAGCGGATCCTGGAACTTGGTGACGGAGCGGCCATCGCCGCGGTGATTCCGCTGCTGCTGTGGATTGCCGGCGTCTACGACCTGCTGCGAAACCTGCGGTTGCACTGAAATTTACGGGTCATGAACTGCGGAGGCATCGGTAGCGTCAGACCGTCATGACCCAGTGCCCGCGAGTTTTGTTTGCCCTGCGAGTGGGCTTGGTAGTCGTGTGCATGGCGATAGTGGGGGCGGGGTGTGCGCCGCCCGAATCGCCAACGCCGGAAGCCCAACAATTGCATGACGTGAATCAGAATTCGCCTGAGGGCGAGGCGATTCTGAGGGCCGCGACTACCGACGTAGATAGCCAGCTGGGTAAACCCGCCCAATTCTCGGTGCAGACCTTCAAGGCTTCGAGCGGGTGGGCGTTCCTGTCCACACAGCTCAAGGGTCCCGACGGGAGCCCGTTCGACTATGCCGGAACTCCGCTGGCCGAGGCGGCGGCAAATGGCGGCGCATCGAAGCGGTACGCCGGACTGTTTCGGTCAAACCGAAGCGGCGGTTGGGATTTGGTGACCAGCGCGGTCGGGCCCACTGCACCGGTGTGGACCGAGTGGGCGCAGGAATACTCCGCACCGGCGGAGCTCTTCGGCAGCTAAGGTCGTTTGGCACGAATTCGGTGTCGGCATTGGTGATTTCGGCGCTGCCGTTGTCCCTAGAATTCCCGTGCATGCGGTGTGTGGTCGCGGGTTAGGCTGCTGGCCAAGTGGTCCCGCGACAGTGCGGAACCGGCAAATGAGTCCGGGGGAGTAGATCAAAATGAGGACGACGTCAAGCATGCGGGCAGGTACTGCGGCAGCAATCGCGGTTGCGGCGGGTCTACTCGGAGCATGTTCGGCTCACATTGAAGCTGGCAGTAATGCCGCGATCAGCAAAGAGCAGCTCGCCAAGACGGTCAAAGAGAAGCTGGAAACGCAGGTCGGCGAGAAAGCGGATTCGGTGGTGTGCGATGGCACCCTGCCGGCCAAGGTTGACGCCACTCAGAAATGCGTGCTGACCGCCGGCGGCACGAAGTATGGGGTGACGGTCACCGCCACCGCCGTTGACGGCGACAAAGTCAACTTCGACGTCAAGGTCGACGACGAACCGATGGGGTAGGCGGGATCGGGCGGGGCTGGGTAGCGATCGCGCAACCGAATCGGACGTCCTTGCAGTGCGGCGGTCGGGGCTGCGTCATCGTTGAACGCCGACGCACGGTGGATGGGTGCGACATTTCGATTCGCTGCGGTGAAATCAGTCCTGAGCCGGCGTTGGCTTGTGCCAGCGTGAGTCGGTACGACATCGAACACAGCTGCCGGTTCGTGGCCACTGGGACGGACTGCAAGGTGCTGGTGCGTTGGCAGATTGCCAGTCGGCGTCCCGATTAAGGAAGTCCGAGCAGCCCCACAAAATTTGCGCCATCTGGCCCCATTGAGGGCCGTTAAACTGGCTGGTGCTGACATGCCGCCCCGAAGTAATGGGGACTAGGTTGAGTGGCGGGTGTGTCGTGAGTTCTGCGAGGGGAATTACTGATGGGGTATCCGGAAATGCGGGTGACGCGGTGAAGGCCCTGCCCGTGGGTGACATCCGGTCTCGACGCGCGAGCGCGTGCCGGGCCGCTGGTGTTGGGTTTGCTCGCCCATCGTTGGATGTAGACACTGTTGGCGCATCGGGTGGCAGGGGATGCCGGTGACTGGCTGGTTGAAGGTCAACCCGACTGAATTGCGCGCTCACGGTGCCGCGATGGAGTCCAGCGCGGATTCCATTCCAGAAGCACCCCCCGCATTCACGGCACCCGGAAGCGATCCGCTGGCGCTCGCATTGCAGGAAAAGACGCAGCAGGTGGAGGCGCCGTTCATTAACGGGATACCGCAGACCAAGGCGGACGCGCAGCGCACAGCCCGCAATATTCAGACGGCCGCCGACAAGTATGAGCAGGCTGATCAACACGCAGCCGGCAACGTGCAGGGAGCGGCGTCGGGGCTTGGTGGCTCAGGCGCAGAAGGTGGCCAGAGCGCGGGCGGCATGCAGGGCTTGCAGCAGTTGCAGCAGATGGCGCTGATGCCGATGCAGATGGCGCAGACGATGGCTCAGATCCCGATGCAGATGGCGCAGATGGCCGGTCAGATTCCGCAGGCGGTAATGCAGGGCGTCCAGCAGATCGGTCAGATGACCGGTGGCATGGGCCAGACTGCTGACTCGGCGTCAGGCAAGCCAAGCGGAGATCCATCGGTGCAGCCGGGACAACCCAGCACAGAGCAAGTTGATGACAAGCACGTCGATGAGGACCGCAACGAGCGCGAGAAAGACGACGGCAGCGATGATCGGCGGGGCCCAGCGTCTGAGGGCGCCGATTCAGGAGCCCCGGCTGAGCGCGCCCCGGTTTCTCCGTCGGCACCGCCGCCCGCAACTCATCGGCCGGAATTCGGGGCCACACCGCCTGTGGCAGCCGGCCCGCGGCCCGCGCCTACTGATCCTTCGATCCTGTTGTGACCCGTGTCCGTGACTGAGTTAAAGGTGTGCCGATGAGTTTGCCTCCCCCGCCGGATTCGTTTGGGTCCCAGCCTCCTACCAGCGGTGGTCAGCATGGTGGTGGCGCACCCCAGCATTGGGCGCCGCAGCAGTCAGGCGGTCCGGCTGGTCCGCCACAGGGTGGCGCGCCTTCGTGGGGACCTCAACAGCAGTGGCCCGGGCAGCATTGGCCAGCCAGCCCGCACCCGCAAGGTGGTGGCGGTAAAACCAAATGGATCCTTGGCATTATCGCGGTCGTCCTAGCCATCGCTCTGGCCGTCGTCATCACGGTGGTTCTCGTCCGCCCCGACAACAGCGGAAATGGTCCAGCCAACGCTGACGCGACTGGTTCCGACTCGGAATTTGCCAGCGCCAACGACACCGGGCCGATCAATATCATCACCGAAGAGCCGACATGCGACGCGTGGAATAACATTGCTCGCGAATATACCGACACCACGAAATCCATAAATTGGGACGATCGAGATATTAGTGTCCCGGCGACAGCATGGACGTCAGAACAACGTGCCGTCTACGAAACTATGAAGAAAGCGCTGACTCAAGCGTCAGGACAAACTGTCCCACTGGCGAAAGCCACGCCTAACAGAACTGTTCGTACATTGTACGAACAGTTTATTGCTTACTCGCAGGCATTCGTTGAGCGTATTCCGAAATACGTTGCTGAAGATGACGATTCTATGTCGGTGATCAACGCTGCAGCTGCTTCTATGACGAACATCTGCGGAGCAATTACGTCTCGGGCGGCACAGGCTGCTGCTCCGCTTGTGCCAGATGTGTCGGAACCAACAAATACCGCACGAACTGATGGGGGCGCACCCTCAAAGCTGCAGATGGAACCCAACTCTGTCTGCGGCGATTGGGAAACATTAACCGCCAAGTTCGACAGTGACTCGGAGCAGTGGAATCCAATTGACAAAGCGATATCGGCGAAAGATTGGACGCCTGAGCAGAGGTCAATAAATGAAGCTTTCGTTCCGGTTTTATCAGAAAATGCGGATGAAGTTGAACGCTTGGGCCGAAAGAGTGGTAGTTCGCGTTTTGAGGATCTGGCTGTGTTGGAAGCGCAATATCGACGCGCCTTCGCTATCGCCTTGCCTAATTACGCGCCGAGGGATGTGTATTTGGCGTTGTCGGCAGTCAATCTAAACCGCTTGATTGTCTGGTCATGCAGGGTCGCCTCATGAGTGGCGAAGAGCCAGAGAAGCCGTCCGGTTATTCGGATCCTTCCGGCACGGATATCTCTGAGATGGTGGGTAATTCGTGGCCGGGTACAGATAAGAAGCATTTCGATGACCGTCACGCTGAATTAGATCGTGCCCACAGAGACCTGACGGGCGCTAGGGAAGGCTGGCAGGCTGGTCAGTTACCCCTGCGCAATGGGAATGATTGGGCAGGCACTTCCGCGAACGTTGCCAATGCTAAAGCCGATACGCATACCACGAGTATGGAGGGGCACGAGCGCCAACTCGCTGATGCTAAGACGTGGTCGCATCAAGCAGGTGACCTAATTGTCCGGACTAAAAATGCGATCGTTCATAACGTAGGTAAAGCCGTTGAAGTTATGAATGATACGAAGGGCGAGTCTGAAGATGGAAAGATTACAGGCGAAGCGGCCGCAAATATTCGAACGTTCACACGTCTGACCAACGAGGACGTTAATCAATGGGCGGCTGATACGGTCCGGGGGAAAAAAGGTATTTCACCGGATCCGCCATCGCTCAGCAAAGAAGATATCAGGAACGCGCGCGATAAGCGCGAAGGCGGCGAAGGTCAGCCTGGTGATGATCCGGTTCGGAAAGACAATCCGGTGGCCACATTCGCCAATGCGTCGTTTGTTAGTGGTCCGAAGGTGAGGTCGTCTGAAGCTGCTCCTTCGCCTGATGTCGAACAGTCGAGCACTCCTCCGACGGATTCTGCGTCGTTTGTTAGTGATCCGAAGGTGGGATCGTCTGAAGCTGCACCCGTGATTGTGCAGCAGGTGCCTCCTGCTACGCCCGGCAAGGCCGCACCGCCACTAGCACCTGGCGTTCCTGCGCCGGCGCCATCAGGTGGTGCACCCAATCTTCCAGGTCCGAGCGTGGGAGGCGCCGGCGCGCCAAGCGCCCCCAGCCCGCTGAGCGGTGGCTTGGGCAGCGGTATGGACCAAGCCGCGAGCGCGTCGCAGGCAGTAGGCCAAGCACCAGTCGGCGCGGCGCCGACTGATCCCTTGCAAGCCTTCTCCAAGGGATTCGCGGATTCGGCGGGGACGCCGGTCCACGCCGCTTCCACCGGCGCACCGCCGTTGGCGCCGGCCCCCGCGGTTCCGGCTAGCGATGCTATGGCACCAGCGAGTACCCATTCGGCGCCGACCGCACTGACTGGTGCGCAGCCGCCTGCGGCGCCGGTACAGGGGCCACCGGCGGGCGGCTCGATGGGCATGGGTGGCGGAATGCCGTCGATGCCGCTCGGGCCTCCGCCGACAGCACCTCCAGCTGCGCCAGTGGCACCGCCTCCCGCAGTCGCATCGCCCCCATCCCCACCCGCGAACATCGGCGGTGGTGCTCAGATCGCGCCGATTCCGGTCTCAGCTGCGCGGGCCGAGCGCGATGCCGCGCAGAACGCGGCGAAGCGGTCAGGTTCGGACCCGTTGGTGTTGGCACGCAGGATCGCCGCTGCCCTCAATGCCCCCGATATGGTCGATGCAGCTGATTACAGGTTCTTCTGGGTTACTGCGGTCACCATGGACGGCAGCATCGTGGTGGCGAACAACTACGGGTTGGCGTATATCCCTGAGCGGGTACGGTTGCCTGAGCAGGTGAAGATGGCTTCGGCGGACGAGTCGATATCTCCGGCGGAGCGTGCGAGCTGCGTGACTCAACCGGTCGCGGCATTGCACCGTTGGGCTAACCACCACGGCACGGAGTTACGAGCGGTTATTGCGACCGAGGACCAGCTCAAGAACTCAGATGCCGGTGTGCACCATGAAGTGTTGACTCCCGAGGATATTCCTGCCAGCGGCAAGATGGTTGGTCGCGACCGCCTGCAGGTGATTGCTCCGCAGGCGGCCTCCCAACTGATGCGAATCAGCGATGGCGATCTAGTGAATGTGTTGCCGCCAGCGCCGGTCGACACCGCACAGCCCGAGGACCGACGGACCATGCTTTGGTACAAGGTCTGGGAACCGTTGATAAGCCGTTCTGCCAAGAGGGATAAACAACATCTGCAGGCACTTTTGGAGTACGCCGTGCATGCTCAGGAACAGGCGATCTATGCCGGCCATACCGCGACACAGTCTGAGGATCAACGACGGGCCGTCGGTGACTTCGTGTATTGGCAGCACGTTGGACAGCTCATTGCTGATGCTTTAGTGGAGCTGGAAGTCGCGACAGTCGACCAGGATCAGAAAAAGCCAACGGGGTGACCGGAAAGAGATTTTGTGGAACGTGCGTCTTCGTCCGGCCTTTAGGATTAGCCGGGGAGATCAATAGCGTGCCGCATAAATTGGCAGCCCGACCAACGGCGAATTTGCTTCATTTGCTGACTATTTGGGTGGCGGCCGAAGCGGGCTTCGCCGATGCAGAGAGGATGATTTGAGATGAGTGCACCTGGGCCGGGCGAGGAGTTGCAGTACACGACGGAGGGACTGGAGAGTGCAGCGGGCGAATACGAAACACCTCTGCCTCAGCTTCCGCCAAACCGGACGACAGCGCCAGACGAGCTGCTTATCACCGGCAAGCTGTTGGGGCAGCTACACGGTTGCAGCGTGAGATTGGCGTCGACCCTGAAATGTGGGGAGCAAGAGGGAGTCCGGATTGCGGGCGCTCTGCGAGCTGCCGCAGGTGCTTACAAGACGATCCAAGAGCAGAAAACGGCTGCGTTAAACAGCCAGATGACCGACGGTGCTACGCGGCCACAGGTACAGCCAGCGATTCCTAACCGGGCCTTGATTCCCGATTCATTGCCGATCTCGGGTGAGGTCTTTTTGAAGGAGGGACCCAAGGACGACGACGATTGGCGGATCATCGCGGCCAAAATACATCAAGGTCGCGATCCGCACGCGGGCTCACTTAAGTGGTTTAGAGATCAGTGGGATTTGTACGTTCCCTTGGTGGCGAAGCACGGCGAAATCTACGCGAAAACTGTCCAGGGTTGGCACGGCCCCGCAGCGGAATCATGCAACTCCGCTGCGACGGAACTTAGCAAGTGGTGGAAAGTGATGAGCGAAGAATGCGGCAAGATGCGGCAGGAGGCCACCACATTCGCTGACGCACATGACAAGCTCTTGTCGGAACATCCCACAATGAAAGACGTAGACGAGTTCAACCGAAAGGACCGGGACGGCAGCTGGAAGGATACGGACGAACGAGGCAAAGCAATGGAGGACCTGCAGAGGCGGTCCGACGATGCATTGGACCATTACGCGCGAGTGTATCTAACCGAGATAGCGCCGGCTGGTCCCCCACGGATCGGCAAGGACCTTCCGGCGGTATGCGATGGTGAGGCACCCGTGGCAGCCCCGGACACCGGTGGACCTGGTGGTGGTGGCGGTGGTGGCGCCGGTGGTGGAGGCGGTGGCACCCCAGAGATGCCCGGAACGCCGGAGATGCCCGACGTGCCCTCGATATCACCAGCCGGGCTCGATCCTTCGGCTGGGGAGAAGCCCGCAGGTTCTCCCAGCGGCGGTGGTTCACCTTCCGGTGGCCAGGGCAGTGGCTCCCCATCCGGTGGTGGCGCGCCCAGCGGAGGCATGCCGAGCGGTCTGCCGAAGGGAACCGAGGGCATGCCGGAAATGCCTGGGCTTGGGGAACCCAGCCTGAAGCCCGCGAGTGCAGGCGGTGGCGGTGGTATGGGTGGGGGCGGCGGGGGTATGCCGTCGATGCCGCTGGGCCCCGCCGTCGGGGCGGACTCGGTGGCGCCATCTCCCGCGGCCGCACGTGGTGGCGGCGGAGTCCCGGGCGGCCCGGGTGGTGGCGGTATGGGCGGTATGGGCGGCGGTATGGGTGGCATGGGAGGAGGCCATGGCCAGGGGCAGGGCAAAGAGAAGCGCCGCAACCCCAACCTGTCAGAGGATGAGGATCTCTACAAGGAAGACCGTGCGTACACCGAAGCTGTTATCGGCCGGCGTGCACGCCCGGATGCGAAGGACACCAAGAAGTAGCTTGGGATGCCGAGCGTTGAGATTTTCGCTCGGCGACCGATGATCTCAGCGAGCGGCGGGTGTTCGGAGATGACTCGCGAACCCCCGCCGCTTGGTCGTGCGGGTAAGGCGACGTTCGGCGTTGCCCTGACGAAATGGATAAGCACTCTTCATCAAGAGGTGTGCAGGCTGCACGTGAAATGCACCCGCCAGTGCTGTTGGTTGAGAACCGTTGGATTACAGCATCTTTGGGTCACGCAAAGGTGCTCAAAGGGCTGGTCGGATTAGGGCATGCCCAACACGTCGAGCGTACCGTCCATGGAGGCTTTGGGCGGGTCTGCATCAGTGACACGTGAAACGCGACGTCAAAAGATCCATGACCGACGAAGATCGGCCCGGGCTGTCCCGCTCGCCGAAGACAAAGCTAGCGGTCAACGCGGGTGCATTTGGCCATCGAGGTTGCCTTGTTCGCTATGGTCCGTGCGCCGGTAATCGGCGGCACCCATGTCGAGCGACTCGGCGAGTTCGCCAGTGGAGGCACATCTAGATGGACGTGGAGTCGGGGTTCAGTTGGACTTCGCGTAGGCGCTCAAGTGCACGTTCATCGGTGAGTTCGGAGCGATTGTCCGGGTTGAGCCAGTAGAACCGCAGGAATTTCACGAGGGCCGCTCCGTTGGGGGTGTACAGTGACGATTCTTTGATCATCTTGAAATCGCCGTCGGCCATCGACATGACCAGCGGACTCTTTGCCGGCACACCGTCGGGTGCTCGATCCACGATGTCGACCACCTGTGACCACTCACCGCTGTTTGTTGAGAACGCCTCGACGAACGTGAAGCCTTCAACCGTCAGTCGCACGAAGCCGATGCCCCCGCGCTTGACCGTCAGTATCAAGGCAGCGGCGAACACCAACGCCGGCCCGATAAAGGCCATGGCGAACATGGGGCCAATATCGGGAGGCAAGGGAATGAAAAGCTTATTCATCACCCCGAGCACACCGGCGGAGCCGAGAGCGAGCACTCCGGCGATGACACCGATGAAAAGCAGACAGTCGATCCGCTTGTCGACACGGATCGTGGTCCCCTGAGCATCGCAGGTGCCCCGCGAGATGACGGTAGGCATAATCTGCCAGACGCGTGCAGGCGCGAGCCAGAATATGGTGGCTCCCCCGGCTATCAACGCGGTCAGATAGTCACCGTGGAACAGGGCAAATCCGGCCCAGGCCCCGCACGCAACGGCGCAAGTGCCCAGGATCGCCATAGAAAATATTCTCAGACCATTCACGTAAGCTCCGTTTCAGCTATCGAGTTAGTGTCGGCCGGGAACCCTCGCAGCCACCGTCGACGTCAACGGCGTCATCGTCACATTCCCGCCGGGCCCCAAAGCAGAGGTCTACGCCATTCCCAACGCGAAAATTCAAGACACTAGGGCAAATGACCGAACTCAGGATGTGGCGAGCCTGGTGTGGATGTGTTCTGTGCAGACGTGCGTGTGCCCAACGCCGCGCGGAAGTTGTTGGCAGCGAGGCGAATCCGGCTTAGCGCGGGTGCATTTGGCCTTCGAGGTTGCCTGACTCTTGCTGGTCTGTGCCGTGGTAGTCGGTGGCTGCCGACCTGAGTTTGACGGCGAGGTCGGTCGAAATCAGGTGCATCTTTCCAGCCGCTTCTCGGCGAGATGCTTCTGCCGATTGCAGCGCCATCGCCGTCGCCGTGCAGACCAGACCATGGCTCTGGAAGACGTGAGCCGATGCCCCGTCGGGTGCCGACTTGGCCTTCTCAAATCTGTCCGCCACCTTGTCGTGGACATCGCCCTTCGAGCGGATCTCGTGGGAGACTTTCAGTTCAGGCTGTGTCATAGCGATGCCTTACTTGTGTCGGGACGCGGGGATCAAATTACCTCGGTGTGGGGCCAAAACCGCCGCCCGGTATTTCTGCGGTTGATGTCAATGCGTCGTAGTCGTGCGTAACCTTGTCGATCTGGGCAGCATTCTCTTTCGCTTGGTAGACCGTGTTCTCCACTCGATCCATTGCGAGCGGCACCGTCGCCATCACTGAGGCTGCTTCGAAAGCCAATGAGACGACTGGTCCGGTAGGTCCCCAGGTCTTCATCCAAATAGCCATTGGAACGCACAGGGCGAGCGCTGTTTGGCGTTTCGACACAAAATCGCGGGCTTTTTCAACCTGGTCAGCCTCCGTGGCCAGAACCTTTTTGATTGCGTTGTCGTACTCGGCCATTTTGTTGGCCCGGTCTTGTTGCTCACTATTTCTTGCACGGTAAGCATCGGACGCTTCACCCTCCCAATCAGGTGGTGGAATCGATCCATACAGTTTTAGGAACGCGTCGCCGAAATCTTTGGCGCCTCGACCGAACCTCTCGCCATCCTCTGGGCGACCAAATCCAAGAGTGTTGCTGGCCACGGTCAGCATGATCAGACCGCCATTAATAATTGGCGTAGCGGCAGCAGCCGCAAATTTGGCCGGACCGAACGATGCAACAGTCTGCATAATTCCAGTGAAATCGCTAGCGACGCCAGCCATCCCCCATGGGACGCTAGATTTCATGCCATTGGCGTGATCTGCGGTGCCGTAAAGGTAATTGCTGTCCATGTACAGCGCATTCAGAACATTGAAAGTGCCCATGAATTTTCCCATTCGCGGATGATGCCGTGGACTGCGCCCCAGCTAGCAGATTGATCGGTTGGCTCCGATGAGCCTAACATCGTCATTTGTGCCTCGAGCGCAACAAAATTCGTACATCGAGCACAGAACCGGGAGCGGGTTAGGGCTTGGTGCGTGGACTGAGCTGTGGGTCCAAAGCGCGAAGACGGTCCAGCGCGCGTCCGTCAGTGAGCTCGCTTCGCTGCTCGGGGTGGCGCCAGTAGAAGCGCACCAACTCGATCAGGGCAGTGCCCTTTCGGGTATAGCTGCCCGGAGAGTCCATCACGAGTCTTGAACCGTCCTTCATGGTGATCACCATGGGGGTCCAGAACCGTCCCTCGGTGGGTAGCTTGTCCGTTACCGCCGCAATATCGTCCCACCTTCCAGAGTTCAATGAACCGAGATTTGGGAACTCGAACTCCTCGAGAGTGAGTAGCAGGTAGCTAGTCCCGCCTTGGCGCTTGAAGATAAACGCAAACCATCCTGCAACGAGGCCAGCGGCGCCGAAGGCGATAGGAAATACTTGGCCCACTCCATCAGGTAGCGGCACGTAGAGCCAGCCGGTTATCCACGCAATGAACATCGACACTCCAGACAGCGCGAGGGCGAGGTTCGATCTCCGCTGAATCGACTCTAAGCGACTGTCCGGGCGTAATAACATCCCAGATTCATCGAACGCAGCTTGGACCACAGCATTTTTCGATGCCGCCAACTGGAGGGCAACCAACAGGCAGGTGGTGATTAGCCCAACTGCGATCACCACGGTGATGAAGTTCAAGTGTTTGATCGCGAAGAATGCCCAGATGCCGCATACCGCCGCCAGAATGGCGTTGAGTGTTAGGCCAAATCGTCTGTTGAAATTATTCATATCGTCCCTCATGGGTGCCCGCGGATATGTGGGCTGACCACCACCGCGCCTCCGCGGGCGTCAGCCTGGTAGCGACCCGTCCGCAGTCAACTCCGCAACCATGGCATCGAGCCGTTCCCGGTCGGCCTCGATAGAGGAGGTCGCTGCGGCCGTGGCCTTTTGAATCGCTTCGTTGAGCCGCTGTTCGACGGCTTGGGCGCCCAACCGCAGCAATCCCTCCTTGATGTACACGTCGATTAGATGATGATGGCCGTTGAGCGTGACTTCGACGCTCCTGGCTTCGTCTGCCGCGGTGAACGTTTCGGTGTTCATCTTGTGCAGCTGATCATCCATGAGTGACTGTAGCTGCCGCGCCTGGCGCAGGACCGCCGCGACCTGCGGATGCATCTCCTCTGTCATGACTTTTCCTCCCGACCTGGCTGGGACCCCTCCCCCAGCGAGCTTGATCTTGCCATTGTTTCTAGTGCCATCTGGTAGCGGTGCCTTTGCCTTTATCGATCAAAGTGATCGAATTCGACGGTGTACTGGTGCCGAGATAGTCGGACCGGATGATCACCGGGCTGCTGCTGCGCTGTCGGCGTCAAATGGGGGGATTTGAACGGCGCCGGAGGGACCTGTTGAGCGCAGGCTGGATTCGGTCTCAGCGTGGGTGCATCTCGCCGCCGATGTTGCTCGCCTCCTGATGGTCGGTGGCCGCGTAGTCTGTGGCCGCGGTTCTCAGGCCCACGGCGAGAACTGTAGAGATATCGCGCAACTTCTCAGCTGCGTCGCGCCGTGCCGACTCGACCTCCTGAAGCGCCAACCAGGTCCCCATGCACGCCACGCCGTGGCTCTGGATAACGTGGGCAGACGCCCCGTCGGGAGCTGACAACGCCAGGGCCGCGTGGGACGCTGCCTCGTCCTGTGGCGTGGCAGTCGAACGGAGCTGGTCGGATACAGACAACGGTGGCTGGCTCATCGGAATTCGCTTTCTCTGAGTAAGTACCTAACAGCGGGTCGGTTTAGCCGTTACCGAAGCCTGCGCCGGGTAATTCGGCGTTCGAAGCGATGGATTCGTACTCTGACGCGATACTCTTTACCGCCCGTGCGTGCGCGCCGGCGGCGTTAATAAGTTGATTCAATTTCTTAGTTGCCGGGTAAACCGTCGCAGCAACGGCGGCGAATTCGATCGCCATCGCTAGCGCCGGGCCTCCCCATGGAGCGAACTTGGCGGCTATGGCGGGGATGATCGCAGCTGCCAGTTTCGTTTGACACTTCGACACATAGTCTCGTGTATCGCTGACTTGGCCGGCTTCGGCAGAAAGCTCCTTCTGGATGGCCACATCCTTTGAGTGCAAATCGGAAGCACGAGTTTGTTGTTCTTTGTTCCGGTCGCCGTACTCTGTCGACCCTGATCCGTGCCAGTCGCCGGGCGGTGTGGACTTCAGCAGAGCGGTATAAGCGTCCATGAAGTGATTTGCACCCCGGGTGAACCGTTCCCCATCTTCAGGGCGGCCAAACCCTAACAAGTTGCTTTCCATTGTTAGGGTTATTAGGCCGGCGTTAATGATGGGCGTGCCAACCGCCTTCGAGAAACTCGCGAGACTCTCCGCGGCTCCCAATGAACCAGAGGCCGCCGCCGATTTCGCCAGGAGCTTGGTGCCGTCGTGGGCAATCAACTGACCCATCGACAGGAAATCGGTACCGATTCCAGCCATGGACCATGGGATGCTCGACTTCGCACCGACGGCGTGATCGACGATGCCGCCAGCATAGTTACCGTTGAGGTAAAGAAAACTTCCTACACCCATTCCATGGATCCCGTCTCGTTAGATGGGTTCTAATCAGGTGGCGCCCCGCCCATGCCACCAAGCAGCCTACTCGCATTATCAACAGTGCCTATGCACCAAAAACTACGCTTGCAAGCGGGTGGGGCAAACGCAGTAAATTGGTGTTGGCGTAGGCCGCACGACCGCGTCATGACTCTCGTTGGTTGGACTGCGGAATCGTGAGGTGCTGGAGCGCGCGGCCATCCGTGATTTCGTCACGATGTTCGGGATGCTGCCAATAGAACCGCACCATGTCGATAAGGGCAGTTCCTTTTGGTGTGTACGTAGCTGGAGCTTCCATTGCCAGTACCTTGCCGCCTTTCATGGTAATTACCATGGGATTCCAGAACCGCTCTTCATTCGGCAGTTTATCGGCGACACTGACCACGTCGTCCCATTTTCCGGACTTGGAAGCAGCGATTCCGGCGAACTCGAAGCCGTCAGGAGTAAGCATTAGATAACTCAAACCCCGGTCTGTCGAGTCCCTGAACCAAAGCCAAGCCAAAACTCCCGCCCCGGCGCCCATGAGGATCGGCAGCACGTGGCCAAATTCTCCGAGCGGAAGGTAGAGCACACCTGTCAACCAGGCTGCGAACATGAGGCCCGCAGAAACTGTTCCGGTGGCGACAAATCTATGCATGGACTTTGTAATGCGGATATCGGGGAGTATCAGGGTGCCGGCGCTATCAAATGATGCCCGAGCTACCACATTCTTTGATGCCATCAGCGTCCTGATCAACCAGAAGCACGTCAGCGACAGTCCGAGCGCGATGATTGTGGTAATCAGCGAGAATTGTACGGCCGAGAAGCCCGCCCACGCCCAGCAACCGGCAATTACTAGCGAAAGAAAGACCATTCCGAATCGCCTGGTGAAATTTTCCATATATCCCCGATGTACGCGGCAGATGCCTCGATATTGATACGGTCGACTGGCTGGATCAAGCTCCGATACCAAGTTTTCACGGCCACCGCTGGCTACGGTCCGCAGGGAGTGATCACTGCTCCAGCGCCATCTGGTAGCGGCTCTCTTCACGCGGATTGATCAACGTGATGGGCAGCTGCCGGTGCCGCGGCGTGTCAATGAAGTTGGGCCGCATGATTACTCGGCCGACGCCTTGATGTGGGCCAAGGTATGTGGTCGAGTTCGGCCATGCCACTCGCGGCACTCGGCCGACGCGGCCGTTGATCATCGTGGCGAATTCGCGGAACTGTGGCCCGAGGGTCACCACGGCGCCGGACGCGGCCGAGCGGATGACGAACTGGGTGAACAGGCGCGCGTCGCCGAGGTTGATGCTGACGTCGACGTTGTCGAACGGCATGTACACGGGATAGCGATCCGAGGTCTCACCGACGAGCACGCCGGCCGAGCCGATCGGCAGCTCATGATGCTTGTCGGTGACCGGGGTGAGCCCTTGAAGGGCCGCCCGCTGCCCGCCGTACAGGCAGGAAAACCCGCGCGGCGTTGTTGGATTGGACAACGTCGTCAACAACACGGTCGTGGTCGGGGCGGCCCCGGGACGCACCCGCACACAAGTAGTGGTGTGGTCGGCGCGCGCCGACCACCAGACGTCAGGACCGCCGGGAGCGTTGTAGGCCGCGGTAAAGGTGCTGCGGCCCTTGATCACCGACCAGGTTTCCTTCTCAAAGGAGATCTCGGTGGCCTTGTCGAAATCGTCGAAGCTGCGCGAGCACCGCGCGTCAACCCCGTTGCTGGCCAACTGGTCTGCGATACGGGTGGCGGACGCCACCAGATACCGCGCCAGCCCGGACACTCCGCTGTCGCGGCGCTGGGCCGAGCGTCGGGTCTCCTCCGGGTTCGCACGGATGACAATCCAGGTCCGTCGGTTGGCCGGCGCCGGGTACGGGCCCACCACCTGCTCGTAAAGGGCGACGAGGCTCGCGGGAGCGGTCTTGCCGACTCGGTAGCCGGCCGAGACGATGTCGGCCTCCAGGTCGGGGCAGTGCGCCGCGAGCAACTTCTCGACCAGCTTGGTGCTGACGGTGTCGTCCGAGACAGCACCTCCGTTGACGATCACGGTCGGGGTGAAAGGCCTTGGCACCAGCTCGATCACCGCGACGAGATAGTCCCCTTGCCAGCGCACTGCGACGTGATCGCCCGGCATCACGGTGGCGCCGACCGCAGGCTCCGACGGCACGTCGGGGGTGCTGCGGTGCCGGCGCCGCCACGAGAAGACCGCTCGGACCCACCCGGTGAGCCGGTAGCCGCGGATGGTGAGCACCGAGAAGATCGCGGTCAGCACCGACAGCGTGATTCCCAGCCACAGCAGGTTGAAGTGCATACATATCGCGATGTACGCCGGAATCAGCGTGGCTGCCCAGATGGCGTGCCCCGTGGTGAAGCGGAAGCCGAAATGCCGCTGCAGGAAGCTCATTGGCGCCGCCGCAATGCGCGTCGGGTCATCGCGGCGATCCCGAGAATCAGTGCGAGTGCCACTCCGGCAACCACCACTCCGGTGATCGGGCCGCGGTCTGGCGGCGGGATGTACACCGGCGGAGGAACTTCCTTGACGCGGAACGGCGCCTTCTTCGGGCCCTCGGGGACCTCCCATGTCAGCGCAGCCACCGGATCGACGACTCCGGCACCGACATAGTTGTCCACGCCGCCGCCGGGATGGCGCGCGGTGGCGGTGATCCGGTTGATCACCTGGGCCGGGGTCAGATCCGGGAAGCGCTGCTTGACCAGCGCCGCCAGACCGGAGACGAACGCGGCCGAGAACGACGTGCCGTTCAGCGGCACCGGGCCATCCTCGCCGGGGGTGGCATTGATGGGCTGGCCCTCGTAGCCGAGTGCAGTGAGGTTCTCGCCGGGAGCTGCCGCGCCCAACCAGGGGCCCGACATCGAGAAGTTGCTCGGCTGACCGTTCTGGCCGACGCTGCCGACGGTCAGCACCAGCGGGTCGTACCAGGCCGGGCTGACGATCGTCTGCACGCCCTTCCAACCGCGGGCGTCGGCCGGAAGCGACTGATCCGGCGGCGGGTTCTGGGTGCAGTCCTGGCCGGTGTTGCCGGCGGCCACCACAATCACCGCGCCTTTGACGTTCACCGCGTAGTTGATGGCCGCGCCCAGGCTGGACTCGTCGATCCGGCGGGTCACCTTGTAGCAGGCGGCCTCGCTGATGTTGATCACCTGCGCGCCCAGGTTGGCGGCGTGCACCACCGAGCGGGCGAGACTGCGGATCGAGCCCGCGGTTTGGGTGGTGTTGGGGTCGTTGGGATCCTGCCGCGAACCCTTGGGCTGGAACGCCACCGACGTCTGACGCAGCGAAATCAGTCGCGCATCAGGCGCCACACCGACGAATCCGTCAGTGGGAGATGGGCGTCCGGCGATGATCGACGCGGTCAGGGTCCCGTGGGCGTCGCAGTCGGACATACCGTTGCCGCCTGCGTCGACGAAGTCGCCGCCCGGCTCGGCCGGCACCCGCGGTGAACCGTTGACCCCGGTGTCGATCACCGCGACAGTTACTCCCGCGCCGGTTGCGAACTTCTGCGCCTCGGCCAGCTTCAGGTAGTCCGCGGCCCAGGGTTTGTCAGCGAAATTCGAATTTGGCATGACCGTCGGCGCTGCACAGATCTTGCGCTGCTCTGTCGGCTGATCGGGACCGGTCTCATCAGGCGGAACGGCTGCCGCATCGATCGCCGGTGGATCGATCGCGAACGCCGGAGGCGCACTGAACAGGGCCAGCAAAACTGCCAGCAGCATCACGGCTAAGCGCTGCACGCCTCACACTCCCCCAAAGACATCGGACATGTCTGCAGTGTGCTGACGCACTTTCAGCAAACAAAATCCAGCCTGCTCGACAATGCATCTTCTCACTTCAAGCCGTCCGGCTATTTGCACGCAGGCAATCATAAGGGTGCCCAGGTGAGGCTGATAACGCTTTGTGCCCGCAGTGAGTGTTGCACCCGGCAAGGCGGCAATGTCAACGGCCGGCGCAATGCCATACAGGTCGGAGGGCTTGCCGGTGAAACTGTCCCTCGCTGGTGCACCCATGGTGGTCTTTACTGACCGACTGTCGACTGGCGGGATGCAATGGGATATCACTGACGCATGACGCCTCACGGTTCGGATGACTGGGACGACGCCGACGACGACAACGGCCTCGACGCTCTCGACTTCGATGCCCCGTTATCCGACGACGCGTCAGGCCTTGACGCTCTGCAGGACTTCGCGTCGCACGAGGTGGTTCCTGGCAGCGACGACGGGGGCGGCCTGGACGGGGTTTACGACTACTCCGACCACGAAGTCGAGGATGTGGCGGACGACGGCTTCGGCGCCATTGACGGCGAAGATCAGCCCGAAGAAGAGCAGATTCCGGTGGTCCAGGTAATCAACCCGCCGGGCACCGTCGCTGTCACGGCCTACCTCAACGGCTCCGTCGCCCAGGTGGACCTGGATCCAAAGGTGACGATGCTGACCGAGGCGCAGTTGGCCGACGAGATTCGGTTCGTGGCCGGGGTGGCCGCCAAACGCGCGACAGCGGTCGTGCATGTCGGCACCGTGAATATGCTCGTCGAGCAGGGCATGGACTTCCGTGAAGCCCGGGACTTCGTGGGGACAAACATGCCGTTCGCGACGCCGGAGCAGGCCGGCGAGGCTGAACTGGCACTCATCGCCCGCCACTCCGAGCGTTAGGTCTTACGCGTCCAAATCCTGCTCCACCAACCCGGCCACAGTGGCCAACGCGTCGGCGTCGTCGGACTCCACCGTCACCTGAGCCCCATTGCCGGCACCGAGCGTCATGATCATCAGGGCCGAACCGGCGTCGACGGGCTCGCCGCCGTCCATGGACAGGGTGACGGGAACGCCGGCATTGACGACGGCCTCGGCGATGATCGCGGCGGGCCGGGCGTGCAGGCCGATGGCCGAACCGACGGTGACAGTCTTGCTGGGCATGGTTTCTCCTTAGGGTTGGGACTCAGGTGGTGGCCAGCGCCGGAGCTTCCGGCGTGACAGATGGTTTTGTGAACTGTTTGGCCGCAACGACCGCGAGGGCGCTGACGACGGTGCCGGCAGCCAGGGCGACCAGGAACCACAGCAGGTTGCCGATCGCGAAGAACACGAAGATGCCGCCGTGCGGCGCCTTGAGCGTGACGTCGAACGCCATGATCAGTCCGCCGGTGACGGCGCCGCCGAGCATCATCGACGGGATGACCCGCAGGGGATCGGCGGCGGCGAACGGGATGGCGCCTTCGGAGATGAAGGATGCACCCAACAGCCATGCGGCGCGGCCGTTTTCACGTTCGGGTTCGGTGAACAGCCGTGGCCGCAGCGTCGAGGCCAGCGCCATCGCGAGCGGCGGCACCATGCCGGCGGCCATCACCGCGGCCATGATGCGCAGCGTGGCGGGGTCGGCGACGTTGAGGCCCGCGGTCGCAAATGCGTAGGCCGCCTTGTTGACCGGGCCGCCGAGGTCGAAGCACATCATCAAACCGAGGATGACACCGAGGATGACGACCGAAGTCCCGGTCATGCCGCTGAGCCAGTTGGTCAGGCCGGTGGTCAGCGCGGCCAGCGGCCGGCCGAGCAGCAGGAACATCAACAGGCCCACGATCAGTGACGCGCCGAGCGGGATCACCACCACGGGCATCAGCCCCCGGAACCACTGTGGCACCTTGAACGAGCTGATCCACTGCGCGGCGAACCCGGCGATCAGACCGCCGACGATGCCACCGATGAATCCGCCGCCGACGAACACTGCCACCGCTCCCGCGGTGAAACCCGGTGCGATGCCGGGCCGGTCGGCGATCGCGAACGAGATGTATCCGGCGAGGGCGGGTACCAGGAACATGAAGGCCAGTCCGCCGAGTGTGAACAGCACAGCCCCGAGGTACTGAGTCAGGCCACCGGGTGGCAGGTCGGCCAGGGTGTTGGTGACTGCGATGTGGTGGCCGAGCGAATTCATGCCGTACGACAGTGGTTCCGCGCCCTCTGGGGTGTTGCCGATGTCGTAGCCGGCGAAGAGGAAGCCTAGGGCGATGAGCAGGCCGCCCGCCGCGACGAACGGGATCATGTAGCTCACGCCGGTGAGCAGGATCTGCCGGGTGCGGGTGCCCCAGCCCACGTCGCCCGGCGCGGCCGGAGCCGCCTCGTCAACCGAGCCGGCCACTCGCGGGGCGTTGGGATTGCCTGCGGCGCCGATGGCTTCGGAGATCATGACCCCGGGTTCGTTGATCGCGCGCTTGACGCCGGAGGCGACGACGGGCTTGCCGGCGAAACGTTGCTTGTCCTTGACCCCGACGTCGGTGGCGAAGATGACGGCATCGGCCGCGGCGATCGTCGCCGCGGACAGCGGCGTGCTCCCGGACGAGCCCTGGGTTTCGACGGTCAACTCGACCCCGGCATCGTCGGCGGCCTGCTTGAGTGCGTCGGCCGCCATGTACGTGTGGGCGATGCCGGTGGGGCAGGCCGTGATCGCCACGATCGACACCGCCTTGACGGGCTCCGGTTTAGCGGCGGGAGCCGGGGCGGGAGCAGGCGCCGGGTTTACGACGCCGTCGACGAGCGCCACCACGTCGTCGACGCTCGCGGCATCCCGCAGTGCCGCCACGAAGTCCTTGCGGACCAATGCGCGGGCCAGGCTGGACAGCAGCTTCATGTGCTCGGCCCCGCCGGATTCCGGTGCGGCGATCAGGAACACCAGATCCGCTGGTCCGTCCGGGGCGCCGAAGTCGACCTTGGGGGCGAGCCGGGCGAAGCCGATCGTCGGGGTGTCGACGTAGGGCGAGCGGCAGTGGGGAATCGCGATGCCGCCGGGCAGCCCGGTGGCGGACTGAGCTTCGCGGGCCATCGCCGCGCCCACCAGTCCGTCGGTATCGGTGGTGCGGCCGGCTTCGGCGAGGGCGCCGACGAGACGGGTGATGACGGCTTCCTTGTCACCGCCGGCGTCGACGTCGAGCAGGACCAGATCGGGGGTGATGATCGGTTGGGTCATGGCGACACCTTCATGGGGTGGGTACGGACTGCGTCGAAGTCGAGCTGGGCGGGTGTGGGCAGGGCCGACCCGGGAAGTGCCGCGGCGGCGCTGCCGTAGGCGACGGCCATCTGTAGTCGTTGTGGGGCTTCGGCACCGGCGTCGGCGGCGCGTAGGTAGCCGGCCAATGAGGCGTCGCCCGCACCGACGGTGCTGCGCGGCACGATCGGCGGCGGTGTGGCCAGCCAGGAACCCGCACTGTCCACGAGGACGGCGCCGGCTGCCCCCAATGTGGCGAGCACCGCGCCGACGCCCCGCTCCACTAGCCGGCCGGCGGCCGTCACGACCGATGACACGTCACCCTGGGCCGCAGCCTTTTCCAGCTCTGCCGCGGATACCCCGGCCAGGTCGGCGAGCTCCTCGGCGTTGGGCTTGATCAGATCGGGCGCGGCTACCTCGAACGCGTCGGCGAGCGCGGCCAGCGGCGCTTCGGAGGTATCGACGGCCACCCGGCAGTGGAGCGGCGCCAGCAGCTTGACCACGTGGGCGTACCAATCGTCCGGAATCCCGGGCGGCAACGACCCGGACAACACCAACCACGATGCTTCTTGCGCCTTGGCCAGCAGGCAGCTGGTCAGCGCCGCCAGCGTGTCGGCGTCCACCCTGGCGCCGCGCTCGTTGAGTTTGGTTGTGGTGCCATCGGATTCGGTGATGGCGACGTTGGTGCGGACGGGCTCCGCGATCGGAACGGCGGTGAACGGCACACTGTGCGCCCGTAACGCCGCGAGCAGGGGATCACCGTCGGCAGCGGGCAGCACCGCCTCGGCGGCAACGCCGGCGAGGGTGAGAGCTCGGGCCACGTTGATGCCCTTGCCGCCGGGTTCGACGGTGACGGAGTCGACGCGCTGTACGGCTCCGCGCGTCAACGGCGCACTCAATGTGACGGTGCGGTCCAGGCTGGGGTTCGGGGTGATGGTGATGATCATGCGATCACCACCTCGACGCCGTGTTCGGTGAGCTGTGCGCGGTCGGCTTCGGAGATCTCGCTGTCGGTGATCAGGGTGTCGACGCTGTCGATGGGGGCGAAGCTGACGAAGTCCTCTTGGCCGACCTTTGATGAGTCTGCGACCACCACAACGTAATTCGCGGCCTGCACCATGGCCCGTTTGACGGCTGCCTCGTCGGTGTCGGGGGTCGAGAGTCCGTGCCGCACGTTGATGGCGTTGGTGCCGATGAACGCGATGTCCACCCGCAGGGTTTCGAGTACCCGCAGCACCTGCTCGCCGACGGCGGCCTGGGTGAGGCCGCGGACCCGTCCGCCCAGCAATTGGAGGGTGACGGTCGGCATGGTGGCGAGGAGGCCGGCGATCGGCACCGAGTTGGTCACCGCGGTGAGCTCCCGGTCCGTCGGCACCTGGGAGGCGACGCGGGCGGTGGTGGTCCCGGCGTCCAGCAGGACGCTGGCACCGGTGAGGGGGAAGAAGTCGATTGCAGCCGCGGCGATGGCATCCTTCTGCGCGGCGCGGGTGGTGTCGCGTTCGCCGACGCCGGCTTCCACGAGGTGGAGGGTCCGGGCGGGGACGGCTCCGCCGTGCACGCGGCGGACAACGCCGGCCTTGTCGAGCACTGCCAGATCTCGGCGAACGGTTTCGGTGGTGACGTCGTATGTCTGCGCGAGTTCGGCGACCGAGGCGCGGCCCCTGCTCATGACCAGCGCGGCGATGGCCTGCTGGCGCTCCTCGGCGTACATGAGCCTCCGTTTGTGTGGGTTAGAGCTTAGCGAGATGTTGATATGTGTTGTTTTACGCCTGAGTGTGTTGACTTGTCAACGTTTTCTTGTAATGTGGCTCACATGGGCACTACAGCATCGGTTGCGTCACCCATCGTCTTGCGCGGGGTTCCGGTGGTCCCGGGGGTGCAGTACGCACCCGTAATCCGGGTCAGCAGACTCCCGGAGGTCGAGGTGCCGGCCGGCGACATCGCTGAGGCGGACCGGCCGGCCGAAGCGGGGCGTTTTGCGGCTGCGGCGACGGAGGTCGCCACCCGGCTGCGGGACCGGGCCGCGCACGCCACGGGGGCCGCCTCAGAGGTGCTCGCCGCCACCGCGACGCTGGCCCAGGACCGGGCCTGGCTCGGGGCTGCTGACAAGCGGATCGCCGCAGGCGCTCCGGCGGTCCGCGCCGTGACCGAGGCCGTGGATCAGTTCGTGGAGTTGTTCACGCAGCTCGGCGGCCTGATGGCCGAACGCGTCACCGACCTGCGGGATATTCGCGACCGGGTCATCGCCGAGCTGTCCGGACTACCGGAACCTGGTGTGCCGCTGCCGGATATCCCGTCGATCCTTTGTGCCGATGATTTGGCACCTGCGGACACGGCTGGTCTGGACCCGCAACTGGTGGTCGGCTTGGCCACCACCCTCGGTGGGCCGACCAGCCACACCGCGATCATCGCCCGCCAGCTCGGAATTCCCTGCGTCGTGGCCATCGGTGGCCTTGACGCCGTCGCCGCCGGCGCGATGGTTCTTCTCGATGGCACCGCGGGCACCCTCACCGCCGACCCCGACGCCTCGGAGGCCGCGGCGGCTGTGGCCGCGGCGCAACGCGAGGCGCTGGCCGCCCGGGAGTGGGCCGGCCCCGGTGCGACGGCGGATGGCCACACCGTCGCCATCTTGGCGAATGTCCAGGACGGTGCCGCCGCCCGCGCGGCCCGCGACACCCCTGCCGAGGGCGTCGGGCTGTTCCGCACCGAACTGTGCTTCCTCAACCGTGACACCGAGCCCACGGTCGACGAACAGGCGAACATCTACGGTGAGGTGCTCGAGGCGTTCGCCGGGCACAAAGTGGTGGTCCGGACCCTCGACGCGGGTTCGGACAAGCCGTTGAAGTTCGCAGGTCATCCGGAGGAGGCGAACCCGGCGCTGGGCGTGCGCGGCATCCGCATCGCCGAGCGCAATCCCGGTCTGCTGGACCGTCAGCTCGAATCGGTCGGCGCGGCTGCCGAGCGGACCGGCAACCAGCCATGGGTCATGGCGCCCATGATCGCCACCGCTGCCGAGGCGAAAAGCTTTGCCACCAAGGCACGTTCGTTCGGGCTGACGCCGGGCGTGATGATCGAGGTGCCCGCTGCGGCACTGTTGGCCGACAAGATCCTCGAGCACGTCGAGTTCCTGTCGATCGGCACCAACGACCTCGCGCAGTACACGATGGCCGCCGATCGGATGTCGGCCGATCTGGCCGCCCTCACCGATCCGTGGCAGCCCGCGGTATTGGCTCTGGTGGGGATCGCGGCGCGGGCCGGAGCGGCGGCGGGCAAGCCGGTCGGCGTGTGTGGTGAGGCCGCGGCCGATCCGCTGCTGGCCGCCGTGTTGGTGGGCCTGGGAGTGACGTCGTTGTCCATGGCGCCGGCCGCGATCGCTGCGGTGGGCGCGAAGCTCGCGCAGGTGACGCTGCAGCAGTGCCGCGCCGCCGCGGAGGCGGTGCTCGACACCGCGACAGCTGCCGAGGCCCGCGAGGCTGCGCTCGCCGCCCTCGCCTGACGTGGGAGCACCCCCGGGGGAATAATCGGACCGCAGTCCGGTTATAGCTGGCATAAGACTACAAACAGGAGGTAGGAGATGCCAGCCATCACCGCAGACACCTTGACCCTGCCCCGTATCGCGGCAGCTCAGGCGTCGGAGACCGAACGCCCGGTCCGCTCGATCACCACCGGCCCGCGCGGATACGAGGGCGAGGGATTCCCCGTCGTACGCGCATTCGGTGGAGTCAGCGCCGCTGACCTGGACCCGTTCGTCCACATGGACCAGATGGGTGAGGTGGAGTACCAGCCCGGTGAACCGCGGGGCACCGACTGGCACCCGCACCGCGGCTTCGAAACCGTCACCTACATGATCGACGGCCGGTTTGCGCACCAGGATTCACACGGCGGCGGCGGTTTGATCACCGACGGCGCGACCCAGTGGATGACGGCAGGGTCCGGCATCCTGCACATCGAAACCCCGCCGGCCGAACTGGTCGAGAGCGGCGGCACGTTCCACGGCATCCAGCTGTGGGTGAACTTGCCGAAGAAGGACAAGTTCGCGACGCCGCGTTACCAGGCCATCGAAGGTCCTGACGCCAAGTTGCTGTCGTCCCAGGACGGCGGGGCGTTGGTCCGGATCATCGCCGGCGAGATCGACGGTGCTCAGGGGCCGGGCAACACGCATACCCCGATCACCCTGGCGCACGCCACGATTGAGCCGGGTGCGCAGCTGAACCTGCCGTGGAACCGCGACTTCAACTCGTTGGTGTACGTACTGAGCGGGCGCGGCAGCGTCGGCCCCGTCGGCCACCCGATCCACCAGGGCCAACTGGCCGTGCTAGGCCCGGGCGACCGGATCACGGTGTCTGCCGAGGGAACTCAGGATTCACACCGGCCCGCCATGGAGGTCCTGCTGCTGGGCGGCCGGCCGATCCGGGAGCCGGTCTTCCACTACGGTCCGTTCGTGATGAACTCGAAGTCTGAGCTCATCCAGGCGCTGGAGGATTACCAGGCGGGCAAGTTCGGCCAGATTCCGCCGAATGCGCTGATGCCGCACCGGCCCCTGAACTGACCGACTAACCCACCGACTCGGCGGGCTGTGGGTACAACAACTCCAGCTCGGCGAGATGCGCTGCAGCCGTCACCAGCGGCAGGGCCGCCGAGACCGCCAGATCGGTTCCGGTGGCCTCGGCGCGTAACGACACCACGAAGCCCTCGCCGATCGGTACCAGTTCCGACGTGGTGTCCGTGCCGGTGAGCCGGGCGCAGATCGCCGCGGCATGTTCCTCGATCACCGAACGGGTCTGCGGATAGACGCCCAGCGGCGGGGGCACGATATCGGCGATCAGCTCTGCTACCGCCCGTACCCGGATGACCCGGTTGGCCGCCCGCACCGCCGGGGCGCGTTGGTCGGTGGGCCCGCCGGTCTCCGAAAGGTACTGGCGGACAGCGTCATCCAGTGTCCGCGTGGCGGTGAGGGTGTCATGCCCGAGTGCGATCACGCGATCGGTGGCGGCCTCAGAGGCGCCCCGTGTCACCCGCAGCACGGCGGCATCGAGGAACTGGGCGCCCACCGCCCGGGCCTGATCGATCGCCTTGGACACCGAGGCCGTCGCACCCCGCGGCCACAACAGCACCGACGCCACGATCCCCACGAGTGCGCCCACCACGACGTCTTCCACCCGGACCAGTCCCACGCGCCAACCGGTCGGTGCGATCAGGTTGAAGTTGATCAGCACCATCATCGTGAACGCGGCCTGCCCGGCGATGAACGATCCGACCTTGGGCACATAGGCCGACCCGAATGCCACCAGAGGCAACAAGATCCACATCACCATCGGGTCCACCCCGACAAACTCGATGAGCACCGCGCCGAGGATGAAGCCGATCGTCGTGCCGGCCACCGCCCGCAGCACCCGCGTCCCGGTGTCCAGCGCACTACTGCGCAGCACCGACATCACACCCAGCACCACCCAGAACCCGTGCTGCACCGGAAACAGGTGGGTGACGGCCACCGCGAGGGCCAACCCCAGCCCGGTGCGCAGGCTGTTGCGCAGCACCACCGCGCGGGAGGCGACCAGGCCGCGGGTGATGGCGGCGACTGCGACGGTCTCGGGCATCACCCAATCCGCGGCCCCGGTTTCGGGGAGCCGCCGGCCCAGCACCCGGGCCCATACCGGGCGGGCGTCGGCCAGCGCCGCATTGCCGATGACGCGTCCGGTGACGGCGATGGTGGCCGAGATGGTGCGCCGGTTCAGCAGGACGCCGCCGACCTTGGCGGCGGACGCGTCGTCGGCCATGCTCAGGATCTGGGTGATGTCCTCGCGGTAACTGCTCTGGGCCACGGTGCGCTGCTCGGCGAGAGCGGCGCGCAGATCGGCTTCGCGGGCGGCACGCTCGGCGCGATCATGAATCTTCAGCAGGGCGGCGCTGTCGCGCAGTACCCGCACCGTGGGCTCGCGCGTGGCACCCAGCAGTTCGCCCGTCTGGTCGGTGACCTGGTCGCAGATCCAGCCCAGATCGTCGACGACGCGCACCAGGGCGCGACTGCCCGCGCTGAGGGCGACGGGCCGGTAGTCGGCGCCGAGAAAGCTGGCGTACAGGGCGTTCATCGCGCGGGTGACGTCACGGTCCGAGGCCTGGCCCTCCAGCCGGTCGGCCAATAGCCGGCATACCCGCGCGGCGTCGCGGCGCAGCTCGTCGTGGTGGCGGGGCGCAAACAGGTACAGCGCGGCAGGCACGCACACCACCAGGGCGATCAGCCAGCCCAGCAGCCGGTCGGGAATCGGACCCACGGGTGTACACAGCGGCAGCACGAACAGCAGCAGGGTGGCGCGTTGTCCGGCGGCGACGATCTCGCTGAGCACTCCGGAGAACGTCACCACCAGTCCGACGACGAACATCGCCGCCACGCTCGGCCACGGGTACGGGGCCAGGACCGTGCCCAGCACGATCAGTACGAACCCGTTGAGGGCCAGGCCGCCGTAGGCCAGGGCGCGGGCCGGCCGGTTGCCCGGGAAGTCCGCCGTGATGAGAAGGGAGACCGCACCGAAGATCGCGAACAGCGGAGTCTGCGAGTCGCCCCCGACGGCGAAGCCCACGGCCGCGGCGACGGGTAGGACGATGGCGGCCCGCACGGCACGGCGCAGCGCGTCGTAATCGGGGTCCTTGTCCCGCAGGCGGTCAGCTGCCCGGTGCCAGATCTCGGCCGGGGTCAGCATGATCGCCGATGTTAGACCGGTTGGTCCGATCCCGGCGTGGGAGTGAAGCGGCCCGTTTCGAGCGCGTCGCGCATCTGGCCGGTGATCCACTCCAAGGTTTCGGGGTCGCGCGGCAACGTCGTCTGCTCGTAACCGACGACCAGATACAAACTCCATGCCGCGAAATACCGGGCGTTCCGTTCGTCGCCGATGATCTCGTAGGCGGATTCGAAGATGATGTCGAAACGCAGTTGGTCCACCACCGCCTGCACCTCGTATACGTAGGGCTCGAGCGAGCTCCATACCCGGATGGCTGCCTCGGCCCCGTGGGGCAGGGCCAGTGCTTCACCGATCAAGGACTCGATGCGGTGATGCGGATCAGTGTCGGCGCGGATCGCCTCGACCACCCGCAGAGTGCGCGCCTCACGCCAGTGCGCGATCAACTCCTTCGTGTAGGCCGCCCAGTTGGGGAAGTAGTGATAGAAGGACCCGGTTGTGACGCCGAGTCGGTTGCATACCTCGGCAAGTTTGAGCCCGCCGTACCCGAGATCGGACAACACATCCAGACCGGTTTCGAAGTACGCCTCCCGCGACACCACCCCCGCCATCGGGCTAACGCTAGTTCGTCCTCAACATTTTCGGCGCGGCGGGGCTTTGCTGGTCAGCCGCATATAACGCGCACGAACATGACGGCATCGGGGCTCTCAGGTGACGTGTGGCACAATTTGGGTGTGGCCCATATGGCGAGTCGAGGACCTGGACGTCCTCCCGCAGCAAAGGCAGCGGAGACACGCGAGCGCATCGTGCGCGCTGCCCGCGAAGTTTTCAGCGAACTTGGTTACGATGCAGCTACATTCCAGGCAATCGCGATCCGCGCGGATCTCACCCGTCCGGCAATCAACCATTACTTCAGCAGCAAACGTGTTCTGTACCGCGATGTGGTCGAGCAGACCAATGCGAAAGTGATCGCCGCCGGCATTGCCAAGGCCCGGGAAGCCACCAGCCTTCTCAACCGCATTTCGGCGTTCTTCGCGGCGGCCATGGATGCCGAGTCCACCGACCGGTCGGCGGCGGCATTCCTGGTGACTTCGGTGCTTGAGGCGCAGCGCCATCCCGAGCTCGTCTCCGAGGAGCACGACGCGTTGCGCAGCTCGCGGGAGTTCGTCAAGTGGGCAGTCGACGAGGCGATCGCGGGCGGCGAATTGACCACCGACACCGACATCCCGGCCATCGTCGAGATGCTGGTGGCGGTGATGTGGGGAATGGGCTTTTACGCCGGTTACGTGGGGCGTCGTGACGACGTGGCGGTCATCGTCGACAAGTTCGAACTGCTGATGGCGAACAAGCTCTGGCAACTGCGCGATTGATGCGGCGGTGCCGTGAGGTGCCCCACAGCACCGCATAGATCGGCTAAGTATTCGGTAACATTGCTTGGCAAATGACTGATCTGAGCGATGTACGGCCGGGTCGGGCCGAAGGCGACAGTTGGGACATCACCGAGAGCGTCGGGGCGACTGCGCTGGCGGTGGCCGCCTCCCGTGCTGCCGAGACCGTGCAGCCCGAACCCCTGATTCGCGACGAGTTCGCCTTCCTCCTGGTGGCGGCCGCTGGTCCGGCGTGGGCGCAGCTGGCCGGTAGCGAACCGCACTGGATCGGTGACGATCCGGAGGCTCGCCGCATTCACGACATGGCCCGCAACTACCAGGCCGTGCGCACCCACTATTTCGATGACTACTTCACCGAGGTCACCCACGACGGCATCCGTCAGGTCGTGATCCTGGCAGCGGGCCTGGACTCCCGGGCGTTCCGGCTGGACTGGCCGGCGGGCACCATCGTCTACGAGATCGATCAGCCCAAGGTGCTGCACTACAAGACCGAGACATTGCACGCGCACGGGGCGCTGGCCCGGGCCGAGCACGTCCCGGTGCCGGTTGACCTGCGTGACGATTGGCCCGCGGCTCTGATCGACGCGGGCTTCGACCCCGGGCAGCCGACCGCATGGCTGGCCGAGGGGCTGCTGCCGTATCTGCCTGCCGAGGCGCAGGATCGGCTGTTCGAACTCGTCGGTGCACACAGCGCGCCGGGGAGCCGCGTCGCGGTCGAGAGCTTCGCCATGGATCCGGCGCGTTTCACCCCGGAGAAGCGGGCCGCCCGTCGGGCCCGCGGCGAGAACATGCGCGCCTCGCTGGGGCTCGACATCGATGCCGACGCGCTGATGTACGCGTGTGACGGGCGCGCGGACGCCGCGGAATGGCTCGCTTCACACGGCTGGGAGGTCGACGCGGTGTCCAGTGCCGACGAGATGGCCCGGTTGGGTCGCGCGGCAGACGCCGACGAACTGGCGGAATTCGGTTTGGACAGCGTGCTGTTGCGCGCCCGATTGGACGGAGAATCCCGATGAGCTCACTGCGCAGCCACGATGACACCTGGGACATCGCCACGAGTGTCGGGTCGACGGCCGTGATGGTCGCCGCCGCCAGGGCTGGGGAGACGGGACGCGAGAACCCACTGATCCGTGATCCGTACGCGGCGATCCTGGTGGCCGGCGCCGGAACCGGCTTCTGGGAGACGCTGCTGGACCAGGATGTCGCCGCCAAGATCGCAGAGGTCGATGACGAGGCCGCCAAGATCTTCGAGCACATGGGCAGCTATCAGGCGGTGCGCACGCACTTCTTCGATGCGTACTTCACCGAGGCCGCGAACGCCGGCATCCGCCAGATCGTCATCCTGGCGTCGGGCCTGGATTCGCGCGCGTACCGGCTGGAGTGGCCGGCCGGCACCACGGTGTTCGAGATCGATCAGCCGAAGGTGCTGGAGTACAAGGCCGAGACGCTGGCCGCCCATGGTGCGCAGCCGTCGGCGCAGCGCCGGGAAGTGGCCATCGATCTGCGCCAGGACTGGCCCAAAGCGTTGCGGGACGCGGGGTTTGACGATTCCCAGCCGACCGCGTGGCTCGCCGAGGGCCTGCTGATGTATCTGCCTGCCGACGCCCAGGATCGGCTCTTCGAGCTCGTCACCGAGTTGTCGGCCCCGGGAAGCCGGATCGCCGCCGAGACTGCCGGCGTTTCGGCCGGTGAGCGTCGCGAGGAGATGCGTGAGCGTTTCGAGCGTTTCGCCGCGCAGTTCAACATGGAGCAGGCGCTCAACATCCAGGACCTGATCTACGAGGACCCTGATCGTGCCGATGTGGCGGAGTGGCTGGGCGCTCACGGTTGGCGGGCCGACGGTGTGCACTCGCTCGACGAGATGCGCCGGCTGGGCCGCTACGTGGAGATCGAGCACGACGACACGCGGGCGTTCTCCACCTTCGTCACCGCCGAGAAGCTCTGAACTCTCTGACATGACAAAAGGGGCGCCCCGATTGCGGGGCGCCCCTTTTGTTTTCGTTGTCGATCAGTGGTTCGACATCGCCTTGGTGCGATTCACATTGGTGTGCTTGACCGTGGTGTCGACCTGAGGAACCGTTGCCTTCTGATGCATCTGGTGCACCCAGAGGTGGTGGTCCACTCCGGCTGAGGCGGGTGCGGACAGGCCCAGAAGGGCGGTGGCCACTCCGCTGACGAGCACTGCGGGAATTCCGAACTTTTTCATCTATTTCTATCCTTTTTGCGAACACATTCCGCAGTGAACAACCGCCGGACCTGGGCGTTTATTCCTACTAAACGCTCACGGACGCGGTGACGGTGGTCACCAGATCGGTCGGTTCATCGGGATGTGTCTGTGAGCCGCATCTGCCGGCCCGACGGAGCCTCAGTGGCTCTGGTGCACGGTGGTGTCGACGTGTGGCACGGTCACGTGCGGGCCGATCTGATCCAGCCAATCGTGGTGGGACACATCGGCCGACGCGGCGCCGGCGAGACCCAGGACGGCGGCGGCCAGACCACTGGCGATCATTGCGGTGAACCCGAACTTCTTCATTTCCTCTGCCTCTTTCCAAATCTTGCTTTCTTGATTGGTTCAACTAAAGGAAGGCGCGGGTGATTCCTGATCAGCGCGGTTGGCGGCAATTGCCCCTTCGGTGGCAGAAATGCGTCGTCCCGGGCCGTAACCGACCCGGTTAACCGGGAGTTATCCGCCCGCCGTATACAGGAGGGGAGCTGAGCCGTTTCCCGGCCCGTTATCGAGGAGGAATCCCCATGCCAGGAGTGCAGGATCGCGTTGTCGTCGTCACCGGAGCCGGCGGAGGTCTGGGCCGTGAATACGCCCTGACGCTCGCACGCGAGGGCGCCAGCGTCGTCGTCAACGATCTGGGCGGTGCCCGTGACGGGTCCGGCGCCGGACACAACATGGCCGACGAGGTGGTGGCCGAGATCAAGGCCGCCGGTGGCCGTGCCGTCGCCAACTACGACAGTGTCGCCGAGCAGGCCGGCGCCGAGAACATCATCAAGACCGCGATCGACGAGTTCGGCAAGGTCGACGGAGTGGTGAGCAACGCGGGCATCCTGCGTGACGGCACCTTCCACAAGATGACGTTCGAGCAGTGGGACGCCGTGCTCAAGGTGCACCTCTACGGCGGGTACAACGTGATCCGCGCCGCGTGGCCGCACTTCCGTGAGCAGAGCTTCGGCCGCGTCGTCGTCGCCACCTCCACCAGTGGCCTGTTCGGCAACTTCGGTCAGGCCAACTACGGTGCTGCCAAGCTCGGCCTGGTCGGCCTGATCAACACGTTGGCCCAGGAAGGCGCCAAGTACAACATCAAGACCAACGCGGTCGCGCCGATCGCCGCCACCCGCATGACGCAGGACATCCTGCCGCCCGAGGTGTTCGAGAAGCTCACCCCCGAGTACGTCGCCCCGGTGGTGGCCTACCTGATGACCGAGGAACTGCCCGACACCGACTCGGTGTTCATCGTCGGCGGCGGCAAGGTGCAGCGCACCGCCCTCTTCCAGAACGACGGCATCACCTTCAGCGAGGTGCCTTCCGTCGATGAGATCGCCGCCAAGTGGGGCGAGATCACCGATCTGTCGGCCGCTCAGCAGGCCAGCTTCAAGCTGGGCTGAAATACGTGAAGGCGCTTGTCGCGCAGGCACTTACCGGCACGTCCGGGCTGGCGTACGTCGACATCCCTGATCCTGTGTCTCCTGACATGGTCATCATCGACGTCGGCGCCGCCGGTGTCTGCTTCCCCGACTTGCTGTTGCTCCGCGGCGAGTACCAGCTGCGGCTCGAACCGCCGTTCACCCCCGGAATGGAGGTGGCCGGAACGGTGCGCTCGGCACCCGAGGGCTCGGGATTCACCCCGGGCCAGCGGGTCTCGGCGATGACGATGCTGGGCGGCTACGCCGAGCAGGTGGCAGCCTTGCCCGCCAATGTGATCCCGACCGCCGACGGACTCGATGACGGCCAGGCCGCATCGCTGCTGGGCAACTACTACACGATGCAGTTCGCGCTGGCCCGCCGCGGTGGGCTGGTGCCGGGGGAGACCGTGCTGGTGCTCGGCTCGGCCGGCGGTATCGGCGTCGCCTCGATCCAGCTGGCCAAAGCCATGGGCGCCAAGGTGATTGCGATGGTGCACCGGTCCGGGGCCGAGGAGTTCGTCTCGTCTGTAGGTGCAGATGTGGTGCTGCCGCTGACCGGCGGCTGGCGTGAGGCGGTCATGGATGCCACCGGAGGCGAAGGCGTCGATCTGGTCGTTGACCCGATCGGCGGCGAGGCCTTCGACGACGCCATCCGGGTGCTGGCGCCCGAAGGCCGGCTACTGGTCATCGGGTTCGCCGCAGGCGGCGGCATCCCGACCGTCAAGGTCAACCGGTTGCTGCTGCGCAACGTCAGCGTGGTGGGCGTGGGTTGGGGCGAGTTCGTCCGCCGTCACCCCGCCGCTCAGGCCCAGGTCGGCGCCGAGCTCAACAAGCTGGTGGCCGGCGGGCTTCGTCCCCCTGCGCCGGTGCGGTACCCGCTGTCCGAGGGCGCGGCCGCGCTCGATGCGCTGGCCAGCGGGCAGGTGCGCGGGAAGCTCGTCCTGGAGGCTTAGCAGTGAAAGCCCTGGCCTTCGATGTGTTCGGTACCGTCGTCGACTGGCGGTCCAGCATCATCGGCGAGCTGGAAGCATTCGGTAAAAGCCACGGGCTGCAACGGGATTGGCCGGACTTCGCCGACAACTGGCGGGCCGGCTATGCCCCGGCGATGGACCGGGTGCGGCGTGGTGAGCTGCCGTGGACCAGGATCGACGATCTGCATCGCGCGATCCTGGTCTCACTGCTCGAGGAGGCAGGTGTCGAGGCAGGCCCGGACGAGATCGACCACCTCAACCGGGCCTGGCACCGGCTGGATCCGTGGCCGGACTCGGTGGCCGGGCTGAGCCGGCTCAAGCAGCACTACCTCATCACCACGCTGTCGAACGGCAACGTCTCACTGCTGACGAACATGGCCAAAAATGCCGGGCTGCCGTGGGATTGCGTGATCTCGGCCGAGCTGTTCCGGCACTACAAGCCCGACCTCGAGGCCTACCGCGGATGTGCAGGCCTGCTGGACATCGCACCCGAAGAGCTGACGCTGGTCGCGGCCCATCCTTCCGACCTGCGGGCCGCCCGTGCCGCCGGACTCGGGACCGCATACGTGGCCCGGCCTCTGGAGTACGGCCCGGACGCGACTCCGTACGACGTCACGGCCGATGATTTCGACATCGTCGCGACCGATTTTGTCGACCTTGCCGACCAACTTGGTGCGTAGCGTAGGGGTGTGGACACCGCATCGAGTCAGGCATTGCGCAAGGTGCTCGAGCTTCTCGCCGATCCGCCGGCCGAGCCGGACATCAGCAAGGGGTATCTCGACCTGTTGGGCGACGGCAGTGACGCCCCGAAGAATGCGGGATTCATCCAGAGGGTGTGGGCGTCCCCGCTTGGGTCGAAGCTGTACGACAACGCCCAGGGGATCGGCCGCAAGCTGATGACGGCGTGGCAGGAACCCACCGAATGGCTGAACATCCCGCCCGGCGGGCTCGCGCTCGATGTCGGCAGCGGTCCGGGCAACGTGACGGCCGCGCTGGCGCGGTCGGCCGGGCTGGACGGGTTCGCGTTCGGAGTGGACATCTCCGAGCCGATGTTGGCCCGCGCTGTCGAGGCCGAAGCGAGCCGCCAGGTCGGTTTCCTGCGTGCCGACGCTCAGAAGCTCCCGTTCCGGGACGACGTCTTCGATGCGGTGACGTCGATCGCGGTGTTGCAGTTGATCCCCGACGCAGAGGCCGCACTGGCCGAGATGGTGCGGGTGCTGCGCCCCGGTGGGCGGATGGCGATCATGGTGCCCACGGCGACGAACCGTGGACCGGCGCAGCTGTTGTCGAAGGGCGGTGCACGTTTCTTCGCCGAAGATGAGCTCGCCGACCGGTTCGAGGGGCTGGGTCTGGAGCGGGTGCGGTCGAAGACCATGGGCACCATGCAGTGGGTGCGCGGGCAGAAACCGTGAGCACGCTCGGCGTTGTTCTCGTCGCATTGGTGATTGCCGTCGGTCTTCTCGGCATCGTGTTGCCGGTGCTGCCCGGTGGTGGGTTTCTGGTCTTCGCGGCGATCGCGGTGTGGGCGGTCTGGGAGGCCAAGGAGGGGACCAACGCCACCGTTGCGTGGGTGACGCTCGGGGTCGCAGCGGTGTTCTTCGTGACGGCCGAGGTGATCAAGTATGTCTGGCCGGTACGCCGGATGCGGGCCGCGGAGGTGGGGATCTGGAGCCTGGCGGCCGGCGGGGTGCTCGGCCTGATCGGGTTCTTCGTGATCCCGGTGATCGGTCTGGTGATCGGCTTCGTCGCTGGGGTGTATCTGGCGGAGCTGGCCTCGCGTCGCGATTACCGGCGGGCTTGGACGTCAACTGTGCACGCGCTCAAAGGTGTTGCGCTGTCAGTCGGCGTCGAGCTGACCGGAGCCTTACTCGCGACGGTCACCTGGGTGACGGGTCTGGTGATCGCCGCGTGAGGCCGTGGGACCTGGGCCCCGACGCGGGCGAGTTGCTGCTCCATACGGGTGTGACGGGTAGCGCCTCGCGGATGGGCCATCGGTTGACGATCGCGATGCGCTCGTGGCACGCGACGGTGGAGTGGGATGGCGACGAGCCGGCGGCGGTCGAGGTGACGGTGGACCTCGACTCCCTGGACGTGCTGCGGGGAGAGGGCGGCATGACTCCGTTGTCGGGGGCCGAGAAGGTGCTGATCCGATCGAACGCGTTGAAGACGTTGCGGGCGAAGAAGTTTCCACAGGCCCGGTTCCGGTCCACATCGATCGAGCGCTCCGGTTCTCTGGTACGCATCGCGGGGGTCCTCGAGCTTGCCGGCAACTCCGGTGACCAGACCGTCGAGGTTGAGGTGTCCGACGATTCTGTGCTCGGCACCGCTTCTGTGCGGCACGGCGATTTCGGAATCAAGCAGTATTCGATGCTGATGGGGGCGATGAAGGTGGCCGACGAGGTGCGGGTCACGTTGTCTGCCACCATGCCTCGCCAGGATGCCTGACCAGCGGAGAGTCGCTGCTGTTCACCGGACTGACAAGTTCCTGTCAGCTTCGCTCAAGCCGGGTGTAGGACGCCGTTCAAAGGGGTAGTTGTTGAGACGGTGAAGGTGAGGAGTCCCTCGTGAACATCGTCTCAGGTGCCCTTCGGGCAGTCAGCCGTACCGCAGACGCGACCACCGCAGCCGCGGGAGCTGTTGGCGGCGCTGCCGTCAACGGCGTGGTCGGGGGAATCAAAGGGGTCGGCTCGGGTATTCGCAACGGAGTCAGTCAGGGCAGCAGATCGCCCGCCGCGGCCGCGCTCACACTGGCCGCAGTAGGCGCCGCGGGCCTCGTCGAGTGGCCGGTGCTGCTGACTGTGGGAGGCGCCGCATTGGTGGTCCATCAGATCAACCAGCGCGCAGGCGACGGCCGGGCCGGCGATGAGCAGCCGGCCCGCGATACCTCACCGCCGAAGAAATCCACGGCGGCCAAGCGCACCGCTGCAGCCAAACGCTCCGCCCCGACCAAACGCGCCCCAGCCAAGCGTTCCGCGAGTGCGAGTAGCCCCAAGGCGACAACTCGGCGGTCGGCATCCCGACGGACCTCGGCGGCGACCCGCAGTAAGTGATCACCGCGATCGGACGGATGATCCAGGGCGCAGCCGAGCTTGCGGCGGCGCCCGTGGTCCGGCCGATGCGGACGGCGTTGACGGCCATGGCCGAGATGGTCGGTGGCCCGGCCGCGCGTCGCTGCTGGCGCGGCCCAGACCGGTGTTGGATCGAGGTCCGCGGCCTGCAGGGCGATGACGGAAAGCGGGTCGCGACCGCAGTACTGCGTGAACTCCGCGGGCAGCTGGGGGTGCGACGGGCACGTCTGAACCAGCCGTTGTCGCGCGTGATCATCGATATCGAGACCGACGCCGATCCTGAATCGATCGACCTGGTCCGCCTGTGTGACGTGGTGGCCGAGGCCGAGCAAGGCGCGGCCACGCGCAGCGAACCCCCGCGGGCCAATGATCTGCCGGGCGATGGAGTTCTGCTGGCTCTCAAGGGGATCACCGCCGCAGCGAGTGGGATCGGCATCGGTGTCGCCGTGGCGGGCCGCACGTTGATGTTGCCGAGGGTGCCTGCCGGCTTGATGGCGGCCGTCAGCGCTGTGGACTATCAGCCGAAGGTGCGTGCGGTGCTGGAGGCCCGGCTCGGGGTGCCGGGTGCGGACGCCGTCCTGAGCCTGGGTGCCGCCACCGTGTATGCGCTCACCCAGGCCCCCGCGGCCGTCACCGTGGAATTCGTCCGCCATCTGGCCCAGCTGGCCGAAACCGCGGCTGCCGCCGACGCCTGGGAGGCGCTCGAACCGGATCTGGCGCCACACGCCGAATGTCGGACTGTTGCATCCGAGCCCGAGCGCCCGTGCGCACTGCCCGACGGTGTGGTGGAGCGCTATGCCGAACGGTGTGGCCGGGCGCAGGCGATGGCCGCCGCCTCGGTAGGTGCCCTCACACGCGATCCCGGTGTCGCCGCCACGGCAGCCGTCGTCACCGCACCCAAGGCGGCACGCAACTCACGAGAGGCCTTCGCCAGCACGCTGGGTCGCGGCCTGGCCGATCGGCGTGATCTGGTGCAGTTGCGGCCGGACGCATTGCGCCTCCTCGACCGCGTCGATGCCGTCGTCGTCGATCCCCGCGCGCTGGCCACCGATGAGCTACGGGTGGGGCGATTCCGCGACGTCGCGCAAGCCGACCGTGCCGAGGTGTGGCAGTGGGCCCAGGGTCGGCTGGAAGCGGGCGAGCTGTCCGCCGGTTGGCACCGCGTGGCGCCGGCTTTCGGCGGGGCTGCGCGCAACGGCAGGGCACGCGGGCAGGTGCTGGTGTACCGCAGGCACGATCCGCGGGCGCACGGTGTGCTGGCCGAGATTCGCCGGGCCGGCGCGCAGGCGGTGTCTCTCAATCTCGACCAACTCGGCGACCTGCGGTCGTCATTCGACGATCTTCACGAGGCGGACTCGGACACCGACATCGATACGGCCCTGGTCGGTGCGGTCGGGTCGCTGCAACGCGACGGACGCACGGTGGCGGTGCTGTCGGTGGACGCACCGCGTGCGCTGGGTGCCGCAGACCTGGCGATAGGACTGCTCGGGCGAGGTGCCATCCCGTGGCAGGCCGACGTCCTTGCCGTGGATCTCGCGGCGGTGTGGCGGGTGTTGCACGCGATTCCCGGCGCGCGACGGGCCAGCGAACGTGGGGTCGAGCTGTCTGCCGGAGGCACGTTGCTCGGTGCGTTGCTGATGGTCCCCGGGGTTCGCGGACGGGGCCCAGGGCCGGTGACCGCGGGGGCGGCGGCGGGACTGGTCAACGGATTCTGGCTGGCCCGCAGCGCTCTTCTGGATGCCGAGCCCAAGGCGGCGGCCGTCGAGGACTGGCATGCGATGACACCCGAGCAGGTCCGCAACCGGCTCGCCGAAGTCCATGCCGCAGAAGAGGATTCGCAGCGGGTGCAGCCCGGCGAACGGCAATGGCGCGAGGCGGTGCCCCGGCCGCTGACCGAACTGGTCACCGCACTGCGCTCGGAACTGTCCGATCCGCTGACGCCCGTGCTCGCGGTCGGCTCGGCCGCGAGCGCGATGCTGGGCTCACCGGTCGACGCGGTTCTGGTCGGCTCCGTGCTCACCGGTAACGCCCTGTTGGCCGCCACCCAGCAGGTCCGTGCGGAGCGGTTGCTGAGCCGGTTGCTGGCGGTCCAGGATCCGCCGGCCCGGCGCCTGGTGACCGGCGGCGATCGCAACGGCGACGCCGGCTACGACAGCGTCGCGGCAACCCGGCTACGGCCCGGAGACATCATCGAGGTGCGTCCCGGCGAAGTGGTGCCGGCCGATGCGCGGATCATCGAAGCCGTCGACGCGGAGGCCGACGAGGCCGCGCTCACCGGCGAGTCGTTGCCCGTCCCCAAACAGATTGCCGCCGCTCCGGGAGCGGAACTGGCCGAGCGACACTGCATGCTCTACGCCACAACGACATTGGTCACCGGGACTGTCGTCGCTGTGGTGACCGAGGTGGGTGCAGCGACACAGGCCCGACGTGCGGCCGACATCGGGCACGGCGCGGGACCCGCCGTGGGCCTGCAGGCGCAATTACGTGAACTGACCAACCGCGCACTGCCTTTCAGCATGGCCGGCGGTGCCCTGGTCAGTGGGCTCGGCCTGCTGCGCCGGCTGCCGTTGCGCAGTGCGGTGGCCAGCGGTGTGGCAGTGGCGGTGGCCGCCGTGCCGGAAGGGCTGCCGCTGGTGGCGACGCTGGCCCAGCAGGCCTCGGCGCGACGGTTGACCCGTACCGGGGCGTTGGTCCGCAGCCCACGATCGGTGGAGGCGCTCGGCCGCGTCGACGTCGTGTGTTTCGACAAGACCGGCACCCTCAGCGAAAACCGGTTGCGGGTATCGCAGGTACGCACCGTGGGCGGCGACTTTTCCGAGCACGCCACCGACGCGGCGGTCGCGGAGGCGGCCACCGCTCCCCAGGCGCTCGACGACGGAACCGCCACCTATCTGCCGTTCCGGTCCGGCCGCAAGTTCTCGGGGGCACTGGTCGGCGAAGAGCTGTCGATCAAAGGTGCGCCCGAGGTGGTGTTGTCGGCCTGCGCGGATCTGGACCCCGCGGTGGCGCGCACGGTCGAGGAGATGGCGCGCGACGGACTGCGCGTGCTCGCCGTGGCCCGGCGCACGCTGACCGCCAACCAGGCCGAACGCGGCCGGTCCGACACCGACCGCCTGGCCGCACTCTGCACCCGGCGGTTGCAGTTCCTCGGTCTGGCGGGCTTGTCGGACACCCCGCGCGCTGAGTCCGCTCAAGTCTTGAAATCCTTGCAGGACAATAAAATCGGTGTGCGACTCATCACCGGTGATCATCCGGTCACAGCGAAGGCGATCGCGGCGGAGCTGGGGCTGTCGATCGCAGACGAGCAGGTGATCAGTGGCGAGGACTGGGTGGCGATGCCGCGCCGCAGCCAGGAAGCGGCGGTACGCGACCGGCGCGTGTTCGCCCGGATGTCACCGGAGCACAAGGTGCAGGTGGTGCAGACGCTCGAACGCATCGGGATGGTGTGCGCCATGGTCGGTGACGGCGCCAACGATGCGGCCGCGATCCGGGCGGCCACCGTCGGTATCGGAGTGGCGGCCCGCGGCAGCGATCCGGCCCGCAGCTCGGCCGACGTACTGCTCCTCGACGGCCGGATCGGTTCTCTGACCGATGCGCTTGACGAAGGCCGTCAGCTGTGGCGCCGGGTTCAGGCCGCGGTGGCCGTGCTGCTCGGCGGGAACGCGGGCGAGGTGGTGTTCTCCATCGTGGGCAGCGCGCTGACCGGCCGCTCGCCGCTGAACACGCGGCAACTGCTGCTGGTGAACATGATGACCGACGCGCTGCCGGCCGCCGCGCTGGCGGTCAGCCCGACGACCCATGCCGTCGGGGCTGCCGGGCACGGGCCAGACCAGACCGAGCTGTGGCGGACCGTGGCCATCCGGGGTGCGGCGACCGCGGGCGCGGCCACCGGTGCCTGGCTGACGGCGGGCTTCACCTTGGCCCCGCGGCGCGCCTCCACCGCGGCGCTCGTCGCACTGGTCTCCACCCAACTGGCGCAGACCCTGATCGACTCGCACGGCCCGCTGGTGATCGCCACCGCCGCCGGTTCGCTGGTGACCTTGGGCGCCGCGATCAGTACCCCCGGCGTCAGCCAGCTGCTGGGCTGTACGCCGTTGGATCCGCTCGGGTGGGCCCAGGCGCTCAGTGCGGCCGGCGTCGCCACCGGCGTCGCCGCGGTCGCTCCCCGACTGCTATCGAGGTTCACCGGCCCGGTTCCCGAGGAACCGGCTCAGTCGTCGATGTCGAGCACTCCGCAGCGCCACAGCACCGCGTACACCTCGCGCAACGGCACGGTCAACACGCGGGATACGGCGTCGGTCAACGGATCGGCCGGAGTGCCGGAACCGGAAGTAATCACGCCTCTCACGCTGAGAAATCGACACGTCGAGATGTCGAAGTCGACGTGACGGAAAGGTGACCAATGGCAGAAAACTCGAAAACCGCAAAAGGGCACCGTGACGCGGTACACGCCGTGCGCGACGCGCGGGGCTTCGCCATGACCCTGCCGGTTGTGGGCCGGGTGAAGGTGCCGCACCCCGAACAACTGGCCTACTACGGCGCGCTCGGCATCCTGGCCGCGGTCGAGATCATCGACTGGCCGGTGGCCCTGCTACTGGGTGCCGGACACGCTCTGATGCAGAACGAGCACAGCCGGGTCGTCCAAGAGGTGGGCGAAGCGCTCGAGGGGGCGTGACCCCCGTCAGCCGACCAGGTTGGTCCGTAATGCGGCGAGGTCGTCGGGCGAGACCCCGGCCGCCTCGATGAAACCCGCCACCGAGCCGTAGGCATCCTCGAGTTTGCGCCAGGCCGCGTCGAGATACTCCTCGCGCACCCCGAGCACTTCATCGGTCAGTCTGGCCTCGGCGTAGGTGATCATCTCCGGTGCTTCCTGCGCCCGCGCGCGGACCGAGTCCATGATCCGGTTCCGCAGGGACGGGATCGCGCCGTTGCTGGCCAGGAAGTCGGTGATGATGCGGTCTCGATCGACGCCGACGGTTGCCAGCACGGTCGCCACGGTGAATCCGGTCCGGTCCTTGCCGGCGAAGCAATGTGCGATCACCGGACGCTCCTGTGCCAGAAGCGAAATCACCTCACGCACCGCGCCGTGCGCTCCCGGAAGCGTCGGAAATTCTTCGTATACCTCGGTCATGTACCGCCGGGCCGCGGTGGCCACGTCCTCACCTTCGACGGATTCGGACATCACCCGCTGGAAGGTGTTCTCGTGCGGCGCATCCTGCGTGGAGCCGCTGTCAGGGTGGAAGGGCAGCAGATGCACTGCGACTCCGTCGGGCACCTGCCCGGTGCCCTGCCGCTGTACCTCCTGGTGCGAGCGCAGGTCGGCGACGTCGGTGATGCCGAGCCGGCGGAACACCGCCCGGCCGGCATCGGAGAGCTGGCTGAGCTGACTCGAGCGGTAGAGCAGCCCAGGTCGGATCGCGGTCTCCTCCGCGACATCCCGAAAGTTCCACGCCCCCGACAGTTCCCCCAGCTCGGTGGTCACTACGCAGTCACCGCCGAACCCGCATGGCCACACGCCGCCGCAGCGAGAGGCGACTTCTCCCGGCCGAGCTCCGCCCGGGCGATCGTGCGCATGTGGACCTCGTCGGGTCCGTCGAACAACCGCATCGCGCGGTGCCAGCTGTAGAGCCGGGCCAGGGGGAAGTCGTCGCTGACGCCCGCTGCGCCATGCACCTGGATGGCCCGGTCGATCACGTCGCAGGCGACCTGCGGTGCCACCGACTTGATCTGGGAGACCAGCACGTGTGCGGCCTTGTTGCCTTCCTGGTCGATCATCCACGCGGCCTTCTCACACAACAGCCGGGCCTGATCGATCTCGTTGCGGGACTTGGCAATCGACTCACGCACCACGCCCTGCTCGGCCAACGGCTTGCCGAACGCGACCCGCTTCTGCACCCGGTCGATCATCAGCGCCAGCGCCCGCTCGGCCGCACCCAGGGCACGCATGCAGTGGTGGATACGGCCCGGCCCCAGCCGGGCCTGGGCGATCGCGAAACCGCTGCCCTCTTCGTGCAGCAGGTTCTCCGCCGGCACCCGGACGTTGTCGAACACGATCTCGCAGTGCCCGTGCTGGTCCTGCCAACCGAACACCGGCAGGGACCGCTGAATGTCCACCCCGGGGGTGTCCACCGGCACCAGGATCATCGACTGCTGGGCGTGGCTGGCCGCCTCAGGGTTGGTGCGGCCCATCACGATCAGGATCTTGCAACGCGGATCGGCAGCACCGGTGATCCACCATTTACGGCCGTTGATCACGTAGTCGGACCCGTCCCGCAGCATCGTGGTCTCGATGTTTCGGGCATCCGAGGACGCCACGGCCGGCTCGGTCATCGCGAACGCACTGCGGATGTCGCCGTCCAACAGCGGCTCCAGCCACTGCTTGCGCTGGGCCTCGTCGGCGAACAGGTGCAGGGTCTCCATGTTGCCGGTGTCCGGCGCAGCACAGTTGAGTGCCTCGGGGGCGATCTCCAGGCTCCACCCGGACAGTTCGGCCAGCGGCGCGTACTCCAGGTTGGTCAGACCGGACTCCGACGGCAGGAACAGGTTCCACAGGCCTGCGGCCTTCGCCTTGACCTTGAGCTCCTCGACCACCGGCGGCACTGTGTGATCCTTCGGGCCCTTCTCCTCGCGATAGGCGTGGTAGGAGGCTTCTGCGGGGAGAACGTGCTCCACCATGAAGTCGGTCAACCGGGAGTGGTAATCAGCCGCTTTGGCCGACAGAGCGAAGTCCATGGCAGCCACGATAGCCACATGGTTAGACAGGTAGAAAGGTGGCATGACTGAGAGTCGCCCGCCGTTCCCGCCCTTCACTCTGGAAACAGCCCTCCAGAAGGTTCAGGCCGCCGAGGATGCCTGGAACACCCGCGACCCGGAGCGGGTCAGCCTGGCCTATACGCCCGACTCGCAGTGGCGCAATCGCGACCTGCACATCGTCGGACGTGAACAGATCGTCGAGTTCCTGACCGCCAAATGGGAGCGCGAGCTGGATTACGTGCTGCGCAAGAGCCTGTGGGGGTTCCGGGAGAACCGAATGGCAGTGCGGTTCCAGTACGAATGGCACGACCCACAGGGCCAGTGGTACCGCAGTTACGGGAATGAGTTGTGGCAGTTCACACCCGAGGGTCTGATGGCCCGGCGGGAAGCCAGCATCAACGACGTCCTGATCGAGGAGTCGCAGCGGCGCTACTTCGGTCCGCGCCCGGAATCGGAGCACGGCCGGGACATCGAGCTCTGGTAGTTGCGCGGCGTGGTGAGTGTCGAGGCCAGCACCCCCGCCATCATCGCCAGACCGATCACGGTGCCGGCCACGGCGCGCCATCCCGCGGCGTCGAACGCCAGCCCGCCGACCCAGCCGATGACGCTGGATCCCGCGTAGTAGAAGAGGTTGTACAGCGAGGACGCTTGGGCTTTGCCGTCGCCGGCGGCGGCGCCCACCCAACCCGAGGCGATCGCGTGCGCACCGAAGAAGCCGGCGGTGGCGATCACCAGCCCGATCAGCACTACGAAGACATTGCCGGCCAGCGTGATCGCGACCCCGGCGATCATCGTGGCGATCGAGCCGAGCAGCACGGTCTTGCGGCCGAACCGACTGGCCTCGGCGCCGGCGCGGGCGGAGGCCCAGGTGCCCGACAGGTAGGCCAGGAACACCAGGCTGACGACGGTCTGCGGCAGGTTGAACGGGGTGGCCATCAGCCGGAAACCGAGGAAGTTGTACATCGCCACGAAGCCGCCCATCAGCAGGAAGCCCTGGCTGTAGAGCACCAGTTGCCGGGGTGAGCGGAGGTTCTCGGCGAGCCGACGGCCCAGGTTGCGGCTGCGGGACGGGGTGAAGCCCCGTGCGGGCGGGGCGAGTTTGACGAACGCGAATGCCGACAGACCGCACAACACCGCGACCACGAGGACCCCGACGCGCCATCCGGCGAACTCGGCGATCGGCCCGGTCACGAGCCGGCCGGCCAATCCGCCGATGGTGGTGCCCGCGACGTAGGTGCCTGCTGCGCGGGCGGCATGCCCGGCGTCGATCTCCTCGGTGAGGTAGGCGATGGCCACCGCGGGCACGCCGCCCAGCATCAGTCCTTCGAGCAGCCGGCCGGACAGCAGCAGTGCGGCACTCGGGGCCAATGGCACGATCAGGCCGAGAACCGTTGCCGCAGTGATGGATATCGTCATGGCTTGGATCCGGCCGATGCGATCTGCCAGAGCGGACCACGGGATCACGCCCAGTGCCAGGCCGACGGTGGCCGCCGAGATCGTCAAGGCGGCGTGCGCGGCGCCAGTGCCCATGTCGTGGGCGATCAGGGGGAGTACGGCTTGCGGTGAGTACAGCTGGGCGAAGGTCGCGACGCCGGCGCAGAACAATGCGGCCAGCAGCCTCCGGTACTCGGTCGAGCCACGGGAATGCCCGCGCCATTCAACAGAGGTCAGGGAGGTGGACACTCAGCCGACGGTAGGACGCCGGCAAAGATGTGTCCAATACATGATTTTACTCAATTTCATGAATATTTTGCATGATGAATTCGGCGAGGCGTGCCGCCGCGGGGGGCAGCGGGCGATCGGTGGTCCAGGTCAGTCCGATCTGGCGTTTGGCCGATGTCTCCGACAGCGGCACGTAGGCGGCTCCAGGCTCGGCCCGTTCGGGCCGGGGCACCGGGACCACCGCCACCCCGAAACCTGCGGCCACCAGCCCTTCCATGGTCGGGATCTCCATCGCCTCGAAGACCACCGGTGGCGAGATCCCGGCCTCGGCGCACAGTTCGTCGGTGAGCTGCCGCAACCCGAAGTCCGGCGCCAGGGCGACGAAGGGTTCGGCGCCGGCGTCGGCCAACCGGATCCTGGACCGACGGGCGAAACGGTGCTCGCGCGGCACGGCCAGGCATAGCCGCTCCATATACAGCCCGCGCCAGCGAAAGCCCTCGGGTCGCGGCGAGGTGATCGCCAGGTCGGCTTCACCGCCGGCCAGGCGTTCGACGATCTCGTGGGCGGCACCCTGGAACAGCTCGAATCGCACCCGCGGAGCCTCGGTCCGGAACCGGCGCAACAGATCCGGCACGTACCAGCCGGCCTGCGAATGCAGGAAGGCAAGCCGCACCGTCCCGGTATCCGGGTCACGCAATTCGGCGATTCTCTCGGTGGCCGTACGGATTTCGCTGATGCTGCGGCGAGCGTGCTCCAAGAGGATGTGCCCGTAGGCGTTTAACCGAAGCCGCCGGTTCACCCGATCGAACAGCGGAACCCCCACCTGCTCCTCGAGTCGGGCCAGTGCACGCGACAGGGTGGGTTGGCTGATGCCGAGTTCGGCTGCGGCGTCGGTGACATGCTCGGTTTCGGCGAGCACCACGAACCACTGCAGCTCGTCCAGATGCATACCGCTGACTCTAAACGCGCTGATCACCGGCCAGCCTGTGCCATGCTGTGTCGCATGGTCGCCAAGGTGCGGGTGGTCGTCGGTGATGACCACCCGATGTTCCGCGAGGGCGTCGTGCGCGCCTTGACCTCCAGCGGCGAGATCGACGTTGTGGCCGAGGCCGACAACGGCGCCGACGCACTGGAATTGATCCGGACCCACCAGCCGCAGGTGGCCCTGCTCGACTACCGCATGCCACAACTCGACGGGGCCCAGGTGGCGGCCGCGGTCAGCCGTGACGAGTTGCCCACCCGGGTGTTGCTGGTCTCCGCGCACGACGAGTCGGCGATCGTCTACACCGCGTTGCAGCAGGGGGCGGCCGGATTCCTGTCCAAGGAGTCCACCCGGAGCGAGCTGGTGAACGCCGTGCTGTCATGTGCCAAAGGCCGCGACGTCCTCGATCCCAACCTGGCGGCCGGGCTGGCCGGCGAAATCCGTCGTCGCAACGAACCCGAGGTCCCGGTGCTCAGCCCACGGGAACGTGAGGTGCTCGACCTGATCGCCAAGGGGCTTTCCATCCCGGCCATGGCCAAGCAGCTGTTCCTGGCCCCGTCGACCGTGAAAACCCACGTGCAGCGCCTGTACGAGAAGCTGGGTGTCAGTGATCGGGGCGCGGCAGTCGCGGAGGCGATGCGCCGCCGGCTGCTGGACTGACATGGCAGGCGGGCGCGTCGTCGAATTCTTCACCACCCAGCCCGTTCGGGTCTCGGCGCTGCTGCGGCTGCCGCTGATCGGTCTGATCGTGGTGCTGGTCTCGGTGTGGGATGTCGACCACTGGTTGCCTGTCCTGTACGCGGTGATCCTGAGCGTCTACGCCGCTGTGGCGGTGCTGTGGCTGGTGGTGGTGTTCCGCGGGCCCATGCCGCCGTGGGCCGAATGGGCCTCGACCGCAGTCGACGTCCTGGTGCTCGTCGCCCTGTGCGCCGTCTCGGGCGGGGCCACCGCGGCGCTGCTGCCGGTGTTCTTCCTGTTACCCATATCCGTTGCGTTCCAAGACCGTCCATGGCTGACCGCACTGCTCGGCGGCAGCACCGCAGTGGGATATCTCGCGGTGTGGATCCTGTATTCCGAGCGCGACGACAACGTCGGACTGCCCGACATCGTGTACATGCACGTGGGCTTTCTGGCCTGGCTGGCGGTCGCGTCGGCCGCGCTGTCATTTGTGCTGGCGCGCCGTTCGGCGCGGGTACGGACCCTGATGGAGGTGCGTCGCCAGCTGGTGTCGGAATCCACCAGGGCCGACGATCTGCGCAATGCCGAACTGGCCGAGCACCTCCACGACGGGCCACTGCAGACCCTGCTCGCCGCGCGCCTCGAACTCGACGAGATCCGCGAACGCATCCCGGATCCCGGCCTGGACCGCGTCCATGCCGCACTGCAGGAGACCGCCGTCGGACTGCGCTCCACCGTCACCGCGCTGCATCCGCAGGTCCTGGCTCAGCTGGGACTCACCCCGGCGGTGCGGGAACTATTGCGTCAGTATGAGACTCGGCCGGATATCACGGTGCGGGCGGATCTGGAGGACGTCGGGCGCCCCGTTGGCCAGGCGCTGCTGTACCGCGCCGCGCGCGAACTGCTGGCCAACATCAACAAACATGCCGGGGCGTCCACGATTTCGGTCGGCCTCTACCGTTCGGGGGAGCGCGTCGTGCTGACCGTGGCCGACAACGGCAAGGGATTCGACCCGGCGATACTGGCGCAGTCCGTCGCCGAGGGACACATCGGGCTGGCCTCACTGCAGGTGCGCATCGATGCCATGGGCGGCTCGATGGCGATCAGCTCGGAGCCCGGGTTCGGCACCCAGGTCCGGGTCACGCTGTAGCCGCGCCTATTTCACGCAGGGGATGCCGGAGACCTTCATCTGGCTCAGGTCAGTGGGGGCCGGGGTGTAGGTACCGGTCGCGGTGGCGGCCACCGTCGTCACCGGCGTGCTGGGCGTGGTCTCTTCCGTCGTCTCGCTGCTCGACTCCCAGGTGGAGTCCGAACCGGACTCCGATGTCGCATCGCTGGATCCCGACAGGTATTCGTCACCGGGGAAATCGGTCCCCAGCGTCAGCTGGACGGTGCCGGCCAGCACTTCGGACGACGGGTTTGCGATCACACCGAGCTCGTCGGCCAGCGATTGAGCAGCGGCCTCGGCGCCGGTCCCGTAGTCGATCGTGGTGGTGGCAGCCAGCGACTCGCCGTCACCGATCTGCCCCTCGGTGAATCCGTGTGCGCCAAAGGTGGTTTCGAGCTGGGCAGCCAGTCCGCTGTAGGTCGACGCGTTGATCACGTCGAGCACCGCACCATGGCCGTTGAGCGTCTGAGCCTTGCTGGTGGGTGCCGATGACGACGCGGCGTCGTCTTTGGAGACGAGGTCGTGCACGATCTTGCGGATCGTCGGCACATCGACGAGGTTGATGTCCTCGCCGTAGGAATTCTGGCTGAACTCCTTGATCGGCAGCGTGTAGAGCGTCGGTGGCTTGTCGGTCAGAGCGGAGGCCCGTCGGGCGAAGCTGGGCAGGTCGAATCCGGCGTCCAACGCGACGTTCTGCTTGACCACGCCGAGCAGGCTGCGCAGTCCGGTTGGGCTGTTCAGCGTTCCGCTGTGGCCCAGCGCCGATACCAGTGCCGCGATGAAGGCCTGTTGACGGCGGGTGCGGTCGAGGTCGGTGAAGTTCTCGTCGTTGACGTCGCGACGCTGACGCACGAAGGCCATCGCCTGGGCCGCGTTGATCTCCTGGACACCCTGGTGGAAGTCGGCACCGGAGTATGGATCTGAGGTGTCGGCGTTGAGGCAGACGGTGATCGGCGCCACGGCCTTGGCGATCTCGAAGAACGCGCCGAGGGTGACCTCGACGAAATGGTCGATCGGGATGCCGAGCAGGTTGCGGACCGTGGCGATCTCCGCCTTGCGGCCCGCCTCACGGGCCTGCTGCTCATGGCTGGCCGTGTCCCCGCTGTCGGACTCCAGCGACTCCATCTCCCGCTGGTAGGCGAACCCGTAGGCCTGCTTGACCTTGCCCTTGCACGGCGAGACATCGCACCCGGCGAGGTCCACATAGTCGTCGCGGGGAATCGAGAACGCGGTGGCCGGGCCGCCGTCGCCGGGCAGGTGCACCACGATCAGCACGTTGGCGTTGTAGCCGCCGACGGTCTCATCGCCGGCGTGCAGGGCCTGGTAGACATCCTCGGGCAGCGGGTTGCCGTGCTGATCGAGTCGGCTGTCCAGCCCCATGATCAGGATGTTCTCGGTATCGCCGGCCGACATCGGCCCACCGTCGAGGGCGTTGGACGTGGTGATGCCGTCCAGTGCCCCGTGGTAGGTCACCCAGCCCGCACCGGTACCGGCCACCACGGACGCCGCCACCAGGCCGACTGCGGCGCGGCGGGCGGCCCGCACGCCCCGACGCGGCATACGGTGCCGGGGGACGCTGGCGGTGTGGGCAGGTGTGTTCATTGCCCTGTCATTATGGGGCCGTTCGCTGAGACTCGTTCCACCGGGGAAAATTGCTGGTCAACGCCGACGTCTTGGCATTAGCGTGCGCAGGATGAAATTGCGCATCGCCGTCGTCGTGCTGCTGTTGGCCGTGGTGGCGTTGCTGCTGAATGAACTGGTGGCGACCAAGGAGCACCGCCGGGCCGAGCCGTTCGCGGGCGGGCACGTGCTGGAACTGGACGGTCCCGACCTCAACGTGCGTGAGTACGGGCCGCCGGGGGAACGCGCGGTGGTGTTGCTGCACGGGTACTCGGCCTCCATCCAGTGGTGGGAGAAGGTGGCCCCGCAGCTGGCCCGCGACCAGCGGGTGATCGCGATCGATCTGGTCGGGCACGGCGGCTCGGAGGCGCCCGCCGACGGCGCCGCGTACCGCTCGGATGCGCAGGCCACGGCGGTGCGCAACGCGCTCGTGGCACTCGGCGTGCGTCACGCGGTGCTGATCGGCCATTCGATGGGCGGAGCGGTCTCGGCCGAACTGGCCCGGCAGTATCCCGACCTGGTGGAGCGGGTCGTGGTCTCGGACACCCCGGGAGCGGATGATTTGGTCAGCATGCCGCTGCTCGGAAAAATGGTGTGCTGGCCGGTGATCGGGCCGGCGATGGATCTTGTCCGCGGCGTCGACGCGATCAGCGAGAGTTCACTGCAGACCGGGTTCGCCGCCGACTATCCGGTGCCCGACTACGCGCACCGTTCGTTGGAGCGCCTCACCTACACCGGGTTGTGCGACTCCACCGAAGGCCCGCACCCGACCGTCGAAACGCTTGCCGCACTGCACAAGCCGGTGCTCGTGCTGTGGGGCGACGAGGATGTGCTGACCCCGACGGCGCCCAATGTGCAGCGCTACACCGCGGCCGGGCTGGCGCCCTTGGTGGTCAAAGATTCCGGACACACTCCGATGGTCGAACAGCCCGATCAGTTCCTGGCCGCGGTGACGTCGTTCGTCACGACCCCAGCCCCCGCGAGATGACCAGGCGCTGAATCTGATTGGTGCCTTCGAAGATCTGGGTGATCTTGGCTTCCCGCATGAACCGCTCGACCCGGAAGTCGCGGGTGTAGCCGACGCCGCCGAACACCTGGACGGCGTCGGTGGTGACCTTCATCGCCGCGTCGGTGGCGATCAGCTTGGCGACGCTGGCCTGGGTTGAATAGGGCAGGCCGAGGTCTCGACGGCGCGCGGCGTCCAGATAGGTGGCGCGGGCGCTGACCACCGCGGCGGCCATGTCGGCCAACAGGAACCCGAGGCCCTGATGGTCGATGATCTTGCGGCCGAACGTGGTTCGTTCGTTGGCGTACCGGACTGCTTCGTCCAGGGCGGCCTGGGCGATGCCGACCGCGACGGCGGCGATGCCGAGCCGACCGGAGTCCAGCGCGGAGAACGCGATCGACAGGCCCTGGCCCTCGGTGCCGATCAGCCGATCCGCGTCGAGGCGGGCGTTGTCGTAGAACGCCGAGGTGGTCGGGACCGCGTGCAGGCCCATCTTCTCCTCGGGCTTCCCGAAGCTCAGGCCCTCGAGATCGGCGGGAACCAGGAAGCACGAGATGCCCTTGGAGCCCTCTCCAGTGCGGGCGAACAGAGTGTAGAAATCGGCCTTTCCACCGTGGGTGATCCACGCCTTCGAGCCGTTGAGGACGTAGTTGTCGCCGTCGCGGGTGGCCTTGCAGTTCAGGGCGGCGGCATCGGAGCCGGCCTGCGGTTCGGACAGGCTGTAGGCGCCGATCTGGTCACCGGCGAGCATGCCGGGCAGCCAGCGCTGCTTCTGTTCCTCGGTGCCGTAGGCCAGCAGCGGGTGCGACGAGAGACTGTGCACGCTGACCGCGACGCCGATCGCGGCCCACCGCGTCGCGATCTCCTCCAGAACCTGCAGGTAGACCTCGTAGGGCTGGCCACCGCCACTCCACTCCTCGGGCTGGGGCAGGCTCAGCAGCCCCGCCGCGCCGAGTTGGGCCATGACCCCTTCGGGGTACTTCTCGGCACGCTCGTACTCATCGACGATCGGGTCGAGGACCTTGTCGGCGATATCGCGGGTCAGCGCGATGAGGTCACGAGCGTCGTCGGAGGGAAGGAGGCGATCAACCGGCATACTTGCACATCCTAGTTTCTTCGCTCGGTGGGAGGCGATCCCCGGCGCCCTATGAAGCCGGGGTGCGCAACAGCCCGGCGATGTCGGGATCGAGTTGCTGCAGGGCGACGATGACCGCCACCCGGTAGTCGCGGCCGATGTGTGAGCGCACGGTGGTAGTGCGGCCACGCCGCTCGGGTGGTCTGATCTCGTCAATACGCGATTCGAGGGCGACGATCAGATCCTCGAACTCGGTGATGAGCCCGGACAGGATGAGGACCTCCGGATCAAAGAGCGCTTCGGCGAGGATCGCGGTGTGCGCGATCCGGTCGATCACATCGCGGATGATCTTCTGGGCGGTCGGGTTTCGACTCGTATCCTGCGCCACCGCGTCGAGGTCGATGTCCTTCAGCGGTAGACCTTCGGTCTGCGGGGCGACGGGTTGCATCGCGTGCAGCGACATACCGGCGTCGACGCAACCGGTTCTGCCGCAAAGGCATTGCGCCTCGCTGCCCGCAATCGGCATGTGTCCGATGGCTCCGGCGACTCCGGTGGCGCCGGAATACGGTCGCCCGCCGATGATCAGACCGACATCGACATGGCCTCCGCAATTAAGTACGAGTGCCGAACGTACCTCCCTGGCCTCGCCGGCAATCGTCTCGGCGAGCGTCATGGCTTGTGTTGTGTCCAAAACGGCGGTCGGTACTCCGAGGGCGTGCGAGATGGGTTGGCCCAGCTCTACCTCGGACCACCCGAGCGACTTGGATTCCACGACGAATCCGGTTGTGCTGTCGATGAATCCGGGTATGCAGATGCCCGCGGCGGCGACGGATTCCACCGCTGGGTCCTCGATCAGCTGTTTGGCGATCCGGATGATCGAGCGGATCACCGACGCGGCCGCTCTGCCTGCCGTGGGTGTCTCATCTTCGTGGGTGATGTTGCCCGTTGCGTCGGCGACGGCGATACGTGCGCGACGTTCGTCTATCCAGATTCCGAGGACCCGACGTGCGTGCGGATTGCAGCCGAGAAGTTTGCGAGGCCGGCCACGGTAACCCGGACCCTCGACGCGGGAATCCAGTTCGACCAGGGTGCCGTCCTCGATCAGCTCACCGACGAGGGTGGTGATGGAGGGACGGCTCAGCCCGAGGCGATCAGCCAGATCGGCTCGAGCGAGCGGACCCTCGGTCCGCAACAGGTGGACGACGCGCTGGCGGTGCAGCAGGTGCAACACCTGCTTTTCCCGGCGCGCTGATTCTGACCGCTTCAGCGGAACCTCCTTGACGGCGTCGTAAGGCGGCTGCTATTAAGTTCGTCACAGAAATTAAATAGGTACCTAGGGCATCGGAGCCAGGCCATGACCGCTAGTAATCCCCTCATCAACCCCCTGTTCGCCTCGTCTTCGTCGAGCACGTCGGCCCGGTCAGCCGCGTCTCGGAGAACAACTCAAACTACCGCGAGGATCGGCGCGTACAGCGGTGTCGTGGTGGCGGGATGGCTGGTCGCCGCGGTAGCCAGCGGCTATGGCGTCGCCGCGGCCGACACGACCGGTTCGTCATCGGATTCCTCGACGTCGGCGTCCTCTGGTGACTCGTCCAGCGGGGCAACGGCGGCCAAGCCTGAGTCCGGGTCCGCGAAGGGCGTCGCTTCCAAGCCGAGAAAGAGTGGGCCGCCGTCACTCGGTCTTGGCAAGGATTGGAGGCAGAAAGCCGGCGGGTCGAAGAGGCCGGGCAAGACGGCCACGACCAAGGAACTGGCGCCCGGAGTGACGGTGAGCAGCAGTGGAGGGGCACGCAACACCGCAGACGAGGCAGTGACCAGCATTGGGGCTCAGGAGGAATCGGCCAGTTCCGGCATGGCAGTTCCTGCGTCGGGACCCGTGCCATCGGTGCCCGCCACGACTGTTGACCAGCCGCTGGAGGTGGTGTCGTCGATAGCCGACAAGGTCCGATCGACCGTCTTGGATCTGCCGGGGATCAACAACGCGCCGGAACGACCGGCAACAGACGTGGAGATGTCACACGTCTCGGACACCGCGCAGCCCTTGGCGTCACCGAGTCAGGTGAAAATCGGTGACAGGGTGAAGCAGTCGCTTGACCGGGTGGAGCGAGTGACCGGTGTGATCTCCGAGAAGGTGTCGGAGGAGATCGCCGACAAGCTCGCCGAGCCGAAGCCGGCTTCTACGGGGTATGAGGCCAAGGCGCTTGCGGTGTCGACAGCGAGTGATGTTCAGGTCGCGACGGCTGCGGTGGTGGCTCCGAAGAATCCGGTGGCCAACCCTGTCGAGGATGCGGCGGGGGTGCTCAACGGGATTGTCACGAATCTGTTGAATCCGTTCCTGGCGCCGTCGCCGGATTCTCCGGAGCCGTTTACGCCGATGGCGTGGGCGGTGCTGGGGTGGGTTCGGCGCAATCTGTTCAATCAGGCGCCGGTGGTGAGTAATCCGACGACGACGGTGCAGACGGGTCAGACGGTGACCGGCAATATCGGGGTGACCGATGCCGAGGGTGACGCGTTGACCTACACCGTGACCCAACAGCCGCAGCACGGCACGGTGACCATCGATCAGGAGACCGGTGAATTCACCTACACTCCGGATGACATCAATTACGAGGCGGCGCAGACAGATACGTTCACCGTGTCGGTCACCGACGGCGACAAGATCAACCTGTTGGCTCTGTTCAAACCCCGCACTGCTCAGAAAGTCGTCGATGTCACGGTGCTCAGCCCGGCTGTAGAGCGGGTGATCCTGGACCTTCCCGACGACATCACCAACCCGAACCGGCCGAGGTTCTCTGCGGACGGCAAATCGATCTACTTCGGGGCCACACCCGTAGCCGGCGGTCGCGACGAGGTGTACCAGATGAACATCGATGGCACCGACCTTCGATGCTTGACTTGTGGTGTCACGACGAGCGTTACCGACGATCTGCAGAAACCGCTTCCATTCGAAGACGGATCGGGCCGGGTGCTGATCCGGGTTACGTCCAGCACAGGTTCGTACACCTATGCGGTTCTGGAAGACGGTGTGAACGGAAGGGAACTGGTTCCCCTCACTACGCCGGACAGCCCGACATATGTCGTTGACCGGCAACGCGAAATGAAGATCTCGCCCGACGGGACCCACGTGTTGTTCAGCCGACTTGAATTGGGCACCAACGGTTACGTGGCAATCGTTCCAGTCGTTGGCAAGCTGGTCCGCACGGACAACGGGTACGCGATCGACGACGCACGTGTGGTTGCGCCCTATGGCGAGGGCAAGTCTTGGACACCCGACGGCAAGAGCGTGATCATCATGGGCGGACAGTACGACGCAGGCAACGTCGACGCCATCAAGGTCGATCTCGCCACCGGGAACATCACCCGTGAGACAGCTGGTCTCGACTACGAGGAGAACGTCTTCGAATCGCCCAACGAACAGTGGATCGTCACCGGAAGCACGCGGGGGTTGAACGCCCTCACCCCGATGTCGCGGATCGCACGGCCGGCATTCCTGCCCGCCTACATCGTCGGACCGGTCTACAACGCCTATGCGTCTCCGGTGAATGTCTCCAATCAGGCCTGGGTGATCGCAGTCGGAGACGAGCTTGAGAGGGAGAATGGTCTCCCGCTGATCGTCGAAGGTGACGGGTACGCCGGTCAAAGCATGCCCGGTTGGAACAACGACGGAACGGCAGTTGCGTTCTGGGAACAGAGCAACGAAGACCCAACGGACACCCGGTTGGTCATTGCCAACCTGAAATACACGACGAGTGTGGGCCCCCTCCAAGGCGATAACAAGACTCCGGAATTGTCGTCGACGCTGCCCAAACTGAGCACCTACGTTCCCAGCGCGCCGGAACTTCCGCCGACCGGTACCTATGCCGGCGCGGGTGGGGGCACCGCGGTGGTCAGCGAGGCCGCGGACCCGACGAATCCGGGGCACACGATCCGCACTGTCACCTACACCAACTATGTCAACGAGGACGGGATGATCCTCAACGGCACCGAGGCCACCGACTCCACGGCCAACCAGTTGTACATCCACTACACCGCCGACGTCAGCGTGACCGGGACGCACACCGGCTACCTCAAGGGCGATGCCACCATCACCAACCGGCAGACATACAGCGGGTACATCACCTCCGATGTCGACGGCGACGTGCAGAGCATCTTGGACCAGAACGCGATCAACGAAGCGCAGCAGAACGTGTAGGCGTCGACGGTCCGTACTACCCCTTCGCCTCGACCACTCCGGCCAGTTCACTCAAGTGGACGCGTCGGAGTGGTTGGCGTGCAACGGATTCAAGCCTAGCTCCGTCGTACATTCTGAAATCTGGCCAATTCTGCCAATCGCCTTCCGATCGTCACGAAAAGTGTTGTGATTAAATTCGTCAATCCAATTAAACCTGCCCACAGGGCAACTGGAGTCACGCCATGACTGTTGTCAATCCGCTCTTCAATCCGCAATTCACTGCCCCTCCATCTCGCCGGACACTTCAGGCCACCGGGCGTATCGGTGCCTACAGCGGCATCGTGGTGACTGGTTGGTTGGTCGCGGCCGTCGCCTCCGGATACGGCGTCGCCGCGGCCGACTCGACCGGCACCTCCTCCTCGGATTCGTCGACGTCGACCTCCGCGAGCTCGGCGGCTGGTGAGACCTCGACGGGGCCGTCATCTGCCGGTGCGTCGGGCGAGCGCTCACCGGGCAAGGGCGGAAGATCGTCGAACGGTCCCCGTAAGAGTTGGGCCAAGAAGACCACCAAGCCGAAGGTCGTCGGCGAGACGTCATCGACCAAGGAGTTGGCACCCGGGGTGACGATCAGCAGTAGCGGTGGGGCACAGAAGGAGCCGGGCCGGCCGGAGGGACTCGCCGGAGCGATCGATGCGCACCTGCAGGCGTTGTCGTCGATACCGGACAGGATGCGTGAGAGCGTGCTGACCCGCAACGACGGCACGGAGAAGCCGGAGTTGTCGTTGCCGTCGCTCTCGCTGCCGGAAGTCTCGTTGCCCGACGTCACGTCGCCGCGGGCCGCGGATGCTGCGGCGGACGCCGATTCGAAGACCGCGGCTCCGCTCGGGCCGGTCAAGCTCAGCGCCACCCTCGAGCGGTCGCTGGCGAAAGCCAAGGAGGTGACTGAGCGGGTCGAGCAGGTAACGGGGTCGATCAGCGAGAAGCTTTCGGAGCAGCTGAGCCAGAAGCTCGACGCGCCGATGCCGGCGGCTACTGCGCGCGAGGCCAGGACGCCGGCAGTGTCGAGTGCGGCGAATGTGCAGATTGCCACGGCTGCGGTGGCGCCGAGGAGTCAGGTGGCCACCCCTACCGATCCGGCGGGGGTGCTCAACGGGATTGTGGCGAATCTGCTCAACCCGTTCCTGGCACCGTCTCCGGATTCACCTGAGCCCTTCACCCCGATGGCGTGGGCGGTGTTGGGATGGGTTCGGCGCAATCTGTTCAACCAGGCGCCGGTGGTCAGCAGCCCGACCACCACAGTGCAGACCGGTCAGACCGTCACCGGCAATATCGGGGTGACCGACGCCGAAGGTGACGAGTTGACCTACACGGTGACCGAGCAGCCGAAATACGGCACGGTGACGATCGACCAGGAGACCGGGGAATTCACCTACACCCCGGACGATATTGATTACGATGCGGCGCAGATGGATTCGTTCACCGTGTCGGTCACCGACGGGAACAAGGTCAACCTGTTGGCGCTGTTCAAACCACGCACCGCTCAGAACGACATCGACGTCACGGTGCTCAACCCCACCGTCGAGCGGGTGATCCTGAACCTGCCTGACGGCATCAAGAACCCGAACACCCCGCGGTTTTCGGAAGACGGCCAGTCCATCTACTTCGGGGCCACACCGGCCGAAGGGGGCCGCCAGGAGATCTACCGGATCAGCGTCGACGGCAACAAAGTCGAGTGCATCACCTGTGGTGTGTCGACTGAGGTCACCGGCGGCCTCGGTAGGGTCGTTCCCTTCCAAGATGGTTCGGGGCGACTGATGATCCAGGTCACGACAAGTCCGAACTCCTATGTGGTCTACGAGGAGACGGCCGACGGCAAGCAGCTCGTTCCGGTCATCACACCCCCCGCGGGGGCACGCGTCCTCGATCCTCAGCGTGAGATGCGAATCTCGCCGGACGGGACGCACGTGCTGTTCAGCCAGATCCAGATGACCTCGGCGGGTCTCATCACCGCGGTTCCGGTGGTCGGCCGGCTGGAGCGCACCGACGCAGGATATGAAATCGCTGACGCCCGTGTGGTTTACCCCGTCGGCGAGGGCAAGCAGTGGACCCCAGACGGTAAGGGCGTGATCATCCTCGGTGGGCGATACGAGGCAGGCAACGTCGATGACATCGTCGTCGACCTGGAGACCGGCGAGGTCACCCGGCTGACCGGCAACCTCGACTACGACGAGGACATCGACATGTCCCCCAACGGGCAGTGGATCGCGGTCGGCAGCACCCGAGGATACGACGCGCTGACGCCGATGTCGCGGATCGTGCGACCGGCGTTCCTGCCGGCGGACATCCAAGGCGCGGTGTACGAGAAGTACCGGGGAACCGGGGATTCCACCAATATCACGAACCAGGAATGGGTCATCGCGATCGAGGATGACCTCAAGGGCGAGAACGGCATCCCGGTGTTCGTCGACGGCGACGGATACACCGCCCGCAGCATGGCGAGCTGGAACAACACCGGAGATGCGGTGGCATTCTGGGAGGCCAGCGGGGCTGATGCGACAGATACCCGGTTGGTCATCGCCAAGGTGAACTACACCACCAGTGTCGGCCCCGTGGCGGGTGATCGCACCACCCCGGATCCGACGTGGGCTCCCGAACTCAAGACATACGTGCCCAGCACGGCACCGTTGCCGCCGACCGGAACGTATGCCGGTGCCGGCGGCGGCACCGCAGTGGTCACCGAGGCGACCGATGCGACGACGGGCCACATCGTCCGCACCGTCACCTACACCGATTACGTCAATGAGCAGGGAATGATCCTCAACGGCACCGAATCAACCGATACCACCGCCAGCCAGTCATCCATCCGCTATCTCGCCGACATCACCGTCACGGGAGAGCACACCGGTGTCGCTTGCCAGGGTGATGGGACCACCTGATTGCCAGGGGGATGGGACCACCGTGGCGCGTTATCGAGGATGCTCG
>NZ_LQPP01000034.1 GCF_002102345.1 Mycolicibacterium peregrinum
AAAGCCTGGGCCCACCGCCAAACCGCCTCAGGCAGCGAGGCTGCTTGACAACTTACGGTCCTGGGATGTCTAGAGTCCGGCGAGCGGATACGCCGTGACCGGTGCGTCGAACCCTTTCAGGGTCAGCGCCTGCGCCGCGGCGAACTGGCGCCGCGGCAGGAGATCGTGCAGGGACTCCGACACCAGGATCTGGCTGGGTGGCGCGATGCCCACCAGGCGCGCCGCGCGGTTGACGGTGTTACCGAAGTAGTCGCCGCCGATGGCGAGCGCGGGACCGAAGTCCACTCCTGCCCGCACGTGCAGGCCCGTCTCCCGTACCCGCGGGTGGGTGACCAGGTCGACGGCCACCTGGGCCAGCTGTTCGGGTTCGTAACCCACCCACATCACGGCGTCGCCGATGAACTTCACCACCCGGCAGTCGCGGGCGTGGACGATGTCGGAACTCGTCGAGCTGAACTCGTTGAGCAGAGCCGACAGTTCGGTGGTGGTCAGCATTTGGGTGAGTGCGGTGAAACCGGAAAGATCGGCAAAACCGATGCCGCACAACACACCTGAGGATCCCTCCTGCAGGACGTGCTCGAAGTAACGCCGTGTGCTCATCAGATGGTGACGGTGCACGGCGTCGATCATCGAGCCGATGCGGGGAATGAACCGGGCCGCGGCCCGGTAGGCCTTGGCGGTGGTGAGCTCGTCATGGGAATGCTCGAGCTGGATGTCAGGGGTGCCGGCGCGGCTCATCGACGAGATGGCCTCGGACAACCTGGCCATGCCCGAACCCACCACGCGGAGCAGTCCGGTGGCCTCGACGTCACCCACCAGCACGCGCATCTCGGCCCAGGTGCGCAGCGCCTCCACGTCGGCCGTGCTCAGCGTCTTGACGTCGCATCCGGCAACGGTCAGGCCGAGCGCTGCCCAAGCGCGTTCCACGTCGGCCAGCGGAACCCCGATCATCGCGGCCACGTCGGCCAGGCAATACTCCGGCGGCCCCGACCACTGCAGGACATCACCAGCCAGGCCGAACAGCCGGCCGCGGGATTCGGCCTCGATCATCTCCTCGGCGGTGAACCCGAGACCATCCAGATACTCGATGAGCGGGGCACGCCTGCGGGCGTCGGCGATCCCGCCGGATTCCAGCGCATCGAAATCGACCACCAGGTAAGTGTGCAGTTTGGTGGTGGGATCAGGCGTGCGGTTTAGGGTGAACTCGTGAGTGACGACCTGCTGCACGGACCGTTGGAAGACCGCCACCGCGAACTGGGGGCCAGTTTCGCCGAGTTCGGCGGATGGCTGATGCCGGTGTCTTACGCCGGGACCGTCTCCGAGCACAACGCCACGCGTGAGTCCGTCGGCCTGTTCGACGTCAGCCACCTCGGCAAGGCACTGGTCAAGGGACCGGGAGCGGCGGCCTACGTCAACGCGGCCCTCACCAACGACCTGAACCGGATCGGACCGGGCAAGGCGCAGTACACCCTGTGCTGCACCGAGTCGGGCGGCGTGATTGACGACCTGATCGCCTACTACGTCTCCGACGACGAGATCTTCCTCGTGCCCAACGCCGCGAACACCGCGGCTGTGGTCGCCGAACTGCGCAAGAACGCCCCCGACGGGCTGACCATCACCGACGAGCACCGCTCCTACGCGGTGCTGGCCGTGCAGGGGCCGAAGTCCGCCGAGGTGCTCGGCGCGCTAGGGCTGCCCACCGACATGGACTACATGGGCTACGCCGATGCCGAATACGACGGCGTGTTCGTCCGGGTGTGCCGCACCGGCTACACCGGCGAGCACGGCTACGAACTGCTGCCGGCCTGGGACCGCGCCGGCGTGGTGTTCGACGCACTGGTGGCGGCCGTGCGCGCGGCGGGCGGCGAGCCCGCGGGCCTGGGTGCCCGCGACACCCTGCGCACCGAGATGGGCTACCCGCTGCACGGACACGAACTGTCGCTGGACATCTCGCCGCTGCAGGCCCGCTGCGGCTGGGCGATCGGATGGAAGAAGGACGCGTTCTGGGGCCGCGACGCGCTGCTGGCAGAGAAGGAGGCCGGGCCGGTCCGCGTACTGCGCGGGCTCAAGGCCGTCGGCCGCGGAGTGCTGCGCGCCGATCTCGCGGTGCTCGACGGGGACACCCGGATCGGGACCACGACTTCGGGAACGTTCTCACCGTCACTGAAAGTCGGTATCGCGCTGGCGCTCATCGACACCGCCACCGACATCGCCGACGGGCAGCGGGTGAATGTGGACGTGCGTGGCCGCGCCGTCGAATGCGAAGTGGTCAAGCCACCGTTCGTGGCCCCGCACACCCGCTGAGCTCCCGCTCCCGAGGGGAAATGCGCTAGCGACCGGGCGATACAATCGCTGCATGACTAGCGGCCATCTCGAGTTCACGGTTTCAGCCAACGCGAATCCGGCGACCGATGCGGTACGCGACTCGATCCTGGCCAACCCCGGCTTCGGCAAGTACCACACCGACCACATGGTGGCCATCGACTACACCGCCGGACAGGGCTGGCACGACCCGCGGGTGGTCCCGTACGGGCCGATCGAGCTCGATCCCTCGGCCATCGTGCTGCACTACGCGCAGGAAGTGTTCGAAGGGCTCAAGGCCTACCGCTGGGCGGACGGCTCGATCGTGTCCTTCCGCCCGGAGTCCAACGCCGCGCGGCTGCAGACCTCCTCGCGGCGGTTGGCCATCCCGGAACTTCCCGAGGACGTGTTTCTCGAATCGCTGCGTCAACTCATCGCGGTCGATGAGGCGTGGGTGCCCGCGGCCGGCGGTGAGGAGTCGCTGTACCTGCGGCCATTCGTGATCGCCACCGAACCGGGCCTGGGCGTGCGCCCGGCCAACGAGTACCGCTACCTGGTGATCGGCTCGCCGGCCGGGGCGTACTTCAAGGGCGGCATCAAGCCGGTCAGCGTGTGGCTGTCGCACGAGTACGTGCGCGCGTCACCCGGCGGCACCGGTGCGGCCAAGTTCGGCGGCAACTACGCGGCCTCGCTGCTCGCGCAGGCGCAGGCCGCCGACAACGGGTGCGACCAGGTGGTGTGGCTGGACGCGATCGAGCGTCGCTACGTCGAAGAGATGGGCGGGATGAACCTGTTCTTCGTCTTCGGCAGTGGCGGTTCGGCTCGGCTCGTCACCCCCGAGCTGTCCGGCTCGTTGTTGCCGGGTATCACGCGAGACTCGTTGCTGCAGTTGGCCACCGATGCCGGATTCGCGGTCGAGGAACGCAAGATCGATGTCGACGAGTGGCAGAAGAAGGCCGCCGCGGGTGAGATCACCGAGGTGTTCGCCTGCGGTACGGCCGCGGTGATCACCCCGGTTTCCCACGTGAAGCACGCCGATGGCGAGTTCACCATCGCCGACGGGCAACCGGGCGAGATCACCATGGCCCTGCGTGACACCCTGACCGGGATCCAGCGCGGCACCTTCGCCGACACGCACGGCTGGATGGCGCGGCTGAACTAGCCGATCGCCAGCCCGAGCGCGGTCAGCGTCGTCGTCACCTCGACGGCGGCGCCCAGCACGTCGCCGGTGATGCCGCCGAACCGTCGCACGCAGTGGGCGACCAGCAGCGCCGAACAGCCCACGGCCACCAGCACCACGGCCGGGCCCTGCCACATCCGGGGACCCGCCCATGCGGCCAGGACAGCGACGGCGCCCACCCAGGCCGCCACGACGGTGATCGGCTGGGTGCCCGCCACCGCGGCACCCAGTGAGCTGCCCGCCGCGGCGGGCACCGAACGGCGGCAGGCAACGACCGCCGCGACGCGTCCGGCGGTGACGGCGACGACGACGGCGACCGCGCTGAGTTGAGCGAATGCCATTGCCTGACAACCGATCACCACGATCACCGCGGCGACGCCGAACGGCCCCGCCGAACCGTCACGCATGACCGCCAGTGCCCGTTCCGGCGGGCCGTAACATCCAAGACCGTCGACGGTGTCGCAGAAGCCGTCGATGTGCAGCCCTCGGGTGGCCAGTAGAAGCACCGCCACCGCCAGCAGGCCGGGCAGCGCACCACCGGTGCCGAAGGCCCACTGGCCACCGGCCACGACCGCGGCCGCGAGCGCGCCCAGCAGGAGGCCGGCCACGGGCAGCGCGGTGAGCGCGCCCCGGCCGATGCCGGCCGAAGTTCGCACCGGTAGCACCGTGCCGAATGCGAACGCCCCGCCGAGCGCGGAAATCATGGTGTTGCTTCAGGCGGTCCGGCTACTGCGGCCTCCTCGAAGGTGGCCATCGAGGCCAGGGTGGCGATCGCGGCCCGCACGATCGGCAGCGCCACCGCGGCGCCCGTGCCTTCGCCCAGACGCATGCCGAGGTCGACGATCGGCTCCAATCCCAGCTGTGACAGTGCCAGGGTGTGGGCCGGTTCGGTCGAGCGATGGCCGGCCTGCCACCACGCCTGCGCACCGGGTGCCAGCTTCTCGGCCATCAGGGCCGCGGCCGTCACCACCATGCCGTCCAGCAGCACCGGGGTGCGCCGCACCGCGGCCTGGGCCAGGAACCCGGCCATCGCGGCCAGGTCCGCACCGCCGCACACCCGCAACAGGGCCACGGGATCGCTGGTCACCGACCGGGCCCGGTACAGCGCGTCGCGTACCGCGCCGGTCTTGCGCATCCAGCCTTGGTCGTCGATACCGGTGCCGCGGCCAACTGCGACGACGGGTTCGGTTCCGGTCAGTGCCGCCACCAAAGTTGTTGCTGCCGTGGTATTTCCGATGCCCATATCGCCGGCGATCAGCAGATCAGCCCCGGCGTCGATCTCTTTGTCGGCGATCTGGCGCCCTGCCGAGATTGCCGCGACCGCTTCTTCTTCGGTGAGGGCGTCCTCGACCGCGATGTTGCCCGAACCGCGGCGGATCTTGTGGGCGCCGATCGCGGGGGACAGCGGCTCGTCACAGTCGACGGCGATGTCGGCGACACGCACCGTGGCCCCGGCCACCTCGGCCAGCACGTTGATCGCGGCACCGCCCGCGTCGAAGTTGGCCACCATCTGGCCGGTCACCGCGGACGGGAAAGCCGAAACGCCTGCGGCGGTGACCCCGTGATCGGCCGCGAAGACCACCACGCGTGCCCGGGTGAGCGCCCGCGGCGGGCACACGCCCTGACACGCGGCCGCCCAGACCGCGAGGTCTTCGAGCCGGCCTAGGGAGCCGGGCGGTTTGGTGAGCCGGGCTTGACGGGCCCGCGCGGCCGCGGCCGCCTCGGCATCTGGTGCAGAGACTGCGGGGAAAGTCTCGTCCAATTCCGTCATGACGGCTCCTTCACCGTGAGCGGTTGGCCGGCCACCACCAGCACCACGCGGTCACACACCGCGGCCAGACGCTGGTTGACCGTGCCCAGTTCATCGGCGAACCGGCGTCCCGCCTCGGTGGCAGGCACCACCGTGAGCCCGACCTCGGGACTGACCAGGACCAGGGGAGCGGTGAACGCGTCCACCGCCTGCACAAGGACGTCGACTTCGCGGTCGATGGGTGCTCCGGTCCAGGCGCCGAGGCGGTCCATGGTCGCCGTCAGCCAGCCGCCGACGTCGTCGACGAGTGTTGCGGTGCCCGGAATCTCGCCCGCGCCGGAGTTCAGAGCCCCGGGCAGATCACAGGTCTCCACGGTGTGCCAGTGCGCGGGTCGACGCACCTGGTGTGCGCTCACGCGGTCGGCCCAGGCCGGATCACCGTCGCCGCCCGGCCCGGTGGCCAGGTAGCGCACCGGCGCCTCCCCGGCGGTGCGGGCGATCGCCGTTTCGGCCCACTGCGATTTACCCGAGCGGATACCGCCGAGCACCAGGGTGCGCACTCCTCAGGCCGCCTGGAATGGCATCAAGAGATCTTGTCGCCACGTTCGACCACCGGTCGCGGCGCGCGCATGCGGCGCAGCTGCGACGCCCGGCTGGCTGCGTAAAGCCCGAGCTTCCAACCGCTTTCGGTATTGTCGGGGAACTTCTCGTCCACCATGTGATTCACCTTGCGGCCGACGATGAACCCGTCGATCAGCATGATGACGACCAGGATCAGCATCGCGTAGGACAGGATCTGCTGGAACTTCAGCGACGGCAGCGCAAGCATGAAGAAGATCATCGCCAGGGCGGCGGGCATGAACAGGCCCAGCACATTGCGGCGGGAGTCGACGATGTTGCGGACGTAACGGCGAACCGGACCCTTGTCGCGGGGCAGCAGGTAGGACTCCTCGCCGGCCATCATCTTCTCGCGGCGGTCGGACATGTCGGCCCGGCGGGTGAGCCGCTCGATCTTGCGTTCTTCCTTGGACAGCTTGGGCCCGCGCAGCTCCTTGCGGCGCTGCCGTGCCTCGGCGGCGGTCAGCGGCGCGGGTGCGACCGGGCCGCGGCGCTTGGCGGCCTCGCTGCGTTTGGGTGTCGGCCTGCCCTTGGGGGCGGTGCCCGAGGTCGCACCGCCGGCCGTTGATTCGGCGGCGGTCGATCCGGCCGACCCGTTGACGACCTGGTCGGTCCCGGCGGATTCGCCTTCGTTGTCCTTCTTGCGGCCCAGCAGCTTCACGACTGCCAGGTTACTGCCCGCCGCAGGTGGCCCGGCCACATGCCCCGGCCTGTGGATAAGTCGGGAATAGCGTCGGAACAAGGTACCGTTGAGGTAGTAGACGCGCGGTACGTCCTCGCGTTTCCTTGATGCCCAGGGATGTTTAGGGAGAGCTATGACTGTTCAGGACGCCACCTCCACCGAAACCCACGGTGTGACCCTGTCCGACGCTGCGGCGACGAAGGCGAAGGCGCTGCTGGACCAGGAAGGCCGCGACGACCTCGCGCTGCGTATCGCGGTTCAGCCGGGCGGCTGCGCCGGCCTGCGCTACAACCTGTTCTTCGATGACCGCACCCTCGACGGTGACCTCAATGCCGAGTTCGGCGGCGTGAAGCTGGTCGTCGACCGGATGAGCGCGCCGTACGTCCAGGGCGCCACCATCGACTTCGTCGACTCCATCGAGAAGCAGGGCTTCACGATCGACAACCCGAACGCCACCGGCTCCTGCGCCTGCGGCGACTCCTTCAACTGACGTGAGCTGACGCCCAGCGGTCAGTACTGACCGCTGGTGCGCAGTACATACGAGCAGACCAGAACCTGCTCGTTCTTTCCGTCTTTCTGCACCAGTAGCTGTGCCACACCCTGCTGTTCCTGGCCGCTGGAGCTTTGGCCTCGGGTCGACCCGCTGGCCGGTGCGACCCGCATGGTGAACAGCACCTGAGCCTGCGTGGTGGACCACGGCACATTCGCGTCGATGCCCGTCACTTCGACGTGGCTGAATTGCTTCTGAAATGCGTCACTGGCCAGGCCGGCCACTGCGAGGTCTGCCTTGCGATCCTTGACCCCGTCGTACAGCCCGCACAGGGTGTGCCGCGCAATGGTTTCGTCATCCCCGTCGAGCAGCGCGTCGAGGTACTCCTGGATCGCGGCCTGTGCCCGCGCGTCGGAGACCACCACCGGTGCCGCGGCCCCACGCCGGCCCGCGACCAGCACGGCCGTCAGCACCCCTCCCAGTGCCGCCACCACCAGCAGCGCCGCCAGGATCTTGGGCCAGCGCCGCCGCGTGGGATAGGGCACCGGCGGCGGAAGCGTCCCGGGGTATGCCGACGGTTCGGTGGGCACCGGCTCGGGATAGGGCTGGGGCGGAATGTGCTCGGGGTACTGGTAAGAACCAGTCATCAAATGACGCTCCCCGCGTGATCTGGAGTTGGGTCAGCCGTCTACGGTGACCGGGAATACGGTTATACGCAGGTTAGCGCAACCTACGAGGTGCGACTGTGCGCGCAGATCGCCGGAAGGCCCACGCGGGTACTGTTATGTAGCCGACTTAACGAAATGAGGGGTGACACTACGTGACCATCGCAGTTACCGGATCCATCGCGACCGACCACCTGATGCGGTTCCCGGGCAAATTCTCCGAGCAACTGCTGGCCGACCACCTGCAGAAGGTGTCGCTGAGCTTCCTGGTCGACGATCTGGTGATCCACCGTGGGGGAGTCGCGGGCAACATGGCCTTCGCGATCGGCGCCCTCGGCGGCGATGTCGCGCTTGTCGGTGCCGCAGGCCAGGATTTCGCCGAGTACCGGACCTGGCTGGAAGGCGCCAACGTCGACTGCGGCAATGTGCTGATTTCCGACAGTGCCTACACCGCCCGCTTCGTCTGCACCACCGACGAGGACATGGCCCAGATCGCCTCGTTCTACCCGGGTGCGATGTCCGAGGCGCGCAACATCTCCCTGGCCGATCTGGTCGACCGCGTCGGCAAGCCCGAGCTGGTGATCGTCGGTGCCAACGACCCCGAGGCGATGTTCCTGCACACCGAGGAGTGCCGCAAGCTCGGCCTGGCCTTCGCCGCCGACCCGTCCCAGCAGCTGGCCCGGCTCTCCGGTGACGAGATCCGCAAGCTGATCAACGGCGCCACCTACCTGTTCACCAACGACTACGAGTGGGACCTGCTGCTTCAGAAATCAGGCTGGAGCGAGGCACAGGTGATGAGCCAGATCGGCATGCGCGTCACCACCCTCGGCGCCAAGGGCGTCGATCTGGTCAGCTCCGACGGCACGTTCGTGCACGTCGGCGTCGTGCCAGAGAAGCATCAGGCCGACCCCACCGGTATCGGCGACGCCTTCCGGGCCGGCTTCCTGACCGGGCGCAGCGCCGGATTGAGCCTGGAGCGCTCCGCGCAGTTGGCCTCCCTGGTCGCGGTGCTGGTGCTCGAGGCGACCGGCCCCCAGGAATGGACCTGGGATGCAGCCGAAGCAGTGCAGCGCCTGACCGACGCCTACGGTGCCGAGGCCGGTGCCGAGATCGGCAAGGCGCTCGGCAACTAGCCTGCCGGCTCTGGGCCCGATGGGCCCAGAGCCGCCCTACAGCTGCACCGGGTAGTGCGGTTCCTTGATCTGCGGGGTCACACTGTGCTCGACGAAGATCGCATGCCACAGCATGAAGATCAGCACGGTCCACAGCCGGCGGCTGTGATCGCTGACGCCGCTGCGATGCTCGTCGAGCATGGTGCGCACGGCAGCGAGGTCGACATACGCCCCGGCCTGCGACGACGCTGTCATCGCGTAGGCCCAGTCCATCAGCTCTCCGGCGCGCAGCCAGTGCCGGATCGGCACCGGGAAGCCCAGCTTGGGCCGATTGAGCACATGGGCCGGAATGATCGGCTCCAGTGCCCGGCGCAGCGCGTATTTGGTGGTCGAGCGGGTGATCTTCTGATCGACGGGCAGCCGGGACGCCACCGCGAACACCTCGGGGTCCAGGAACGGCACCCGCAGTTCCAGTGAGTTGGCCATGGTGATCTTGTCCGCCTTGACCAGGATGTCGCCGCGCAGCCAGGTGAACAGGTCGATGTGCTGCATGCGGGCCACCGGATCCCAGCCCCGCGATTCGGCGTATATCGGGGCAGTGACGTCGGTGTGCGTCCACTCCGGCCGGAAACCCGGGAGCACCGCCCGCAGCTGCTCATCGGAGAAGCTGCGGGCATTGCCGTAATAACGTTCCTCGAGCGTCAGCGAGCCGCGGTGCAGCAGGCTTTTGCCGCGCATGCCCTCGGGCAGCGGCTTGGACGCCTTGCCCAGCGATTTGCGCACCGGACGCGGCAGATAGTCGAAAGGCCGCAGCGACAACGGTTCCCGGTAGATCGTGTAGCCACCGAACAACTCGTCGGCACCCTCGCCGGACAGCACCACCTTCACGTGCTTGCGGGCCTCGCGGGCAATGAAGAACAGCGGCACCAGGGCCGGGTCGGCCACCGGTTCGTCCAGGTACCAGACGATCTCGGGCAGCGCCTCGACGAACTCTGCCTGGCTGACCACCTTGGTGACATGCCGGGCACCGATGGCCTCGGCGGACGCGACGGCCACGTCCACCTCGGAGAAGCCCTCCCGCTCGAATCCGGTCGTGAAGGTGATCAGCCGGGGGTTGTGCCGCATCGCCAGCGCCGCGGTGGCCGTCGAATCGATGCCGCCGGACAGGAACGCGCCGACCGTCACATCGGCGCGCATGTGCTTGGCGACGGAATCCTCCAGGGCGGCGGTGATCTCGTCGTAGCGGGCCTGCTCGGCGCCCTTGACGAACGGCACCGCATTGAATTTCGGGAAGAAGTAGCGCGTCACCTCGGGACGGCCGCCAGGCTTCAGGCGCGCGTAGCTGCCCGACTCCAGCCGGCGGATGCCGCGGTGCAGCGTCTCGGGTTCGGGTACGTACTGCAGCACGGTGTAGTGCTGCACCGCCCGCTCGTCGATGCTCAGGTCCAGCCCGAGAATGTCGGCCAGGCCCAGTAGGCACTTCTTCTCGCTGCCCACCGCGGTGCCTCCCGGCCCCGTGGCCATGAACAGCGGTTTGATGCCGAACGGGTCCCTGGCGCAGAACAATTCACGCTCGACGGTGTCCCACACCGCGAACGCGAACATGCCGCGCAGCCGATTCAGCGCGTCTGCGCCCCAATGGTGGTACGCGGCGACGATGGCCTCGCCGTCGCCGTCGGTGTGAAATACGGCACCGAACTCGGACCGCAGCTGCTCACGCAGCTCCAGGTAGTTGTAGATCTCACCGTTGAAGACGAGTGCGTAGCGGTCCGGCGCGTCGGCGGGACCCCAGCGCAACGGCTGGTGACTGTGCGCGATATCGATGATCGACAGCCGGTTGAAACCGAGCACCACGGTGGCGTCGCCGCTGGTGTCGGCCCACGTACCGGGCTCGTCGGGCCCGCGGTGACGCATCAGGTGGGAGGCGCCCGCCACCGCGTCGACCAGCCGCGATCCGGCGTCGGGGGAGGCGTCACCCTGGGTGGATTGGGCTGGGTCAGTTACCAAGGCGAGCAGTCCACACACCGCGTCAGTATGCCTAATCCGGCGGCTCCCCGAGACCACCACCCGCGCGGCTGCGCCGGTCGCTCAGCTCGCGTTGCGATCCCATTCCCGAGTCGCTTCGCTCCCGTGGACCGGCGTGGTCTACGCTGCGTAGTATTCGCAAAACAACGACCGGTCGCGGTCGCGAAATACCGATCTAGGAGGCGCCAACGTGACACCTCGCGGGCTTAAGAAGGTGGCCCGAGCGGCGTTGTTGACCATTGTCCTGGGTGGCTCAGCGCTCTTGCTGAGCGGCTGCAGCTGGCAGGACGCACTCGCGCTCGGTTGGCCGACCGGAATCACTCCGGAGGGCAAACTCAACCGAGAGCTGTGGATCGGCTCCGTGATTGCGTCCTTCGTGGTGGGCGCCATCGTGTGGGCGCTGATCTTCTGGTCGAGCGCGTTCCACCGGAAGAAGAAGGGCGACACCGAGCTTCCGCGCCAGTTCGGCTACAACATGCCGCTGGAGCTGGTGCTGACGGTGATCCCGTTCCTCATCATCTCGGTGCTGTTCTACTTCACCGTGGTGGTCCAGGAGCGCATGCTGCACAAGGACCCGAACCCTGAGGTCGTCATCGACGTGACCGCCTTCCAGTGGAACTGGAAGTTCGGCTACCAGAAGATCGACTACGCCGACGGCACGTTCGATTACGACGGTGTCGACGCCGAGCGTAAGGCCGCGATGACGTCCAAGCCCGAGGGCAAGGATGCGCACGGCCAGGAGAAGGTCGGCGCGGTGCACGGTCTCAACCCTGAGGACCGCACCTACCTGAACTTCGACAAGATCGAGACCCTGGGTACCTCCACCGAGATCCCGGTGCTGGTGCTCCCGGTGGGCAAGCGCATCGAGTTCCAGCTCAACTCCGCGGACGTGATCCACGGCTTCTGGGTTCCGGAGTTCCTCTTCAAGCGCGACGTGATGCCCGAGCCGGTGGCCAACCACTCGGACCACATCTTCCAGGTCAGCAAGATCGAGCAGACCGGCGCGTTCGTCGGGCGCTGCACCGAGATGTGCGGCACCTACCACTCGATGATGAACTTCGAGGTCCGGGTCGTCGAGCCCAATGACTTCAAGGCCTACATCGACCAGCGCAACGCGGGCAAGACCAATGCCGAGGCGTTGGCGGCGATCAACCAGCCGCCGCTGGCCACCACCACGCACCCGTTCGATACCCGACGCGGTGAGCAGGCACCGCAGGCGAGCAAGTAGGGGCTACACGCAATGCATATTGAAGCTCGACTGTTCGAGATCCTCACGGCGTTCTTCGCCTTGTCGGCGGTGGTCTACGGCGTGTTGACGGCGATGTTCGCCACCGGTGGCGTGGAGTGGGCCGGTACCACCGCGCTCGCCCTCACCACCGGCCTGACCTTGATCACCGGCACGTTCTTCCGCTTCGTGGCGCGGCGTCTCGACACCCGCCCCGAGGATTACGAAGATGCCGAGATCAGTGACGGCGCAGGGGAACTGGGCTTCTACTCGCCGCACAGCTGGTGGCCGATCCTGATCGCGCTGTCCTTCTCGGTCGCCGCGGTGGGCACCGCCCTGTGGCTGCCCTGGCTGATGGTCGCAGGCATCTGCTTCGTGCTGATGGCGGTCGGTGGCCTGGTCTTCGAGTACTACTGGGGTCCTGAGAAGCACTGACCCATCCGGACGTGCCGATTGTGACCTGTTCAGGTCACAATCGGGCCGTCACTTCATCCGCCACCGGCAGCGCCGGACTCGCCGGCTTCACCTCGTTGGGTAATGTTGCCGGGGCACTGTCACCAGCGAACGGTTTCGTTCGATCCGCGTGGCAGTGAAGTTGTCGAGAAGGATAGGCGTAGATGAGCGGGCCGAATCCCCCGGAACCGGGTGCCTCCGGTTCTGATTTGCCGGATCAACCCGGAAAACACTCCGCACCCGAGGATCGGACTCAGGTGGCGGGCGCGGACGCGGACAGCGAGACGGAGTTCTACTCGCAGGCATACTCCGCGCCCGAGTCGGAGCAGTTCACCAGCGGGCCTTACGTGCCCGCCGATGTGGCGCTGTACGACTACGACGACTACGACCCGGCGACCGAACTCGTCGACACCGCTCCACCGCCGCGCTGGCCGTGGGTGGTCGGTATAACCGCCATCGTCGCCGCGGTCGCCCTGGTGGCCTCGGTGGCGGTCCTGGTCACCCGGGACGACGACACCTCCAACCTGGCCACCCCGCAGACGAGCACCACCACGTCGGCGCCGCCGGTGCAGGACGAGATCACCACGACGACTCCGCCCCCGCCGCCGCCTCCTCCCACGTCCGAGGAACTGCCGCCCCCGCCGCCTCCGGAGACGGTGACGGTCACCGAGCCACCCCCGCCGGCGCCTGCGCCGACCAGCGAGGCGCCTCCACCGGCCCCGGGTACGTCGTCGGCCCCGCCGACCACCACCACGACGCATGCCGGACCGCGTCAGGTGACCTATTCGGTGACGGGGACCAAGGCGCCGGGTGACATCATCACGATCACCTACGTCGACGGGAACGGAAACCGGCGCACGCTGCGCAACGTCTACATCCCGTGGACCTTCACGATGACCCCGATCTCCAACTCGGATGTCGGCTCGGTCGAGGCCTCCAGCCTGTTCCTGGTCAGCAGATTGAACTGCTCGATCACGGCGAGCGACGGCACGGTGCTCTCGTCCAACGCCAACAACTCCGCCCAGACTGCCTGCTGATGTCCGGGCCCATCAGCGAACTCGAGACCACCGACCGGGTTTTGCTGGGCGCCTGCGCCGCGGTGTGGCTCCCGGCGCTGGGCGCCGGAGTGGCGGCCGTGGTCGCCCTGGTGGACCTGGGCCGCAGCCATCCACAAGGCTCCGAGAATGCCGACGTCCCCTGGGTGCTGTACACCGTGATCGGTCTGTCGATGCTGGTGATCGCCGGGGCCGTGCCGCTACTGTTGCGGGCCCGAGCTCAGGCCGACAACCGCCAGCCCGGACGCCGGCCCCAGCCGCCGGCCCGCTCACCACGCCCGATCGGGGGCAGCTACCGGGCCGCGCCGGTCGAGATGAGCCGCTACACCGCGGGCAACGGCGCCGCCGCGGCGGCCGAGGCGCTGTGGCTGCGGTGCATCCTGGCGCTGGTCTGCGCCATCGGGCTGGGAGCAGCGGCCATCGGGCTGGCCACCTATCTGATGGCGACGGGCAGCGAGGTCGCGGCCTGGTGCCTCTATGGCCTGGCCGGTGTGGTCATCGTCGGCATCATCGCGCTGCCGATCGTGGCGGTGCGCCAGTTCGACGCGTTGCCCTCCTGAACTCACCCGAGGCCCAGAGCATCCCGGGTTTTGCTGCGAAACATGCCGGACGGTGCGTAGCCTCGGTGTCCAGGTGCGGACAAGAGGCCAACGACACGGAAGGCGAGGCCGCGCATGAGAAAGCTCTTGGCGGGCTTGGTGGCGGCCGGCGTGGGCATCTCGCTTGTCGGCTGTGGGACTGACACCAAGACCGAGCCCACAACCTCCTCCGGTACCGCCTCGGCGGCGACGACCACGAGTGCCGCGGCGGAGCGGCCGAACATCACCGGTCCGAACAAGACGATCAACGACTACATCACCGAGAACAAGATCGCCGAGACGCCGTTCAAGCCCGACGAGCCCGGCACCCCGGATTTCGACTTCCCGTTCCCCCCGGACTGGAGCAGCGCGGGGGACAAGACGCCCGCCTGGGCCTACGGCGCCATCGTCTACGACAAGCCGGTGGATCCCGCCGATCCACCGGCCATCATCGCCATCGCGTCGAAGCTGACCGGCGACGTGGATGCGGCCGAGGTCCTTGAGTACGCGCCAGGGATGTCGCAGAACCTGCCGGACTACAAGTCGGTCATGGATCCCGAGAAGGCCACGCTGGGTGGCTACGAGGCGGTCCGGTCGGCGGGCACCTACACCCACAACGGCGAAGCGCGCGTGATCGCCCAGAAGACCGTGGTCATCCCTGGCAACGACGGCCTGTTCGTGCTGCAACTCAACGCCGAGGCTCCCGAGGGACAGAAGGATGTGGTGATCGACGCGGCCAAGGTCATCGACGAGCAGACCAAGATCACCCCGTAGCGGAGACCATGACATGTTGATCAGAACCAGGGCACCCGAGGTCTTGTTGGCGACTCTGTGCAGCACGATGTTGGCCTCCGCGGTTCTGGCGGCGGCTCCGTCGGCGACGTCGGCGCCCTGCCCGGGCGGCAGCACTCTGGACCCGACCACCGGGATCTGTTGGTCGGAGAACAGCCCGAGCAACAGCTTGGGCGGCTCAGGCAACATCCCTTGCCTCCCTGGGCGTCTGGGCCTGTGCCTCGGTGCGCTGCAGAACACGCCAGTTCCAGGGGCTGCACTGCAGACGACGCACCCGCCCGCCGGGCCGGCGCCCCGGTCAGGTCCCAAGGGCACCTGGCCGTAGCGCTCGTCGTCGCCTGCTCCGTACCTCCGCACATAAAACAATCGCCGCAACCTCTTTCGAGAGGCTGCGGCGATTGTTCGGGGTAGGGGAGTGGTCAGTGGTGACCGTTGGTCTCCCCGTTGCCATTTCGCTCCTGCTGTTCGCGCAGAGCGGTCAGGGCCTTGTGCTCGGAGGCATGAGCGGCCTCGGTGAGCGCATCGTGCTCGACCGCCGGATCGGCGAACAGGAAACTGCCGGTGCCCGGCGAACCGGCCGACCCGAGCTTGTTCATCCGCTTCGGCAGGGCAGCACCCTGGTACTCCAGCGGAATCGGGTGGCCGTGGTCGTCGACCGGTCCCAGCGGCTGGTGCAGCTCGACGTAGGCACCGTGCGGCAGGCGCTTGATGATGCCGGTCTCGATGCCGTGCTCCAGCACCGCACGGTCGCTGCGCTGCAACGAGATTGCCCACCGGTAGGCGATGAAGTACACGATGCCCGGCAGCACGACCATGCCGATACGGCCGATCCACGTGGTCGCGTTCAGCGAGATGTGGAACTTGAGCGCGATGATGTCGTTCATCGCGGCCAGGGTCAGCACCATGTAGAACGCGATCGCCATGGCACCGATCGCGGTACGCACCGGCACGTCACGCGGACGCTGCAGCAAGTTGTGGTGGGCGTCGTCGCCGGTGACCTTCCGCTCGATGAACGGGTAGGCGATCAGCAGGCCGAACACACCGCCCATGATCAACGCGACCCAGACCACCGCGGGGATGGTGTGGCCGAAGGGGTAGAACTCCCAGGCCGGCCAGATACGCGCCAGGCCTTCGGTCCACATCATGTAGAAGTCGGGCTGGCTACCCGCCGAGATCTGAGACGGCTTGTAGGGACCCAGGTTCCAGATCGGGTTGATCGTCAGCAGGCCGCCCATGAGGCCGAGCACACCGGTGATCATCGCGAAGAACGCACCCGACTTCACCGCGAACACGGGCATGACGCGAACGCCGACCACATTGTGCTCGGTGCGGCCGGGGCCGGGGAACTGGGTGTGCTTCTGGAACCACACCAGTGCCATGTGCGCGCCGATCAGGGCCAGGATGATGCCCGGGATCAGAAGGATGTGCAGCGCGTACAGGCGCGGGATCAGGATCTCGCCGGGGAAGTCCCCGCCGAACAGCGCCCAGTGCAGCCAGGTTCCGATGATCGGCATGCCCAGGGTGATCGACGAGAGCGCGGCACGAAGACCGATACCGGACAGCAGATCGTCGGGCAGCGAGTAGCCGAAGTAACCCTCGAACATCGCCAGGATGAGCAGCAGCGAGCCGATCACCCAGTTGGCCTCACGCGGGCGGCGGAACGCACCGGTGAAGAAGATGCGCGCCATGTGCACCATGATCGACGCGGCGAACATCAGTGCGGCCCAGTGGTGGATCTGGCGGACGAACAGACCGCCGCGGACCTCGAAGCTGATGTCGAGTGCGGACTCGTAGGCCCGCGACATCTGAACGCCACGAAGCGGTTGGTACACACCGTCGTAGGTGACGTGTGCCATCGACGGATCGAAGAACAGCGTCAGCCAGACACCGGTGATCAGCAGCACGATGAAGCTGTACAGCGCGATCTCACCCAGCAGGAAGGACCAGTGGGTGGGGAACACCTTGTTCAGCTGCCGGCGCACCGCCGCAGAGGGGTGGTAACGGGAATCGATCGCATCGCCCTGTGCGGCAGCGATCTTGGCAAGGTCAGGGCTCATGATTTGCGCTCCCAGAATGCCGGTCCGACGGGCTCGACGAAGTCGCCGTTGGCGACCAGGTAGCCGTCTTTGTCGATGGTGATGGGCAGCTGCGCCAACGCGCGCGCAGCCGGACCGAATATGGGCTTGGCGAAGTGCAACGCGTCGAACTGCGACTGGTGGCACGGGCACAGGATGCGGTAGGTCTGCTGCTCGTACAGCGACGAGGGGCAGCCCAGGTGCGAGCAGACCTTGGTGTACGCGAACAGCTCACCAAAGTTGAAGCTCTCCTGGCCTTTTCGCTTGACCACGCGGGGCATGTCGGCCGGCTTGATGCGGATCAACATGACCGGGTTACGCACACCCATCGAGATCTCGGTGAGGTGGTGCTCGGACTCGACGGTGGTGCCGTCGCCGTCAGACTCGCGCCAGGGGAAGACCGTCTCCATGCCACCGGCGTCGAGATCCTCCGGCCGCATCTTGACGAACGGCGACGAACCGGGACGTCCGGTCGCGCGAGCCAGGTAGATGGTCTCGCCGTGGAATCGGGGCGTCCACCCCGAGGTCCACAACACGGCCTTCTTGCCTTCCGCGGTGGGCACCACGGGCTTCCACGGGTTCTTGATCAAACCGCCGATGAAGGCCACCAGGGTGCCGGCCCCGAATGCGCCGAGGCCGATGCCCAGCGACAAGCCGATGAGCTTGCGGCGCTTGACGGTCGAGCCCTCAAGGGCGTCGGTCAGGTTGGCCGCGATGGTCTTGCGGGCGATCTCGGGGGAACGTCCGTCGTGGCGGTCCTGGACCGAGATCTCCTCGGGGATGAACTTCTTCTGGAACAGCACCGCGCCGATGCCGATCGCCAGGATCGACAAGCCGAAGGTCAGGCCGTACAGCGGGGTGGCCAGTGAGTAGAGGAACTCGCCCTCCGAACCGAAGGGCTGGTACTCCCACGGCCAGAACAGGAAGATCAGGAGCAGGGCCAGGCCCGAAATGCCGCCGAGCAGAAGCCAGTACGCGACCAGCCGCTCGGTGCGCTTCTCGGCCTTGGTGCCGGGGACCGGCCAGCGGGGCTCCTTGAAGATGGTCTCGACACCGTCGATCTTGCCGCCGAGCTCGACGAGCTCCTCACGCGACATCTCGGCCAGTTCGGCGTCGGACGGAATCTTCGGGGTGTTGTCGGTCATGCTCGTGCCCCGATCCACATTGCCACGCCGATAGCGGCGACCATTCCGATAATCCACATCGCCATGCCCTCGGGCGCGGGGCCGAAGCCGCCGAGCCCGTATCCGCCGTAGCTGGGCGTCTGAGCCGACTCACGGACGTAGGCGACGATGTCGCGCTTCTCTTCCGGCGACAGCTGCCGGTCGGAGAACTTGGGCATGTTCTGCGGCCCGGTCTGCATCGCGGTGTAGATCTGTGCCGGCTCGGTCTCACCGAGGTCCGGCGCGTACTTACCGGAGGACAGCGCGCCGCCCTTGCCGGTGAAGTTGTGGCAGGACGCGCAGTTCAGCCGGAACAGGTCGCCACCGCGGGCCACGTTGGTCCCGATCAGCGATTCCTGGGCCACGCCGCCGTGCTCGTCGCGGATCACGGTCGGGCCGCCGCCGTTGGCCTGAACAAAGGCGCCGAGAGCGTCGATCTGGTTCTCGTCGAAGTGCTCGGGCTTGGACGGTGCCTGGGCCTCACCGCGCATCGCGGGCATACGACCGGTCGACACCTGGAAGTACACCGCGGCCTCGCCGGTGCCGATCAGGCTGGGCCCACGATCGGGCACACCCTGCAGGTTGGCACCGTGGCACGAAACGCACGACGTGTCGAACAGTTGCTTACCGGTGCGCAGCAGAGCCGACTGAGATTCGTCGGCGACTGCGACCTGCGGTGTGGGTGTCAGCGTGGCCGCAACACCACCTGCGACTGACAGGCCGACCAACAGCAGGAGACCTGCTGACAGTCGTCGGCGCAGTCGTCGGCGCGACTTGCTGGTCATCGAACCCCTTCTCATCGAATCGAACATCGGCCGGCCGATCAGCGGACGAAGTAGATGGTGGCGAACAGCGCAATCCAGACGATGTCGACGAAGTGCCAGTAGTACGAGACGACGATCGCCGCGGTGGCCTGCGCGGGCGTGAATTTACTCATCTTGGTGCGGGCCAGCAGCAAGATGAACGCAACAAGTCCGCCGATGACGTGCAGGCCGTGGAAACCGGTCGCGAGATAGAAGACCGATCCATAGGCACTGCCCGGGATGGTGGTGCCGTGCTCGACCAGGTGGATGTACTCGTATCCCTGGCCCAGTACGAAGAACAGGCCCATCAGGAACGTGATCACATACCACCGGCGCAGCCCGAACACGTCGCCGCGCTCGGCGGCGAACACGCCCATCTGGCAGGTGAAGGATGACGCGATCAGAACCAGCGTCACCGGAACAGCAAGGGCCAAATTGAGTTCGGTCGGCTCGGGCGGCCAGTCGCCACCGGCTTGGGCGCGCGCGGTGAAATACATCGCGAAGAGTCCAGCAAAGAACATGAGTTCACTGGAAAGCCACACGATGGTGCCGACACTGACCATGTTCGGTCTGTTCAGCGAATGAACGCGCGACGTTATTGCCGTTCCCGAGGTACCTACAGCGCTCGTCACATCCGCAAGTATGACGCTTTGTAGTTGTCGAACTCCACCCGGGTCGAGCAATTGGTCGGATTCGTGTCGCGTTGGGTTCCCCTCGCCCCGGAGTCGAGTCCCGCCCGGGCGATAGCATTCGGCGGTGGCTCCTGCATCTTCACCGCTATCCGCATCGTCGTCCGGCTCTGTGGCGGCACCGTCGTGGCCGCTCATTCTCGGGCGCCTGACCACCGAGCAGAGCCTGCCCAACGGTTACGCGGGTTGGGCCATGGACCAGATCATGACCGGGGTCGCGACCCCGGCGCAGATCGCCGGCTTCGCGGTGGCGATGAAGATGAAGCGACCTACCTCGGCGGAGGTCGGGGAGCTGGCCGACATCATGCTGTCGCATGCGCGTCGGGTGCCGACGGATCAGATCGGTCACGAGACCGTCGACATCGTGGGGACCGGTGGCGACGGCGCCAACACGGTGAACCTGTCGACCATGGCGGCCATCGTGGTGGCGGCCTGCGGCGTACCGGTGATCAAACACGGCAACCGGGCGGCGTCGTCACTGTCGGGTGGTGCGGACACCTTGGAGGCCCTCGGGGTGCGCATCGACCTGGGCCCGGACGAGGTGGCGCGCAGTGTCGCCGAGGTGGGCATCGGGTTCGCCTTCGCGCCGCAGTTCCACCCGTCGTATCGGCACGCCTCGGTGGTGCGCCGGGAGATCGGGGTTCCCACGGTCTTCAATCTGCTCGGGCCACTCACCAATCCGGCCGGGCCGCGCGCCGGGCTGATCGGCTGCGCATTCGACGACCTGGCCGAGGTGATGGCCGGGGTCTACGCCGCCCGTGGTTCCAGTGTGCTTGTGGTGCATGGCGACGACGGTCTCGACGAGCTCACCACGACGACCACCAGCACCATCTGGCGCGTCCAGGCCGGGACGGTGGACCGGCTGAAGTTCGACCCGGCGGCCTTCGGATTCAAGCGCGCGGACATCAGGGAGTTGGTGGGCGGTGACGCCACCGCCAACGCCGCCGAGGCGCGGGCCGTGCTGGGCGGCGCCAAGGGCCCGGTGCGTGACGCGGTGGTGCTCAATGCGGCGGGCGCCATGGTCGCCCATGCCGGGCTAGCCAGCGACGCCAAGTGGGTGCCGGCGTGGGAGGCCGGTCTGGAGCGGGCCGTCGAGGCGATCGACTCGGGCGCGGCCGAACAACTGCTCGCGCGTTGGGTGCGGTTCAGCCTGCAGTTCTGAGTTCTGCTGCTGGGCCGCGGCCAGGCGGGCCGAGCGCGCGGTGGCGGCCCACGGTGCGTAGCGACCCGCCGCCCCGATCGGCGTCGCGTACCCGGTATCGGTACGCACGATGCGGACCCCGGGTGCCGCCAGCCAGCGGGCGATGAGCGCGGTCTCCTCAACGAGCGCGCCACCCAAAGGTGTTGCGGTGGGCAGGATCACCTGTGCGGCAGCACAGATCGCGTCGACCACCGGCATCGGCGGAACCCCGCGCGCGGCCGTTCCCGCGCCGGCCAGTTGGCCATGGCGGATCACCGCGAAATGCCAGCCACCGTTGCCGTCGGAGCGGGCGGCCACGAGTTCGGGGAGATCGGTCAGGGCGCGTAACCGCTGCCCCCGCCACAGTGCCTCGATGGCGACCGCCGCGTGATCGCGCAACCGGGCCGCGGTCTCGTACCGGCGGGCTGTCGCGACCTCGCCGATATGGGTGAGCGTGGCCGCCAGCGCACTGTGGTCGGTGCCGTCGATCAGTGCCGTGGCACGTTGCACCGACGCCGCGTACTGCGCGGCCCCGGCGTCCTGCGGCGCCGGGCACGGGGAGAGTTCGACCTCGGGACAGCGGTGCGTGGCTGCCGCGCCGAAGCGGGCCGTGCAGGTGCGCACCCCGGTGAACCGGGCCAGCAGCGCCGCCGACTGGATTGCGTCGGACCTGGCCGAGAACGGTCCGAAAGCGGTGCGGTGCCCAGGGTTTCGCACCGCCGACAGTCGTGGGAAGGCCTCGTCGGTGAGGGCCACCCACCACCACCGCTGCGGGTGTTTGGAGCGCCGGTTGTACGGCGGTGCGTGCGCCGCGAGCAATCGGAGCTCGCGGACCCCGGCCTCCAGATCGTGGGCGCATTCGACATGGTCGACGACGCGCGCCAGCGAGGCCATCTCCTTCATCCGGGTCCGCGGGTCGGCACCGGTGAAGTACTGGCGGACCCGCCGCCGCAGATCGACTGCGGTGCCCACGTAGAGCACCTCGTCGGAGGGCCCGCGGAACAGATATACGCCGGGGCGGTTGGGCAGCCGGTCGGCCAGTGAGCGGTTGCGCCGCTGGGCCGGTGTGACGTCCGGCAGATAGTTCTTCAGGTCGGCGAAGGTGTGGATGCCCTGGTTGCCGACCCGCTCGATCAGCCCGTGCAGGACGTCGACGGTGGCACGGGCATCGTCGAGGGCGCGGTGGGTCGGTGTCGTGGACGCCCCGAACAGGCGGGCCAGGGCCGACAGTTTCACGCTGGGCGCCTCGTCCCGGGTGAGAACGCGGCGGGCGAGTTTGACCGTGCACAGCACCGGAGGCCGCGGCCAGCCGAGCTCCGCCCGTTGGGCCGCCGCCCGTAGGAAGCCGATGTCGAAGCCGGCGTTGTGGGCGACCAGCACCGCACCTCGGGAGAACTCCAGAAACATGGGGAGGACGCTGTCGATCTTCGGCGCATCGCGCACCATCGCCGTGGTGATCCCGGTGAGCTCGACGATCTGCGGTGGGATGGTTCGGCCGGGGTCGACGAGCGTCGCCAACTCGCCGAGCACCTCGCCGCCGCGGATCTTGACCGCGCCGATCTCGGTGATGGCGTCGTAGCCGGCGCCCGGTGTCTTCGCGGTGGCCCGGCCCCCGGTGGTCTCCAGGTCGACCACCACGAAGGTGGTGTCGGCGAGGGAGAGGGCGTCCATGGCGCCGTCCGAGCCGAAGCCGAAGGCCAGCTGCTCGGCATCGGCGATCTTGCGCTGGCCCATGTCGATGACGGTAGGCACTGCCCCCGACAATCTGACGCCGGCTGTCCGCGTGTCGCCCCGTATCGGCGCGCCGCTACTTGTCGGTCCGTCCCGATAGCGTGCGCCCAACACCGATCGAGAGGACGGTCAAGATGAGCGGAGTACGCCAGGACGACTGGTTCTACGCCGACGAGCCCTACCCCCATGAGCCCGACATCGGCAGCGTGACCATCGACTGCGACGATTGCGCGGTACGCGGGCCCGGCTGCCAGGACTGCGTCGTCAGTGTTCTGCTCGGGGTTCCCGAAACTTTGCTGGATGACGAGCGTCAGGCGCTGGAAGTGCTCGCTGACGTGGGCCTTGCGCCGCGGCTGCGGCTGGTGCCCATTCACCGGAACGGCAGATCTGGAGTCGCCTGACGACACGCAGCGCTTCGTGCACAGGAAAATATTCCGGGTGGGCTGTTAAATTTGCAGCTTCTGTTGGACAAGGCCGATGCCGTTTCGTAACCTATCTGAGACCTAAGAGCAGTTCGAGGCGGCTCGCCATCGCCAGTTGTGAGGACAAAAACTTGAGGCACGAGCGCGCGCACCGGCCCACAAGTCGTTTCAAGCGACCCGTTGTAGGTGCTATAGCGAGCTTGACCTTGATATCCGGATTGATGGCCGCGAGTTCGCAGGCCGATCCCGCCGACGATGCGATGGCAAAGCTCAACGAGTTGTCCCGTCAGGCGGAGCAGACCACCGAGGCCATGCACTCGGCGCAGCTCGACCTGAACAACAAGGTTGCCGCACAAGAGACTGCGGAGCGCAAGCACGCCGAAGACGCCGCGACGGTCGACGAGGCCAAATCGCAGCTGGCAACCTTTCAGACTTCGGTCAACAAAGTAGCTGCGGCCCAGTACATGGGCGGCCGCACCTCCGGCGTCGACGCCATCCTGACGGCAGGCTCACCGCAGCAGCTGATCGAGCAGCTCGCCGTGCAGCGGGTGATGGCGACCGAGATGTCGGCGCAGATGAAGAACTTCCGTTCGGTGGGCGAGAAGGCCGCGGTGGCCGAGCGTGAGTCGGCGAAATCGGCCGCCGACGCCAAGACCGCCGCCGAGCAGGCTGCCGCGGTGCGCGCCGATCTGCAATCCAAGCAAAGCCAGCTGCAGGTACAGATCGCGATCGTGAAGTCGCAGTACCAGGCCTTGAGTCCGGCCCAGCGGGAAGCGATGAACGCCCTGCCGCCGACCCCGCCGGTGCCCGCCCCCGAGGCGTTGCCGCCGGCGCAGGATCCCGCCGTGTTGGCCGATCCGCCGAACGGCATTCCGCCCGGTGACGTCGCTCCGCCGGAAGGCGCACTCCCGGGTGGCGGCGACGGACATTCCGGCACCGTCATCCAGGCCGCGCTGAGCCGCATCGGCTCGCCGTACTCCTGGGGCGCGGCCGGTCCCAGCTCCTTCGACTGCTCGGGTCTGGTGATGTGGGCGTTCCAGCACGCCGGCATCTCGCTGCCGCATTCGAGCCAGGCCATGGCCCGCGGCGGTCAGCCCGTCTCGGCAGATTCGATGCAGCCGGGTGACGTGGTGACCTATTACTCCGACGCCTCCCACGTGGGCATCTACATCGGTGACGGAATGATGGTGCACGCATCGACCTACGGCACCCCGGTCAGGGTCGCCCCGGTCAATAATGCGCCGATCTACAACGTCCGTCGGTACTGAGAATTCCGACAGCGGTTTCACCCTGAACGCCCGCAGGCGTCTGCTGGTAGCGGTCCTGCTGGTGGAGCTGGCGTTGGCGACCGCGCTGCTCTGGCGGTCCGGGTCACCCTCGCCGTCGCTGCCGGCTGCGCCGCCGCAAGTCACCTCGTCTCCTGCCGTCTCGGCGCCGCCGGAGCCCGTCACCTCGATGGTGCTGCCCGACGGGCGCACCGCTCTGCTGCTGGCCCTCGGGGGGCCGCAATCTTCGGCCCTACTGGACCGGCTCGGCCCCGAACTCGGTGCGGCTGCCGCCGCGGTGACCGCGTTCTGGGGCCCGGACTGGCCACGCGACATCGAGATCGCAGTCGCAGGCTCCGATGAACAGTTCCGGGTGCTGGCCGGCGGAGCGGCCGACATCGCCGCGACCACCACCAGGCAGCGAATCATGTTCGCCCCCGGGGCTGCCGGCATGAGCCCGGCGGCGTTACGAATCGTGTTGCGCCATGAGCTGTTCCATTATGCGGCGCGCGCGCGGACCGCTTCCGACGCGCCTCGCTGGCTCACCGAGGGAGTGGCGGACTACGTCGGAAGACCACCCGCGCCGGTACCCGGTCCGTCCCGGGCGGGCGAACTGGCCCAGTTGCCCACCGATTCCGATCTCGACACACCCGGCGCCGCCCGCAGTCTGGCCTACGACCGGGCATGGTGGTTCAGCCGTTATGTCGCCGACGCCTACGGCGTCGGCAAGCTGCGTGAGCTGTACCTGCGCGCCTGCCAACCCGGCCACCCGGATGTGGCCACTGCGCTCCGGGAAACCCTTGGCGCCGACCTCGATGCCGTAGTTGCCGGTTGGCACCGTTGGCTGACCGGATAGCCTGTCGCCGATGGACGGCAAACGGGCGGGGATAGCGCGATGACGCGGGTTTTGCTGGTCACCAACGACTTTCCACCGCGTCGCGGCGGGATCCAGTCATACCTGGAGGCGTTCGTCGGCGAGTTGATCCGCGATGGTTCGCACCAGCTGACGGTGTATGCGCCGAAGTGGAAGGGCAGCGCCGACTACGACGCGGCCGCCGGATACCAGGTGGTGCGGCATCCGACCACGCTGATGATCCCCGAACCGATGGTGGCGACGCGCATGCAGCGGTTGATCGCCGAGCACGACATCGAGACGGTGTGGTTCGGTGCGGCCGCCCCGTTGGCGCTGCTGGGCCCGCTGGCCCGACGTGCCGGAGCCACCCGCGTGGTGGCCAGCACCCACGGTCACGAGGTCGGCTGGTCGATGCTGCCGGTGGCGCGGAGTGCCCTGCGCCGCATCGGAGATGACGCCGACGTCGTGACGTTCATAAGCCGCTACACCCGCGGCAGGTTCGCCTCGGCGTTCGGTCCCCACGCGGCGTTGGAACGCCTGTCGCCCGGCGTCGACACCGACCGATTCGTACCCGACCCGGTGGCCCGGGCCGAGCTGCGCGCCCGGTACGGGCTGGGCCAACGCCCCGTCGTGGTCTGCCTGTCCCGCCTGGTGCCGCGCAAAGGCCAGGACATGCTCATCCGCGCCTGGCCCGCGATCCGCCGTCGCATCTCCGACGCGGCACTGGTCATCGTCGGTGGAGGACCGTATCTGCCGACCCTCGAACAACTCGTGCGCACGCACGATGTGGCCGCCGACGTCCTGTTCACCGGTGCGGTGCCGGGTGCGGAACTGCCCGCGCACCATGCGATGGCCGACGTCTTCGCCATGCCGTGCCGTACTCGCGGCGCGGGGCTGGACGTCGAGGGCCTGGGCATCGTCTACCTGGAGGCCTCGGCATGCGGGGTGCCGGTGGTCGCCGGAACCTCCGGCGGAGCGCCGGAAACCGTGCTGGACGGCCAGACGGGCACCGTCGTGGACGGCACCGACGTGGCAGCGGTGGCGACGGCAGTGGGCGACCTACTGGCCGACCCGGGCCGCGCCGCCGCGATGGGTGTGGCGGGGCGGCACTGGGCCGTCGACAACTGGCAGTGGCGCTCGCAGGGCGCCCGGCTGACCGGGCTGCTGTCGGGCTGAGCCCGGTTCAGCCGTACCCGGCCTCAGCCGTACAGCGCCGCGATGTCGGTCGCGAACTTCTCGGCCACCACTTTGCGCTTGACTTTCAGCGTGGGCGTCAGCTCACCAGTGTCCTCGGTGAAGTCGACGGGCAGGATCCGGAACTTGCGGATTGACTCGGCATGCGACACTGCCTGATTGGCGTCCTTGACCGCCAGGTCGATCTCGGCCAGCAGGTCCGGATCGTCGGCGAGATCGCCGACCGAGGCGCCGGCGTCCTTGCTGTTGCGCTGCTTCCAACCCGGGAAAGCCTCCGGGTCGATGGTGATGAGCGCGGCGATGAACGGCTGCTGATCGCCGACGGCCATGGCCTGGCTGATCAACGGATGGGCCCGCAGCCGGTCCTCGAGCAGCGCGGGGGCGACGTTCTTGCCGCCGGCGGTGACGATGATTTCCTTCTTGCGCCCGACGATGGTCAGGAAACCGTCGTCATCGATGGCGCCGAGGTCGCCGGTGTGGAACCAGCCGTCGGAGAACACCGCGTTGGTCTCGGACTCGTTGCCCCAGTAACCGCTGAACACCACGCCGCCCTTGACCAGCAGCTCACCGTCCTCGGCGATACGCATGCTGTTGCCGGGCATCAGCTTGCCGACCGAGCCGACCTTGAGGTCGTTGACCCGGTTCACGGTGATGGCCGCGCTGGTCTCGGTGAGGCCGTAGCCCTCGTAGATGCTCAGGCCCACACCGCGATAGAAGTGGCCCAGCCGAGCGCCCAGCGGTGCGCCGCCGGAGATCGCCGCCCGGCATTCACCGCCGAGGGCCGCCCGCAGCTTGCCGTAGACCAGCTTGTCGAACAGCGCGTGCTTGGCGCGCAGGATCAGACCTGCACCGCCGGTGTCCTGGGCTTTGCTCCACTCGATCGCCGTGTCCGCGGCGATCGCGAAGATCTTGCCCTTGCCGTCGTTGCGGGCGTTCTGCTCGGCGGTGTTGTAGACCTTCTCGAACACGCGGGGCACCGAGACGACGAGCGTCGGCTTGAACACGCCGAAGGTCGGGACCAGGTTCTTGATGTCGCTGGTGAAGCCGAGGGTGACCTTGTTGGTGAAGGCCGCGATGGTGATGGCCCGGGCCAGCACGTGGGCCAGCGGCAGGAACACGAGCATCCGCTCGCCCGGGGCCAGCTCGGTGGGGAAGCACGCCTTGGCGCCCCGGATCTCGTAGAGCAGGTTCGAGTGGGTCAGCTGGCAGCCCTTGGGCTGGCCGGTCGTTCCCGAGGTGTAGATCAGGGTGGCCGGATCGGCCGAGCGGATGCCGGCCAGGCGCTTGTCGAGTTCGGCGGGGTCAGCAGACTTACCGGCCTCGGCCATGGCCTCCAGCGCGGGGGTGCCGGTGCCGTCGATCCGCAGCACCTTGCGGAGTTCGGGCAGCTGGCCGTGCAGCTGTTCGACGGTCTCGGCGTGTGCGTCGGTCTCGGCGAAGATGATCTTGGCCGCGGAATTGTCGAGGACGAACCGCACCTGCTCGGCCGAGGAGGTCTCGTAGATCGGCACGGTGACCGCGCCGACCGACAGGATCGCGAAGTCGATGATCGGCCACTCGTAGCGGGTGGCCGAGATGATCGCCACGCGATCGCCGGCCTGGATCCCCTCGGCGATCAGGCCCAAGGCCACCGAGCGGATCTGGTCGGCCGCTTCGGCGCAGGTCACGTCGGTCCACGCGCCGTCGACCAGGCGCCGGAAGATGACGTGGTCAGGGCTGTCGGCCGCGTGCGCGGATACCGAAGCGACGATGCTGTCATGCTCGGCGACGGTGAAAGACGCGGGCACGCTGTACTCCCGCATTGACTCACGCACGATCTTGCCCTCCAGGCTTGTGGTACCGGCTTTGCGCGTCAGCCTAGTCGGCCGCGGTAGGCAGACGATCACGCATGTGTGAAGCTTGTCCGCGATGAACAGCATTCAGATCGCCGACGAGACATTCGTCTGCGCCGATCCGGTCGCCGTGGGCGCCGCGGTCGCCGACCCCGCCAGCTGGCGGCGGTGGTGGCCCGACCTGGTGCTCAAGGTCGTCGAGGACCGCGCCGAGAAGGGCCACCGCTGGAATGTGACCGGTGCGTTGACCGGCACCATGGAGGTCTGGCTGGAAGAGGTGATGGACGGTGTGGTGCTGCACTACTTCCTGCACGCCGAACCGTCCGGCGCCACGGCAAAGCAGTTGGCCGACATGGATCTGGCAAAGATGAACCACCAGCGCCGCGTGGCGGGCAAGGCGATGTCCTTCGGGATCAAGCAGCGGCTGGAGTCGGCGCGCCCGGTCGGGGTGTCCCGACTGGCCTGACGTCTGGCGTGTTTGACCGGGTCTATCTGCGGGAGGGTAGATTTCTCGGCGAGAGCCAGAGCACCCCCGCGGGGCGGGGGAAGTAGGGGAACCCCGCGTGCGGGGAGATAGGGCGATGCGGTGGCCGACAAGACGACACAGACCATCTACATCGACGCCGATCCGGTGGCGGTGATGGATGTCATCGCCGATATCGGCTCGTATCCGCAATGGGTCGCCGAGTACAAGGAAGCCGAGGTCCTGGAGACCGACGCGCAGGGCAATCCCAAGACCGCCAGATTGGTGCTCGACGCCGCGGTGCTCAAGGACACGATGGTGCTGGCCTACGTGTGGCCCGCTGATCGCACCTCGGTGACCTGGTCCTTGGTGTCCAGTTCGTTGCTGCGGTCGCTCGAAGGGGCATACCGCTTGGCGCCCAAGGGATCCGGCACTGAGGTCACCTACGAGTTGTCGGTCGACCTCATCATCCCGATGATCGGCTTGCTAAAGCGCAAGGCGGAGCGCAGGCTCACCGACACGGCGCTCAAGGACCTCAAGAAACGAGCCGAGGCTGAGTGACTTCGCCGGATGGGAACACACCTTCTCCTGCGAGGATCAGCCTGTTCGTCGGCAAGGGCGGCGTAGGTAAGTCGACGCTGGCGACAGCCACCGCGGTTCGCGACGCCGCTGCCGGCCGGCGGGTACTGATCGTGTCCACCGATCAGGCGCATTCGACCGGCGATGTCCTCGGGATCGCGCTGGCTCCCACCGGGGAGCGCGCCCCCACCCGGGTGTTCAGCGATCTGGACACGGGACTGACCGGCATGGGCGGTGTCCTGGACGCCCTCGCGTTGGACACGCTGGCCCTGCTCGGTGCGCGCTGGGTCTCCACGGCCGGCCCGTTGGCGGCCCGGTTCCCCGAGTCGGATCTGGGAGACGTTGCCCCAGAGGAACTTTCGGCGCTTCCGGGAATCCAGGAAGTGCTCGGGTTGCACGAGGTGGGTGAACTCGCCGATTCCGGGCGTTGGGATCACGTCGTGGTGGACTGCGCCTCGACCGCCGATGCACTGCGGATGCTGACGCTGCCCGAGACGTTCGGCCTTTATCTGGAGCGGGCCTGGCCGAGGCACCGCAGACTGTCGGGCTCACCGGACGCGGTCAGTGCGGCCATCGTCGCCCTGATCGAACAGGTGGATGCCGGTATCCGCCGGCTCGGCACCTTGCTCACCGACGGCTCACGGGTCAGCGCGCATCTGGTGCTCACCCCGGAGCGCGTGGTGGCCGCCGAGGCCTCCCGGACCCTGGGATCGCTTGCCCTGATGGGCGTCGAGGTGGGCGAGATCATCGTCAATCAGATTTTGGTACAAGATGATTCGTTCGAGTACCAGAACCTTCCGGCACACCCCGCCTTCGACTGGTACAGCGAGCGGATCGCCGAGCAGCAGACCGTGCTCGACGAACTCGACGCCACGATCGGCGACGTGCAACTGGTGCTGGTACCGCACGTGCCGGGCGAACCGATCGGTCCCAAGGCGCTGGGCGAGCTGATCGACAGTGCCCGACGGCGCGACGGATCACCGCCGCCGGGACCGCTGCGGCCCGTCGTAGATCGGGAGTCGGGGTCTGGACTCGAAGCGGTGTACCGATTGCGGCTAGAGTTGCCGCAGATCGATTCGGCCGGCCTCACGCTGGGCCGCGTCGATGACGACTTGATCATCGGCGTCGCAGGCATGCGCCGCCGCGTGCGGTTGGCCTCCGTCCTGCGTCGGTGCATCGTGACGGATGCCCAACTGCGCGGTGGCGAGCTGACCGTACGTTTTCGTCCGAACCCGGAGGTGTGGCCGGCATGACGGGGTCTCATCCCGAGCTGGGTTCGGAGCTGCGGCAATTGGCGCAGGAAATCCTCGACCGGCTGGATCCGGCGGTGCGGTTGGCTGCCGCCAACTTCGCGGGGTCGGCCGACAGCGCCCCGGGCAAGTGCCAGCAGGTGTGGTGCCCGGTGTGTGCGCTCGCGGCGGTCGTCAACGGCGAGCAGCATCCGCTCCTGTCCGTCATCGCCGAGCACAGCGTGGCTCTGCTGACGGTGATCCGGGCCGTCCTCGACGATGAACGAGGCGACGACGGGGATAGCGGTGTCGCGGGAGGTAGCCCGTCACCCGACGGGGGACCGGACGTGCCGCCGCCCGACGATAACCCGCCCCCGCCGCCTCCCGGCCGCTACCAGCACATCCCGGTCACCGTAGAAGATTGAGCAGGCTGAGCAGTTTGCTGCACCGCTGAGACTCAGCGGGCATTCAGGGCTTGATGTGGTAGCCACAACATGGCCTGGGTACAGTTGTCGCAGAGCATTGCGCGGTGCGCACAAGGTGGAGGGTCCATGTGGTATTGGCTGTTCAAGTACATCCTGTTGGGCCCCTTGCTGGCCCTCCTCGGCCGGCCGAAAATCACTGGGCTGGAACATGTTCCGACCGACGGTCCGGCCATTCTGGCCAGTAACCACCTGGCGGTGATGGACAGCTTCTACCTGCCGCTCGTGGTCAACCGCCGCATCACCTTCCTGGCCAAGCAGGAGTACTTCACCGGCACCGGGATCAAGGGCCGGTTCCTGGCCTGGTTTTACACCGTCGTCGGCCAGGTGCCGATCGACCGCACCGACGCGGATTCCGCGCAGGCCGCCCTGACCACCGCGACCCGCATCCTCGGCGAGGGCAAGCTGCTCGGCATGTATCCCGAAGGCACCCGCTCACCCGACGGCCGCCTGTACAAGGGCAAGACCGGACTGGCCCGGCTGGCCCTTGAGACCGGCGTGCCGGTGATCCCGGTGGCCATGGTCGGCACCGACGTGGTGAACCCGCCGGGATCGAAAGGGCTGCGGTTCGGCCGGGTCGAGGTCCGGTTCGGCAAGCCCATGGACTTCAGCCGGTTCGACGGTCTGGCCGGCAACCGCTTCATCGAGCGCGCCGTGATCGACGAGGTCATGTACGACCTGATGGATCTCTCCGGTCAGGAGTATGTCGACATCTACGCCGCCGCCATCAAGGAGAGCGCGCAGCCGACCAACGGTCAGCCGGTCGACGCCACCAAGCCGGCGTCCCGACTTCCGCACGCCGCAGCGGGTTAGGCCGCTTCGCCCCCGGTCAACCGGACCAGCGGGGCGGCCGGCTCAGCGGTGGCCTGGCCCGCCCGCGTGGCGCACGCGAAGCCGATGACCGCGATGACCGCGAGGGCCCACCACAGGTAGGCGTCACCGGCCAGCTGCCGCATCAGCGACGCGGCGGTCTCGTGGTGGGGCGTCAACAATGCGATGGGCGTCCACACCATCAGGGCGAGTCCGATCAGGGTCACCAGGGCCAGCGACAGCGCGGCCAGGGGGACCCTGTGCATCCGGTAGGCGAGCACACCGGTCACCAACAGGGTCGGCAGAGTCCAGACCCAGTGATGCGACCACGACACCGGTGACACGACCAGGCCGAACATCGCGACGCAGATCAGTGCGACCACCGGGGCCTCATCGGCGCCCGAGCGTAGGACCCGTCGCGCCGCCCACACCGTGAGTGCCAACACCGCGAAGCAGGCCACCACCCACAAGGCGAACCGCGGCCCCTCGGACAGGCCGAGCCGGGCCAACGTGCCTGCGATGTTCTGGTTGGTGTTCAGCGTGGCCGTACCGATCCGGTCGGTGTTGCGCACCGTCTCGGTCCAGTACTCGATCGAGTCCGTCCAGGCCAGGACAAACCCGGCCAGCGTCGCCACCACCGCAGCCGCGGCGGTCCGCAGCAGCGTGCGGGCGTCGCGCCGCAACAGGAAATACAGCAGGAACACCGCGGGGGTGAGTTTGAGTGCGATCGCCAAACCCAGCAGCACGCCGCGCGGCCACGGCGCGCGGCGCGGAACGCAGTCGGCGACCACGAGCGTCATCAGCACCACGTTGATCTGCCCGAACTCGAAGTTCGACCGGATCGGCTCCAGCCAGATGACCGCGGGCGCCACGAGCGCGGCGGCCAGCCAGCAGCGCCGCAGCCAGGCGGGCTCGGAGGTGATGGCCGTGTCGGGCCAGACGTTCAGCCGGGTCAGCACGATCACCATCGAGACGATCAGCAGCACCAGTGTGGTGGCCGTGATCGCCACGCTCGCCGCCGGTAACGAGAGCCAGGCGAACGGGGCGAACATGATCGCCGCGAGCGGGGGATAGGTGAACGGCAGGTCGAGACCGCCCTGGGTGTGGAAAATGGCGCCGTCGGCGTACAGCGGCTGGTTGTCCAGCCAAGCCCGCCCGCCCATCCGATAGACGTCGATGTCGATGCGATAGGGCACGTGCCCCAGAAGCTTCCAGCCGACCAGGATCAACCCGGCCGCTGTGAGCAACTGAAAAAGCCGCCACCCGATCGTCGGTGCCCAACCAGCCCCGCCGGGCGACTGCCGCTTACTCATGTCCTCAACAGACTATCGGGGGCAACCCGCAGAGGGCGCATCCGCACTCGCGACGCGCGCAGGTCGGCGTAAGTTCTCTGTCCGTGCACGCGACCGTTCACCTCGAATTCCTCACGCGCGATCGCCTGCCGCTGCTGTGCTGCCTGGTGGCGTTCATTCTCACGTTCTTCGTGACCCGCATCGTGGTGCGTTACATCCGCCGCAATGCCGGCAGCGAACGCCCGCCAAGGTGGTGGCAGCCCCGCAACATGGGACATGGTTCCGTACACATCCACCACATGGTGATCGGTGTGGTGCTGGTGCTGGTGTCGGGCGTGACGATGGTGACGCTCGCGGTCAACGGCGGTGTAGCCGAGTTCACGGTGGCTGCGGTGTTCTTCGGAATCGGGGCGGCCCTGGTGCTCGACGAGTTCGCGCTGATCCTGCATCTGTCCGACGTGTACTGGGCCGAGGACGGCCGCACGTCGGTGGATGCGGTGTTCGCCGCGGTCGCGGTGGCGGGGTTGTTGATCCTGGGTTTCAATCCGCTGTCATTCTTTGATATCGGTATCTGGCGCGAGGACCAGTCGGCGGCCATGCGCGCGCTCGTGGTCGGGGTGGCGGTGCTGACCCTGCTGCTGGCGGTGGTGGTTCTGCTCAAAGGCAAGGTGTGGACTGGATTGGTGGGCATGTTCATTACCCCGTTGTTGTTCGTGGGGGCGGTTCGGCTGTCGCGGCCGCATGCACCGTGGGCGCGCTGGCGCTACACCGGCCATCCGCGCAAGATGCACCGTGCATTGGAGCGGGAGCGCTGGCTGCGCCGGCCCGTGGTGCAGGCCAAGCTGTGGTTGCAGGACGCGATCACCGGGATGCCGAAGTTCCCCGACGACGCCACCGTCGATGCGCAACTGGATCGCGAGATCCACGCGGCCCCCGCACCGGTGTCGACCGCGGCGGCGAAGACGGACGAGCGGGCAGGACGGATTGGTTGATGCGCTACTTCTACGACACCGAGTTCATCGACGACGGTCACACCATCGACCTGATCTCGATCGGCGTGGCCGCCGAGGACGGCCGTGAGTACTACGCGATCTCGACGGAATTCAATCCGGACCGGGCCGGTCGGTGGGTGCGCAAACACGTATTGCCCAAGCTGCCGTCGCCGTCGTCGAAGCTGTGGCGGTCCCGGCGGCAGATCCGGTCGGAGCTGGAGGATTTCTTCGACATCGACGGTGATGAACCGATCGAGTTGTGGGCCTGGGTGGGCGCCTATGACCACGTGGTGCTGTGTCAGCTGTGGGGGCCGATGACCGACCTGCCTCCGGCGATGCCGCGGTTCACCCGCGAGCTGCGCCAGTTCTGGGAGGAACGCGGTTCGCCACGGATGCCGGCGCGACCGACCGATGCGCACGACGCGCTCGTCGACGCACGGCACAATCTGCACCGTTTCCAGCTGATGACGGGTGAGGGGCTCAGGCCGGCGCGGCAACCCGGGTGACAAAGCCCTGAAAACGGCCGTTCACCGGCGGCTACCATGAACGGGTGAACTGGACCGTCGACATCCCCATCGACCAGCTGCCGCCACTGCCTCCGCTGACCGACGAGCTGCGTCAACGGCTCGATGCGGCGCTGGCCAAGCCGGCCGTTCAGCAGCCCAGCTGGGACCCGGACGCGGCCAAGGCCATGCGTACCGTGCTGGAGAGCGTGCCTCCGGTCACCGTGCCGTCGGAGATCGAGAAGCTCAAGAGTCTGCTGGCCGACGTCGCCCGCGGCGAGGCCTTCCTGCTGCAGGGTGGCGACTGCGCCGAGACGTTCGTCGACAACACCGAGCCGCACATCCGGGCCAACATCCGCACCCTGCTGCAGATGGCGGTGGTGCTGACCTACGGCGCCAGCATGCCGGTGGTCAAGGTGGCCCGCATCGCCGGTCAGTACGCCAAGCCGCGGTCGGCGGATCTCGACGCGCTCGGCCTGAAGTCCTACCGCGGTGACATGGTCAACGGCTTCGCTCCCGATGCTGCGGTGCGCGAGCATGATCCGTCGCGGTTGGTGCGGGCATACGCCAATGCCAGCGCCGCGATGAACCTGGTGCGCGCGCTGACCTCGTCCGGCCTGGCGTCGCTGCACCTCGTGCACAACTGGAACCGCGAGTTCGTCCGGACCTCGCCCGCCGGTGCCCGATACGAGGCGCTGGCCGGGGAGATCGACCGGGGCCTGAAGTTCATGTCCGCCTGCGGGGTGGCCGACCGTAATCTGCAGACCGCCGATATCTTCGCCAGCCACGAGGCACTGGTGATCGACTACGAGCGCGCGATGCTGCGGCTGGCCGATCCCGCGGAGAACCCGGACGGGCCGCCCAAGCTGTACAACCAGTCCGCGCACTACCTGTGGATCGGTGAGCGTACGCGTCAGCTCGACGGTGCCCATGTGGCTCTGGCCGAGGTGATCGCCAACCCGATCGGGATCAAGCTGGGGCCGACCACTACGCCGGAGATGGCCGTCGAGTACGTCGAGCGGCTGGATCCGAACAACGAGGCCGGCCGGCTGACCCTGGTGACGCGCATGGGCAACAACAAGGTGCGCGATCTGCTGCCGCCGATCATCGAGAAGGTCCAGGCCACCGGCCATCAGGTGATCTGGCAGTGCGACCCGATGCACGGCAACACCCACGAGTCGTCGACCGGGTACAAGACCCGCCACTTCGATCGCATCGTCGACGAGGTGCAGGGGTTCTTCGAGGTGCACAACACCCTGGGCACCCACCCCGGAGGCATCCACGTCGAGATCACCGGTGAGAACGTCACCGAGTGCCTCGGTGGGGCGCAGGACATCTCGGATTCGGATCTGGCCGGCCGCTACGAGACCGCGTGCGATCCGCGGCTCAACACCCAGCAGAGTCTGGAGTTGGCGTTCCTGGTCGCGGAGATGCTGCGCGGCTAGCGCTGTCGGTTAGAGCAGCGCCGCGACGTGGCTGCCCAGCGTCCATGCTGCGGCGGCCACGAGGCCCGTGAGGGTGAGGACCGCGATCACCCAGAACGCCAGCGCCCGTTTGGCGCGCTGCCGGGCCCAGTGGAACTCGCTCATCTCGATGCCGGCGAATTGCCCTGCCTCGAAAGAGTATTCGGCGTCTTCGGGGCCGGCCGGGATCGGTGCCCAGTCGTGCTGGTCGCGGGTGATCTCGCGGGTGGGTTGGCGCGGTGCGGGGGCGACCGGTGGAGCCACCGGCGGGGGCGGCGGTGCGGCCGTCACGACGGTGGCGCTCTCCGCCCGACCGGCGTGAGCGTCACCGAGGTCATGCACGCGGGTAGCGGCCAGGTGCTGCGCCGAATGTTGCGGTGCGGGCACCCGGAATGCCGGCAGCCCGAGGTCGTCGACGATCTCGGTCAGTTCCGCCCGCATCTCGTCGGCGTCGGCGAAGCGCTGACCCGGATCGCGTGCGGTGGCCCGGCGCACGAACTGGTCGAATTGCGTTGGCACCCCTGCAATTACCAAGCTCGGCGCCGGTACATCGTTGTCCATGCGCTGGTATGCCACGGTGAGCGCAGAGTCTCCGGTGAACGGGGTGACTCCCGTGAGCAGTTCGTAGGTGAGGATGCCGACGGCGTACACGTCGCTGCGCGGATCGGCGTCGCCGGTACTGACCTGCTCGGGGGACAGGTAGGCCGCGGTCCCCAGGATCACGCTGGTCGAGGTGATCTTGGCCTCGGCGACGGCGCGCACCAGACCGAAATCGGCGATCTTGACCTCGCCGTCGTCGGAGATCAGGACGTTCTCGGGCTTGATGTCGCGGTGCACGAGGCCGGCGCGGTGTGCGACTGCGAGCCCGCCGAGTACCGGAGCCAGCACGGCGGCGACCGCGTGCGGGGGCATCGGGCCGCGTTCGGCCAGCAGCTCGCGCAGCGTGCCGCCCTCGATGAGTTCCATGACGAGGAACGGCGGTTGATGGAACGTTCCGGAGCCTCCGCCGCCCTGGTCGTAGACCGCGACCAGCCCAGGATCCTTCAACCGGGCCACGGCCTTGGCCTCCCTCCCGAACCGGGTCAGGAAGTGGCTGTCGCCGCTGTAGCGGGAGTCCATCACCTTCAGCGCCACGGGGCGGTCCAGGCGGACGTCGAGGCCGCGGTAGACCGTGGACATGCCACCGGTGGCGATGGTGGTGTCCACGCGATAGCGCCCGTCGAGCATGGTGCCGACGAGTGGATCCGATTGCTGCTCCACCGGACACATGTTACGAGTTGCGGCCGTGGTCCTAGAATCAGTGCGGTGAGCAGCATTCCGGTCGCCGATGATGTCTTGGACCCCGACGAGCCCGTCTACGACCTACCGACCGTGTCGGGTTTGCTCGGCATCCCGGTCACCAAGGTGCATCAACAATTGCGAGACGGCCAGTTGATCGCCGTGCGCCGCGACCGCGTCATGGTGGTGCCGCAGATCTTCTTCGATGACAAGGGCCACGTGGTCAAGCATCTGCCCGGCCTGCTGGTGGTGCTGCGCGACGGCGGTTACCGCGACACCGAGATCGTGCGCTGGTTGTTCACCCCGGACGAGTCGCTGACGATCACCGCCGACGGACGTACCGAGCAGGTGGCCAATGCCCGCCCGGTCGACGCCCTGCATTCCCACCAGGCACGCGAGGTTCTGCGCCGCGCGCAGGCGCTAGCTTACTGACGGCTGGGTTTCGGCCGCCGGCTCAGCCACCGGCCGCTCGGGTGCGCGGTACAGCGAATACCACGCCACCACTGCGCATGCCGTGGTCAGCAGGACGTGTGCCCACGAGTACATGCCGTGGGCCCCATCGGGTTTCCACATCACCATGATCCAGGTGGACAGCCCGGCCACCACCGCGATGGCCGGTCGGGTCTGGATCAGGGCGGCCGCCACGGCCAGCGGCCAGGTGTAGTACCAGGGCAGCGCCGCGGGGACGAACAGCACGACCACAGCCATGGCCAGGGCGGTTCCGGTGAGGGCTTCGCGGTCGGTGTGCCGGTAGCGCCACCACAGCAGCGGAAGCGCGATCACGATCGTCAGGATGCCGATGATGCGGGTGACCTCGAGCACGGCGTAGAAGTTGACCGGGAAGATCAGGCCGCCGATGGCATTGATCAGGTTGGCGGCGGCCGTGGGGACCGTGAGCCAGTTGATGATCTTGACGTTGCCGGCAGCAAGGGCCGAGAGCCAGCCGAGGCCGACACCGGCGAGCCACGACATCACCGCGAACACCGCGGCGAGGATCGCCATGGAGGCGGCGGTGGCCAGGACGAATGCCCGCACCGGCGGGTGGTCGTGGCGGTCGCGGAGTTGCCGTGCCCACACCCACACGATGAACGGAAGCGCAAGGCCCGCGGTTGCTTTGACTGCGACGGCCATGGCGATCAGGCCGACACCCCAGACCGGGTGTTGTCGGAATGTCAGTGCGATGCCGGCCATCATGAGCCCGACCATCAGCATCTCGTTGTGCACGCCGCCCATCAAATGGATGATCACCAGCGGGTTGAGCACACAGACCCACAGGGCAGTGGCAGGGCTCGCGCCGATGTGCCGCGCGACGCGCTGGGTCGCCCAGATCAACAACACCAGACCGGGCAGCATGCACAGCCGCAGCAACATGGTGCCGGCCACGACGTCGTCGCGTACCAGCATCGTGACGAATTTGGCGACCAGGATGAAGGCCGGTCCGTAAGGAGCGGTGGTCGTGGTCCAGATCGGGCTCACGTTGTCCAGCAGGACGTTCGGATTCTCCACCGGCCCCACCACGTACGGGTCGAAGCCGTCGCGCAACAGAGCGCCCTGGGCGAGGTATGAGTAGGTGTCACGGCTGAACAGCGGCACACTCAGCAGCAATGGCGCGAGCCAGAAACCTGTCGTGGCCACCATGGTGTAGACGGTGGCGGTGCGGTCGATCACGCGCCGGCCCAGCCACAGCCAGGCGATCAGCATCATGGCGACGCCGACCCACAGCAGGATCGAGGACAGCACGAGGCCGTGCCCGAATCGCAGCCAGGACAGGTGCAGTGACTCCAGCAGCGGGTCGTGTATTCGGGTGCTGCCCGAGCCCAGCCCGCCGATGGTCAGTACGGCCGCGCCCAGGAAACCCAGCCGGGCCGGGCGGGCATCGGCGGACACCGCGAATGCGGCCAGCCGTGAGATGTGTTGCGCAACCCCGGCTCTCGGGGTGTCGGTCGGCATAGTTGTCATGAGGGAGTCGTCATGTCGTCGTGACGTGCTCCTACGCCGACCGGCTCGCCGAAAATCGGGCGATCTCGGCCAGGCCGGTCTTTGCCTGGGGGTGGATGGGGGCGGCGGCCAGGGTGTCCAGGGCGCGGTTGGTCAGCAGCTCGATGTGCGCCTCGACGGCGGCGAGGGCGCCCACCGATTCGATGGCCCGGCACAGGTCGCCCACCTGAGTGTCGGACAGCTCGGTACCCACCGAGGTGCGCAGCAGCTCTGCGGCTGCGGGATCGGACTTGTCGGCGAGCTCGAGCGCCTCGGCCAGCAGCACCGTGCGCTTGCCGGACCGCAGGTCGTCACCGGAGGGCTTTCCGGTCACCGCCGGGTCGCCGAACACCCCGAGCACGTCGTCGCGGAGCTGGAAGGCGACCCCCAGATCGTTGCCGACCTGGTGGAAGATCTGCTGCACGTCGGGCCGGTCGGCGGCTGCGGCGGCGCCCAGCTGCAGCGGACGGGCCACGGTGTAGGACGCGGTCTTGTAGGTGTTGACGTTCATCGCCGAGGCCACCGATTCGGCGCGGCTGGCCTCCGCGACGATGTCGAGGTACTGACCGCCGAGGACTTCGGTGCGGATGTGACGCCACACCTGCTGCACGCGCTGCTGTGCGTCGGCGGGGATCGGGGCGGAAGCGACGATGTCGTCGGCCCAGGACAGCGCCAGGTCGCCGGCCAGGATGGCCGCCGACAAGCCGAACTGTCGCGACGAGCCGTGCCAATTGCGCTCGCGGTGCCGGTCGGCGAACACCCGGTGCACGGTCGGCAGGCCACGGCGGGTGGCCGAATCGTCGATGACGTCGTCGTGCACCAGGGCACAGGCCTGCAGCAGTTCCAGTGCGGCGAACAACCTCAGCACATCGGGATCAGCGGGGCGGTCGGCCGGGTCGATCACCGCGCGCCAGCCCCAATAGGCGAAGGCCGGGCGCATCCGTTTGCCGCCGCGCAGCACGAATTCTTCGAGGGCCTCGGTCAGCTCGGCGTAGTCGGTTCCGATGTACTCGCAGTCGCGGCGGCGCTCACGGAGATAGTCGCGCAGTTGGTCGGTGACGGCTGCGGCCAGCTCGACGGTTGACGGAGCCGATGTTTGCACGCTCAGCGCCCGCCCCTTTCTGTGTTCAACGGTGTCCGGAGAGTGCACTCAGCGTAGAGCGTGTCACGCGTTTTGTACCAAGCGAGGCCGCCTGGTGATTGCTGGGTGAGGACGGCGGTCAGTCGCCACCGGTGACCGGGTCGCCCGGTTTCGGGGAGGTGTCCCGGCTCATCCAGGCCAGGCTCCCGATCACGCCGGCCACCAGGAACGCGCCGACGATGAGCCAGATGGTCGCCGTGGTGAAGGACCGGGCACTGGGATCGGTGTAGCGGGCCTGGGCGCTCATGGTGCTGACGATTCCCGGCCGCAGTTTCCATTCCACGATCGAGGAACTCACCTGATCGCCGTTGGTCGAGGTCACTTCGCCGGGGAACGACACCGTCAGCAGAACGTCGGCCTGCGGATCGTTGAGCGAGGTGAGGTCCACCCGGCCCTCCAGGATCACCAGGTCACCCGCGCGGCGCAGAGAGATGTCGACGCCGGCGGCATCCCGGCTCATGCCGGCCAGCTGGGGCAGTTCGGCGAACGTGAGGTCGGAGAAGACGGCCTGGGAACCGACGTAGTCGTCGCGGCTGTACTCCGAGACGGCGACCTTCGTGGCGAACGGAAGGTTGTTCAGCAGCTGCGGGCCCTTGTCGTCGGAGTCGCGCGGCTTGGCGGCGGCGATGATCTGACCGGACACCCTGTCATCGGGCGAGACCGTGATCGACGTGCGGACCCGGACGCAGCCCACCGCCATGGGCAGGATCAGCAACAACATCACCAACGTGAGCAGGCGGGTCCGTCGGCTACGTCTGGGATGGCGGCTCGGTGGTCGGACAGGCACGCTGGTCATCGTGCCAGATCTCACAACGGCAGTGGGCGACCGAGGATGGCGAACGGCCGGGGGTCGCCGGCGAAGTGGTAACCGCGGATGACGTCGGTGAAGCCCAGCCGCCGGTACAACCGCCACGCCCGATTGGCCTCGCCATTGATCTCAGGGGTCGACAACAGCACGTGAGATTCACCGCGCCCGGCCAACAGTCGCCTGGTCAGAGCCTCGCCGAGGCCCTGCCCCTGGGCGCGCGGCTCGATGTGCAGCTCGGTGAGTTCGAAGTAGCTGGCCATCAGGTCGGCGATGTGCACCGGGTTGGTGCCCATCCGCTGCAGACCGGAGATGACCTGTTGCTGCCACCACTGATCCGGCGCGCCGCTGTAGCCGTAGGCGATCCCCAGCAGGGGAGCGTCGAGTAGATCCGCGCTGTCGGGCCTGGTGGATTCGGGGGCCTCGACGGCAGCCACGCATTTCCAGCCTGCGCGCCGGGTGTGTTCGAGCCACAGCGCGGCACGCTGTTCCTCGGTTCCGCGCGGGTAGCGCATGGCGTCGACGTACACGCGCAGAGCCTCGGGGAGCCGGCGCTTCATATCGTCCGGCGACAGATCGATGAGATACGTCGCCAATGCTTTCGCCTTTCGCCCGCCCGGTGTCCTGCCTAACTCATTATCTTCAGCATTATCCGGTTGACAGACGGTCGGTCCCGTCGACCCGAGCTATCTCGCGACGACCTACAATCGACGGTGAACAAGGTGGTACGGCTCGGATCGACCTCGTATCATTAGGGTTAGGTGCCCGTGATTGCGGGCACGTGAAATCTTGAAAAGCGACGGCGGCGTCGGCAAGGAGGGACGAATGCCACTCTCCGATCATGAGCAGCGCATGCTCGACCAGATCGAGAGCGCGCTGTATGCCGAGGATCCCAAGTTCGCCTCGAGCGTTCGTGGTGGGACCTTGCGCGCGCCATCGGCTCGGCGCAGGCTTCAGGGTGCGTTGTTGTTCGTCCTCGGCCTGGCGTTGTTGGTAGTCGGTGTCGCGGTGAAATCGCTGTGGCTCGGTGGTTTCCCGGTACTGTCGGTGTTCGGCTTCGTCGCGATGTTCGCCGGCGTCGTGTTCGCCGTCACCGGCCCGCGCGTGACCGGCGGCCCCGGGCGTGCGGCCCAGGGTTCCGGCAATGCGCCACGGCAGCGTCGTCAGCGCGGCGGCGGCTCTTTCACCACTCGGATGGAAGACCGGTTCCGGCGCCGGTTCGACGACTGAATCGTCTGACCGAATCAGGGGGCAGCCCGTAACGGGTTGCCCCTTTTTTTTGTGCGCTCTTCCCGACTCCCCGTCGGGCGCAGGCGGCGGCCCAGCGACACGCCGGAGTCGATGCCCCGCGTCCGGTTGTGGGGCGGTGTGGGGGAGATCGGCAGATTCTCAGGGAATTCCGCCCCACAACCCCCCACCTTCTCGCCGCAGGCCTTCACCTGCGGTTTTTCTGTTTCCTCGGGCCTCAGTGGGGCGTCGAGCTGTCGTCAGGGGGCAATTCTGGGGGGTTCGGGTA
>NZ_LQPP01000035.1 GCF_002102345.1 Mycolicibacterium peregrinum
TCAGTGGGGGCGGTGCCACGCTCCTATCAAGTCACGCCGGTCGGTCCTTCCCACCTGATGTCGGCAGAATGCTCGAATGCCAACCCACAGAGGTGGCAGTGCGTGTCTGAGCCAAACACCAGGTGAAAAGAACCCAACCACCGCAACAGCGGCATCACCACATTCACACTGAGTGCGTGTCTGCCGATGGACACGCACGCTCGCGGCGTTTGAGAAGCCGTTTACCGCACGAGCGTGACGGCGAAACCGTCCCAGCCCTTGGTGCCCACGGTTTGAATGGCCGCGGTGTCCAACCGCGGATCGGCACCCATCATCTCCAGCATGTCGCGCACGGCCTGCGCCTGAGCGTCGTCGGCCGCCGGTGCGAGCACCCGACCGAAGCGGGTCACGTTGTCCACCACGATGATCGAGCCCGGCCGGCCCAGTCGGATCGCCCACTCGACGTAGCGGACGTTGTTCTCCTTGTCCGCGTCGATGAAGACCAGGTCGAAGACGTCACCACGTTCGGCCAGCCGCGGCAGCGTGTCGAGCGCGGCGCCGACGATGACCTCGACCCGGTCCGCCACACCCGCCCGCGCCAGATTGGCCCGTGCCACCTCGGCGTGACGCGGCTCGTATTCGAGTGTGACAACGCTGCCGTCGGGTCCCACGCCACGGGCCAGGTTGATGGTGCTGTACCCGGCGAGCGTGCCGATCTCAAGCACCCGACGCGCCCCGGAGATCGTCGCGAGCAACGACAGCAGTTTGCCGTGCTGAGCCGACACCTCGATGGCAGGCATATCGGCGGCGTGAGCGGACTGACGCGCCGCGATCAGCGCCTCGTCCTCGGTGCGCAGCACCTCGTTGAACATCGCATCGACATCAGCGGCCTCGGTCATGTGCGCCAGGCTAGAGGACGCCTTCCTTGGCGTACACCATCCGCAGCACCAGCCCGACCTCCGGACCCATGACCGTTTCACACAACTCGCAGTAGGCGGCGACGAAGGCCGGTCCGTGGGGCGGGTCCGCCTGGCTCACGTGGTGGGCCAGTTCGTGCAGTACCACCAACTCTCGCAGTGCCCAGGTATCACGCTCGGGGACGGCGATGACGGCCTTGCGGTCGACCAGTTCGTAGTGCGCCGCGGTGGCACCCCGACGGGAACGCACCGCGACCGGGCCGGCTCCGACCCGGGCGACGACGTCATCGACGTAGCGCTGCACCGAGTCGACGGACCCGAACTTGGCCTCCGGCGGCAACGTCAGTGAGGTACCGAAGAAGTCGATGGCGCGCGAACTATGTTGTGCCGCACGGTCGAACATGGTGCGCACGAACTGTTCGGCGGCGTACACCCTGGCACGCTGGGTGTCCCTGGTGCTCACTGCTCCAGGGCGCCGCGCGCGCCGGAGATCTCCTGGGTGGCCCCGAGCCGCGCGTGGCGACCGGCGCGATCCCCGGCCCGGCGAGCGGCCGACGAATACCCGGCCGACGCGTTCGTGGCGCGCCAGGTCCCGCGGGCCTGCGAGGCCTCCCGGTAGAAGCCGCGCAGCTCGATGTCCTTGTCCCGCAGGGCGATAGCGGTACCCGGCCGGTCCGCCTCGTCGGCCTCACGTTGCGCTTCCTCGCGGGCCTGGGTCAGGCGCTGGCCGATCCGGGCACCAAAGGCCAGCTGGAAGTTCAGCCGGGCGGTGATCGTCGGGGTCGGACGGTGGGCGCCCGAGGCGATATAACTCTCCGACGCCTTGACCATCTGCACCAGCAGGCTGGTGTACAGGGCATGGGTGGCGTCGATGTCCTCGGCGAACCCGTAGGCGTAGACGAAGGTCGAGTTGGACGCCACATCGCATTTCACGTCGTTGGCCATCCCGATCACCACGAACAGCTGCACATAGGTGCGCAATCCGCGTCTTCCGGCCTCGCCGATGGTGATGGTGCGTTGCACCGGCATCTGCGCCTTGGTGCGCTCCGCGGAATGCGCGCGGGCCAGGGCCAGGTCGATGGAGGTGGCGGTGGCCAGCCGCTGGGCGGCGGCCATGAACGCCTCGGCCTCGTGGAGGTTGTCGGTGCCCTCCGCCTGACGCAGCAGTGCGGCGATGCGCGCCAACATCTTGTCGTCGCTCACGCGACAAACCTAGCCACCGGTACCGACAAACTTGCCGATCGCCTCGACCACCTGGGGTGACAATGATCCGGGCTTGCCGTAGTTGGCGATGCTGTCGGTGGGATCGTCGCGCAGCACGTGGTTGACGCCCTTGAGCTCGACGACCGTGAGCGCCGTGTGCTTGAGCGCCCCGATCAGCGGGCGTTCGGTCTCACAGCTGGCCTGTGCGTCGGAGTCCGAGCAGGTGAGCAGCACCGGCATGCCGTCGGGCAGCCGCGCAGCCAGCTGCAGCGGATCGATCTTGTCGGCCTCGACGATGGCGTTGAGGTTGTCCTTGTTGACGATGGCGCTCAGGCCCTCGGGCAGGTTGGCGGGCACGGTGCCCTTGGTGCGGATCTCATCGACGGCGGCCAGCCAGGCCGTCAGGACCTCAGGAGTGGCCCCGGCGCGCACCCGGTTGGTGATGATGTCCAGGTAGCGGCCGGACAACGGTTGAAACAGGGCCAGCGAGTGGACCTTCGGATCGGCGGCGCCGGCCAGGGTCATGGCGTGGATGGCGCCCTCACCGACCGCGTAGATCGACAGCGCGGCCTCGTCGGTGTCGGGCTGTGAGGCGAGGAAACGCAGCGCGGCGGCCGCGCCGATGGTGTAGACGGCGCTGACCACGTCGGTGGGCTTCGCCGCGTAGGGGCCGAGCTTGGTGGCGCCGGTTCCGATCTTGTCATAGCGCAGGGTCGCGACTCCCCTGTCCGACAACGTTTCCGCGAGCTGACGCATGTTGCCGACCGGGCCGACGACCTTGTTGTCGCCGTTGCGGTCGGTGGGCCCGCTCTCGGAGATCAGCAGTGCCGCCGGGGTCGTTGCGCCCGAATGCCGGTAGGTCCCGTAGATGGTGAGCCCGTCGGCGTCGAAGGTGACGTCGGTATCGGTCCAGTTCGGCTGCTGGTCCTGCGTCGATGCCTTCTCCGCACCGCAGCCGGCGACCAGGAGCACCGAAAGCAGTGCCACCACAAGCTTTCTCACAGGTGCGTCTCGATCCAGGACGTCACGTCGTCGAGAACCAGCCCCTTCTCGGGCTCGTTGAACACCTCGTGGAACAGGCCTGGGTACACCTTGAGGTGCACATCCTCGGAGGCCACACATTCGACAAGGCGGTGGCTGCCTTCGACGGCCACCAGCCGGTCCTTCTCGCCGTGCACCACCAGCAGTGGCGCGGTCAGGGCCGACGCCCGCTGCGGCATGGTCTCCCCCACGATGATCAGCGCCCGGGCGATACCCGCGGGGACCTTGCCGTGCCACACCAGGGGATCGGCCTTGTAGGCCGCTACCACCTCGGGGTCGCGGGACACCGCGTTGGCGTCCAGATTCTCCACCGGCAACCCGGGGGCGATCTTGCCGAGCACCTTGGCCACCGCCGCCAGCACCGGCGACACCGCGGCCTGCGCGGCCACCGCCGGTCCCGACAGCACCATCGCGGTGTACTCGTCGGGATATTCGACCCCGTAGGTGAACACGATGCCGCCGCCCATGCTGTGCCCCAGCACGAGGCGCGGGAGGGCGGGATACTCGGCCGCAGCGATGCCGACCAGCGTGTGGAAGTCGCCGACGTATTCGGACATGTCGCGCAGGTACACCCGCTTACCGCCCGAGCGGCCGTGTCCCCGGTGGTCCAGGGCATAGACGACCAGCCCGGCCTCCCCGAACCGTTGCGCGACGTGGTGGTACCGGCCGGCGTGTTCGCCCAGGCCGTGGGAGAGAACGACGACGCCCCGCGGTGCGGTGTCGGGCGTCCATACGTCGTAGACGATGCGGACCCCGCCGACGCCGTCAAAGGTCTGTTCACTGCGGGTGCTGGTCACCCTGGCGAGCGTAGCCGCACCCGTCGGAGATTTTTCGGTCGTGGTTGTCGGGGGCGCTGCGTAAGCTCGCGAATGTGACGGTCCTCGCCCACCGCCTGGATGACGACAGCTCGGCCGATGCGTTCCTGGCCGATGCCCAGCGCTACCGCCGTGAGCTGCTCGCCCACTGCTACCGGATGACCGGCTCGCTGCACGACGCCGAGGATCTGGTGCAGGAGACCTACCTGCGCGCCTGGAAGGCGTACGGGGGTTTCGAGGGCAAGTCCTCGGTGCGCACCTGGTTGTATCGCATCGCCACCAATACGTGCCTGACGGCTCTGGAGGGCAGGCAACGCCGCCCGCTGCCGTCGGGCCTGGGCAATCCGAGTTCGTCGCCCACCGACGAGATCGCCGAGCACCACGAGATCCCGTGGCTGCAGCCTCTGCCTGATTCCTCCGACGACCCGGCGGATCCGAGCACGATCGTGGGGACCCGCGATTCGGTCCGGCTCGCATTCGTCGCGGCACTGCAGCATCTGTCCGCCCGTCAGCGCGCGGTGCTGGTGATGCGTGAGGTGCTGCAGTGGAAGGCGGCCGAAGTCGGCGAGGCCATCGGGGCGTCCACGGCCGCGGTCAACAGCCTGCTGCAGCGGGCCCGGGCCCAGCTCGACGCGGTGGGACCCAGCCAGGACGATGAGATGGACCCGCCGGATTCCCCGCACGCCCAGAACCTCCTGCGCAACTACATGGCCGCCTTCGAGGCCTACGACATCGACAAGCTCGTCGAGCTGTTCACCGCTGAGGCCATCTGGGAGATGCCGCCTTTCGACAGCTGGTATCAGGGGCCGCAGGCCATCGGCGACCTGTCCCGTTACAAGTGCCCGGCCGAGAAGCCCGGGGACATGCGGTTCATCGCCACGAGTGCCAACGGCCAGCCCGCCGCGGCGATGTACATGCTCAACGCCGAGACGGGCCGGCACGAGGCCTTTCAGCTGCATGTCCTCGACGTGAGCCCCGAAGGCATCTCCCACGTGGTGGCGTTCATGGAGCTGTCGCTGTTCGAGAAGTTCGGGTTGCCGGCCGCTCTGTAGACACCTGGGTGTCGAGTGGCCGGTTATGCCACGCGATCTCCGGAGAACCGTGCAATAACTGGCCACTCGGCGCCGCGGACCCGCAGGGCCTCGCAGGTCCGAGAGACGATGACGTGTGGGCGATGCCGCAACATGTCAGAGTTGACGCGAATGATGAGCCAACCCTGGGCCGCCAGCTCGGCGTACCGGTCGATGTCGTTCGCCCGTACCCGAGGATCGGTCCAATGCTGGGCACCCTCGTACTCGATCCCGACCTGGAACTGTGTGTAGCCCATGTCGATTCGAGCAGACCGCCTGGTCCCGAAGGTTCCGCGCACCAGGATCTGTGTCTGCGGCTTCGGCAGTCCTGCGCCGACGAGCACGAGGCGGGTGCGGGTTTCTTGCGGCGATTCCGCGCCCCCGTCCGTCAGATGGAGCACCTCACGCAGTTGAACCAGCCCACGAACTCCCGGATGCAGCTCGAGTAGTGGCGCAATATCGTCCGCGCGCACGCGGGTCGCCTGTGAGAGGGCGTCAACCTGGACAACAGCTTCATCCCGTCCCGGTCGACGCCCCAGATCGAACGCTGTGCGTGCGGGCGTCGTTACGGGGAGGCCGCTGAACCGGCGGATCTCCTCGACACGCAACTCGTCGCGGTGGACGAGGATGCCCGAGGTGGGCTTTCCGTTACGGCGGTACAGCTCGGCGGGTGCCTCAGGATCGATCCACGGCGTGCCGTACACCGCCGAGGCGGACAGGCCCGTCAATGTCGACCGGCGTCCAGACCACAGCCATGCCGCCAGCGCTCGCTTGGCCGCCGTCATCTCGGCACCATTCGCGAGATAGACGTTGCGGTAGACAACCGAATAACGACTTGCAAGTCCCCGCCTGGTTACCGTGCCCGCCGCCAAGGCCTCTGTTCCGAGAAAAGGCTGATCCATGCCTGCACCGTTTCGGCGCCAGCTGACATGGGCCCGCCGACGCCGACGTGGTGCCGCACCTGCTGTGGATAAACGTCGCGCTGGGGAGCATCCGCCTATCCCGGGCCCGAGCGGCCACTTGCTGCACGCCGGATCGGCCTCCGCGTGCAATAACTGGCCACTCGCCGGTCAGGAACCTAGGAACCTTTGTAGGCCGCCTCTAATTCAGCGATGTCGAACTTCCCGTGGGTGCTCAGCACCGCCGCCATCAACCGGCCATCGGCGGCGTCATCGCCGTTGTCCAGCAGGTCGTAGTACTCCGTCGGGGTGATCTGCCAGGCCAGCCCGTATTTGTCCTTGAGCCAGCCGCAGGGCAGTTCCTCGCCGCCCTCGACCAGTGCCGCCCAGATCTGATCGAGCTGCTCCTGTCCGGTGACGCGCACCTCCAGGGAGACGGCCTCGGTGAAGTGGAAGTGCGGGCCTCCGTTGATGCCGACGAAGCGCTGGCCCGACAGTTCGAATTCGACCACCACCGGCACGTCCTGGGGAGAGGGCGAATCGGGATGGGAGGCGATGGTCTTGACGATGCGGCCATTGCCGCCGAACGCCGCGATGTAATGCTGCGCGGCCTGTTCGGCCTCGCGGTCGAACCAGAGGTTGGGAACGATGGCCGCGCTGATGCTGGGGTTGTTCTGGGTCATGTCGAGGTAGACCGGCGGCGGACGCATTTTTCACCGCCGAGTGGCCACCTGATGCACGCAGATCCACCTGACGCGTGTCACAACCGGCCACTCGACGACGAAATCAAGCAAATAAACTGCCTGTTCAAGGGCCAGTTACTCGACAGTATTGCAACCTGTTCTATTATCGCCTCCCATGAAGACCAAAGGCGCCCTGCTGTGGGAACTCAACTCGCCATTCAAGGTCGACGAGATCGACCTCGGCGACCCCGTCGCCGACGAAGTACAGATCCAGATGCATGCCGCGGGCATGTGCCACTCGGACTATCACCTGACCACCGGTGCCACCCCGATGGCGCTGCCGGCGCTCGGCGGCCATGAGGGCGCCGGCGTCGTCACCAAGGTCGGCAAGAACGTCACCGGCATCGAGGAGGGCGACCACGTCATCCTCGCCTTCATCCCGGCCTGCGGTGAATGCCCGCCGTGTCTGAAGGGCTTCCGCTCACTGTGCGACCGCGGTGCGGTCCTGCTCGGCGGCAAGGCCATCGCCGACGGGACCAGCCGCATCACCGCCGGCGGCCGTGAGGTGTCGCCGATGAACCTGCTCGGCACCTTCGCGCCGTACATGACGGTGCACAAGGATTCGGTCGTCAAGATCGACAAGGACATCCCGTTCGAGACCGCGGCCATCATGGGCTGCGCGGTGCCGACCGGCTTCGGTTCGGCCACCAACGTCGCCGACGTCAAGCCCGGCGAGACCGTCGTCGTCGTCGGTGTCGGCGGCATCGGCATGAGCGCGCTGCAGGGTGCGGTGATCTCGGGCGCCAAGCACGTCATCGCGATCGACCCGAACGAGTGGAAGCGTGAGCAGGCCATCAAGTTCGGTGCCACCCACGTCTACGCGTCGATGGCCGAGGCCATCGCACCGATGATCGAGACCACCTGGGGCCTGATGGCCGACAAGGTCATCATCGCCGTGGGCGAGATGAAGGGTGAGTACATCGAAGAGGCCATGATTCTCACCGCCAAGACCGGCACCTGTGTGGTGACGGGCATGGGTTCGATGATGGACGCCGACGTCAAGCTCAACCTGTTCCTGTTCACCATGTTGCAGAAGACGTTGAAGGGCAACATCTTCGGCGGCGGCAACTCGCACGTCGAGACGCCCCGTCTGACGGCGCTGTACAAGTCGGGCCTGCTCAACATCGACGACATGATCACGCGGACCTACAAGCTCGAAGACGTCAACCAGGGCTACCAGGACATGTTGGACGGCAACAACATTCGCGGTGTCATCAAGTTCGACGAGTCGGACTGGTAAACCCCACAGACACGGAGTCCCCCTTTTCAGCGTCGAAAAGGGGGATTCTGCTTTTTCAGCGGGACAACCCAGTCAGCCGCGTGAGGGCATCGAACCCGTCGTCGGTACCCGGCCAGTGCGCTCGGACAGCCGCTAGCCCCGCACGGCGCACGACGCCGCGCAGCACCAAGGTGACGACGATGGCGTCGTCGGCATAGCCGAGCACGGGGATGAAGTCGGGGATCAGATCGATCGGCAGCGCCAGATACACGACCAACAGCGCCAACCGGAAGCGCACCCCGCGCGGCAGCGATTTGTCCCTGGCCAGGCGAGGGATCAACCGCAACAGGTCCGGAAGCATGCGCAGCGCCTCGGTGAGCAGATTCCCGCGCGGCCGCACGATGAGGAGCGCGACGACGAGGACGAGCCAGCTCAGCAGCAAGGCGGCGCCGTGGCCCAGCAACGCATCGCCCCACCAGGTGTCGGTCACACGACGATTGTCCAGCAGACGCAGAACTGCCCCTTCCCAAGAGAAAGGGGCAGTTCTGTGACTGGTCGAAGGACTACTTCGGTGGCATCCGGATGCCGCCGTCGACGCGGACGACCTCGGCGTTCATGTACGAGTTGGTCAGCAGCTCGACGACCATCGAGGCCAGCTCGTCGGGCTTGCCGAGGCGGTGCGGGAACAGCACCGACTCGCCGAGCTTGGCCTTGAACGCCTCGGAGGCCTCGCCCTCGCCGTAGATCGGGGTGTCGATGAGGCCGGGGGCCACGGTGTTGACGCGGATACCGACAGCGGACAGATCGCGGGCCACCGGCAGGGTCAGGCCGACAACGCCGCCCTTGGAGGACGAGTAGGCCGCCTGGCCGATCTGACCGTCGAAGGCCGCGACGCTGGTCATGTTGACGATGGCACCGCGCTCGCCGGTTTCGCTGAGCTCGTTCTTGCTCATCTGGGTGGCGGCGATGCGGATGCAGTCGAAGGTGCCGACCAGGTTGATGTCGAGCACCTTCTTGTACAGGCCGAGGTCGTGAGCCGAGGAGAACTCGCCGTCCTTGCCGATGGTGCGCTGGGCCCAGCCGACGCCGGCCGAGTTCACCAGGGCGCGCAGCGGGCCGAGGTCCGCGGCGGTCTTGACCGCATCGATGATCTGGTCGGTGTTGGTGACGTCGACGGTGACGAAGATGCCGCCGATCTCCTTGGCGAGGGCCTCGCCCTTGTCCGCCTGCAGGTCAGCCACGACAACGCGGGCTCCCTTGGCAGCCAACTGGCGGGCAGTCGCCGCGCCGATACCTGATGCGCCACCTGTGACGATGGCGCTTGCTCCGTTGAGTTCCACGCCCAACACACTAAGCCCCGGTCCTCCCCGATCCACCGGTTGGTCAGCTACGACCCTCGGTAGGCTGGCACCATGCCTGCCACGGTCGACATCCGCCGCGCCGGGGACCGCGGCGCCAGCACAACCGACTGGCTGAATTCACGGCACTCCTTCTCGTTCGCCGACTACTACGACCCGGCCAACACCCACCACGGCCTGTTGCTGGTGAACAACGACGACATCGTCGCGCCTGCTGCCGGCTTCGACACCCACCCGCACCGGGACATGGAGATCGTCACCTGGGTGTTGTCCGGGCAGTTGGCGCATGAAGATTCGATGGGCAACTCCGGGGTGATCTATCCGGGTCTGGCCCAGCGGATGTCGGCGGGCACCGGCGTGCAGCATTCGGAGAAGAACGGATCTGCCGATGAGCCGGTGCATTTCGTGCAGATGTGGGTTTTGCCCGATACAGCCGGGGTGACGCCGAGCTATCAGCAGCAGGAGATCGAGTTGGCCGCCACGCTGACCCCGATCGCCTCCGGTGCCCGCGATGCGGCCGTCACCCTGCACAACCGCAACGCCACGCTGTACGGCGCGCGGCTGCAGCCCGGCGATTCGGTCGAACTGCCGCAGGCCCGCTACGTCCACCTGTTCGTTGCACGCGGCGCGGTGACGTTGGACGGATCCGGGCCACTCGCCGAGGGTGACGCCGCCCGCCTCACCGATTCGGGCGGACGGGTCACAGCTGACACCGAAGCCGAGATCCTGGTGTGGGAGATGAATGCGGGTTTGGGCGGCGCGTAGCGCGATCGCACTGGTCACCGCGGTCACCCTGACCGCGTGTGGGACGAACCCCGGACCCGGATCACCGCCGACCCCCTCGGTGTCGACCTCGGAGCCTCCACCTGCCGGCCTCGCATCGGTACTCGTTCAGGTGCCCGAGCGATTCGCCCAGGCCCCGCTCGACGAACCTCGCCTCGCCCAGATACCCGCCGGCTGGACCATCGAGGTGATCGCCCGGGTGCCCAAGGCCAGGATGGCCGCGTTCGCCCCCGACGACGCCTTGCTGGTGTCGGTCCCGGCCACCGGGCAGGTGCTGACGGTGCGCCCGGACCAGCGCACGCTGCTCGACGGGCTGGAGCAGCCGCACGGCCTGTTTTTCGTCGGGACGACGTTGTACGTGGCCGAGAGCAACCGGATCGACGCCTATGACTATGTCGAAGGCCGCGCCGTCAACCGCCGCACCATCGCCGACGATCTGCCCGACGCCAAGAGTCCCGACCTGCACGGCGCCTACGCCCACGCACTCAAGAGCGTCGCCGTGGGACCCGATGGCGCCGTGTACTTTTCGATCGGCTCGACGGGCAACGTCTCGGCCGAGGACCGCACCGCCACGCCGCCGCGGGCCACCATCATGCGGGTGCCGCCCGGTGGCGGACCTGCCACCCCGTTCGCCACCGGCGTCCGTAATGGAACGGGTCTGGCGCCGGCCCCCGACGGCTCGCTGTGGACGGCGGTGAACAACCGCGACGACGTCGCCGATCCACAGGGCCGGGTCCGCCAGGACTACGTGGACGACCACCCGCCGGAGTCGGTGGCCAAGCTGACACCCGGGCGCGAATTGGGTTGGCCGTACTGCAATCCCGACGGCCCGCCACCGGCCGGGTTCATCCGGGACATGCAGACCAACGCCGACGGCGGCAAGCTGGACTGTGCGGCGCTGACACCCGTCGAGCAGACCCTCGGTGCGCATTCCGCCCCGCTGGGCATGAGCTTCGCCGAACTGCCGCCGCCCTACGGACCCGGTGCCCTCGTCGGGGTGCACGGCTCGTGGAACCGGCGGTCACCGCAGGCGCCGGAGGTGTCGTTCTTCGGTTGGCACAACGGCACATTGGGGCCGCAGCAGACCCTGGTCGGCGGTTTCCAGGCCGACGACGGCTCCCGCTGGGGACGTCCGGTGGCGGCGGTGGCGGGCCCGGACGGCGGCGTCTACATCACCGACGACTACGCCGGCGCGGTGTATCGGCTGTCGCCTTGAACTTGCCCGAGCCGTACCATCGCCGGTGTGGCCGACCAACAGCTGGGTGATCTCAAGCTGCTGCGCCGGGTGCGGGACCGCATCGATCGCGAGTACGCGCAGCCGCTGAACGTCGAAGCGCTTGCCCGCGGGGTCAATATGTCGGCCGGGCACCTCAGCAGACAGTTCAAGATCGCTTATGGCGAGTCGCCGTATTCCTATCTGATGACCCGTCGTATCGAGCGCGCGATGGCGCTGCTGCGCCGTGGCGACCTGTCGGTCACCGAGGTGTGCTTCGCCGTCGGCTGTTCCTCGCTCGGCACGTTCAGCACCCGGTTCACCGAACTGGTCGGGATATCGCCGAGCCGCTACCGCGAGCAGACAGCGTCGGTGACCGACGGTCTCCCCTCATGCATGGAGAAACAGGTCACCAAACCGGTCAGGAATCGAGAAGCGCCGGCCGCCCGCCTGCATTTAGCGTGAAAACCATGGAACTCACCATTCACTCAAGCATGCTCCCGCTCGACGATCCGGAAGAATCCCTCGCGTTCTATCGCGACGTCCTCGGCTTCGAGGTCCGTCTCGATGTCGGCAAGGACAAGATGCGTTGGATCACCGTCGGCCCACCGAACCAGCCTGACACCTCGATCGTGCTGTACCCGCCGTCCGCCACCCCCGGCCTCACCGACGACGAGCGTCGCACCATCGCCGAGATGATGGCCAAGGGCACCTTCGGGACGCTCCTGCTCGCCACCAAGGATCTCGACGGTACGTTTGAAAAAGTGCAGGCCGGCGACGTTGAAGTAGTCCAGGAGCCCACCGAGCAGCCATATGGCGTGCGGGACTGCGCCCTTCGCGATCCCGCCGGCAACATGGTCCGTATCCAGGAGTCGCGCTAACCGATGCATCCCGCCGACAGTCACGATCTGATCCGGGTCACCGGTGCCCGCGAGAACAACCTCAAGGACGTGGACATCGAGTTGCCCAAGCGCCGCTTGACGGTGTTCACCGGCGTCTCGGGATCGGGCAAGAGCTCGCTGGTTTTCGACACGATCGCCGCTGAATCCCAGCGGTTGATCAACGAGACCTACAGCGCGTTCGTGCAGGGCTTCATGCCGAACCTGGCCCGGCCCGAGGTCGACGTCCTCGAGGGGTTGACCACCGCGATCATCGTGGACCAGCAGCGGATGAGCGCCGACCCACGCTCGACCGTCGGCACCGCCACCGACACCGGAGCGATGCTGCGCATCCTGTTCAGCCGGCTGGGCAGCCCACATATCGGCTCGCCACAGGCGTTTTCGTTCAACGTGGCCTCGATCAGCGGGGCGGGGGCGGTGACGCTTGAGAAAGGTGGCCGCACGGTCAAGGAGCGGCGTGACTTCAAGATCGTCGGCGGGATGTGTCCGCGATGTGAGGGGCGCGGCGCGGTCAACGACATCGACCTGACCGCGCTGTACGACGACACGAAATCGCTGAACGAGGGTGCGCTGAGCATCCCGGGTTTCAGCATGGACGGCTGGTACGGCCGGATCTTCCGGGGCTGCGGATTCTTCGATCCGGACAAGCCGATCAACAAGTTCACCAAGAAGGAACTCGACGCGCTGCTGCACAAGGAGGCGACCAAGCTCAAGGTCGACGGGGTCAATCTGACCTATCTGGGGCTCATCCCGCAGATCCAGAAGTCGTTCCTGGCCAAGGACGTCGAGGCGATGCAACCGCACATCCGCGCCTTCGTGGACCGCGCGGTCACCTTCACCACCTGCCCCGAATGCGCCGGCACCCGCCTGTCGGAAACCGCGCGCTCGTCGAAGATCAAGGGCATCAACATCGCCGAGGCCTGCGCGATGCAGATCACCGACCTGGCCGGGTGGCTCGAAACGGTGAAAGACAAATCGGTGGCCCCGCTACTGGCGGCACTGCAGCACACGCTGGACTCATTCGTCGAGATCGGATTGGGCTATCTGTCACTGGACCGCCCCGCGGGCACCCTGTCCGGCGGAGAAGCCCAGCGCGTCAAGATGATCCGGCATCTGGGCTCGTCCCTGACCGATGTCACCTACGTGTTCGACGAGCCCACCATCGGGCTGCATCCGCATGACATCGCCCGGATGAACAACCTGCTGCTGGCCCTGCGGGACAAGGGCAACACCGTGTTGGTCGTCGAGCACAAGCCGGAAACCATCTCGATCGCCGACCATGTCGTCGACCTCGGGCCGGGCGCGGGAACAGCCGGGGGCGAGGTGGTCTTCGAGGGCAGCGTGGCGGATCTGCGCGCCGGTGACACCATCACCGGACGCCACCTGGGTTACCGCGCGGCCCTGAAGAGCGAGGTGCGAGAACCCAATGGTGCGTTGGAGATCCGCGGTGCCGACACCCACAACCTGTGCGACGTGGACGTCGACCTCCCCTTGGGTGCACTGGTGGTGATCACCGGTGTCGCAGGCTCGGGAAAGAGTTCGTTGATCGACGGCTCGGTGGCCGGCCGCGACGGCGTGGTGGTGGTCGATCAGAGCCCGATCCGAGGTTCGCGCCGCAGCAACCCGGCCACCTACACCGGGCTGCTCGACCCGATCCGGAAGGCGTTCGCCAAGGCCAACGGCGTCAAACCGGCGCTGTTCAGCTCGAATTCCGAAGGTGCCTGCCCGACCTGCAACGGCGCGGGGGTCATCTACACCGACCTCGGGGTGATGGCCACCGTCGAGACCACCTGCGAGGAATGTGAGGGCAAGCGGTTCGGCGCCTCCGTGCTGCAGTACACGCTCGGCGGCCGCGACATCGCCGAGGTGCTGGCCATGCCGGTCAGCGAGGCGGAGCGGTACTTCTCCGACGGTGAGGCCAAAGTGCCTGCAGCCCAGAAGATCCTGTCCCGGATGGCCGATGTGGGCCTGGGTTATCTCACCCTCGGGCAGCCGCTGACCACCTTGTCCGGTGGCGAGCGGCAACGGCTCAAGCTCGCCGCTCGGCTCGGAGAGACCGGAGCCGAGAAGGCCGATACGTTGATCCTGGACGAGCCCACCACCGGCTTGCACCTGGCCGACGTCGAACAGCTACTCGGCCTACTGGACCGGTTGGTCGATTCGGGCAAGTCGGTGATCGTGATCGAGCATCACCAGGCCGTGATGGCGCATGCCGACTGGATCATCGACCTGGGCCCCGGCGCCGGACACGACGGCGGTCGCGTCGTCTTCGAGGGCACCCCGGCAGCTCTGGTCGCCGACCGGACGACGTTGACCGGCGAGCACCTCGCCGAATATGTGGGTGCCTGAACCAACTTTGTCAGGGCACCCGAACTTTCCCGTGTTGATCCCCAAACTTATTGTCGAATAAGCACTTTCGCGCGCCACGGTTTGCACCGACCCCGCGGGCGTGCGTATGGTGGACAACAGCGAAGGGGAGTAGCCCCCAATCGGATATTCGACATACTGGCCGCACATCAGCGACGCATGAGCGGCCCGGCTATCCGAACCGGTCACGACCGGTGGGCGAGACCTTCGGCCGTAGACCATTGGTTTGCCGGCCGGAGGCATCTGTTCAGCCCCCAACGGCAGCCAACGACCGAGGAGTTTGTCGAGTGCTGGCTGCACTGCTCTTGAGTTTCGCTGTCATCTTCGTCGCCGAGCTCGGCGACAAGTCCCAGTTGATGGCCATGACGTTTGCGCTGCGCTACCGCTGGTGGGTGGTGCTCATCGGCATCACGGCGGCCACCACCGCAGTTCACCTGATCTCGGTCGCGGTGGGGCACTACCTCGGCGCGGCGCTGCCGACGCACCTGCTCGGCATCCTCGCCGGTGTGGCGTTCGTGTTCTTCGGGCTGTGGACCCTGCGCGGTGACAAGCTGTCCGACGATGAGGCGACCAAGGCCCAGCGCTCGACGGCCCCGGCGTTCTTCACGGTCACCTCCGCCTTCCTGCTGGCCGAACTCGGCGACAAGACGATGCTCGCGACCATCACGTTGGCCGCCGACAACGACTGGGTGGGCGTGTGGATCGGTTCCACCATCGGCATGGTGGCGGCCGACGCACTGGCCATCGTGGTCGGGGCGATCGCGGGCAAGCACCTCCCCGAACGGGTGATCCAGTTGGGCGCGGCCGCCTTGTTCGTCATCTTCGGCGTCGCGATGCTGCTGGAGGGCGCATTCCCGGCGGCCCCGGCGCTGCTGACCACCGCGGGCGCGATTGCGGTAACGGCGCTGGGTGCGGCAGGCCTGCGAATGCTGCCCGCACATTTGCGGCCGGCGGTACTACGCAAGACCGAGACGGCGGATCCAGCTAACACCGATCAATCAGGAGCGATCGCCCCTTGACCCAACCGTGACCAGGCTGTTACGCATGTTGACAGAGTTTCCTGTGTGGTTATTGTGTAGTTCGTGCCAGCCCTGGCAAAACTCTTCCAACGTGCGGTCGCTACTGCGGCCGCCGTTGCCGTCTGCGCGGCGCTGGCCACCACCGGCTCGCCCGTCGCACGCGCCGAGGATGCCCGGACGCTGCTGCTCGGAGCGATCGCCAACACCAAGGGCGCCTACCTCGTCTACAACTTCGGCGGCCAGTTCGCCGCACCCTTCCTGTCCGCCGACGGCCGCGCCTACACGCTGAACAACGGCGGCCATCTGATGACGATGAAGAACGCCTCCGGACGGCTCAACCCGCGCCTGCTGGTCGACAGCCATCAGGGCTATCAGTCCCGCTGCGAGCGCACCCCCGGCGCCCGGACGAGCGAAGGACTCTGGCAGGCATCGGAAACCTACGCGCCGCTGGCCGCCTGGCAGGTCCTGGGCCAGCCGACCATCGCGGTGAACGCCAACTTCTTCGACGTACGCGGGCAGAAGGGCGGTTCGTGGCGCGACACCAAGTGCTCGTCGCCGCTGGGCGCCTACGTCGACAACACCCGCGGGCAGGGGCGGGCCAACGCCGCGGTCACGGGCACGCTGGCCTACGCGGGAAAGCAGGGCCTGTCCGGCGGTGACGAGCGTTGGGCCGCACTGGCGACCATGATCCTTCCCATGGGCGGCGCCCCGTATGTGGTGATGCCCAAGGGTCCCGACGACTACGACTCGGCCACACCCGTCATCCAGCGCCTGCTGGATCAGAACGCCCGGTTCGTCGCGGTCGCCGGCATCGGACTGCTCGCTCCCGGCGACACCGGTCAGCTCAACGACAACGGCCCGAGTGCGGCGCGCACCGCGATCGGCTACAACCGGGCCACCGACCAGCTCTACGTCTTCCAGGGCGGCAGCTACACCCCGGACAACATCCAGGACCTGTTCCGCGGCCTCGGCGCCGACAACGCACTGCTGCTCGACGGCGGCGGTTCGTCGGCGATCGTATTGCGCCGCGACACCGGAGGCATGTGGAGCGGCGCCGGATCACCACGCGGCAACTGCGATACCCGTCAGGTGCTGTGCGATTCGCGCGAGCGGGCCCTGCCCAGCTGGCTGGCCTTCAACTGAGGCGTCAGTTCACCAGGACTTCGGCGAGAACCGCATTCGGCATGCGCAAGGGCCGCAGGTACTTGTGCAATCCCGGATGGCACAGCTGCAGGAGGCGCTCCTGGGGCTCGCCGCCGTCCATGCGTTGATCGCCAAGGTATTTCAGCGTCGCGCCGGACGGAAGGTCGCCCTCAACCAAGGAGGCCGCCGTGCCCGATATCAATGTCTGCCCACCATGGGCGATGTCGCGCAGCCGCTCGGTCCCGGCGGCCGTGCTGTGCACACCGATGCACAGCTCAAACGGATCCAACGGCGTCAGTTGCAGATACAGCGCGCAGGACACCGCGTCGGTCGCGCGGTCGAAGGCAGCCGTGAAGCCGTCGCAGGCCGGCCGCTTCGTCGATAACGCGCCGCCGTGGAGCGCGACAACGTGGGTGATCGTCGCTCGAAAGTACGGGAGCGCGGCGGCCATACCCCTTGGGTCGGTTTGCCACAGGTGTGCGGACCCCTCGGTGCGGGCCATCAGCCACGTCGTCGCAGTCGCCGGCATTTCGGTCACGCGCGCGTCGCTCCCGCCTGTTGTCCGTCAGTGATCCCGCACCTGACGGCGCGCAGAACGCCAGGGTAACCAGTTTTCGCGGGCTGCGCCTGAGGCGTCGACGCCGTTGCCGCAGAACCTCGTTGCCAACCCGAGGCCGCAGCGCCATTGCCCACGTCGGACGCGCGTAAGCAGTCCCGCACCCTATTTGCTGGACCGGGTGAGCGTCAGTTCTCCAGCCAAAGGTCGACGCCCTCGGTGGTGAAGATCGACAGGACGGTGCTCCAAGTGTCCTCGCCGAGCGCGTCTTTGATGTTGCGGTAGTCGGTCATGACGAACCGGAACCTACGATCCTCCGGCGTACCGAAACCGCCGCGCAGGCAGTCGGCCAGCGCGTCCAGGTTCGAGCCGAAGTAGCCGCCGTCGCCATTGACCGCGCGGCCGATCTCGGTGAAGAAGTCCGCTCTGGAACTCACCTTGGTCCCGTCGATCCGATACGTCTTCACATGCCTCCGATCAGGCAGAACGATTCGTAGTGGTCGCCGGTGTAGTAGTACTCGGGCGGGTCGTTCTGCGGTGATCCCCCGGTGACGATGCGCCGCTTGCCACGGTGCTTGTTGCCGGGCGTCGGCACCGTGTACTCGTGGTAGTAGCCGCGCTCGTGTTTGGGCAACCGGCCTTCGTAGTTTCCGAAAACGACGCCGTCGTTGCGGGGGTAGGGAAACGGGCCGCCGGACTGGATGAGCTCCACGGTTTTATCTGCTTCCGGCGGGAGGCCGCTCAGAGCGCAGGTGCCGTCGGCCGCCGCAGACTTCGCCGGTGATGCCGATCCCGATGTCGACGCCGGTGGCGCCGCCGGAGATGATGTGGTTTCGGTCGGAGCGCAGCACCCCGAAATCAGGCCGCACAGCACTGCCAGCGCCGCAATGCGTGATCGTCCCATCGGCACGAGGCTAGCAACAGCGGTCGCAAATCCAGGGTCAACACGGGTTGCCGTGCGACGATCGTTACTCGAGTGAACAGAGTGATTACCCCAGCGAGGCCCACCGCCCGCCGCGGCAGCGCCGCGAGCGGGCGAAAACGCCTGTCGAACAAACAATTTCGTCCCGACATCGAAGGTCTACGAGCAGTCGCGGTGCTCGCCGTGGTGCTGTTTCATGCGGGGGTCCCCGGTTTCGGCGGCGGGTTCATCGGCGTCGACGTCTTCTTCGTCGTGTCGGGATTCCTTATCACCGGGCTGCTGTGGCGCGAGGCATCGGACACCGGGACGGTCCGCATGGCCCAGTTCTATGCCGGCCGGGCCAGGCGACTGCTCCCGGCCGCTGCCCTCGTTCTCGTGGCGACATCGATGGCCGCGACCGTCCTGCTGCCGCCGCTGCAGGCCCGCTCGGTGCTGGCCGACGCGATCGCCAGCGCCTTGTATGCCGGGAACTACCGGTTCGCGGTGGAGGGCACCGACTATCTGGCGGCCGAGACCGCGGCGTCGCCCCTACAGCACTACTGGTCACTCGGTGTGGAGGAACAGTTCTATCTGCTGTGGCCCGCCCTGATCCTCGGCACCGCGTGGCTGCTGGCCCGCAACGGCCGGGGCACCCGTTCAGCAGTCCCTTACACCTGCGTGCTGGCCGTGGTCGCCGGTGCGTCGCTCGCCCTGTCGCTGTCGTGGACCCAGACCATGCCGCCCTGGGCATTCTTCTCCCTGCCGACACGCGCATGGGAGTTGGCCGCCGGCGGCCTGATCGCGTTGACCGCGGCGCACTGGCGCACCCTTCCGCCGGTGTGTGCGGCGTTGGTCGGCTGGGGTGGCCTGGCGCTGATCCTGGCCACCTGCACTCAACTCGGCACGGCCACGCCCTATCCGGGCACGGCGGCAATGCTGCCGGTGATGGGGACCGCACTGGTGATCGGGGCCGGTTGTGCGATACCCGACCTGGGCGTGGGACGGCTGCTGTCGAAGCCGGCGATGCGCGGTATCGGCCGGTTGTCGTACTCGTGGTACCTGTGGCACTGGCCGGTACTGCTGTTGGCACCCGCGCTGTTCGGCCACGGTCTGGGGCTGGCGGGCCGGCTGGCGATGGTAGTGATATCGCTGGGCCTGGCGGTCCTGACGTTGCATCTGGTCGAGAACCCGGCCCGGTTCGCCGCGACGCTGCGTGCGTCCTCGTGGCGCAGTTTGGCCGTCGGCGCGACGGCGACGGGAGTGGCCGTCTGTGCGGGTCTGGTGTTGTTGGCGGTGCGCCCGGTGCCCACGGGGTCCGGACCGGCGGCGGTTCCGGTCGCCCTGATCGGGCCGCCCCCGGCGGCCGCCCCGACGCGGGCTCTGACGCCCGAACAACAGATGCAGGCAGCCGTCGCCACGTCGGCCGGTCTGCGGGCGGTGCCGTCGAATCTGTCACCGCCACTGGACAACATCACCAAACCCGAGGCGTTTGTCAACGGTTGCGTCCTGTCGTGGCAGGACGTCGCTGTGCCGGACTGCGCGTCCGGCGACACCACATCGGCCACCAAGGTCGCGCTGATCGGGGATTCTCACGCGGGGATGTGGCAACCAGCCCTGGAAACCGCGGCGCAACAGCAGAATTGGCGGCTGGAGACCTATGCGAAGGTCACCTGTCCGCCGATGAAACTCCCGATCCTCAGCCCCTACCTCGACCGCGAGTTCACCGAATGCAAGCAGTGGCGGGCCGATGTGCTGACCAGGATCGCCAACGAACGCCCGGCCCTGATCGTGCTGGACATGGTGCGTCGCTACGGGGCCGATTTCGGATTCGTCAGCTACGACCCAGCCTGGCTGGACGGATTGACGCGGCTGGTGTCGCAGTTGCGCGGCACCGGTGCGCGGGTCCTGGTGCTCGGCCCGGTGCCCGACCCGCACACGACGGTGCCGACCTGCCTGTCGGCACACATGGACGACGCGTCGGCCTGCGCCCCCAACCGCTCGGTCGCGATGAACGACAACGGCATCGCCGCGGAGACCGCGGCGGTGCAGGCCGGCGGCGGCCAGTACGCGCGGCTGGACCAGTACTTCTGCACCGACCAACGCTGCCCGGTGATCATCGGCAACACCTTGGTGTTCCGCGACGACAACCACATCACTGCCGAGTACGCCCAGTTGTTGTCGCCGGTGATCGCACGTTTGACCGAAAGTGCCCTGGCGCCCAACTAGTTTCTACAACCTGGCCACCCGATCAGTGAAGGCACCGTGATAGCTCATCGGCAGGTGGAATGGCAGCCAGGCCTCGGCGATCGGTCCGGCATCGATGTGCGGCGCGTCGAACACCATCAGCCGGCTGCGGTGCTGGGCCTCGTCATACCCCACGGTCAGCACCCATCCGTCGCCTTCTGCGGTACTGCCCGGGCACGGCACGAAGATCGGCTCGACGAGTTTGTGGCCCGGCGGGCAGTAGGTCTGCACACTGCCGTCGGCGTGGTTGAAACGGCCGATCCCCTCCCCGCTCCCCTCCCCGTCGCTGGGCACGGTCACGTAGGTCACCGAGTGCGGTTGGGTTGAACGACGCTGATCGATCTGCGGGAATTCGCAACCCAATTGGGCAAGTGGTTCGGCCAGCACCCGGTCATCAGGCGTGATACGGAACCGGGTGAGCCGCACGGTATCCGGCACATCCTCGGCCGCAACATCTCGGTACAACCGCGCCGGGTCGCTGCGGCTGTCCGCACCCCAGGCCTGCATCCCGCCGAAGGTCTCCGGGGCGAAGCGGGGTAGCTCCACCACCACGTCGGCGCCCTCCTCGTAGGCGTTGGCGTAATGCCACATGTAGAACGGGTCGGTCTCGATCGTCCGGACCTTGCCGCCGTCTCGCGGGGCCAGGACGAAGAAGGACGGCTCGTTCTGCTTGAACCGCATGGCGTCCCAATAGGTTTGCCGCCCCAACGCGGCCCAGGGGTTGATCCGCAAGGGAGACAGCATGAAGATGGCGTAGCGCGGGGTCAGCGCCATGTCGTGGATGAGTCCCATGCCGGGTAGCGGTACCGCACGGAGGTACCGGGTCACGCCGTCGCGGTCGGTCTCGTACAGTCGCAGCCGCATACGCGGAATCGCTTCGCCTGCGAGTTCCCTCAGCCGCCTGATCTTTTCGTCCCGGCTCGGCGCACTACGGACGTGCCGCAGATCGAGGCGAGGAAAGTAGGGTTCGAAGCCGAAGTTGACCCTCGAGTCCGTCGTCGCGTCGTAGGTGTAGTGCGCCGAATACGCACCGATGGGACCCTTGAGCACGCCGTCGAGACTGCACATCCCGATCGTGTTGAGGGTGTCGAGGTCCATGCCGTGCGGCCGACCACCCTCCCACAGGGCTAGCAGTTGGTCTGCGCCGATCATCACGTTGGTGTTGGCGGTGTTGGCGGGCAGCCGAAACGCGTTGGCCCGCAGCCCTCCTGGACGCTGGTAGGCGAACCCGCGCTTCACCATTCGGCCGGCGGCAGTGGTGGTGAGGTAGTGCTCGGTGCGGACGAACCGGTTCTTGAACCGGACGCCGTTGCCGTCGATCGCGAACGCGACCACCATCCCGTCGACGTCGAACAGGCTGTCCACCCGTGACGCACCGATGTTCCAGCGACCCGACCCGTTGCGGTAGAGCGTTCCCGTCAACCCTGGCGGGAGCGTGCCGGTGATCTCGGTGAGGGTCAGGTCATGTTCGCCAGAGACGTCCTCCCAGTACCGCGAGGGACCGTCGACCTGAGGCGAGGTGGGAGCAGCCATAAAAGACATGGTGTCTTTTATGGCTGCCCACTGTCAATAGCCGAAACGTCGAACGGGCTGAACGGCAGAGCCGAACCCCCGTCCCAGCACAGCTTCGTCAGATGCTCGACGAGTTCGGCACGAGGCATCGACGAATCCCGGATCCACCACTGGGCGCTCACCATCGCCGAGCCGACGATGGCCCGGGCCCACGGCGCGGCTGCCGCGGTGTCGACACCACCGGCTGCCATGGACACCGTCAGCATGGCCTCGACGGCGGTGGCGAGTTCGTCGAATATCCCCGGCATCTCGTGGCCCCCGGCCGCATGCACGCTCAACGCCCGGTACAGGTTCGGATCGTCCTGCATCCAGCCACAGAGGACATCGAAGAACAACGACATGCGTTGACGCAGATCGGTCGACCCGGCGGCGCGGCGGGTGATCTCCGCCAGCAACCGATGAGCCTGACGCTCTCCGAGCGCAGACAGGATGGCTGCACGATTCGGGAAGACCGCATAAACGGCGGAGCGTACGAAGCCGGCTTCTTTGGCCACCTCGGCGATTCCCACATCGGGTCCGTGGGCACGGATCGCGCGTTCGGCGGCGTCGAGCAGATCCGTGCGTCGCTGCTCGACGTCGACACCAGGTCCGGCAGGCCTACCGCGCCCACGCCTTGCCGAGGTCACAGGCCAACCGTAGTTACCGGCGCGGCCGCCTCGAGGTTCTCCGCGCATCGCAACAGCATCGTTGCGAGTTCTTTCTGCTCCTTGCCAGACAAGCCGTTGAGCATGTCCTGCTCGACGTGGATGACCGCAGAGTGGGCTTGGCCCAATCGACGCCTGCCCGCCGCAGTCAGCTGCAACGCTCGGGCACGACCCCGCTGGGGACCGGGCGATTCTTCGACCAGACCTTCGGTGCGCAGGCCTGACAACACGTCCTGCAGCGACTGGCGGGTAACGAAACACAACCGCGCCAACTCCGCGGCCGAGGCTTGCGGATGGTCGGCGAGCGCACGAAGGGCCGTGTACTGCGCCATCGACAACCCGGTGGAACGCAGTGCCGCATCGCAATTGCGACGCAGGCTCTGCTGGACCCGCTTGACGAGGTAGCCGGCCCCACTTTCCACATTCGGAGGCATGACAGGAACCTTACATCAGTGCTACCGTCGAATATGTAAGGAACCTGACATAGGAGGAATCGTGACCACCATCCAGCAGCACAGCCCCCACGCCACCCTCATCAACGTGTTCACGGTGGAGCCGCAGCGAGCAGCCGAACTCGCCGCGTTACTGGGCCAGGCGACCGAGGACGTGATGCGCCATGTCCCCGGATTCATCTCCGCCAACATCCATCTGAGTACGGACGGCACCCGCGTCATCAACTACGCGCAGTGGCGCAGTGCCGAGGACTTCCAAACCATGCTCGCCGATCCCACTGCGCGCGAACACATGGGCCGGTGCGCCGACCTCGCCACCAGCTTCGAGCCGCACCTGTACACCGTGGAATCGGTGCACGAGGCGGGCTAGGCGTCAGGCGGCGTCTTTGTTGGTGTCCTTCTTCTCGGGCTTCTTTTCCGGCTTCTTCTCGGGCTTCTTGGCACCCTTCACGTCATTGACCGCCTTCTCCGCGCCCTTCTGGACACCCTCGGCAGCCGACTGGATCTGCTTGCGGCCGTCTTCGGCGAGCTTGTTCACGCGCTCCTGGGCGTCCTTGACTGCCTTGGCGGTGCGCTCACGCGCCCTCTCCGCCGAAGCCTTCGTACGCTCACCGGCCTCCGCGACCGACTTCTCGACCTCGCGACGGGCCCCGTCAGCTGCGGTGGTGAGCTTCTTGACGCTGTCGCCCTCAACAGATTTCAGCTTGACGGTGTCCGCGCCGACCTTCGTCTGAGTGATGGCTTGCGGCTCGAAACTCGTCGTCTTCGTAAGGCTCTGTGTCCCAACGTTGTTCCCAGCGTTACTGAGCGCCTCCGGAGTGAGGCTGTTCAACGAGTCGGTCAGCGCCGAAAGATCCAGCCCGGACAGGTTCGACGAGCCACCGACGCCGAGTAGGCCCAGCAGGGTCTTGATGGGATTGGAGACCGGCGTCTGACTCACCAGGCCGTCGCTGATCGCTTTCTCGATGCCGGTGACGAGGTTGTTGACCAGATGTCCGGGCACCTGTTCCCAATCGACGTCCGCCGGAAGGGTGCCGAAAGCGGTTGGCACATCGGCTTCGTCGAGCGAGCGCTCATAGATGCCCGTCGTCGGGTTGTACGACACATCGGTGTAGCCGAGGTTGACCAGGCTGGTGAGGACCGGGCTCAACGCCGTGCCGATCGGATTGTTGAGATTGGCCCCGGTCAGCAGGTTGATGACGTCATACGCCAGATACGTCGGCTCCAGCAGCGGCAGGCTGTTGGCCGGGATCGTGATGTAGATGTTGAGCTTGGGGCCCAGTTGCGGGTTGTCCCCGGGATCCTGCAGATAGTCGGTGACGTCGGCGCCGAGCTGCGACACAACTTGGTCGATCAGAACCGTGCTGAGGGTGTCGAGCGACTGGTTCCGCAGGATGTAGGTCGGGAACAAGCCTGCCGCAACATTGTTCGCCATCGTGAACGGGTTGGGCCAGGCGGCGAAGTCCGAGAGCGGCAGGTACTCGGCGGTGGCGTCGATCTTGATCGGAATGAGGTTCGCGCCGCCCGGAGTGAGCCCGAACAACGGGATGTCACCGACCACAGGGATGCCCGAGACGATGCTGGTCCCGCTGCTCTGCACCTGCGTGTCGGGTGTCACGGTGTCGATCCCGAGCAGTCCGAAAAGCGGATACGCCCGCGCCAGAATGCCGCCGTTGGCCCGGCCCGGGTTGTCGATCAGGAGCATCGGCAGGATGGTGAAACTACCGAGCAGGGGGTTGGTTCCGGTGTAACTGGCGCCACCGGGCTGGTTCGGCAGATCATCAACCACCTGTTGGTAGGCCGCGCCCGCGGCGAACGCCCCGAAGCCCCAGCCGGCCACGATCGGGATGCGCACATCGGCGGCATTCGTACTCAGCGGTGGCAGGGTGATACCGAGCAACGCGAGCGCAGCTTTGAGGCTGTCGAACTTGAGGCCACTCGTCGGCAGACCGAGCGCCTTGAAGATCGAATCGAGGCTGACATCCAGGTACGGGGTGTTGTTGATCTCGTCGGCCACCGAGTTCGGGAACGACGGCACCCACCCGAGGTCCACCCCGAGCAGACGGATGAGCGTGAAAAGCCCGCCGGTCGTGATCACGTTGATCCCGGCCGAGGACAACGGATCGGTGAGGTCGATTCCCAGAAGGTCTTCCACGTCGAAAGGCAGAGCGCCAAGTGCCCCACCCAAGACACCGTTGAGCGCGTCCTTGGTGGGGGTCGTCGGATCGATCCCGGCGGCCTGCAGGAGGGCCAGCAGGTTGAAGTTGTCGACGAACGCCGTTTCCAGCTGCGCGCCGACGGTCTGGAACTGGTTGTACACCTGGGTTCCGAAGCCACCCGTGAGGTCCGGGATCTGGTCGGGTGGCGGGAAGATCTGCACGCCGGATTGCAGCCGAAGGTCGCGCTGGACTGCAGCGGCCTGGGCCGGTGGCGGTGCGACGCCCACCGTAAGCGCGGTTACCGTTGCGGTTGCCGCCCCGAGGGTCGCCACCCTCTTGACACGCCGCCGCTGCCTACGGTGCTTAACTGCCATCTGACCAGTCCTTTCGGCCACCTTCTCAGGTTTATCTCAGGCAACTTAACACTATTGTGACCTTTGTCACTGAATTGCTGGAGAAATTTCACTGTTCGCCTTCGCAATTTGTCGCAAACTTGTTGCACTTGACCCGATCGGCGCTGCGCTGGGCAGAGATATATTGACGCCTGCGACAGGCAACTCTTGGATTCGAGACCGGCCACCCGCAGTGATGTTGCTACACGCCCATGGCGTTCGCCTTGCCGTTGCCAACCACCCGCTGATGTGTCAACTGGTTCCCATCGGCGCCGAACCCGCCTCGACCTGCGCCGAACGACGCGGACAGGAGCCCGGCAGCGGTTCGAACTACTCGATCCGAGGTTTGCCGGCGAGGGTTCTCCGGGCCGCCGCCCCGGCCTGGCCCGCATATCCGCTGCCATCCGGCAAGATAGCTGCGGTGGGGATCAACCTGTTGCCTTCTGCACATCTCTCGGACGCCGACGTCGCGGGTGCGCTCGAGAATGCCGTGGCCGTCATCAACCCGGTACTCGACATCTTCACCCGATTCGACCCCTTCGGACTGCGACGACGTACCCACCGCGAGGAACCCGCCAAGGGCGCCGTCGGCAAGACCCTCGACATCGCGGCCGCGGTGCTGAACTTCGCCGAACTGCCGGGCACCAAGGCCTGGGCCGAGATGGATCAGGACGGGCATGTGAAGTGGTGGGTGCATCGTGCGGGCGCGGTGACCACCATCCCGGTGGCATTTCCCGGTGCGTTCGGGGTCATCGCCAACCGACTTCCGCTCCAGGACATCCTCGGGTTCTCCAACCAGGCCATCGTGTTGTGTGCCGTGGCCCGCGAGGACGGCGTCACCGATCTCGACGAGCAGGTGCGGCTACTGGGCGCGGTCCTGTGCGACCGTGGCCTCACCAACAGCCCCGCCGACGCCCTGGAAACGCCGCCGCAATCGCTGCCGGAAAAACTCTGGGACTTCGCCGGCAGCGTGCGGGCCGCCGGCGAGGAAATCGCGAAAAGACCGCACCCGCAAAAGGTTTACCGCTACCTCGGGATGCTGCCCGGGGTCGGCGCGGTAGCCGCCTACTTCGGCGAGGTCAATGCCCTGCGACACGCAGCGCACGAAGGGGAAAGCTGGATCAGCGCGCGTTCTCCGCAGGAGCCGGCCCGAACTTGAAGATCAACGCGCTGGTCGCCACCACCACGGCCGCCGCAGCGATCACCGGCGCAACCGTGAACTGCGACACCGTCCCGCCGAGCACCGCACCGACACACATCGTCAGCACCACGCCGTAACGGAGCTTCTCGCGGTCCCCGGTACCGCCCGCCAGCCTGCTGTCGAACCCGAGGCCGACGATCGTCTGCGTCAGCACCGTGGTGCTCAGCTCCTGGATACCAAACTGTCGCGCGGTCGCGTTCTGGATCCCGAAAGTCATCGCCAGAACGATCAGGATGAGTTTCCGGTTGTCGTCGTAAGCCAGCACTCCCGTTCCGCAGAGGACCGAAAGCACGGTCAGCAGAACGACTTCCACACCCAACGCAGTTGTCAGCCAATTCCGCACGTGGCTGTCGAGATGGCGCCGCAGCCGCCCGCCCACCACTGTGCCCAGGACGAACCCCATGAACGCGACCAACGCACCCGTCACATCCACGCCCGAGTGCGGCACGAACCAGAACCCGAGGAAGATCACGTTTCCGGTCATGTTGGCGACGAACACGTGACCCAGCACCAGCACACTGACCGCATCGACGACCCCGGTCGCGAACGTCAACAACAACAGGGCCACGACGGTTGATCGCTGTGTCACCGGTGAGGCGATGGCCATGCCTACATCCTCGCCGCTACAGCTGAGGAGACAAGTCCAATTGGGTCAACGTGGGCATCTGGGTGATGCGCCAATCACCGTCGGTGCGCTGCAACATCAGGCGGAACGACAGATACCGCAGCGACGGAACGTTTTTGGTGACCGGACTGGTCGACACCGTGTTGGTGTAGACGATCGCGGTGGCCTCATCGCGCCCGATCGTCTCCACCGCGGTGCCCATCACCTCGGTGTTGTTGGTGACCTGCGCCTGCTTGTTGGTGGGCACGAGGGTATCGATGAATTGCCGATATTGGGTCGCGAAGTCGTTGGACAGGTACTTCTCGGCTCGATCGGGCAGAGTCTCGATGTTGTCCGGGTTGTAGGTCCACAACGTGGTGATGGCATCGGCCGACGTCCGCGCCACCTGAAGCTTGGTGGCCACCAAGGCCCGGTCGGCCAAGTAGGGCTGCAGCATGGCACCGCCGAACGCCCCGGCCACCACGAACAGCACCGCAGCACCTGCGGCGACGTACGTCAGCCGCTTACCGGCCTCACGGTGCGGAACCAGGACCTCGCCCTCGGCCGGTTCAGTGTCGGCACCGTCCTCGGCCGGCTCAGCATCGACAGCATCGATGCCAACTTCGGTGTCGGACTCCCCCGTCGGTTCAGGTGCAACGTCGGCTTCAGGTTCTGACTCGGCCTCGGCCTCGGCATCACCTTCGGACTCGGTCGCCGCCTTGCGGCGCGACTTCCCCGTCGGGGTCCGACGTTCCGGAGCCGGCTCGGCCGTGGCTGCATCATCCGCGTCGTCGTCGGCGGCGGCGGCTTCGGCGGCGTCCTCGGATTCAGTCACGGAGTCCGAGACCGACTCCTCGACCACCGCTTCGGCACGGCGACGCCGACCGAAACGCATTCTGCGGCGCGGCTTGTCAGGCTCGCCGGTGGTCAGATCACCTGAATCAGCTGGCTGATCTTCCACTGCTGTCCTTCCCAAATCGTCGTCGCAATCCAGCGGCTACCGCTTTCGATCACGGACTTGCCGTCCGGAGATCGTGTGCTGATCTTGGTCGCGACCAGCACGTCGGCACTGCCGTTGTCGTTCCATCTCTGAATGCCCGCATCGAGCACCGCGCCCTCGGTCGGTTCCGCGCGCGCCACCTGAACGACAATCTCGTTCTGCTTCTCCTGGAACATCTTTCGGAAATCGCCGGTGGCCTGCTCTTTGATGCGATCGGCGTAGTCGTTGGCGTGGAACGGATCCAGCGTCGTATAGACCGTCATGAACTCGCGCACGTAATCGAGCGCCCCGGCACTCTTGATCTCGGCACGGCGATCGGATTCGTGACGCACCAGGATCAGGCTGCTGCCCACGATGGCCGCAGCGATGAGCAGGGCGGAGAGCACCCCGACGATCGGCAGACCCCAGCGGATGGGTTCCTTGGGCTCCTTCGGCTCTACCGCGAAGTAGTCAACTTGACCCGGTTCGATCCGGCGACGCGGGCTCACTGTCCGCCTCCGCTCAGTACCGGCCGCTTGAGCACCGTCAGGTTGTCGACCAGCCAATGGTCGTCCGACTTCTTGAACTCCACCCGCACCGTCGCGGTGATGAACTTCAACTCCTGCGGATTGGTGCCGCGTTGGCCCTGCAGCGCCACCAGCATGGTTGCCGCATCCTTCGTCACGCCTGGTAGCACCGCACTGCTCACGGCCCAGTAGTCGTTGGTCGTCGGCCCGGCTCTACGCACCGCTTCCTGCTGGGCAACCAGCTGCTGGCGATAGTTGTCGGTGGTCAGCGCCTGTGCCTTGCTGAAATCCGCGTCGACGGAATCCACCCCGTAGCTGAGGAGTTCCTCGACGATGCGCGGCCCCTGCTCGGCTATCTGCGCGCGGGACTGATCCACGGCCCGGTCCTGCCGGTACACCAGCAGATATCCCAGCCCCACAGCGATCCCGCTGAGCAGCGCGAGCGTCAGCAACATCGCTCCGACGCGGCGACGGACATCGGACTGCGGCCGGTCGACGCGACGCACCTCGGTGCGGGTCAGCAGATCGGCGAACGTCCGGTGCCGCGAATCCCACAGCGGCCACAGCCAGCCCACGAACACCGCCGCGGTGTCCAGCAGATGCGCGAGATCTCGCAGCAGCAGCCGCCCCAGACCGGCATCGCCGGCCGAGGACACCACCCGGATGCCGAACACCGATCGGCCCGGGCTCCAGCCGGTCAACGCCGGCAACAGAATGCGATTCACACAAGAAACTGCCACCAGCAGGACCAGCCCGCCCGCGTATACCGCCCACCACAACCACTTGCCCAAGTCCGTGCCCTGGGCGACCAGCGTCGCCGTCACGATAAAACCGGCGGGCGCCAGCACATCGATGGCGAACGCCCCGGCGCGCGCCGGCCACGTCGCCAACCGCACCCCGTCCCTTCCGGCGCCCTCGGCGGCCACCGGTCCGGCGTTGTCCAGCACAGCGGTCACGACGACGTGACCTGGTCGAGCCGCGCGACCTTGTAGTTGCCGTCCTCGGCGCGGGCCATCTTCACCCGCAGCCGATAACCCTGCTCTTCATCGGACTTCTCGCTGTTGGTGACCAGCACCCGCACCGCGACCAGCAGGTCCATCGACCCGTCGTCGTTGTGCTTCTCCACGGCAGCCCGCAGATCCGAAACCTTCACCTGCACGTTGGCGGCCTGATAGGCGTCGAGCAGCATGCCGCTGTAGAGGCCGGCCTGCGCACCGAAGTCACCGGTCGCACATTCGATGATCTTGGTCTGGGCCTCGATCATCGCCTGGGTGTTGGGGGCCTGCGTGGCGGTCACGCAGTCCTTGGCCGCCTGCAGGGCCTCGGCCTCGTCGCCGGCGATCCGTTCACTGTCCTGATGCGCGCGCAGTGCCAGGTAGCCACCGACACCGGCGGCCCCGGCCAAGACCAGCAGCCCGGCGAGGATCGCCGCCATCCAGCCCCGCCCAAGCCGGGAAGGCCGCGCTGCGGCCTCCTCGGCGTCCGTGGCTGAGATCGGATCAGTGATCTCGGTGACGGCCTCCGCTTGCGGTTCGGTGGTGTGAGGGTCCTGCTGGTCGGTGAGGTTCAGCTGGCTGGTGCCAGCATCTCCTTCCATCCGTCATCTCCTGGTTTATTCGAGTTGGTGACGGAGTACTTCACACCGCCGGGACCGACCACCTCGCCGCTGGACGGGCTATAGGTAGCGGTCGAACCTGCTGCCGGAGTGTAGATGCAGGGGTTCGGCTGCTGTCCACTACAACTCACATTGCCACCCCGAGGCGCGGTCAGCGGGTCGCTGCGCATCGCCGTGGATTCCGGTGGTGGAAGCTGACTTGCCGGCAACGGGTTCATCCCATTATTCACCGACGGCGCGGGGATGACCCGGCCCGGATCGACCGGCTGATCGCAGCGCGCGGCCGGGGCCGGGCAGTTGCGGATCTGGTTCGGGTCGCCGTACCACGGGTTGGTGCCCAACGGCTGGTAGGGCTCGTTGCTGCGGCATTCCGCGGGCGAGGCGGCCCGCTTGCCGGGCACGTCGGCGCACGGATAGTTACGCGCACCGCGCACCGCGTTGGGCGCGTCCTTGGGGATCTTGCAGTACAGGCCCGACGGCAGCGGCGCCGTCGACGTATCCGCAGGCGAACGCCACTCCGACGCGGGCAGGAACCCGGTCAGGCACGGCGGCGGCATGTTGATACCGAGGCCGAAGTGCAGCAGACCCTTGGGCGCGAAGATCGTCGCGGTCTGGGCCACGGCGCCACCCTGAGGCAACGCCACCAACACCTGCTCGACGTTCTTGTTGTAGCGCTTGAGCATGTCGATGACGATTTCCAGGTTCGCCAGCGTCTGCGGCAGGGACTCCTGGACATCACTGAACACCGAGTTCAGCTGATCCGCCGTCGGTGCCGCCTGCTGGATGCCGCTGCGCAACGCCGCGTCGTTCTGCGCGCTCTGCGCCGCCAGCGTGTTCAGGTTCTTGGCCCACCGCGAGATCGCGTCGCCCGAGTTCACCTGGCTGTCGATGATCGGCCCGGAGTTCTCGACGATGTCGTTGACCGGACCGATGTTGTCCTTGAAGTCACTGGCAATCGCCTGGGTGGAGTCGACGAGGCGCTGCAGTGACGGGCCGAGGCCACCGACGGCCTGAGCCGTCTCGTCGAGCAGTGTCGCAATCTTCTCCTTCGGCAACGCCGCCAGACCACGCTGGGCGGCGTCGAGCGACGGACCCACCTCGGCGGGCACGGTGCCCTTCTCGATGGTGTCGCCGTCGCGGAAGTACTTCCCTTGACTGCCACCCTCGGACACCAGGTCGATGAACTGCTCACCGACCGCCGACACCGAGTGCACGTTGGCACTGGCGTCCAGCGGCACCCGGTACTGGTTGTAGATGTTCATCCGGACATGGGCGCCCTGTTCGGTGGGCTCGACGGAGGTGACCTTGCCGATCGTCGTTCCGCGATAGGTGACGTTGGCCGTCGCGTACAAGCCGCCCGAGTTCGGGAGGTTGGCGTTCAGGTTGTACATCCCGACCCCGGCCCACGTCGGCAATCGCAGGTAGAACAGTGCGAGCACGACCAGAGCGATCGCCGTCAGCACGGTGAACAGAACGAGCTGCATCTTGATGAAGCGGGTCAGCAACATGTCTCACTCCCCCCTTTCCACAAGCGGGCCACCAGGTGCATCGTGCGGGTTCGGCGTGAACCGGACGTCCGGGATCATCGTCGCCGGATCGCGGCCCCACGCCTGCTCCAGTGCCCGGAGCATGCCCGAGACACCGGTGCCGGACAGGAACGCGTTGTCCACCGAGCTCAACGTCAGGTCGATGGTCAGCGACACGTTGATGTAGTCGCCACGCACGGCCTTCGGGATGTTCTCGATGTTGAACGGCACCGTCAGGATCAGCTTGAGCGCTTCCACCAGGTACGGAGCCGACCGCGCCAGCTGCTTGAGCGGACGCTGCAGGTTCTGCAGGTTGGTGTGCAGATTCGCGTTGCTGTTCGACAACGTGTCGTCGGCAGCCTTGGACAGCCGGCCCAGCGACGTCACCGCATCGGCGAACAGGTCACGCGTGTCGGCGAAATGCTGAATCAGCGGCGGGAATTCGGTCAGCACCCGGTCCAACGTGTCGTTGCGCGCCGCGACGATGTTCAACAGCCGGTTGGTCGAATCGATCGCCCGGGTGATGTCGTTGCGCTGCTGGTTGAGCTCATCGGTGAACGTGTCGAGCCGGCCCAGGAAGTCCCGGATCTGATCGGCGCGACCGTTGAGGATGTTGAACACCTCGGTCTGGATGGTCTCGATGTTCGGGATACCGCCACCGGTCAGGATGCCCGAGATGCCGGCCAGCGTCCGCTCGATCGTCGGATAGGCCGACGAATGCTCCAGCGGGATCGTGTCGCCGTCGCGCAGCTTTTCCTCGGACGGCTTCTCCGGCGGATTGAGCTCGACGTGCTGCGAACCCAGCAAGCTGGTCTGGCCGATCTTGGCCTCGGTGTTCTTCGGCAGCACGATGCCCGGCTCCAGGTCGATCGTCAGCGTCGGAGTCCAGTTGATCAGCTCGATCTTGCGGACCCGGCCCACGAACACGTCGCGCACCCGCACCCGGCTGTTGGCGTTGAGCGCCAACGTCTCCGGCATTTGCACGTAGACCGTGGTGCGGCCGGACTCTGTGCCCGGCCCACCCGGCAGCGGCACGTTGGCCACACCGCGCCACTGCCCACACGAAGTGAGGATCAGCGCGGACGCCGACAACACCGCGGCGCGGCGCCCGACGGAACGCCACTTACGTGTCTTCATCGTCCCCTTCATCACGGCTGCCCTCCGACCTCAGCAGGCAGGGCCGGTCCGGCGGGAGCCGGGCCAGGTGCCGGAGCGGCCGGTGCGGGACCCGACATCGGATCACCCGGGATCACCCCCGGCGCGGGCGCCGGCGGCGGTCCGGGCTGCGGGTACCACGGCGGCGGCAACGGATTGCGCTCGTCGTACGAGTTCGGCGGTCCGGGCAGGTTGCCTCCCGGAGGAGCGCCGAATGCCGGCGGGGCCGGCGGGGCCACGATGTCCGGGCCACCCATCAACTCGGACAACGACTCCGGCGTCAGCATCTGCTGAGTGGCCGGCTGCACCTGCACGCCCTGCATGCCCGGCGCCACGGTCCAGCCCGGCTCATGGTTGCCGTGCGAGAACAAGGTGTCGCGCGACCAGATACCTGGAACGGTGGTGTCCTTGTATCCGCCGGGCGGCTGCAGACGCGGTTCCGAGTAGGAGATCTGCTTGGGCAGCGTCATCGCGGTGTTGGCCAGGTTCTGGCCGAACGGCAGGAAGTTGAACTTGATCGCGTCCAGGATCGGCGCCAGGTACTGCGCACACAGCTCGGCCGAATCCTGGTACCCCAACCGGCTGCCCGCCTGAATCGAACTGCAGATGAACTGCAGCGGGTTGGAGAAGTTGGTCAGACCCGGCAGAACCGGCAGAGTCACGATGCCACCCTGGTTGGGCGAGACGATGTTGAGCACGTTGGCCGCCAGGTTCGGGTAGGTGTGCAGACCCGTCTCCAGACCATTGCGCGGTTCCGGCTGCAGGATCGCCGTCGTCGCCTCCGACAAGTTGTTGATGTCGTGCGTCAGCACGCCACCGTTCTTGTCCAGGAAGTCACGGGTGGTCTTGAGCACCTTGTTGAGGTCCTGCAGGGCCGTCGCCAACTCCTGGTCGGTGTTCGTGAACGAGTTGGTGAACTGAGCCAGATCGTTGTTCAGCGCCACGAACTGCTGATCGCTCTTGTGCAGGGCATTGACGAACAACGCCAGGCTCTTGACCACCTGGAAGAAGTCGCCGCGGCCCTGGTTGAGCGTGGTCAGCGCCTCCGACAACCCGTTGAGGGTGCGGTTGAGCTGGTCACCCTTGCCCTGGAAGCCATCGGCGAAGGAGTCGATGACGTCGCCGAACGGGCCCTTGGGCTGCGCCGCGGTCGGGCCGAGTTCGTCGAGCAGGCGGGTGATCTGGTTGCGCAACTCGTCGTACTCGACCGGGATCTGGGTGTTCTCGATCGGGATCACCGCGTTGTTCTGCAACCGCGGCCCACCCGTGTAGGGCGGGGACAACTGGATGACGCGCGAGGCCACCAGGCTCGGGTTCAGCACAGACGCCGTGACGTTCTCGGCCACCTTGTACTTGTTGTTGACGTGGAAGACGACCTTCATCTTGTCGCCGTCGGTCTCGATGCTGTCGATCGCACCGACCTTGACGCCCATGATGAGGACCTTGTCACCGGGGTACAGCGCGAGCACCTCGGGGAAGTACGCGGTGACCGTGGTGTTGGTCATCTTCTTGTACAGGTTCAGGCCGAAGTAACCCAGCACCAGGGCTGCTGCCACCGCCAACGCACCGACGATGACAGCTGCCCGGGAAGCCTTGGGCAACTTGATGTTTCGAACGTTAAATACTGTTGACATAGCTGCGGCCTATCCCTGCGACCCGGGCGGAAGGAACGGCGGATTACCCGGTAGCGGCGGTGTGCCCGCCGGTCCGGCGTCCGGCCCCGGTCCCGGCGGTGCCGGAGGAGCGTTCACCGGCGCCGGGTGCGGCGCGTAACCCGGGATGGGTCCGGGCGCCACGGGGATCGGGGCGATCGGAACGGTGCGGGCTCCCGGCGGACCGGGCGCCAGCTCGACCGGTGCACCCGGCTGATCCGGCGGCATGTCTCCGGGGATGGCCGCGCTGGGCACACCCGGCGAATGCGCGACGCCGTCAGGATTCGGCGCCGAGGTCGCCACGTCCGGCGGGCCGTAATTGGGTCCGAACGGGTTGTCCCCGAACGGTCCCACGGTGGCGCCCGCACACGGCAGCGGGTTACCCGGGCTCGGGATCCCGGCCGCGGTCGGCGTGTAGGAGCACGGCGATCCGGGCGGCACGGCGGGTCCCGGATGCTCCGGGGTGCCTTCCAGCGGCGTCGGGGCCGGCGGCGGGGCGCCGTTCTCGAAGCGCTTGCCATTCGGATCCGGGAAGCGGAACGCGGGCAGGCCGGCGTTACGCCAGAACTCCTCGGGATCGATGCCGCGCTTCTTGAACGCGGAATCGACGAACGGCTGCAGGATCTGCGGCGGGATCAGGTTGACGAGCATCACCTTGAAGTACGGGCCCGAGGCCAGTGCCTCCGCCAGTGAGGTGATGAACTTGCCTGCAATAGTGAGGGTGTCGGCCAGATCCTGCTTACGCTCGACCAGCAGGTCGCTGACGGTACGCAACTGCTCCAGCACGTGGTTGAGGTTCGGGTTGTCGTTGATCAGACCCTCGACCTCACGCGACACCGTCGACACCCGCTCCAGCAGCATGCTGACGGCCTGGCCACGTTCGTTGACCGCGGCCAGCAGGGTCTGTGCGTTCACCAACAGCTGGTTGACCTGCGTGCTGCGGTCACCGAGCACCGTGGCGATCTTGTTGGCATTCGCCAGCAGCTTCTTGACGTCCTCGTCGCGCTTACCGATGGTCTCGGAGAACTTGGCCACCCCGTCCAGCGCGGCGCTCAGGTGCGGCGAGGTCTGATCGACCGTCTCCGACAACACGTTCAGCGATTCCTTGACGGACGCCGTATCCCAGCCCGACGCATTGCGCGTGACATCGAGGAACGCGTCGTAGATCTGATACGGCGTCGTCGTCTGCCCCAGCGGCAGCATCCCGCGCGGGGGCAGCGTCTGGCTGCCGCGCGGCTGGATCTCGATGTTCTTACGACCCAGGATCGTGTCGGTACGGATCGCCGCACGGCTCTCGGTACCGATCGTCTTCCCACCCAGGGTGTAGCCGATCTCGACCTTGTCGCCGTTGATGTCCATGCTCTTGACGGTGCCGACATCCATACCCGCGATGCGCACCTTGTCGCCCAGGTTCAGGCCTCCGGTATCGGAGAACTGGCCGTAGTACGTGGGGACGGCGAACAGCATCGGCACGCTCGTCAGCGTCGAACCGACGCCGATCACCAGCGCCACCACCACAACGCCCATGAGGCCTTTGCGGAAGCGGTCGGAACCTTGCAGTGTCCTCATCTCGGCGTGCACCTACCCGACGGCTGTGAACTGAGTTTGACGGTTCGGACAGGGCCACCTGGCTGCAACCCGTTGAGCTTCAACGAGAGGTCGCAGGCGTAGAAGTTGAAGAAGTCACCGTAGATGCCACCGGCGCGGCCGATGATCTTCAACGCTTGCGGGAACTGCACCAGGATGTCGTTCAGCTGCTGCTTCTGGTCGATCAGCGGCTGCTGGATCACCTCGAGGTAGCCGACGGTGTCCTTGAGCAGCGGACGGTTGTCGGACAGCAGGTCCGCCAGCGAGCCGGCCGCGTTGCTGATGTTGGCCACCGAGGATCCGATCGGATCGGCCCGGTTCTTCAACCCGGTGATCAGCGTCTCGAAGTTCTTGAGGGTGTCATCGAACTGCTGCTGATGCGCGACGGTGGTGTCCAGCACGATGTTGAGGTTCTTGATCACCTCACCGATGGCCTGATCCCGATCGGCGATGCTCTGGGTGAGCTGCGCCGTCTGGTCCAGGATGTCGTTGATGGTGCCGCCCTGGCCCTGGAAGATCGTGATGATCGACTTGGAGATGGTGTTGACCTTCTCCGGGCTCAACGACTGGAACAGCGGCCGGAAACCGCCGACGAGCGCGTCGAGGTCGAGCGCGGGCTCGGTACGTTCCAGCGGAATGGTGCTGCCCGGCGGGATCTTCGTGTTGCTCTCACCGCGCTTGAGCTCCAGGTAGCGGTTACCGATGAGGTCCTGGTAGCGGATCGCGGCCGTGGTCTGGTCGAACAACGGCAGCGACTTCTCGACGTTGAACGTGACTTCGGCCTGCTGGCCACCGTTGACCAGCTTGACGCCCGAGACCTTGCCGACCTCGACACCGGAGGCACGGACGAACTGCCCGGTGCGCAGACCGCTGACGTTCTTGAAGATCGCCGAGTACTCGGAGGTCCGGTTGAACCGGATCTGACCGAAGACCACGAAGATGATCGCAGTAAAGGTGAGCAGCACCAGTGAGAAGATGCCGAGCTTGATAAGCGTGCCCTTGATGCTCATGGGTTGATCGTGTTCTCCCCCACTTGGCGGCCCCACACGTACTCGGCCACGAGCGGCTGCCCCAGCTCGAGGTGGTTGTACGGGGCGATCGATGCACCGGTATCCATCACCAGGTACGGCATTGGCCACAGGTCTTTCGTGACCGGCTGCCAGCAGCCGGGCCGGCCCTCGGGCCCGCCCTTGGCGTTGACCCGCGGCAGGTTGTCCGGATAGACGTACGGGTTGCCGACGCCGACCACCAGCGAATGCGTCTGCAGCGAGTAGCCGTTACCACCAAGCGCGCCGGCGAGTTTCGGCCCGGCGTCGTGGTAGTTGCGGATCGTGCAGAACAGCGCCGGGCTGTACTTGTCCAGCAGGGCCGAGGTGGGCAGCAGATCCTGAGCACCACGAACCAGATACGGGCCGCCGCGCTCGAAGATGTCACCACCGGTGTTACCGAAACCGACCGCCGCGACCAACGCCTGATCCAGATTGCCGCGCTGCTCATTGAGCGTGCGCGCCGTCGTCACCGCATTGGTCAGACCGTCGAACAGATCCGGCGCGGCATTCGCATACACCTCACCCAAATCGGCCAGACCCGCCGTATCCCGACGGATCTGAGGCATCCGCGGATTCAGGTCGGCCAGAATGTCATTGCCGTTGACAATCGACTGACCGAACTTGTCCCCCAACCCGTCCAGCGCCTGCGCCGTCGCAGTCAGCGTCTGATTCAGCTTGATCGGGTCGATCTGCTCAGAGATCGCGGTGATCGTCTCGAACAGCGTGTTGAACTCCGTCGTCACACCCTGCGCACGGATCGGCGTATCCGGCGTCAACCGCTTGGCCGACGGGTTCGACGGCGACAGGAACGAGATGTACTTGTTGCCGAACACCGTGGTCGCCCGCAGCTCCGCGGTCACATTCTCCGGAATCAGCTTCAGATACTGCGGCTTGACATCCAACGTCAGCTTGGCTTCCGGATTGTCATCGACAGTGACCACGTCGATCGACGCCAACCGGCCGATCGGCACACCGTTGAACGTCACCTTCGACCCCGGATCCATCGACAGACCCGCCCGCCCCGACAACACCGTCAACTGCGCCTTCTTCTCGAAGGACCCGCGGAACTGCATCCAGGTCAATGCGAAGACCACGGCGGTGATGATTGCGAGCACCAGTCCGGCCAGTTTGTACGGCGGGATCTTCGGCTTGTTCAGAGAAGCTTGAGGTGCCGTCATGTCGCTACACCGTCAGGTTGAAGTTGGGGTCGGTGCCGTAGAGCGCCAACGATGCCAACAGGACCACCAACACGATTGCGATCAACGAGGTTCGCATCGACCTCCCTACTGCCTCACCCACACCGACAGCACCGCCACTGGCGTAGTAGCCGAAGTAGCAGTGGTTCAACATGACCACGACGGACATGACGATGACCTGAAGGAAGGACCACATCACGTCGTCGACGCGCAGGAACGTATGGAAGTAGTGCTCATACGTACCCACTGACTGGGAGTAGAAGACCGTCGTGACGAACTGCGCCGACAGGAAGGACAGCAGGATCGCCATCGCGTACAGCGGGATGATCACGATCGACCCGGCGATGATGCGGGTGGACACCAGGTACGAGATCGACCGGATGCCCATGACTTCCAGCGCGTCGACCTCTTCGCTGATGCGCATGGCGCCGAGTTCGGCGGTGGCTCCGGCGCCGACGGTGGAAGCCAGCGCCTGTCCCGTGACGACCGGGGCAACGACGCGGATGTTTGCCAGGGCGGCGAAGAAGCCGGTGAAGGCCTCGACGCCGATGTTGCCCAGGGATGCGAAGCCCTGGATGGCGATCAGGGAGCCGGCCGACAGCGTGACGAAACCGATGATGGCCACGGTGCCGCCGATGACGGCCATGGCGCCGGTACCCATACCGATCTCGGCGACCAGGCGCAGCGCTTCACGGCGGTAGTGCCGGAACGCGTGCGGGATGGAGCCGATCGCCTGGACGACGAACCACGCGACGTGGCCCATGCTGTCGAGGAACCGGCCCGGGGTGCCCGCGATCTCTGAGGTGCGCGAGAACGCCCGGGGGAACCGGGACCGAAGGACTGTTGCAGTACTCATGTCAGTGCCCTGTTCCGAACCGCACACCGATGGTGGTGAGCACGACGTTGACTGCGAACAATGCCACCACGCACAACACCAGGGTCTCGTTCACCGCGGTGCCGACACCCTTGGAGCCACCGGCCACCGTCAGGCCCCGGTAGCAGCCGACCAGTCCGGCGATCAGACCGAACAGGGTTGCCTTGACGACCGAGATCATCACCTCGGGGAATCCGGTCAGCAGGGTCAGGGTGGACACATAGGCACCGGCGGACACGTTCTGGACGTAGACGCCGAAGAAGAAGCCACCGATCAATCCGATGGTGATCACCGCGCCGTTGAGCATGAAGGCCACGAAGGTGGACGCGACGACGCGCGGAACGACGAGCCGCTCGATGGGGTCGATGCCCAGCACCTCGAGCGCGTCGATCTCTTCACGGACGGTGCGGGCGCCGAGGTCTGCGCAAATTGCGGTCGATCCGGCACCGGCCACGACGAGCACCGTGACCAGAGGGCCCAACTGCGTGACCGCGCCCAGTGCCGCGCCGGCGCCGGAGACGTCAGCTGCACCGAACTCCGCCAACAGGATGTTGAGCGTGAAGATGATGAGCACGGTCAGTGGGATCGACACCGCGAGCGTGGGCAGGAATGCCACCCGGATCAGGAACCAGCTCTGCAGCACGAACTCTTTCCACTGGAATGGCCGTGTGACAAAGGCCTTTCCGGTGAGCACGGTCATCTTGAAGAAGCCACCGACCATAGCCAGCGGCTTCTCCAATTGACCACGTACGTAGCCGACGAGCCCGTCGGCAGGCGCCGTCACCGGTGCGCCCCCTGGACGTGTCGCACGCCCCCTCCTCGTCGCCTGTCAGCTTGTGTGATCCGTCTCTCCCTACTCGCGAGTAGTAATTGAGACCACCGGACTGTACCCGATGGAAACCGGGCCGTGCACCGCATCGGGTGGATTGTGCCATCAACCGTTAACAACGGCATGCAATGACAGCAAACTTTCGTGGCGACCTGCAGAAACTTGACGCCGAGTTACTTTCGTAAACGTCAAACACTACTGGGCGTTGATCGGCGAACCGAAGCGCTCCCGGAGTTCGGTCTTGAGCACCTTGCCCGAGGGGTTGCGAGGTAGGGCGTCGACGATTTCCAGTGCCTTCGGGTGCTTGTAGCGCGCCAGCCGTTCGTTGAGAAAGCCGTCGAGCTCACCGAGATCCAGGGCCTCGCCTCTGCTGAGGGCGACCACCGCCACGGGGACCTCGCCCCACTTCTCGTCGTGGCGGCCGATCACGGCGACTTCGGTGATGGCGGGATGCCCGGCGAGGACGTTCTCCACCTCGGCGCAGTAAATATTCTCTCCGCCGGAGATGATCATGTCCTTCTTGCGGTCGACCACCCAGATGTAGCCCTCCTCGTCCTGACGCACGAGGTCGCCGGAGTGGAACCAACCGCCGGCGAATGCCTCGGCGGTGGCTTTGGGGTTGTTCCAGTAGCCGGCCATCAAAGTCGGGGCACGGTAGACGATCTCGCCGACCTCGCCGACCGGGACGTCGTTCATGTTCTCGTCCACGATGCGGGCCGAGACGGTCGGGATGACCTGGCCGACGGAACCGAGCTTGCGAATTGCGTCGTCCGCCAACAACATGCAGGTGACCGGGGACATCTCGGTCTGACCGAAAGCGGCGGTGATCTGGCTGCCCGGGAAGGTTTCGGCCATTGCCCGGAGCAAGGTGTCAGAAGCCGGAGCGGCACCCCAGGACAGGGCCCGCAGGCACAATTCGCGCGGATTGGCTTTCTGCTCAGCACAAACCGCCTGCCACTGCGCGGGCACCAGGAAGATCGCGGTGACCTTTTCCTCCGCCAGCACGTCGAGCAGGGCACCCGGGTCGAACGCGCCCAGCGGGTAGATCACCGTGGGCAGCCCGAGGGTGATTCCGGTGTTCACGTTTCCGGCGACACCGGCGATGTGGAACAGCGGGACACCGATGAACCCGACGTCGTTGTTGATGTCGACGCCGGTGGTGAACAGATTCGTCATGCTCTGACCGACGAGGTTGTTGTGGGTCAGCACCGCACCCTTGGGCCTGCCGGTGGTGCCCGACGTGTACATGATCAGTGCCGGGGCGTCACCGGGGATGTCCACCGGTTCGAGAGCCGGACCGTCCTCGCCGATCAGGTCTTCGTAACCCAGGACTGTGTCATCGGCCGGGCCTTCGGTGCCATCGCCTGCCACGATCACCGTCGACAACGTGGCGTCGAGATCGCGTACCGCGGTGGCGACTCCGGCGAGTACGGGCTCGGTGACGACGACGCGCGCTTCGCAGTCACTCACCAGGAAGGCGATCTCCGGCGGGGTCATCCGGAAGTTCACCGGCACCGCGATGGCACCGAGCTTGTTGGCCGCGAGCATCGCCTCGATGAACTCCGGGCGGTTGAGCATCAGGATCAGCACGCGATCGCCGAATCCGACACCGCGCCGGCTCAGGGCGCCGGCCAGTTTGGTCACACGATGGTCCAGTTCGCGCCAGGTGAGTGTGTGCCCCAGGAACCGGAAGGCGGTTTTCTCGGGCTGCATCATGGCGTGCCGCGTCAGCAGGGTAGGCCAGTTCTGACGGCGGGCCAGGTACGGCTGCTCAGTGGGGAACGGCTCGGCAGTCAACGGATCTGTACTCCACGGGTATTGAGTTGCACGAATTTTATATTTGATCAAACATGGGGTTGCCCCGGTCACACTATGGCCTCGGCGCCCCGGCGACAAGCCCACCAGAAAGGCGACCGGATTCGCGTGAATGCACCTGCCAGAACGGCCGTGCAACGTCGTCGCGGGGGACGGCGCGAGCAACTTTCCGACGAGGTCGCCGCCCAGCTGCGGGCCGAGATCATGACCGGGGTGCTGCGGCCGGGAACGTTCATCCGTCTCGACGAGACCGCGGCCGCACTCGGAGTCAGCATCACGCCGGTGCGCGAGGCGCTGCGCACGCTGCGCGGCGAGGGCATGGTCCAGTTGGAGCCGAACCGCGGGCACGTGGTGGTGCCGCTGACGCGCGCCGACGTCGAGGACATCTTCTGGCTGCAGGCCACCATCGCGCGCAAGCTGGCCGCCACCGCCACAGCCCGCATCACCGGAGCCCAGATCGACGAGCTGGAACAGCTCAACGCCGAGCTCGCGGCCGCGGTCTCCCAGCACGACCCCGTGGCGATCTCGTCAGCCGAATTCGCCTTCCACCGGGCCTTCAACCACGCCAGCGGCCGGATCAAGCTGGCCTGGTTCCTGCTGCACGTCGCGCGGTACCTGCCCGCGCTGATCTATTCGACCGATCCGAAGTGGGGCACCGAGGCCGTCGAGAATCACCGGTTGCTGATCGACGCGCTGCGCCGCCGCGATGCGGCGGCCGCGGTGGAGCTCAACGCGAACCAGTTCACCGACGCCGCCGAGCGGCTCATCGCACGGCTGGATGACATCGGGATGTGGGACTGATCTGAGCCTCGCCTCGCTGCGCCCGTGCAGACACGTCACCACGTCAGTTCAGCACCAATATGGCGGCGGGTGCCGACCTGCCCGCCTGTTAGCGACAATCGAGCGACAATCACCTCAGGTACACCGTTGGCATCTCCGGTCACAGATGCGCTCGATACTCACGTCACTCCAGGCAAACGCAACCTCATGCGTAACGCGTTTCGGGTTGCCCACCTGCGAGCGACAGAGTCGCTGAAAGGTGGGCACTGGACGAATGAGGCTGACGATGCCCCCGTGGCGCTGGAGACGAATGTGACAGCCAGGCTTGGGGCTATAGAGACGCACGAAAACACTTGAGGCGATTGTCGCTGGATTGTCGCTCGCAGGCGGGCACATCGGATATCCGTGAGAGATCGGCGGCCGGAGTGACTGTCAGACCCTGCTGGCACCGTGACGCCATGGCGGACAAACTCCTGCTGCGCGGCACCAACCTCCGTTACGTGCTCACCATGCAGCTGCTCCAATACGGCCCACAATCGGTCGCCGACCTGGTCGATGCCCTCGAGGATCAGGGGTTCACGACCTCGGGGCGCACATCGAAGGCGATCTCGGACGCCCTGCGCTGGGAGATGAGCCACGGCCGGGTCTACCGGGTCAGGCACGGTCGATACCGCCCCGCCGAGATGCCACGAGCCACCGAGCACCGCATCCGCAATCGGGTACTGGAGCTCCGTGCGGCGGCGGCGGACCGCGCGGCCTAGGCGGACAGTTCCTTCACTCTGGTGACGAGTGCGTTGGCCAGGTGGTCCAGGGTGTCCCCGATGAGCTTCTTGACCATCATCGCCGGGATCGGCAGCTTGACCTCGACCTCGAGATCGACCTGAAGCAGCGTGTTGTCCGGTCCCAAGGGAACGACGGAGAAGCGCTGTTCCTGCTTGGTGAAGTGGTCGCCCTGCTGCAGCACGGTGAAGATCTGGTTCTCCGCGGGGTAGTAAACCGCGTTGATGAAGACACCGGACTGACCCTGGATCTCGACGTCGAGCCGCAACTGGCTGGGCCGGCCGTCGTCGTAGCGGGCCAGGATCCAGCAGCCCTTGATCTCGGGGTTCCACTGCGGGTAGGCCTCGAAATCTCCGACGATCGCCATGATCTTCTCGGCAGGGGCATCAACCTCGACGGTCTTGCTCACGAGTGGCATCCGGCGAGCATATCGATTGCAACAGATCGCGGATCACGTCGGGAATCGGTACCGGACGTCGCGAGGCCCGATCGACGTAGACATGTACCCAATGGCCGACCGCCGCGACCGGCCCATCCGGCTCGAAGAGCCCGAGTCGGTAGGTGACGCTGCTGTTCCCCAACCGGGCCACCGCCAGACCGACCACCAGCGGGTCGGGAAACTTCAGCTCCGCGAAGTAGCGGCACCCGGACTCGGCGACCACACCGAGCCAGGGCGCGGTGACCGGATCGACATCGCAGTTGGTGTTGATCCAGGCGTTGATCGCGGTGTCGAAGAGCTCGTAGTACACCGCGTTGTTGAGGTGGCCGAACATGTCGTTGTCGGTCCACCGGGTCAGCACCGGCCAGTGGAGCGGAAAATCATCCCGGGTGAGGTCGGTCATACCTGGAGTCTGACAGCAGGTGCAGGCTGGAGGTCATGAAGATCCGCGGCGCCGTCCTCGAGCACATCGGCCTCAACCGTCCGTACGCCGAGTCCCGACCGATCCGGGTGAGCGACCTCGAACTCGCCGAGCCCGGCCCGGGCGAACTGCTGGTGCGCATCGAGGCCGCGGGCTTGTGTCACTCCGATCTGTCTGTCGTGGACGGCAACCGGGTACGACCGGTCCCGATGCTGCTGGGCCACGAAGCAGCCGGGATCGTCGAGGCCGGTGACACCGATCTGCCCGTGGGCCAGCGGGTGGTGATGACGTTTCTGCCGCGCTGCGGAGATTGCCCCGCGTGCGGCACCGACGGCCTGACCCCCTGCGGACCGGGATCGGCCGCCAACGGCGCAGGCACGTTGATGAACGGCGACATCCGGCTGACCCTCGATGGCCAGCCGGTGTTCCATCACCTCGGAGTGTCCGGCTTCGCCACCTACGCCGTCGTGGACCGTCGCTCGGTCGTGCCGGTGCCCTCGGATGTCCCGGCTGTGGTCGCGTCGCTGTTGGGGTGTGCCGTGCTCACCGGCGGTGGTGCGGTGCTCAACGTGGGCACGCCGCGTCCGGGCCAGACCGTGGCGGTCGTCGGACTGGGTGGTGTCGGCATGGCTGCGGCCCTGACGGCGCTGGCCCACGACGATGTCCGCGTCATCGGTGTGGATCAGCTGCCCGACAAACTGGCCCGGGCCCGTGAACTCGGCGTGCACGAGACCTACACCCCCGACCAGGCCGCCGGCCTCAAGACCGACATCGTGATCGAAGCTGCCGGTCATCCCGCCGCGTTGGAGACCTCGATCGCGCTGACCGGGCCGGGCGGGCGCACGATCACCGTCGGCCTGCCCCGTCCGGACGCCCGGATCTCGGTGTCGCCGTTGGGTTTCGTCGCCGAAGGCCGGTCACTGATCGGCAGCTACCTGGGCTCGGCGGTGCCGGCGCGCGACATCCCGCGCTTCGTCGAACTCTGGCGGGCCGGTCGGCTGCCGGTCGAATCCCTCGTGTCCGACACCATCACCCTCGATCAGATCAACAGCGGGATGGACGCCCTCGCCGACGGGCGAGCCGTGCGGCAGATCATCGAGTTCGACTAGAACCAGTTGTCACGCATCTCGAGCGTGGTGCGGTCCAGACTCTCCAGCAGATCCAATTGCGGTGCGGTCCTGGGCAGTTCGTAATGGAAGAAGTATCGGGCGGCCTGACGCTTACCGTCGTAGAAATCCCCGGTCCGGCCATCGGCGGCCAGAAACTGCTCCAGCCAGATCCAGGCGACGACGATGTGCCCGAACGCTTCCAGGTACACCGCGCTGTTGCCCATCGCGGCTTCGATGTCACCCGAGGCGAACATGGAAGCGGTGACGGTGACCAGCCGCTGCCAGGCCGCATCGAGTTGGGCGGCCAGTTCGGGCGCCGCATCCGAAGCGGCCGCGACCGTGGCCGCGATCCGCTCACCTAATGCCGCGAGGCTCGCCCCGCCATTCTGGGTCACCTTGCGCCCCAGAAGATCCAGACTCTGGATGCCGTGGGTGCCTTCGTGGATCGGGTTCAGCCGATTGTCGCGGTAATGCTGCTCGACGTCGTATTCGCGGGTGTAGCCGTAGCCGCCGTGCACCTGGATCGCGAGATTGTTGGCCTCCACGCACCACTGCGACGGCCAACTCTTGGCGATCGGGGTGAGGATGTCGAGCACGGCGGTGTCGTCGGCCGACCCGATGTCCACGAGTTTGGTGCAATAGAGCGCCAGAGCCAGGCCGCCCTCGACATACGCCTTCTGCGCCAACAGCATTCGCTTGACGTCAGCATGCTCGATGATGGGCACCTGCGGGGTCGACGGATCCTTGATGCCCAGCGGCCTGCCCTGGGGACGCTCGCGCGCATACTCCAGCGACTTCAGGTAGCCGGTGTACCCGAGTGCGACGGCGCCCATCCCGACGCCGAGGCGGGCCTCGTTCATCATGTGGAACATGTAGACGATCCCGCGGTGCGGTTCGCCGACGAGATAGCCGACCGCACCGTCGAAGTTGAGCACGGTGTTGCTGATACCGCGCTGCCCCATCTTGTGGTTCAGCCCGGAGATGGCAACACCGTTGCGGCTTCCGTCGTCCAGGTACTTGGGCACGATGAGCAGTGAGATGCCCTTGGTTCCGGCCGGCCCGCCGGGAATCTTGGCCAGCACCAGGTTGACGATGTTCTCGGTCATCTCATGCTCGGCGCCGGAGATCCACATCTTCGACCCGAACACCCGATAGCTGCCGTCGGGCTGCGGTTCGGCGCGCGTGGTGATGTCGGCCAGCGACGATCCCGCCTGGGTCTCCGACAGCGCCATCGTGCCCGAGAACCGGCCGGCCAGCATCGGTTTGACGAACCGCTCGATCTGCTCGGCCGAACCGAAACGGGCCAGCAGGTTCGCGTTGGCGATGGTGAGCATCAGATAGCCCGATGTCGACACGTTGGCCGCGGCGATCCAGGCGAATGCGGCCTGCGCGACGGTGACCGGCAGTTGCGCACCGCCGAGTTCGTCGTCGAAACCCATGGCGATCAGATCGGCCGCCGCGAACGCGTCCCAGGCCTCTTTCACCTCGGGGATCAGCGTGACGGTCTGCCCGTCGAACGTCGGTTCGTTCGCATCGCTGAGCTTGTTGTGCGGCGCGAAGTAGCGGGTCGCGAGTTGCTCGCACAGATCCAGTACGCCGTCGAACGTTTCGCGGGAGTGCTCGGAGAACCGGTCCAGCTTCGTGAGCTTTTCGACGTCCAACCACTCGTAGAGCAGGAAGTCCAGGTCGCGCCGCGAGAGGATGGTCGACTTCATGCGGCCAGGTTAATCGCCGGACGGCGGCTCGGGCAGTGACATCCTGGCCAGCCGTCGAGGGTCGATGATCGACACGATCCCGACCAGTCGACCCCCGTCGACGACGCAGGCCATCACGCTGAGCGGGCGACCGGTCGGACCCCACGCCAGGATCCCCGGCTCGCCGTTGACCGACACGCGCCGGGCCAGGACCCGAGTCCCCTGGCCGCGCCGCACCGCGGCGACGATCGCGTCCGATCCGGTCCCGACGGTCACGCCGGTGGCCGTGTAACGCTGCCAACTGACGTCCGGATCCAGCACGCGAAGCAGGGCATCGAAGTCGCCATCGCGCGCGGCGGCCAGGAAGGCGTCGACGACCGCACGCTGCTCCTGCTTCCGTCGGCGGCCCCCGGTGGGCGCCGGCACGTCCTGCACCTTCCGGCGCGCACGGCTGGCCAGCATCTTGACGGCGTCACTCGACTTCTCCAGGATCTGCGCGATCTCCGCGAACGGCACGGCGAACATGTCATGCAGGACGAACGCGAGGCGCTCGTCCGGACGCAGCGACCCCAGCACGACGAGCATCGCCAGCCCCACCGAGTCCGCGAGCACCGCGGCGTCCTCCGGGGAGTCGACGTCCTCGGTAACGGCGAATTCGGGAATGTCGTCGGTGGGCGTCACCTCGGCGCGGCTGGTGCGCAACCGCAAGATGTCGATGCAGATGCGGCCCACCACAGTTGTCAGCCAGCCGGCGACGTTCTCGATCGAGTCCGCGTCCTGACGAGACAGCCGTAGCCATGCTTCCTGCACGGCGTCCTCGGCATCTGCCCGGGAGCCCAGGACGCGCTGGGCGACCGCGAGCAGTCGGGGCCGCTGCCCTTCGAACGCGTCCGCCAAAGATGCCTCAGGCGTCATCAGTTACCTCTCCTCGCGTCGACCCGTCATAAGAGTGACGAGTCGGGAGCCCCCGACGTAACCACGAAGTCCAGACGTAACCACGAAACGGAGCGAGGAATGCACACCACCCTCTGGATCATCACCATCATCGCCGCGGCCGCCTACGCCGCGGGCGGGACCACCATGCTGCTGATGTCGCGGGAGAGGTACCGGTCGATGGGCAGCACCCAGCACTGGGTCGACGAGTTCGGCGACGGTCACCTGAAGGCGATCGGGACCATCAAGCTGGTCGGCGCGATCGGCCTGGTGCTGCCCGCAGCGTTGAACATCGCACCGGTGCTGACCCCGGTTGCCGCCTGCGGCCTGGCGCTTTTCATGGCCGGGGCGGCCACGACCAGGTTCCGTCGCAGCGAGTGGCTGTACATGGCCGGCGACATCGTCTATCTAGGCGTGTTCGCCTTCTTGGCGTGGGGCTGGTTCACCCTGCCCGTCACCTGATGGTGCTCACGCCGCCGTCGACCGGGATGACCGTGCCGGTGATGTAGGCGCTGGCCCGGCTGGCCAAGAACACCGAGATGCCGGCGATGTCGTCGGGCCGTCCGATCCGGCCCAAGGGGAGAACGGCACCTACCTCTTCCGAGCCGGCGCGCAGCATCTCCTTGGTCATCCGGGATTCGAACAGGCCCGGGGCGATCGCGTTGACGAGGATCTTCGGGGCCAGTTCACCGGCGAGGTGCCGGGTCAGCATGTGCACGGCGGCCTTGCTGGCGCTGTAGGAGAAGTTGTCGCGACCCTTGCCCGGGGCGACGATGCCGTCGATGCTTCCGGTGTTGATCACGCGGGCCGGATCATCTTCGGTGGCAGCGGCATTCAGCAACGGCGTGAGCGCGCGGGTCAGCAGGAAGACGCCTTTGACGTTGACGTCGTAGACCTTGTCGAATCCGGACTCCGGGAACTCCTCGTAGGGTGCACCCCAGGCCGCGCCCGCGTTGTTGAACAGTGCGTGGATCGCATCCTCCCGTCCGGTGACGGCGGCCGTGAGTGCGGCGACACCTTCGGCAGTGCCGAGGTCAGCGGGCACCGCCGAGATCCGGCCGAGCGGGGACAGCGCGTCGACCGCCGCGTTGAGCTCGGCTTCCTTGCGGCTTGAGACGTACACCGAGGCGCCCGCCTGCAGCAGGCCACGGGCCATCATCAGGCCGATGCCCCGGCCGCCTCCGGTGACGACGGCGACCTTGCCGTCCAGTCGGAACAGATCGGTCATGTTCTAGGCCTTTTCCTCGATCTCGACGCCCAACGGCGATTCGTTGCGGGTTCCCTCGTCGCGGATCAGCCCGCGCAGCAGCGCCGTGCTGAACTCGACGGCGATCTCCTGGGCACTCCGTCGGCCGTGGGGCCGCAGCCAGCGGTAGGAACCGAGCGTCATGCCGATGTAGCCAAGGGCCAACACGTGGGAGTCACAGTCGTAGAACTCGCCGCTCGCGATGCCGCGATCGATCACGTCCCGGACGTGCTCGTAGACCTGGGTCTCGGCCCGCCGGATATAGGCCACCTGCTCCTCGGTGAACCACTCCGCGATGTAGGGGCCCTCCTGGAAGTACACCGCAGCGCGCTCCAGGTCGTTGGCGATGCCGACCATCAGCCGCCGGGTGAAGTTGTAGATGGTCTCCCGCGCCGAGGCGGTCGGGTCATCGTGGAGCGCCTCGACGGTGAAGTCCGCAGTGCCCTTGTAGATGTCGTAGAGGATGAGCGACTTACTGGAGTAGTAGTGATAGACCGTGGCCTTGTTCAGCCCGACGGCCTCGGCGACATCGTCCATCCGGGTGCCGTGATACCCGCGAGCGGCGAACAGTTTCGCCGCAACGGTCAGCAGTTCATCGCGGCGGGATGTCCCGTTGGCAGTCGCGCCCCCGCGGCCCCGGCCGCCCTCTGCATCGGATGACATAGCACACTCACTATCAGCATCGCCGGGACCTTGCCCGGGAAATCAATCAACTAGATGGTTGAAGAGTGTAGGCAATTTCCGTTCTCGGCCCTGTTCCGACCTCGCGTACTGCGTCTAGACTGCGGGAATGGATCCGAATCCTGACTACGACGTCAGCGACGAGAGCGACTTCTTCTTCCCGTGGCTGGCCTGGGGCTTGCGTGGCGTTTACCCGCCGCCGGCCTATCCCCCGGTGTGATCAGGGCTGTTCGTCAGTCTTCGCAGTTCTCGCGCGCCGGTGATATCGGCGCGCCTTCATGCGGTTTCCGCAGGTAGTCATCGAGCACCAGCGTTTTGCGTTGGACTTGCTCCGATCCATCAGGAAGAGCCGACAATCCGGGTTCGCGCACGCGCGTAGTCGCCCCGGACGCGCGATCCGCAGCGCATCCCAGGCCAGGACCGCCCGCACGGCGCCCCGCATCGCCTCGTCGACATCCAGTTCCCAGTTCGCGCCGTTCTCCGTCATGTGCGCCCGTAGGGCCGCAGCTTCGAGGCACGGCGTCAGCGCACCCGCCGACTCCGTTCCGCGTACCACCGCCTGAAGCAGATTCCGCGCCGCGACCAGGCCGGCCACCTCGGCTGCGGTCGCGTCATGCACACGCAACCAGTCCTGTGCCGTCGTCGTTTCCGCGAGCACGTCGCACAGCAGTCCCTCCACCACGGGCGTGGTGTTGAGGAGATCGAGCAGCAGCGACTCGTCCGTCAGGCCCACCTCCATGAGTTTCATATCTAACCTCCAAACAGCTATTGACAGGTTATGTGGTCGAGCGTTAGATGTCACTAACCACTAAAACCGCCAAAAGGAGTTAGACATGACCGTCCATCATCGCTACGCCACCGTCGACGGGCAGCGGCTGTTCTACCGCGAGGCCGGCGCCCCGGACGCCCCGGCGATCGTGCTGCTGCACGGTTTCCCGACGAGCTCGTACATGTTCCGCGACCTGATCCCCCGGCTGGCCGAGCGCTACCACGTCATCGCCCCCGACCACCTGGGCTACGGACACTCCGATGCGCCCGCGGTCACCGAGTTCGACTACACCTTCGACGCCCTGGCCGACCTCACTGATGGTCTGTTGAACCAGCTCGGGGTGTCCCGCTATGCGATCTACGTCCAGGACTACGGCGCCCCGATCGGCTGGCGACTGGCGCTGCGACACCCCGAGGTCATCACCGCGATCGTCAGCCAGAACGGCAATGGCTACGACGAAGGTTTCGTCGAGAGCTTCTGGTCCGGCGTGTGGGCCTACCAACGCGAGCAGAACCCCGAGACCGAGGCCGGAGTGCGGACCGCATTGAGCCTCGACGGCATCAAATGGCAGTACCTGACCGGGGTTTCCGACGAAAGCCTGGTCAACCCCGACACCTGGGTGCACGACGCCGCGATCGTGTCGCGACCAGGCAATGATCTGGTGCAGCTCAAGCTGTTCCGCGACTACGCCACCAACGCCCCCTTGTATCCGACACTGCACGAATACCTGCGCACCAGTGAAGTTCCCGTGCTTGCCGTGTGGGGTGAGGGCGATCCGATCTTCGGTCCCGACGGGGCGCGCGCCTTCGCCAAGGACGCCGCCGACGCCGAGATCCACCTGCTCGACGGCGGGCACTTCCTTCTGGAAACCCATGTCGACGAAGTCGCGGGCCTGATCGACGAATTCCTGCAACGCCGGGTCGCCTGATGAAGCCGGCGGTGCTGGTGTTCGACGTCAACGAGACCCTCATCGACATCGAGTCCCTGCGGCCACATTTCGAGCGAATGTTCGGCGACCCTCAGGTCCTTCGCGAATGGTTCAACCAGCTGGTGATGTATTCCATGGCCATCACACTGTCCGGGCGATACACCGATTTCTTCACGCTCGGTCAAGCTGCGCTGCGGATGACCGCCGACATCCGCCACGTGGATCTCAGCGAGGACGATCTCACTGCACTTGCCGACAGCATGGGCTGCATGCCGGCACACGCCGATGCCGCAGCAGGCTTGCAGCGACTACTTGCAAACGGCTTCCGCCTTGTCACACTTACCAACTCACCACATCGCGACGAGCCGACCCCGCTGGAACGGGCCGGCTTGGGCAGTTACTTCGAGCACCAGTTCAGCGTCGACGGGCAACGCGCTTTCAAGCCGGCGCCGTCGCTGTACACCGGCGTCGCCGAATACCTGGGGGTGGCGCCCTCGGACTGCATGATGGTGGCCGCCCACATGTGGGACACCCTGGGCGCCCAGGCCGCCGGATTCAGCGGAGCACTCATCACCCGCCCCGGCAACGGTGTGTTGCGAGCACCGAATGTGCCCCAACCCACCGTCGTCGCATCAGATCTATTACAGCTCAACGACATCCTGGAGGGACTCTCATGACCACACAGATGCGCGCGATCGTTCTCGACGGCTTCGGTGGGCTCGACCACCTGGTCTACACCGATATCCCCAAGCCCGAGCCCAAACCCGGCGAGGTGGTCATCCAGATCAAAGCCTTCGGCATCAATCACGCCGAGATGCACATGCGCCGAGGTGAATGGGCCGAGGCCGCGGAGGTCAGCGGCATCGAATGCGTCGGCATCGTCGAATCGTGTCCGGGCGGCGAGTTCCCGGTCGGCGCCAAGGTCGCCGCGCTCATGGGTGGGCTGGGCCGCACAGTCAACGGCAGCTATGCCGAGTTCACCCGGGTGAGAGCGGCCAACGTCGCGCTGATCGACGCCGACTTGCCGTGGGATCGACTGGCCGCGCTTCCCGAGACCTATGCGACGGCCTGGACCTGCCTGTTCCGCAACATCGACCTGCAACCCGGTCAGACCCTGGTGATCCGCGGCGCCACCTCGTCGTTCGGCCAGGCCGCGGTCAAGCTCGCGGTCAACGCGGGGGCGCGCGTCATCGCGACCACCCGCAGCCCTGAACGATTCGCACTGCTGGAAAGTCTCGGCGTCGCTCGCGCCGAACAAGAAGTGCCCGATCTGAGCGCACGCATCGCCGAATCCGGCACCGTCGACGCGGTACTGGACCTGGTCGGCAACAGCACCATCCTCGACTCCCTGGACATGTTGCGCCGAGGCGGAACCGCGTGCCTGGCGGGGTGGTTGGGTGGGCTCGACCCGATCCCGGATTTCAACCCGCTGCTGCAGATGGCCAGCGGCGTCAATCTGACATTCTTCGGCAGCTTCGTGTTCGGCTCACCCAGGTTCCCGCTGTCCGACGTGCCCTTGGGCGACATCGCCCGCCAGGTCGCCGACGGGGCGCTGGAAGCCGCGCCGTCGAGGGTGTTCACGTTCGATCAGATCCGCGAAGCGCATTCGGTCATGGAGTCAGGCGAGGCCGGCGGGAAGATGGTGGTTGTCGTCTGACCGCGGCGTGTTGGTATCGGCTCCGCCGAAAGTGACGCTAGGGTCGTTGACCGCGAAAATTTGCGACCATAGCGTCACTTTCGAGATGAAACGACCCGTTACGCGGCAGCGAGTTTGACTGCCTCACTCACATCCGTGCGCAACTTGAGGTACTCGGGTGAGCGTCGCAGTTCGTGTGCGTCGACGCCGGTGCGCGGCAAGTCCACCGGCAGATCCAACGCGATCTTGCCCGGTCGACGCGTCAGCACCACGATCCGTGAACCCAGGAACGCGGCCTCGTCGGCACTGTGCGTCACGAACACCGTGGTGCGACCGGACTCCGCGCTCACCTGGCGGACGTCCTCCTGCAACCGCTCACGCGTCAGCGCGTCCAGAGCCGCGAACGGCTCGTCCAACAGGAAGAGCGGGGTCTCGGCGGCCAGCGCCCGCGCAATCGCGACACGCTGCTGCTGGCCGCCGCTGATCTCCCAGATCTTGCGCTTGGCAGTGCCTTCCAGCCCGACTCGCTCCAGCAGCTCCTCACGCCGCTCGGCTCGGCGCTCTCGCGGCACCTTGGCGTACTTGAGCGCCAGGTCCACATTGCCGCCGACCGTTCGCCACGGAAACAGCCGGGGCTGCTGGAACACCACACCCGAGGTCACCCCGGGTGTCGGCGGCGTCCCCGCCACCTGAACCTCACCCTCGGAGGGTGTTTCGAACCCGGCGATCAGACGCAACAGCGTGCTCTTGCCACACCCCGATGCCCCGACCAGGACCAGGAACGAGCCTGGTTCGACATCGAGATCCACCGGGCCGAGCGCGGTCACCTCATCCGAGCCTCGTCCGTAGCGGTGGGCGACGTTCTTGATCTTCAGGCCGCCGGGCGCGTCACTGCTTGGCGATGACATCCGGCAACCCCTTCGTGTAGATGGCGTCCTTGAAGACCTGCAGCGGCGCCGCCTCGGGGATCTGCTTCTGATCGGCCAGGAACTGCGACGCACTCTGCAGGTTGGCGGCGATGTTCCCCGGTGCGCCGTCCGTGCCCAGCCACTCGGGCGAGGCCACCTCCGCCGGCGTCAGGTAGACGCCCTGCTTCAGTTGTCCTGCAACATCTTCGGGGCTCAGACTGACCTCGGCGGCGATCGCCTTGGCCGCGGCCTGCGGGTCGTCCTTGAGGACGTTCAGTGCGCGGGCCTGCTGCTGGCGCCAGATGTCGACCACCTCGGGGTGGGCGGCGGAGAAGTCGTCGGACACGGCGGCCAGATCGAGTGTCGGTTTGCCATCCTTGGCCAGCTGCCGGCTGGTGATCAGGTCCTTGCCGGTCTTTCGCAGCTGGTCCAGTGTGGGCAGCCAGCTGTAGGCCGCGGCGATGTCGCCGCGCTCCCACGCCGCCAGGATCGCCTGCGGCTGCAGGTCGATCAGCTGAACATCGCTGGGCGACAAACCGTTCTGCGCCAGCCCGGCCAGCAGGCTGTAGTGCGCGGTGGACGCGAACGGCGTGGCGACCCGCTTGCCCCGCAGGTCAGCGATCGAGTTGACTCCGGCGCCGTCACGGGCCACCAAAGCCTCGTTGTCACCGGCGACGTCGAGCACGAACGCCACCTTGTACGGAATGTTCAGCGGCGCCGACAGACCGCGGGCCACCGGGCTCGAGCCCAGGGCGCCGAAGTCCAGTTCCTTGGCGATGAACGCGGTGTTCACGTCGGCGCCGGAGTCGAACTTCGTCCACTTGATGTTGTAGTCGGGCAGTGCCTCTTCGAGCCACTTGTTGTTCTTGACGATGAGGTCACCACTCGGAAAAGACTGGTAGCCAAGGCGAATGGTGGGTTTGTCGGACTTCTCCCCGGAGTGGTCCACCGCGCAGCCGGCCAGTGCCACCGTCGCGGCAGCCAGCACGGCGAACAGCTTCGTCAATCTCATATTTTTCCTCTCCAGGGGACAGCCCGTCGTTCGACGGCCCGCAAACCTCCGTCGATCACCAGACCAGAGATCCCAATGGCGAAGATCCCGACCAGCACGACCGGCGTGTTGTTGTAATTGCTTGCATCCTTGACCAATCCGCCGATGCCGGGGATGCCGTTGAACAGTTCTGCGGCCACCACCGACGAGTACGCCATGCCGACGGCCAGCCGGATTCCGGTGAAGGTTTCCGGCAGCGCCGACGGCACCACGACGTCGCGAATGACCAGCGTCCGGCTTGCCCCCAGGGCCCGGGCCGCCTCCTGCAGCCCGACCGGTGCGGCGACGACGGCTGCCGTGGTGGCCACCGCTGCCGGCGGCAGTGCGGCCAGCGCGAGCAGCGTGATCTTGGGCGCCTCGTCGATGCCGAGCCAGATCACCAGCAGGAAGAAGTAAGCCAGCGGTGGCAGGGCGCGCAGGAACGTCAGCCACGGTTCGAGCACGCTGCGCAGCCATCCGATCGAGCCCATCAGCAGACCCAGCAGGACTCCGACCACCACGCCGATGACCACACCGGCCAATACGCGGCGCAGCGTCATGTAGAGGTGCTCGTAGAGCAGGTACCCCGCATAGCCCCGCGCGCCGTCATGGGTGGTCGAGACGTCGATGAACGCCCGCCAGACCGTCGACGGGTACGGCACGAACGTCTGATTCCAGATCCCGGCCCAGGCCACTGCGTGCCACACCCCGAAGAACACCACTACCGACAGCAGCGGCAGCGCGGACCTGGTCAGTAGGGCACGCCACCGGCCCGACGGTGCGGCACGGCGCGGCGGACCGGTTTCAGCCTCGGGGGGAACGATGTCGACGAAAACAGACACTGTGGGCAGCTTTCTGTTGCTGAAGGCAGGGAGGTGGCGATTGGCTTCAGCGACAACAGCAACCGGGCAGCGTTCCGTTCACCCGGGTATTCGTACCGGTGAGGGCCTCTGCGGTGAAGGTCTGGAATCGAGGTGAGTTTATTTGCCTCCTGCCGGGGTTGACACCGAGCGAAATAAGTGAGTACGTTCATTAATGAGCGCACTCATTAGCGAGGTGATCATGACAGGCCGACGGACGCGCAACATGCAGGACAAGCAGCAGCGGATCTTCGCTGCGGCGAGTTCACTGTTCGAAGCGCACGGATTCGAGCCCGTCACGGTGGCCCAGATCGCCGAGGCCGCCGACGTCGCGGCAGGCACCCTGTTCCGCTACGCGTCCTCGAAAGCCGAACTGCTACTGATGGTCTACAACGACCAGTTCCGGCAGGCCATCGAAACCGGCATGCGCAACGCAGCCGACGTCGACGATCCGAGCGCCGCGGTGTTCGCGATGGTGGCTCCCGTCATCGCCGAGGCCGCACGGCAGCCGAGCAACGCCACGGTCTACCAACGCGAGCTGCTGTTCGGCTCCCCCACCGAGCGTTTCCGGGCCGAAGGCCTCGACCACGTCATGCGGCTCGAGGATGCGATCGCCGCGCGCCTGCTGCGCTGCCGCTCCGGCGATCCGACCACCGACACCGAGTTGCAGGCCAACGCGGACCGCGCCGCCAGGAGCGTCTTCGCGGCCCTGCATCTCTTGGTGGCCCAACCCTCCACCGGCGTGAAGTGGGGCGCCGACGGTGCTCACGAACTGCTCCAGCAGATCAACCAGATCGTGCTGGGGTTCCTGGCAGCCACTACACCACGAGAAGGAGAACCATCATGACCAACTCCATCAAGAAGGTGACCGTGCTCGGAACCGGCGTGCTCGGTTCCCAGATCGCGTTCCAATCCGCGTTCAAAGGCTTCACCGTCACGGCCTACGACATCAACGACAAAGTCCTCGAGGCGGCCAAGGGTCGGTTCGACAAGCTGGCCGAAACCTATTCCAACGAGGTGCCCGACGCCCGTGACGGCAAGGCCCAGGATGCGTTGGGCCGGCTCACGCTGACCTCCGACCTCGCCGCGGCCGTGGCCGATGCCGACCTGGTCATCGAGGCGATCCCCGAGATCCTCGATGTCAAGCGGGACACCTATCAGAAGCTGGCCACGCTCGCGCCGGCCAAGACCATCTTCGCCACCAACTCCTCCACCCTGCTGCCCAGTGATCTCAAGGATTCCACCGGCAGGCCCGACAAGTTCCTGGCGCTGCACTTCGCGAACCGCGTGTGGCAGTTCAACACTGCCGAAATCATGGGCACCACCGACACCGACCCGGCCGTGTTCGCCGCGGTGGTCGAGTTCGCCAAGGCCATCGGGATGGTCCCGATCGAGCTGCACAAGGAGAAGGCCGGCTACGTCCTCAACTCACTTCTGGTGCCGTTCCTCAATGCCGCCGCCGAGCTCGCGGCGGGCGGCTACGCCGACCCCAGCGCGGTCGACGACACCTGGCGGATCGCCACCGGCGCACCGGTGGGCCCGTTCCAGATCTACGACATCATCGGCCTGACCACGCCGTACAACATCATGGCCAACGGAGACGCCGAAGCTCAGAAGCTCGCAGCGTGGTTGAAAGAGAACTACATCGACAAAGGCAAGTTGGGCCTCGCCAGCGGCGAAGGCTTCTACAAGTACAACTGAGCGGAAGGCAAACGAAATGTATTACAGCAGTGGCAATTACGAAGCATTCGCCCGCCCCCGCAAACCGCAGGGCGTAGAAGACAAGACCGCGTGGTTCGTCGGTGCCGGCCTGGCGTCGATGTCGTCGGCGGTATTCATGATCCGCGACGGTCAGCTCCCCGGGAACAAGATCACCATCCTGGAGCGGCTGAAACTGCCGGGCGGCGCCCTCGACGGCATCAAAGAGCCTGAGAAGGGCTTCGTGATCCGCGGCGGTCGCGAGATGGAAGACCACATGGAGTGTCTGTGGGACCTGTTCCGCACCATTCCCTCGATCGAGATCGAGGGCGCCAGCGTGCTCGACGAGTTCTACTGGCTCAACAAGGACGATCCCAACTACAGCCTGTGCCGAGCCACCGAGAACCGCGGCCAGGACGCCCACACCGACAACATGTTCGGACTCAACGCCAAGGCGCAGAAGGACATCGTCAAGGTGTTCCTTGCGACCCGCGAAGAGATGGAGAACAAGCGCATCAACGAGGTCTTCGGTAAAGACTTCCTGGAGAGCAACTTCTGGCTGTACTGGCGGACCATGTTCGCGTTCGAAGAGTGGCACAGCGCGCTGGAGATGAAGCTCTACATCCACCGGTTCATCCACCACATCAAGGGTCTGCCGGATCTCTCGGCGCTGAAGTTCACCAAGTACAACCAGTACGAGTCACTCGTGCTGCCGATGTACCGATGGCTGCTGGATCAGGGCGTGACCTTCCATTTCGACACCGAGGTCACCGACATCGACTTCGATATCACCTCGGACCGCAAGCAGGCCACCAGGATTCACTGGATCAAGGACGGTCAGCCGGGCGGTGTCGACCTCGGCCCGAACGACCTGGTGCTCACCACCATCGGCTCGCTGACGGAGAACTCCGACGACGGCGATCACCACACACCGGCCAAGCTCAACACCGGGCCCGCCCCGGCCTGGGATCTGTGGCGCCGCATCGCGGCCAAGGACCCGTCATTCGGGCGCCCCGACGTCTTCGGCGGCCACATCCCCGAAACGAAGTGGGAATCGGCGACCGTGACCACCCTGGACCACCGCATCCCCGAGTACATCCAGAAGATCTGCAAGCGGGATCCGTTCTCCGGCAAGGTCGTCACCGGTGGCATCGTGACGGCGCGCGACTCGAAGTGGCTGATGAGCTGGACCGTCAACCGGCAGCCGCACTTCAAGCAGCAGCCGTCCGACCAGATCGTGGTGTGGGTGTACGGGTTGTTCGTCGACACCCCTGGCGACTTCGTCAAGAAGTCGCTGAGCGAGTGCACCGGCGAGGAGATCACCCAGGAATGGCTGTACCACCTGGGTGTCCCCGAGGCCGACATCCCCGAGCTCGCGGCCAACGCGGCCAAGACTGTGCCGGTGATGATGCCCTACGTGACGTCGTTCTTCATGCCGCGGCAGGCGGGTGACCGTCCCGACGTCGTCCCGGAAGGCGCGGTGAACTTCGCCTTCATCGGTCAGTTCGCCGAGACCACCCGCGACTGCATCTTCACCACCGAGTACTCGGTCCGGACCGGTATGGAGGCGGCGTATCAGCTGCTGGGCATCGAGCGCGGGGTGCCGGAGGTGTTCAACTCGACCTACGACGTCCGCAAGCTGATCGCCGGAACCGTCCATCTGCGTGACGGCAAGGAAGTGGATCTGCCTGTGCCGGAGATCATCCGCAAACGCGTGATCGGCAAGGTCACCGACAACGAGATCGGTGAACTGCTGGCCGAGTACGGGTTGATCCCCGGCAACGGCTGAGGGCCGGCTCCGCTCAGGATGCCGAGCGCGGAAGCGCCCGGATGGCGTACCGGGCGCTGAGCAGGACCAGCGTCGTGGTGACCACGAACAACGGCCAGCCCATCGCGAGCCGCGCCACCGCCAGCAGTCCGTCCTGCCCCGTGTCGTAGAGGTAGTTCTGCACCAGGAATCGCGACCAGGACACGGTCGCCAGGACCGCGGTGACGATGTTGAAGACCAGCCGAACCCCGGGGACCTTGCGCCAGCTGCTGTCTCGACCGGTGGCCCAGGCCCAGATCACCCCGACGAGGGGGCGCCTGACCAGGATGGAGCCGGTCATCACGATGGCCGATGCCAAGGACATCCAGATACCCGGGAGGTAGAAGTCCTTGGCCTGGCCGGTCACCAGAGCCAGCAGCCCGCAGGCCGCCACCCCGACGAATCCCCACAGTGCGGGCCTGATCGATTCGCGGCGCAGCAACTGCCAACCGAATACGAGGGCCGCCGTCACCAGCGCGGAAATGATCGCGGGCACCCGTCCCGACAGCGCCGAGACCGTCGCGTAAACGGTCACCGGGAGCGCCGAGTAGACCATGCCGCTGACACCGCCGACGCGCGCCATCAGTCCGTCGAGTGGGGAATCCGTCATGGGGGTGTGGGCCTCGCGTTCAAGATCGGGCAGGTCCACATCGAGAGTACCGAGCTCAGCAGACCAGACCGGCCGGCTCAGTGCGCCTGGACCCCAGCAGGGCGGGCAGCTTCACATATCCGTGCAGATTGACCAGACCCCGCGGGCGCGGGGCCTCGGTCAGGCGCAGGTCCGGATAGGCCTCGAACAGGGCGCGCAGCGCTGTCGCCCCCTCGATGCGGGCCAGGGCCGCGCCGAGGCAGGCGTGGATTCCCGAAGCGAATGCCAGATGCTCGCGGGCGTTGGGGCGGGTCACGTCGAAACGGTCCGGTTCGGCGAACACCCGCGGATCGCGGTTGGCGCCGCCGAGCAGCACCGCCACCATGTCCCCGGCGCGAACGCGTCGACCCTCGATCTCAACGTCGCACTGCGCGGTGCGCGCGGTCATCTGCACCGGGCTTTCGACCCGCAGGATCTCTTCGACGGCGACGGGCCACAGGTCCGGATTGTCACGCAGCAGGGCGAGTTGGTCCGGGTTCCGCTGCAGGAGCACTATTCCGTTGCCGATGAGGTTGACGGTGGTTTCGAACCCCGCGCCGATGAGAAGTGCTGCGTTGGCGGAGAGTTCGTGGTCGGTGAGCGTGTGGTCGGCGGCCATCTTGGTGAACGGGTTGTCCTCGGCGGCGCCGGCGCGGACCTTGTCGAAGTGCTCGGCGAGGAATGCGCCGAGACCGCGCATGCCGTCGATACCACGACGGTAGGTCCGCCACGGGATCCCGACGTCGAGCAGCGGCGCCCCGTCGTGACCCCACACGAGCAGTTGCGCATGGGATTCGCCGGACAGCCCGAGGATCTCGGCGATCATGGCAACCGGGAGGACGGCGGCGAAGTCCGCGATCAGATCGGGACGGCGCGTACCCGCCAGCCGGTCGATGAGTTCGGCGGTCACCTCCGCCACCCTGGTGTCGAGCCTGTCGATCGCGCGCGGAGTGAAACTCTGTGCGACCAGCTGCCGGTACTGCGTATGCGCGGGCGGGTCGACGATGACCATCGCGGGCGGCTCGACCGGATTGGCCACCTTGGGATCGGTCAGGTCCAGCAGCCGCTGCACCGGTTTCGGCATCCCCATCCCGGTGGGTGCGGTGACGCCGAACCTCTTGTCCCGCAGTACTTCCCGGGAGACCTCGTGGTCGACGGTGACCCAGACGAACGGGGTTTTCACCAATGGACCACGCCGACGGATCTGCTCCATCAGCGGATACGGGTCGATGCCCTTGCCGTGGCTGGAGATCAGCGCGCCCATCGGATTACCGACCCGGCCCTGAAACGACATGAACGCCTTCGGTACGGCATGCAGCGCCGTCCAGCGGGTCCACAATCCGATGCTCATTACGCCCTCCCTCGTCGGCCCGGACAACTGTGGTGAGACATGTGAGACACAGATACGCTCACTGTCTCGCTAGTCTCGTTGGTTAGGCTACGGCCATCGCGACGCACGGGCAAGGAGAGATTTCGTGACTTCCACGCGAACTGCGGACTTCGTGCGGCGCCTCACCGAGCCGGATCCCGCGGTACTGGCCCGCGTACGCGACCCCGACGAAATCACCGCGCGCATCTTGAGCGCCACGCTGGAACAGGCCGAGTTGGTCGGCATTCGGCGCACCACCATGGAGGACGTCGCGCGGCGCAGCGGCGTCGGACGGGCGACGCTCTATCGGCGCTTCCCCACCAAGGACGTATTGATCGACGCGGTGGTGCTCTCCGAAGCACGGCGCTACCTCGATGGCAGTGCGCAGGCCCGGGCCCACGCCGACACCCTCGAAGACCGCATGGTCTACGAAACCGTCTTCACGGTGACCTTCCTGCGTGAGCATGCGCTGCTCAAAAAGCTGCTGCGCACCGAACCCGAGACGATCCTGCCCAGCCTGACCGTCGACGCAGGCGCCATCATCGATTTCGCCACCGACTTCTCGGTCGCGTACCTGCGCACCGATCTCTACGGGACCACCGAAACCACCCCGGCACAGGAACGTCACCTCCGAACCGTCGCCGAGTTGCACACCCGACTTACGTTGTCGTTCATCGTGACTCCGCACACCAGCATCAAACTGACCAGCCTGGAGGACACCCGCGACTATGTGCGCACCTACCTGCTGCCGATGGTGACCGCCTCGTGAGGCAGGTGCAGGGACGCGTGTGGCGGTCCGGACAGCCGGTCGACGACGGCTTCAAGTTCACGGATATCTCGGAGTGCCTGGTCGACGTGGACACGCTGGTCTGGGCCGACATCTACGACCCCGATCACGAGGCACTCCGTGAACTGGCAGGAGAGCTCGGGCTCAACATGTGGGCGGTCGAGGATGCCGTCGCACCCAAGGAACGCACGAAAACCTCGGTATACAAAACACATACGTTCTTCACGGTGTACGCCGTCGACACCCGGGAGCTGGAGGAGGACGCGACACCCGACACGTCACTGTTGATCAAACATCGCATCTCGGCATTCGTCCTGCCCCGAGGTCTGATCACCGTGCGGCTGCCCAGCTTCAACGGGAAGGCCACCGAGTTCGACATCAGCGAGGTGTCGCGGCGCTTCGACGACCTCGGTGGCCAGCGGTATGGCGTCGGGTCGCTGGTACATGCGCTGCTCGACGTCGTGGTCGACGGGCACTTCGAGGCCGTCGAGGCGCTCGACGATGCCATCGAAGGGCTTGAGGACGAGTTGTTCGCCGACGGCGGTCCACGACGCGGCCTCCAACGACGCACCTTCCAGCTGCGCAAGGACCTGGTCGACCTGCGCCGGGTGGTGCTGCCCATGCGTGAGGTGGTCAGCACCATCCAGCACCGGCGGCTGGACTCGTCCACCTCGCCCGACCTCGACCCGCTGTACGCCGACCTCTACGACCACGTGCTGCGGGCCTCGGAATGGACCGAATCGCTGCGCGACATGGTCACCACGGTGTTCGAGACCAACCTGTCTCTGCAGGACGCGCGGCTCAACACCGTGATGAAAAAACTCAGTGGCTGGGCCGCCATCATCGCGGTGCCGACGGCCATCACGGGCTTCTACGGCCAGAACGTCCTGTATCCCGGGATCAACACCGCCGTGGGGTTCGTCGCCAGCTCCATTTTGATTGTTGTGCTGGTCATCCTGTTGTATGTGATGTTCAAACGTCGTGACTGGCTGTAGCCGCACCAGGGCCAGCAGTCACATCCCCCAAAAGGGGCATGCGCGTTATCTGAACACAAGTGCGACACTCTTCCAGGCTGAACGAAGAGGCCTGGACACATAGAACGGAGCGGATTCGATGCTCATCGGGATCCCGCGCGAGTCCCTACCTGGGGAAACGCGCGTCGCCGCCACCCCGCAGACAGTCGGGCAGATCATCAAGCTCGGCTATGCCGTAGTCGTAGAAACCGGCGCCGGTGCTGCCTCGAGCTTCTCCGACGCCGCCTATGTAGACGCCGGTGCCGAGATCGGTGACGCGTGGGACGCCGACGTCGTGCTGAAGGTCAATGCCCCCGATGATGCCGAGATCGCGAAGGTACGCGACGGAGCGACTCTGGTGAGCTTGATCTCACCCGGGCTCAAGCCTGAGCTGGTCGAGAAGCTGTCCACCCGGCCGATCACCGTGCTGGCCATGGATGCGGTGCCGCGTATCTCGCGTGCCCAGTCGCTGGACGTGCTGTCCTCGATGGCCAACATCGCCGGTTACCGCGCCGTGGTCGAGGCCGCCCACGCATTCGGCCGGTTCTTCACCGGTCAGGTGACCGCGGCGGGCAAGGTGCCGCCGGCCAAGGTGCTCGTGGTGGGCGCCGGTGTGGCCGGTCTGGCCGCCATCGGCGCTGCCGGCAGCCTCGGCGCGATCGTGCGGGCCACCGACCCGCGACCCGAGGTCGCCGATCAGGTCGCCTCGCTGGGCGGCGAGTACCTGTCCGTGGCCAACCCGGCGGAAGGTGTCGCCGAGGCCTCCAAGACGGGCTACGCCAAAGAGATGGACGACGACTACAAGGCCCGCGAGGCCGCCTTGTACGCCGAGCAGTGCAAGGACGTCGACATCATCGTCACCACCGCGCTGATCCCCGGTAAGCCCGCGCCGCGCATCATCACCGCCGAGATGGTGGCCTCGATGAAGCCCGGCAGCGTGATCGTCGACATGGCCGCGGCCAACGGCGGCAACGTCGAGGGCACGGTCAAGGACCAGGCGATCGTCACCGACAACGGCGTGACGATCATCGGCTACACCGACCTGGCCGGCCGTCTGCCCGCCCAGGCCTCCCAGCTGTACGGCACCAACCTGGTGAACCTGCTCAAGCTGCTGACCCCGGAGAAGGACGGCAAGGTCGTCCTCGACTGGGACGACGTGGTGCAGCGCTCGATGACCGTGGTGCGCGACGGCGAGACCACCTGGCCCCCGCCGCCGGTGCAGGTCTCCGCCGCTCCGGCCGCCCAGCAGGCTGCGGCCGCCCCGGTGGTCAAAGAAGAGAAGCAGCCCATGTCGACCGGGCGCCGGCTCGGCATCACGTTCGCCGCCGCGGCCGCCGTGTTCGCCCTGATCGCCCTCTCACCCGCCGCGCTGCAGGTTCACCTGACCGTGTTCGCGCTGGCGATCGTGATCGGCTACTACGTGATCGGCAACGTGCACCACGCGCTGCACACCCCGCTTATGTCGGTGACCAACGCGATCTCGGGAATCATCGTGGTGGGTGCCCTGCTGCAGATCGGCCACGGCGACATCGCCATCACCTCGTTGGCCTTCGTGGCGATTCTGCTGGCCAGTATCAACGTCTTCGGCGGCTTCGCGGTGACGCGTCGCATGCTCGCGATGTTCTCCCGCAGCTGACGGCCCTACCCACAGAAACTTTGGAACGGATTCCATGTTCACCCTAGAAAACGTTGCCTCGGCCGCCTACGTCGTCGCGGCCCTGCTGTTCATCCTCGCGTTGGCCGGCCTCTCCAAGCACGAGACGTCAAGGGCCGGTAACACCTTCGGTATGACCGGCATGGCCATCGCCCTCATCGCGACCATCGCGCTGGCCTTCGAGCGCAAGATCGAGCCGCTGGGCCTGGCCCTGCTGATCGGCGCCATGATCGTCGGCGCCGCGATCGGCCTGTGGCGCGCCAAGGTCGTCGAGATGACCGGCATGCCCGAACTGATCGCGCTGCTGCACAGCTTCGTCGGTCTGGCCGCCGTGCTGGTCGGCTGGAACGGCTACCTGCACGTCGAGAACAACCTCGGCGGCGACGAAGCCGTCAAGCTCGTCGGCGAGAAGATGCTCGGCATCCACTCGGCCGAGGTGTTCATCGGCGTCTTCATCGGTGCGGTCACCTTCACCGGTTCGATCGTGGCCAACCTCAAGCTGTCGGCCCGTATGAAGTCCGCGCCGCTGATGCTGCCCGGCAAGAACTTCCTCAACGTCGGCGCGCTGGTCGTCTTCGCCGCACTGACCGTCTGGTTCGTCATCGAACCGCACCTGTGGCTGCTCATCGTCGTCACCGTGCTGGCGCTGCTGCTCGGTTGGCACCTGGTGGCCTCGATCGGCGGCGGCGACATGCCCGTCGTGGTGTCGATGCTCAACAGCTACTCGGGCTGGGCCGCCGCGGCATCCGGCTTCCTGCTGGGCAACGACCTGCTCATCATCACCGGCGCCCTCGTCGGCTCCTCCGGTGCCTACCTGTCCTACATCATGTGCAAGGCGATGAACCGGTCGTTCATCTCGGTGATCGCCGGCGGGTTCGGCATCGAAGCCGGACCGGCCGAAGACAAGGACTACGGCGAGCACCGCGAGATCAACGCCGAGGGTGCGGCCGAACTTCTCGCTCACGCCGACTCGGTGATCATCACCCCTGGTTACGGCATGGCCGTGGCACAGGCCCAGTACGGTGTGGCCGACCTGACCCGCAAGCTGCGTGAGCGCGGCGTCAACGTCCGCTTCGGAATCCACCCCGTCGCGGGCCGCCTGCCCGGCCACATGAACGTGCTGCTGGCCGAGGCCAAGGTGCCCTACGACATCGTGCTCGAGATGGACGAGATCAACGACGACTTCGACGGCACCTCCGTCGTGCTCGTGATCGGCGCCAACGACACCGTGAACCCGGCCGCGTCCGAGGATCCGGGCAGCCCGATCGCCGGCATGCCGGTGCTCACGGTGTGGAACGCCGACAACGTCATCGTGTTCAAGCGCTCCATGGCCTCGGGTTACGCGGGCGTGCAGAACCCGCTGTTCTTCCGCGAGAACACCCAGATGCTCTTCGGCGACGCACGCGACCGTGTGAACGACATCCTGGCCGCACTGCCCGCCGCGGAGCGCGTCTAGGTTCTCTGCCGAGCAGCCCCCGCAAGCGGGACGTGTCCCCAGTGAAAGCCCCCTATTTCCTCGGAGATAGGGGGCTTTCATGTCTGCTCGCGGAGAGATAGGGAGCCATCAGTGAAAATCGTTGTTCCGCAATGGATGCAGCCGATGTACGACGCCCACCATTTCGCGCCCGCGGTCATCGACGGCGAACACCTGCGCTGCTCGGGGATGATCGGGATGCTTCCCGACATGTCCGTTCCGGAGGATCCGCGGGCCCAGTTCACCCAGGCCTTCTCGAACCTACGGGGACTGTTGGCGGAGGCCGGGCTGACGTTCGCCGATGTCGTCGACATCACCAGCTATCACGTCGGCCTGCAACAACACGTACAGGTTTTCGGTGAGGTCAAGGACGAGTTCGTCGCCGCACCATACCCGGCCTGGACGGCGGTCGGCGTCACCGAGCTGGCCATGCCGGGTGCATTGGTCGAGATCCAGATCATCGCCCGGATCCCTTGAACGCCAACCGCTCCGACGCACTCTCCGTGAAGTGAGCGGGTCGGAGCGGTCGGGCCGTTCGAGAACTACATGTTCGCCCTGTCCTCGTCGATCCTGTCCTGATCGTTGACGCTCTGCACGTCACCGTCGAGGTCGGAGGTGATGTGGCCCGTCATCGTCCGCTGAAGCTTGTTGATCGTGGCGTCCGCCTTGAGGTATCCGGTGTGTCGTCTGCCAGGAGGATGGGACCAGTGTGAGCTGATTTTGCCAGGGTGATGGGACCACCTGGATTGCCAGTTAT
>NZ_LQPP01000036.1 GCF_002102345.1 Mycolicibacterium peregrinum
GAAGCAAAGAGGCGCCGTCGGGGTAGCTCCCCGACGGCGCCTCACCTTGCCTCTTGACAAACTTCACTACATATCAGATGTACCGGCCACGGCATTTAGCTTCAAGCCGCGTAGCCGCCAGCGCATGCGTCCTGTGCGCGACAGGAGAATGATCGGTCGCGAGCACCAACGATGGCCCAGCTTTGTCGCCACTTGTGACTAAACCCAAACCGACGCTATCCACGACCGGCCCGACCTTTGGGGATGCGAAATGCCCAAGACAGGCATCGAACCACTACCCGAAGGCGTCATTGACCTGAGTCCCCGACATCTGCGAAGTCGTCCGCCAGTCAACGTTTCAGCTCGCCGTCCGAGCCAGGAAACTCTCGGGTCCGTACCAGTCGATCTGTGCGTCACCCCACCAAGAGAGGAACTGCCCAGCGGTCTCGCCGTTGTGCTCAATGTCGAATGCGCAGTCGAACGACGCGACGACACCGTCGGTAGCTTCGGCGAGGGCCGCAGCGGCGAGGCCGTAGCCAGTCGAAGCGATCTCAGGTCCGCCCATGTTGCGGTATTCGGACCAGTAGTGGTCTGAACGCAAAATCTTGGCGAGCTTGTCCGACGCGACGACATCGGCAAGTTCCTGGGCGATCCACCACTCACCAAGGAACTCGGGTGGCGATCCGTCAGGGTCGCCGTCGCTCGTCAGGTCTTCGGCGGTGATGAGATCGTCTTCGTCGCGCGCGTAGCAACTCGGCCACGAGCTGGAGTCCCACTCGCCGTTGATCCAGTAGCCGAAGCCAAGGGCCAGTCCACTGCACCACCGCAGGTCGGCAGCGACATAATCGATCGACCCAGGCTCAGCATTGGGGTCAAATGCCTTGACTTCGATCGTCGATGCGATGCCACGTCGATCAAAGAGCTCTTGAAACAACTCCTGGGTTCGCGCTCTCGTTTGCTCGACTAGGGGCATCAGATCGGTCGCCGGGTACACGTCGATCGTCGTAGACACGTTTCAACGATAGGTGCGACCTCCGACAACACGCGCGGATGCGGCATGTGGTCTCGATCAGCCAAGACAAATACGACATTTGGTCAAACACGTGAACGTCGCCGACATGGCATAAACCCGCCCCGACCGAAGTCAGAGCGGGTTTTTCAAACGTGGAGCTAAGGGGATTCGAACCCCTGACCCCCACACTGCCAGTGTGGTGCGCTACCAACTGCGCCATAGCCCCGTTTGTGGTGCCCCACGAAGTTACACCACGGCTACCCCAGGTTCAAAATCGCTGGTCAGGGAACCTCTCCACCGGCCTCCGGACCCAGCGCACGGGCCGGTGTGTGCTCGGCAGACGGCCTTCCGCGGGTCTCTGGAGCGAAGACCCAGCCCAGCGCAGCCACCAGGAGAATCACCCCGCTGATCACGAAGGCCCACGAGAACGACAGGTATTGCGCGATCAGCCCGACCAGCAGCGAGCCGCCGACCGATCCGACGTCGGCCATCATCTGGAAGGTCGCCACCGCGGTGCCGCCGCGGGCCTTGTTGCCGATGATGTCGGCCACTGCGGCCTGCTGTGGCGCGGTGAAGATTCCGGTCGAGAAGCCCGCGATGTAAGCGCTCACCAGAAACAGCGTCAGCCCGTCGGTGAACCCGACCATCACGGTCGAGATGCCGGCCGCGGTGAGCCCGACGATCAACAGCAGCCGCCGCCCCACCCGGTCGGACAGGTAGCCGCTGGGGATCACCGCCGACACATTGCCCACCGCGAAGGTGGCCAACGCGAGCCCGGCCATCCCGGGGCCGCGGTGCAACACGTCGACGATGAACAACGGCACCAAGGCGATTCGTAACCCGAAAGCCGACCAGCCGGTGGCGAAGTTCGACAACAGCGCGGCCCGGTAGGCGCGGTTGCGCAGCGCTGTGCGGACGGTCACCTTCGGCCCTTCGTCGGGCGCGGGTGCGGCCAGCGACGAGTGCCGCAGGCTGATGAACACCACCGCGGCGGCGACCAAAAGGGCCGCACCGTAGATGACGAACGGTGCATTCAGGCCAAGACCCGCGGTGAGGCTGCCCAGCACCGGCCCGCCGACGGACCCAACCAGGAACGCCGAGGAAAACATGCCGGCCACGCGGCCACGGGCATCCTCCGGGCTCACCCGGATCATCAGCCCCAGCGCCGAGACGAAGAACATCGTCGAGCCGACACCGCCCAGCGACCGGAACAGCAGCAGCTGCCAGTACGTCTGTGCGAAGGCGCAGGCGCCGGTGGTGACGGCGACGATCAGCAGCCCCCACACGTAGATCCGGCGCTCCCCCAGCCGCTGGATCAGCACCCCGGTGGCGGGTGCGAAACACAGCCTCATCAGGGCGAACGCTGTGATGACGAAGGTCGCGGCGCTGATGCTGACGCCGAAGTGGCGGGCGTAGGCCGGCAGGACCGGAGCCACCACGCCGTAGCCGAGCGCGATGACGGCGTTGGCGACGATCAGAACCCAGACTTCACCGGGCAGCTTCGCCTTGGTGCCGGGCTGACAGTCGCCCTCCGTAACGCTCACCCAATGACTGTATTAACCACGTCCCTGGCGGCCTCCTGCACCTCCGCCAGATGGTCAGGACCGAGGAAGGACTCGGCGTAGATCTTGTAGACGTCCTCGGTGCCCGACGGCCGGGCAGCGAACCACGCGTTCTCCGTCGTGACCTTCAGCCCTCCCAGCGCCGCCCCGTTGCCCGGTGCGGCGGTCAGCTTCGCAGTGATGGGTTCACCCGCCAGTTCTGTGGCGCTGACCTGCTCAGGCGACAGCTTGGCCAACCGCGCCTTCTGATCCCGGTCGGCCGGCGCATCGATGCGTGCATAGGTCGGCGACCCGTAGCGTTCGGCCAGTTCGGCATAGCGCTGCGACGGCGTCGACCCGGTCACCGCCAGGATCTCCGAGGCCAGCAGCGCCAGGATGATGCCGTCCTTGTCGGTGGTCCAGGTCGACCCGTCCATGCGCAGGAACGAGGCCCCGGCGCTCTCCTCGCCGCCGAACCCGATGCCGCCGCCGATCAGCCCGGCGACGAACCACTTGAACCCGACCGGTACCTCGACCAGCTTGCGGTCCAGGCCGGCCACCACCCTGTCGATGATCGAACTGCTCACCGCGGTCTTGCCCACCGCGGTGGCCGCCGGCCAGTTGGGCCGGTGGGTGTAGAGGTAGTCGATGGCGACGGCCAGATAGTGGTTGGGGTTCATCAGCCCGCCGTCCGGGGTGACGATGCCGTGCCGGTCGGAGTCCGCGTCGTTTCCGGTGGCGATCTGATACGAATCCCGGTTCGCGATGAGTGACGCCATGGCATTCGGTGAACTGCAGTCCATCCGGATCTTGCCGTCGGTGTCCAGGGTCATGAACCGCCACGTCGCGTCAACCAGAGGGTTCACCACGGTCAGGTCGAGGTTGTACCGCTCGGCGATCGCGCCCCAGTAATCGACGCTGGCCCCGCCGAGCGGGTCCGCACCGATGCGGATGCCCTCGGCCCGGATCGCGTGCAGGTCCACCACGTTGGCCAGGTCCGTGACGTAGGCGTCGAGGTAGTCATGACGCTGCGCCATCTGCACCGCCCGCGACAGCGGCATGCGTTTCACGTCCTTGAACCCGTCACGCAGGATCTCGTTGGCGCGCTTGGCGATCCAGCCGGTGGCGTCCGTGTCGGCCGGACCACCGTTGGGCGGGTTGTACTTGAAGCCGCCGTCGCGCGGCGGATTGTGGGATGGGGTGACGACGATGCCATCGGCCAGGTCCGCGTCACGTCCCCGGTTGAAGGTCAGGATGGCATGGCTGACCGCGGGCGTCGGCGTGTAGCGGTCCGCCGAATCGATCATCGCCACAACGTCGTTGGCGGCCAGCACCTCCAGCGCCGACGCCCAGGCCGGTTCCGACAGCGCGTGGGTATCACGGCCGAGAAACAACGGGCCGGTGGTGCCCTGCGCGGCGCGATACTCGACGATCGCCTGTGTGGTGGCCAGGATGTGGCCTTCGTTGAACGCAGTGTCCAGACTGGAGCCGCGGTGCCCGGAGGTGCCGAACACCACCTGCTGGGCGATGTCGTCGGGATCGGGTCGCCTGGTGTAGTACGCGGTCACCACCTCGGCGATGTCGATCAGATCCTCGGGTTGAGCCGGTTGCCCGGCGCGGGGATTGGCAGCCATGGTTCCCGATTTCCCTCCGACAACTAGCGTTCGACGGTCAGAGCAAGCCTTACACAAGTCGGTTACAAGTGTGGCCCGGCAACGTGGCCGCCGTGAACACTCCGATGCAACCCACACGACTCGTCAACGTCACCGCGCGGCGTCCCGGCGATCCCGAACCCGACCTCCTCGGCATCAGCCTTGCGCACCGCGCCATGGTCACCGACGTCGGCCGCGTCGCAACTTTGACCTCGGCTTTCGCGGATGGAGGGATGACGTGCACGCCCCGACGTGCTCGCGCCGTCGCCCGGTACGTGAACCTGCTGTGTGACTCGGTTCATCACCACCACACGACGGAGGACCAGATCCTGTGGCCGGTGATCGAAGCCTCTGCCGGCGGGAGTGTCGACCTGACCGAACTGACCGAGGACCACGCGGCGCTCGACCCGCGGTTGGACCGGTTGCGCGCGCTGGCGGCCGGGTTCCGGCTGAATGTCGGCGATAAGGAGTCAGCGGCACCGCTGGCCGCCGGCCTCACCGAACTGCATGGACTGCTGCATGAACACATTGCCGACGAAGAACGGGAGATCTTCCCGGTGATCCGGCAGTACGTTTCTGTCGACGACTGGGCCGCCGTCGAAAAGGCTGCCCAACGGAGCGGGCGGATGTCCTTCGACGGACCACGCACCGTGGCGGTGATGACCGAGCAGGAACGCGTCGCACTGTCCGAAACCGTAAGTCCGATACTGCTCGCGCTGATCACCGTGTTGTCGGTGCGCCACCGGCGATTCGACCGTCGGGTGTTCGGCTGAGCACCCGGGCGGCGTCCGCCCCGAGACGCTGACGGAGCGCAGCGGCATCGGCACGGTAACGGCGAGCCTGCTCAGCGTCGCCGGTCAGTTCGGCGACGGCGGCCAGCGCCTCGTCGACGGGTCCGGTGAGCAGGGTGCCGTTGTCGAGCCCAGCCATCCGACCGGAGTAGGGCAGCAGCTCCTCGGCGGTCGCCTTGGCAACCGCCTCGTCCCCGATCGCCGCCGACGCGTGTGCGCGCAGCGTGGTCATCGCCAGCCAGTAGTAGGACCGCTCCACCGGCTCGCGTTGGGCCCAGACCTGTTGTGCTTCATCGGTTCTTCCCGAGGCCAGCAACGCCAGGACCGCGGCGTCGGTGACCGTCTTCGACACCATGGTGTGAATGGCGAGCAACTCGTCCGCCAGCGGAGCGAGGTCGTCGCGGAACAGAGCGCCCGTCAACCGTCCGACGACTGCCATCAACGCGCCGTTGGGCGCGCCGTGTTCGGACAACTGAACCGCCGCCGCAGCGTAGCGGCGCTCCCCCTCGTCGGGCCGGCCCGCCAGCACCGTCAACTGCGCCTCGAACACGTCGAGCACACCCAGCAGGTAACCCAACTGGCCGGTACCTGCCCGCGCCACAGCGAGATCGACCCGGTCCAAGGCGGCAGCCAGGTCCGAGCGGCCCGCCGCGGACAGGAACAACAGCCACTGTGCGACCGCCTCGTAGTCGACTGCGCCGCACCCCTGCGCCACCGTGAGCAGTTCGGCGGCCGCCGTTTCGCGTTCGGCGGCGAGGTCGGGGCCCAGTGCGGCGAAGGCGCGGGCGTTGAGCGCCGCGCACAACAACCGGCCGTGGACGTCGGGGGCCTCGGCGTGCGCCGCACGTGCCAACCCGAGTGCCTCCGAACTCGCCTGCAATGCGGCGGGCGTATCGGCACCTTCCAACTCGGCGAACAACGTCGATAGCAGTCGCGCCCGCACGGGCCCCGGATGATCGCGGGCCAGTACCCGACGAAGCGGCACCACGATGTCCTCGTCGGCTGCGTCGGTGGTCCGCAGCCGCCACACCAGCGGGGCGTCCCACAGGGTGAGCGCGCCGACCGTCAACGCGTCGTTGCCCGTTGTCAGTGCCAACGTCTGCTTCTGTTCGTCGCGTGCCGAAACGACATCGCCGGCCCGGGCCAGCGCCGCGACCAGACCACAGCGCGCGAGAACCGCCCGCTCCAGCGGGTTCGGTTGCGGGCCCACGGGCCGGACTCCGGCGAGATCCAGCATCCGAACGGTGGCCCGCCACTGCCGCACCGATTCGGCCGGTGCGCCGACGGTGTCGGCCTCGCGGGCAGCGGCCATCGCGAAATCAGCTGCCGCACTTGCTGTGTCGGGAGTCGCTGCGGCCACGGCGTGATAGGCCAGCGAGGAGGAATCCGCTGAACTTCCCGGACGGCGCAGTAGCCCGAGGGCCGCGGCGTGCAGCCGGGTGCGGCGCAGGATGGACATGTCGTCGTAGATCGTGTCGCGGATCAGGGCGTGGGCGAACCGGGCCCGGCCCGGCGCCGGCTCGTCCAGGAGCCCGGCCAGCACAGCCGGTTCGAGCGCGTCGAGCAGATCTTCTGAGTTGCCTTGCGCGAGATCGCCGAGTAGGTCGAGATCCACGTCGCGACCGAGTACCGCCGCCTGACGCAGTGCGGTGGCGGTCGGCGCGGGCAGCCGGGCGAGTCTGCGCCGCAACACATCACGCACCCCGACCGGCACGCCGCCCTTGCCGGCTTCCACGCCCTCGGCAACCATCAACCGGGCCAGTTCCCGGATGAACAGCGGATTGCCGCCCGTCCGCTCCCGCAGGAGCCGTATCGTCTCGCCGGAGAGCGCCGAAAGGCCGTACTCGGCAGCCAGTTCCGCGGTGGCCGGCTCGTCGAGGCCCGCCAGTTCGAGGTGGACGGCGGCATGGTTGGCCAGCGCCGCGCGGGCCGCCTCCAGCTCCGGCCCCAATTCGGAGGACCGGTAGGTACCGATGATCAGCACGCGATGGCCACCGAGCCGATCGGTCACGAAACGCAGCAATTCCAGCGTCAGGCCATCGGTACGGTGCAGGTCATCCAGCACCACGACCAGCGGTCGGCGGGCCGATACCTGCCCGAGGAGGCCGGCAAGCGCCTGGGCCAACCAGAACGTGCCGACGCTGTCGGCACTGGCCGTGCCGCCGTCGTGCAACAACGGGCCCAATGCCGCGACCTGGTCGGGGTCGCACGAGGCCACGAATTCACGGATGACCTCCGTCCACGCCCAACCTGGCGGTGCACCGTCCACCTCCGGGCAGCGTCCCGAGGCCACCGCCCAGCCGGTCGCGCGTAACCGCTCGGCGGCGGTATCGACAAGCGTGGTCTTGCCGAGGCCCACCTCGCCACAGACCCACAGCACGCGACCACCTTCGCGCTCAACTGTTTCCGCGGTCCGTGCGATCGCCTCCAGTTCAGCGGTCCGCCCACACGACCGTGGCGCCTTTCGCCCGACCCGCGGAATCGCGACCGGCCGCTCTGCCAGTGGGATCGGCTCAAGGTGATCGGCCTGCTGCAGAATGTCGCGTTCCAGGTCCCGCAGCGGACGCGCCGGTTCGAGCCCGAGGTCATCGACGAGGTGTTCACGGGTACGGCGCAAGACGTCCAGTGCCGCCGACTGATGACCGGTCCGGTACAGCGCGGTCGCGAGCAACCCGGCGGCAACCTCCCGACCCGGGTGATCGCGGGCGAGGCGCTCCAGAACCCGCACGACGACTGCGTCGCGACCCAGCACGGACTGCGTCTGTGCATACGATTCGGTGGTGGCCAACCGCAATTCGGTCAGACGGGCCACCTCAGGGGCCGCCCACAGCGCATCGGCCACCTCCGCATAGGGCTCACCCGACCAGCCCTCGAGCGCATCTTCGAGCAGTCGCGCCCGCTCGGCGGGGTCGGCTTCCTGTTCTGCCGCAGAAACTTTCGACTCGAAACGCCACACGTCGACAGCCTCGGCCGGCAGCCGCAGACAGTATCCCGGGGCCGCGCTGACGATGACGCCGGCCACGGTACGCGGCTCGCGCCACGGCTCGAGCCCGCGACGGAGATGCGAGATGTAGGCCTGCAGCGAGGACAACACTTTCGGTGGGGGCTCCCCCTCCCACAGGTCATCGATGAGCCGGTCGACCGAGACCACTTCGCCGTGCGCGGATACCAACCGCGCCAACACCGATCGCTGCCTGCGACCGCCGAGTTCCACCGGTTCGCCGGCCACCCACGCCCGGACCGGCCCCAGCGCAGCCACCCGCACCGCGGAAAGTGCGGAATCCTCCGGGGCCGTCATAGTGAGCCGACGATAGCTGTCAGGGCGGCAACCGACATACTTTGCATCATGACCCGTCACGACGGCCGCGAACTCGCCGCAGTTTTCGTCGGCGGAGCGCTGGGCACCCTCGCCCGCGCAGGACTGGCGGTACTCGCGGCACCCGAGCCCGGACATTGGCCGTGGCCGACGTTCATCGTGAACATTCTCGGCGCGTTTCTGCTCGGCTACTTCACCACGCGACTGCTGGAGCGGCTGCCGGTGTCCAGTTACCGCAGGCCGTTGTTGGGTACCGGCGTATGCGGCGGGCTGACCACCTTTTCCACGATGCAGGTGGAGACGGTCACGATGCTCGAACACGGCAACTGGGCGTTGGCCGCGGGATACACCGCCGCCAGCATCGCCGCCGGTCTGCTGGCAGTGGCGATCGCGACCGCGATGGTGCGCCGGGCGGCGGTGCGCCGATGACGACCGTCGTGGTGTGGACCGGCGTGATGCTCCTGGGCGGCGTCGGCGCGGTCTGCCGGTTCCTGCTCGACCGTGCGGTGTCCGCGCGCCACACCCGCGGCTTCCCGTTCGGCACCCTGGCGGTCAACCTCAGCGGCGCCTTTCTGCTCGGCTTCCTCGGCGGGCTGGCCCTGGACCGGCACGCAGCGCTGCTGGCGGGCACCGCATTCGTCGGCTCCTACACGACGTTCTCCACATGGATGCTGGAAACCCAGCGCCTCGGCGAGGAACGCCGGGTCTGGCCCGCAGTGGGCAACATCGGTATCAGCGTGGCGCTCGGCCTGACCGCGGCATGGCTGGGCATGTCGCTCGGGAGCCACTTGTGACCACCACCGACTACCTCAAGCTGACCGCGTATTTCGCCGAACGGTCGCGTCACGAACACCGCTTCGTCGCCGACGCGCTCTTGGATCTGTACGGCGGCAGCGACATCGCGATCAGCGTGATGCTGCGCGGGATCTCCAGCTTCGGCCCGCACCATCACCTGCGCACCGACGAGACGTTGACGGCCTCGGAAGATCCGCCGATCGCCATCGCGGCTGTCGATGCCGCCGACAAGATCTCCGCACTGGCCGAGCAGACCGTCGATCTCATTCCACGCGGCCTGATCACCCTCGAACGGGCCCAGCTGATCCGTCGCGAGTCCCCCGCGCCGACCGTGACCGATTCCTGCAAGCTGACCGTGTATGTCGGCCGTCATCACCGGGTCGGCGGAGTTCCGGCCTACCGTGCGGTGTGCGACCTGCTGCACCGGCGCGGCTTCGCAGGGGCCACCGTGTTCCTCGGAGTCGACGGCACCGCACACGGCCAGCGTCGGCGCGCGGCGTTCTTCAGCCGAAACACCGACGTGCCGCTGATGATCATCGGCCTCGGCACCGGGGCGCAGGTGAACGCCGCACTCGGTGAGCTCACCGAACTTCTGGCGAACGATCCACTGCTCACCGTCGAGCGGGCGCAACTGTGCAAGCAGGGCGGGCAGTTGCTGACCCGCCCAGCCGAACTTCCCGCCACCGACGCCCAGGGCCGACGGCTGTGGCAGAAGCTGATGGTGCACACCTCGGAGACCGCACACCACGACGGGGTGCCCATTCACCGGGCGATCGTCCGCAGGCTGATGGAGACCGGTGCCGCCGGCGGCGCCACCGTCCTGCGCGCGGTGTGGGGTTTCAGCGGAGACGACAAGCCGCACGGTGACCGGGTGTTTCAGTTCGGGCGTCAGGTGCCGGTGACGACGATCGTGGTGGACACCCCCGAACGGATCACCGAGGCCTTCGAGATCATCGACGAACTCACCCGCGAGCATGGCGTGATCAGCGCCGAGATGGTGCCCTCGGCGACTGTCGTCGATGCCGGCCGGCGCTTCGGTGGCACCGATCTGGCGCGCTTCAGTTACTAATCCCACAGCAGGCTTGGTAAGGCTAGCCTAGCTTTCCTTCGCCGTGTACCGTGCGACCCCATGCAGTCGACAACACCCGAAGCGGTCAGCGCCGCCCTCACCGAGATCCTCCGCGACGACATGAACGTCGATGTCCGCCGGGTGACCAGGGAATCCCGCCTCGTCGACGACGCCGGTCTGGATTCGGTGGCGTTCGCCGTCGGAATGGTGGCGATCGAGGACAAGCTGGGTGTCGTCCTGTCCGAAGAAGACCTGCTCAGCTGCGACACCGTCGGAGACCTCGAGGCGGCCATCCTGGCGAAAGTGCCTGCCGCGCAGAGCAGCCAGTGAGCGTGCTGGCCGCGGCGCTCGCCGAGTCGTTGACTGCGAGCGACGCCGATCTGGTGATGTACGACCAGGAGGCGCGCACCTGGACCCGCCACCCCTGGGCGCAGATGTATGCCCGTGCCGAGAACGTCGCCGAGCAGATCGGTCACGACGGTTCGACGGCGGTCGGCGTGGTCGGTGAACCCACCGTCGAAGGCATCGCGACGGTGCTCGGCGGCCTCCTTTCCGGCGCAGCCGTTTCGGTGCTGCCCGGTCCCGTCCGAGGGGCAGACGCCGGACAGTGGGCGCAATCCACCCTCAAGCGGTTCACCGACATCGGGGTGGGCACCGTGTTCAGCCACGGCGACTACCTGAATCTGCTGGAGAAGGCCGAGCCGTCCGTGGCCATCCATGACGACGCCGCGGTGGCGCACGATCGACGCTCCACAACGCTGCCGCTGGGAACCGGCCCGTGCGCGGTCCTGCAAGGGACGGCGGGTTCCACCGGAACCCCGCGCACCGCTCAGATGTCCCCTTCGGCGGTGCTGGCCAATCTGACCGGGCTGGCCGAGCGGATCAGCCTGTCGCCCAGCGATATCGGCTGCTCCTGGTTGCCGCTGTATCACGACATGGGCTTGACCTTCCTGCTCACCGGAGCGATCCGCGGCATCGAGGTGTGGCAGGCGCCGACCGCAGCGTTCGCGGCCTCACCGTTCAGCTGGGTGCGGTGGCTCACCGAGAGCCGCGCCACGCTGACCGCCGCGCCGAACATGGCCTACGGGCTGATCGGCAAGTACTCCAGGCGGCTGACCGATCTCGATCTGTCGGCCCTGCGGTTCGCCCTCAACGGCGGCGAGCCGGTGGACTGTGAGGCGACGAGCCGGTTCGGCACCGAACTGGCCCGCTTCGGCTTCAACCCCGGGGCCCTTTCCCCGTCCTACGGCATGGCCGAATCATCCTGTGCCGTCACAGTTCCCGTCCCCGGACGCGGAGTCGTACTCGACGAGATCACCGTCACCACCGATGCCGGTTCCAACCGGCAACAGCTCGCCGTCCTCGGTGAGGCGATTGACGGGATGGAGGTGCGCTTGCGCCCCAGCGACGACAACGCCGGCATCGTCGACCGCGAGGTGGGCGAGATCGAGATCCGCGGCACCTCGATGATGTCGGGCTACCTCGGCCAGGAACCGCTGAACCCCGGCGACTGGTTCGCCACCGGCGATCTGGGCTACTTCGTCGACGGTGGGCTGGTGGTGTGCGGGCGCACCAAGGAACTGATCACCGTCGCCGGACGCAACATCTTCCCCACCGAGATCGAGCGAGTTGCCGCCCAGGTCAAAGGTGTTCGCGAAGGCGCTGTGGTAGCCGTGGGCGCCGGCGAGAAGGCGGTCCGGTCCGGTCTGGTGATCGCGGCGGAGTTCCGCGGCGCCGACGAGGCCGGGGCCCGCAGCCAGGTCATCCAACAGGTGGCCTCCGAATGCGGCATCGTCCCCGCCGACGTGGTGTTCCTGACACCGGGCTCACTCCCCCGCACCTCATCGGGCAAGCTGCGCCGCCTGGAGGTCAAACGACAATTGGAGACAGCGAAGCCATGACCACCACTGTGCCCACCCCGTCACCGGCCACCACCTCGCTCGACGAGTACCGCGATCTGCTGGATCGAGTGTTCGACGACCAGGTCAAAGCGTGGACCGCCGAAGCCGAAGAGACCGAACGCTTTCCGCGTGCACTAATCGAGCACCTCGGCCGCAATGGGGTGTTCACCGAGAAGTGGGGTGACGGACAGCAGCCCGACGTGGCCAAGCTGATCGAATTGGCCTTCGCACTGGGCCGCAACGGTTCGTCGGGCATCGGCGTGGGTGTCAGCCTGCATGATTCGGCCATCGCGCTGCTTCGCCGGTTCGGCAAGTCCGATCACCTGCGGACCATCTGCGAACAAGCCGTCCGCGGCGAGGCCGTGCTGTGCATCGCCGCGTCTGAGGAGTCCGGCGGCTCGGATCTGCAGATCGTGGAGACCGAAGTCCGCACGGCCCGAGACGGTTTCGAGATCAAGGGCATCAAGAAGTTCGTCTCGCTGTCACCGGTCGCCGATCACATCATGGTGGTGGCCCGCAACGTCGACCACGACCCGACGAGCAGGCACGGCAACGTCGTCGTCATCGCCGTCCCGACTTCACAGGTGGAGGTGCAGACCCCCTACCGCAAGGTCGGCAACGGTCCCCTGGACACCGCCGCGGTGCACATCGACACCTGGGTGCCGGCCGACCATCTGGTGGCCCGGGCCGGGACCGGGCTCGCGGCGATCTCGTGGGGCCTGGCCCACGAACGGATGTCGATTTCCGGGCAGGTGGCCTCCGGGTCGCAACGGATCCTCGGAATCACGTTGGCGCGCATGATGAAACGTCGCCAATTCGGTCATACCCTCTTTGAGCACCAGGCGCTGCGGATGCGGATGGCCGATCTGCAGGCGCGGGTGGACATGTTGCGGTACGCCCTGACCGGGGTGGCCACGCAGGGCAAGCTCGATCTCCGCGCCGCCGCGGCCTTCAAGGTGACCGCGGCGCGGCTGGGCGAGGAGGTCGCGTCGGAGTGCATGCACATCTTCGGCGGCTCCGGCTACCTCGTCGACGAGACCCCGCTGGGCAAGTGGTGGCGCGACATGAAGCTGGCCCGGGTCGGCGGCGGCACCGATGAGGTGCTGTGGGAGTTGGTGGCCGCAGCCATGAAGCCCGACTACGACGGCTACGCCGAATTCGCCGGGGCGTGAATTCGGCTTAGCCTGAACGAATCCCGCTACCCGGCGGCGCCGAAGGCGTCGTCGGGTGTGCGCGGTAGCGCATAGAGGGCCATGCGACGGTTCGACATCTCGTGCTCGCCCAGGAATTCACACCCCGCCCACTCACACAGCCTGCGGGCGCCGGTGTTGCGATGGTCCGGATCGAACATGATCCGCCGGCAGTCGGGGTCTAGCTCGAACACACTGGCCACGATGCGCGGCAGCAGGATCGGGCCCATACCGCGGTTGACGAATCTCAGATCGGCGATCGCGGCGTGCATGCCGATGTCGTGCGGGTCGGCGGCATAGCGGGGCGCGATGGAATCCTTGGCCGCCCGGTACAACTCGACGTAACCGGCAGGCTTTCCGCGGAAGCTCGCGATCAGCGGCCGCGAGTACTGCCCGTCCAGCTGGGCCTGCAGGTAGCGGCGCCACCGCTCGGGCGCCCAGTCGTACTCCCAGGCTTCGACCAGATGCGGACGATTCATCCACTCCGAGATCAACTCGGCGTCAGCATCGGCGTCGGCCGGCCGGATGTCATACGGCTCGGCCAGCACCGGGATGGGCGCCGCGTCGATTGCGCGTACCTCGTCGGTGATGTCGGTCAGCTCGCGTTTGAGCACGGGGGCCCCTGGCAAGTCGGCCACGTCGGTATCGATATCGCTCATTTGAGCGCCGAGCCTACCGTAGCGAGTGAGGGTAGGTTTACCTTCCTCCTGCTGCCGGTCTGCGGCCGCCGGCTCAGGAGAGGAGCTTGGCCAGCACCGTCAGATGACTGAGCTCGACCTCACGAGTGGCGGTCACCAACGTGACCGGGCCCTGGGCCACCAGCGCGCGCAGTTCATCGAAGGCCGCGGCCTCCTCACCGGACTGCAGCTCCTGGGTGTAGCGGGCAGCGAAGTCGTCGTAACGCTCGGGTTTGTGGTCGTACCAGTGCCGTAGTTCTGTAGACGGGGCCACCGCGGGCAGCCAATTGCCCACGCGCGGATCGGTCTTCTTCATGCCCCGGGGCCACAGCCGGTCGACCAGAACCCGCTGCCCCTCGTCGGATTCGGGCTGCTCGTACACACGGGCCAACCGCACACGGTTTTTCGCGGCCATGCCGTGCCATGGTAGTAGCCATGAGCCTCGATCGGGTCGCAGATCTACAGCGCTGGCAGGATTCCGGCGCCCACTGGCGCGTGCTGACCCGCACCCTGGACAGCCTCACGATCTCCTTGCTGCGCTGTGACGGAGGTGAGGAAGTGGACCGGTTCACCTCCTCCGATCCGCGACTCCTCGAGTTCGTGGGCACCCGCACCGCGAGCGACGACGACATCTGAGTCCGGCAGCGTCACACCGCCGGACCGAAGCGCGCCAACCGGGCCAGGTGATCGCGGTCCTCGACACCGAGCTTGGCGAACATGCGGTACAGATGGCCGTCTACGGTGCGCACGGACAAACACAGCCGGCCTGCGATCTGCCGGTTGCTCAGACCCACCCCGACCAGGTCGGCGATCTCCCACTCCCGATGCGTGAGCGGCAACGGGTCGCCGGCGCAGCGCAGCGCCGGGGTATGCGCCCCGGTTTGGCCCCCCAGCCAGAGCGCCCTGGCCGCGGCTTCCAGTTCACTGCCGCGGCAGCCTGCCTCCGCGTACATCCGGGCCGCGTCGGCGGCAGCGTCGGCGGCGAGCACCAGCGCACCGAGCGCCTCGAACCGGTCCGCCGCCGCGACGAGCAACGCGGGATCATGCCGCGTCAAACCGAGACTGTGTGCGCCGACGGCTTCCGCCACCCGAGTACCGCGCCGCCGCACCAACTGCTGGATCCGCTCGTGGCCCGACGAGTCTCCGAATCTCAGTGCCGTATGCAGGGCCGTGAGCTCGATCGCCTCCATCCCGCTCGCCGCGGCGAGGTCCGCAGCCTGCACCGCGTGTGTGACGGCCAAGCCCGTCTCGCCCGTCGCAGCCGCCACCCACGCCCGGCCCAACTCCAACTCAGGGCGGAACACGTCGCGTGGCCCGGCTGCGGCGGCCTCGGCACGTGCCAACGCTGCAGCCGCGGCAACGCCGTCGCCGCGCATTCCCTCGGCCTGGGCCAGGCAGGCGACAACGACCATCAGCCAGCCCGGCGGCAGGCCCTGCGGCGTGGCCCACACCGCCGTCTGCAACGCATCACAGGCTGAGGCCAGGCGGCCGCGGGCCAGCTCCACCCGCCCATGCAGTGCGGTGCCGATGGCTTCCGCCTGCGGCGAGCCGGCCGCCTTCTCGACGTAGGCATCGCAGATGCCGTGCGCCTTGTCCAGCTCCACATCGCCCAGGGCCGCCGACACCCGGGCGAAGACGAACCAGTACCGCGGCGAGCCCGACACACAGTGTTCGGCAGCGAGCTCACCCACGCGCGCCACCGCGGCGGCCTCGTCCGACCGGCCGGACAGCGCCAACGCGCTCGAGGTGGCCAGCGCGGCCCATACTGTCGCCGTCGGTGGCACCTTCTGCTCCAGCACAGCGGTGCCCAACGTGATCGCCTTCTCCAGCTCACCGGTGTGGAAGGCGAAAACCGCCTCCATCGCGGCGACCAGGCTCACCGTCTGCGGGGAGTGCAGGTGTTCGCGGAGCATCGAGAGCACCTCATGCGCCGCGTCCGGCCGGGCGCATCCGAAGAACAGATTCGACGCCCGCAGACAACCCCACCGGGCCAGCATCGCCTCGTCGTCGGGATCCGGCACCGACCGTGCCAACAGTTGCTCGGCCTCCTCGCCCCGGCCCTGCCAACTCATCGCATCGGCCAGCACGATCACCGCGGACATCCCGGCACCGTGATCCACCGCGTACCGCGCAAGCTCTTCTCCGAGAGTCAGATTGGACATGGTGACTGCGCTGGCGGCGGCATCGGCGATGACGTCCGGATCCGCCGGGACGTCGCCTCCCACCATGAATCGAGCCAGCTGGATACGGCCGCGCACGTCCGGCACCGCTGCGTTGCCCGGTGATTGAAGGTGTGTCGCCAACAGCGACGCCAACTGCGTGTTGATCTGCCGGGTTCGGGTTTTCGAGCATCGTTCGCGCGCAACCTCACCGATGAGCGGATGGCCGGGTTGCACCAAGGTGCAGGCCGCATCGTTGAGCACCTGGATCGCTCCGCGCCGTTCCACGCTGGCGATCGCGTCGAGCTCGCAGACTGCTGCCAGCACATCGAAGTCCAGGACCTCGGCGGTGGACACCATGTCGACCACGTCCCGCTCGTTCGGAGTGAGCGTGTCGAATCGTGAATTGATCAGGGCGTGCAGGTCTGCGTTGGCCCGCAGCGGCCCGCACAGCCGCCACCGGCCCTCGTCGCGTACGAACGCCTCGTCGCCGAGAGCCGCGTTGACCACGCCCCGCAGGTAGAGCGGGCTGCCGGAGGAGAACCGGTGTAGTTGGCCGACCGCGCGCGGGTCGACATCACCGTGCAGCACTGCTGCCATCAACTCGGCGGTCTGCGCCCGGGTGAAGGGCTCCAGGTCGAACCGGAGCAGCAGCTGTTCCTTCCACAACGCGGTCACCGCATCGGATGTGGGCACCCGGTTCTGGATGGTGACGATCAGTTTCGCCGCACTGTGCACCGCCAGTTGCTGGACCAGCAGCGCCGACAGCTGATCGAGGTGCTGGGCATCGTCGACCACGATGACCAGATCAGGCTCGGCGGCCAGCGCCTCGTGCGCCGCGGCGAGCATCACCGTGGGGTCATGCGCGTCGGTCAAAGTGAGTGCGTGCAGAAACGCCCCGAGCGGTACTGCCTGCCCGGTTTCGGTGCCCAGTACAAACCGCACCGGGTGCCCGTCGGCCTCCATTTGCTCGGCCAACACCCGGGCCAACGCCGACTTGCCCACCCCGGCCCCGCCCGCCAGCACCACACCACGGAAGTCGCCACGCAACGCCTGCGCGGCTTCGCGCAGTTCAGCATCCCGTGCGACAAATGGCCAGTCGGACAAGAACGACCCCCAGATGCTTCGCGTCGTACCCGGCTGACGCTACGCCGGTACAGGAATATGTAACGGCTATTGAGGGCGGGCGCAACACGAATCTTTGCCACAGGAAACAGTTCTCGGGTTTCCCGGCACCTGGACGCAGGCGCCGCTACGCCCCCGGTTCCAGCTCCCACACACCCCGCCGAAAGACCCCGGTGACCGACAGATCCTGATCCAGCACCACGAGATCGGCTGCGGCTCCGGGGATCAGATCACCGGCGGGCAGCCCCAGCGCCCGAGCCGGGTTCAGCGAGGCCTGGCGGGCGACGAGCATCAACGCGTCGTCGCGGTCCAAACCGCAATGGGCGAAGGCGAATCGGACCACCTGATCCATGGTCGCTGTGCTGCCGGCGACCGTGTCCGTGCCCCCGACAAAGGCGACCCCGTCAGTCACGTCAACCGGCACGGGCCCCAACTGGTAGCGGCCGTCGGGCATCCCGGTGGCTGCCATCGCATCGGTGATCAGAGAAATGCGATCCGGCCTGACGCTGCGCATGACGTGCCGGTAGATGGCCGGATCGAGATGTACGCCGTCGGTGATGAGTTCGACGGTGACAGAAGGTTCCTCGATCAGCGCGATCACCGGTCCCGGTTCACGCCGGTCGATCGGGCGCATCGCGTTGAACAGATGCGTGGCCACCGTGGCACCGGCGGCAATCGCGGCGCGGGTCTGCTCGTAGGTGGCCTCGGTATGGCCGACGGCCACCACAACGCCGGCATCGATGAACTGCCGGATCGCGGCCAGCGCACCGGGACGTTCCGGCGCGATGGTCACCATCCGGATCGTTCCCGCCGCGGCGGCCAGCAACCGGTCGATCTCGGCCGGATCCGGGTCCCGCATGAGCGCGGGTTGATGAGCACCGCACCGCACGGTCGACAGCCACGGACCTTCGAGGTGTATGCCGTCGATCAGTCCGGCGCGGACATCCGCCGCCAGTGCACCGACCTCGTGCAGCAGATCGTCGGGGCTCGCGGTGACCAGGGAGGCGATCATGGTGGTGGTGCCGTGGCGACGGTGCAGCGCCACTGCGGCCGACGTATCGGCCGTGGACGCGGCCGAGAAGCTGCCCCCGCCGCCGCCGTGGGAATGGGTGTCGACGAAACCCGGCATCACGGTCACCGCGCCGAGTTCGCGATCGGCAGTCCGGGGCGGTAGACCCGCTCCCACCGCAGCCACCTTCCCGCCCGACAGGTCGATCCACCCCGGCCGTAACAGTTCTGCGCTCGCGATGAGCGTGTCGGCAGTCAGCAGCACTCAGATGCCCTGCCAATCCGGTTTCGAGAGGTAGGTCTCGCGGTAGTAATCGATGAGCTGAAGTCGCTGCGCCGCAGCGTCGTCGAGCAGAACCGTGACGTGCGGATGATGCTGCAGGATGGTGGCCGGCCACATGGCGGTCACGGCGCCCTCGACGAGGTGGTGCACAGCCTCGGCCTTGCTGCGACCGAGGGCCACCAGGATGACGTGCCGGGCCGCCATGATGGTGGCCAACCCCTGAGTGAGGCAGTGTGTCGGCACCGCATCGAGGTCGTCCCCGAAGAACCGGGCGTTGTCGACGCGGGTCTGGCGGGTCAGCGTCTTGATCCGGGTACGCGAGGCCAGCGAGGACCCGGGTTCGTTGAAGGCGATGTGCCCGTCGGTGCCGATGCCGACGACCTGTAGATCGACGCCACCGGCAGTGCGGATGGCCTCCTCGTATGCCGCGCACGCTGCCGGGATGTCGTCGGCAAGGCCGTCAGGGCCCTGCACCGCCCCGGGGGCGAAGTCGACGCGCGAGACGAACACGGTGTCGATGACATTGCGGTAGCGCTCAGGATGATCGACGGGCAGGCCCACGTATTCGTCGAGCGTGAATCCCCTCGCCTGCCGGAACGAGATCTGCCCCGCAGCGCACCGGGTGGCGAGTTCGTCGTAGACCGCCAGCGGCGACGACCCGGTGGCAAGGCCGAGGACCGCGTCCGGTTTACGGTCGAGCAACGCGCCGAACGCGTCGGCAGCCACCCTGCCGATCTCGTCGGCATCGGCCAGGATGATGACTTCCATCTACTCGACCATCTACTTGGCCGCAGTAAAAAGTTCTGCGCCCGAAGCGATATCGGCTCCGGCCGCGACCGGCCCGGCCACTGTCACATTGCCGGGTTCGCGCTCGTCCATGACCACAACGGGGACAATGGGATTGAGGCCCTTCGCCTCGACTGCGGGCACGTCGTAGGTGATCACCACCTGACCGGCGGAAACATCCTCTCCCTGGCCGACGTGAGCGGTGAAGCCCTCGCCGTTCAGAGCGACGGTATCCAGCCCGAGGTGCACCAGCACACCGACGCCCTCGGCCGTCACGATGACGTAGGCATGCGGCATCAGTTTCAGCACCTTGCCGCTGACCGGGGCGATCGCGTCGATCACGCCGCGCGGCGGGTCCACCGCGGCACCATAGCCGACCATGCCCGCCGAGAACACGGGGTCAGGAACATCCTGGAGTGCCACCGCGCGTCCGGCGACCGGGGCGAGTACTCGCGTCAAGCTCACTGTGGTGGCTCCTTCTGTGATGTCCCAACAATACGAGGGCGGCCGGAAGACGGCCGCGAGTTCACGGGTTCTCGTCTAAGCTTCCGCACAGCTTTACGGCGGTTCGCGCCGGGTGGCCAGGAGGACGGTGGTGCGATGAGCGGTACGACGAAACCTGATGGTGCACAGGAGAAGTCCGGTCTGCGCATACCAGCTTTCGCGCAACTGCAACGGCTCGGCAAGAGCCTCATGCTGCCCATCGCCGTGTTGCCCGCCGCGGGCATCCTGCTACGGCTCGGGCAGCCCGATCTGCTGGGCCGGATCGACTCCCCCGTCATCGGCCCGTTCTTCAAGGCGATGAGCGCGGCAGGTGACGCCCTGTTCACCAATCTGCCCCTGCTCTTCGCCGTCGGTGTCGCCATCGGGTTCGCCCGGAAGGCCGACGGCTCGACGGCGCTGGCCGCGGTGGTCGGATACCTGGTGATGGCCGCGGTCTTCAAGACCATGTCCCCCATCGTGCTGGCCGGCGAGGTGGACAAGGCCGGTGACCAGGCGCAGATCAACTACAGCGTGTTCGCCGGGATCGTGGTTGGTCTGGTGACGGCCTGGTTGTTCGACCGGTACCACACCATCCAATTGCCGTCCTATCTCGGCTTTTTCGGAGGGCGACGGTTCGTACCGATCGTGGTGTCCCTGGCCAGTTTGTTCATCGCCTTCCTGATGAGTTACTTCTATCCGATCTTCGATGCGGGGCTGACCGGCCTCGGCCGGTTCATCGGCGGGAGCGGCGCATTGGGCGCGTTCGTCTACGGATTCGCGAACCGCATGCTGATTCCCCTGGGTCTGCACCATATTCCGAACTCATACGTGTGGTTCCTCTACGGCGACTACCAGACTCCGGGCGGCACTGTGGTCACCGGCGAACTCACCCGGTTCGCTGCCGGCGACCCGACCGCGGGCGTTCTCACCTCCGGGTTCTACCCCGTCCTGATGTTCGGCCTCCCCGCGGCCGCGTTGGCGATGATCCTCGCCGCGAACAAGAAGCAACGCAAGGCCGCGGTCGGCATCCTGTCTGCGGCCGCCCTCACCGCATTCCTGACCGGAGTGACCGAACCGCTCGAGTTCGCGTTCATGTTCGTGGCGTTCCCGCTCTACGTGATCCATGCGGTCCTGACCGGACTGTCCCTGGCGATCGCTTACCTGCTCGACATCCACCTGGGCTTCTCGTTCTCGGCCGGGCTCCTCGACCTGATGCTCTACGGCGGTGCTCCGGCGGCGAAGAACATCTGGCTGCTCATCGCCATGGGAGCGGTATTCTCGGTCATCTATTTCGTGCTGTTCTACGTCGCGATCACGAAGTGGAACATGCGAACACCGGGCCGTGAACCCGAGGCTGAATTCGAGGCCGAAGAACAGGCGAACCTCGGTGAGGGCACCGATTCCGCCGCTGCCGGCGATTCCACTACTGCGGTCGCCGCCGGCGGGACCGGCACCCTCGCCGCGCCCGCGCGGGCCGACACTCAGGCCGAGCAGATCATCTCAGCCTTCGGGGGCCGGGAGAACCTGGTCAATGTCGATGCCTGTATCACCCGGCTCCGCATGGAGGTCGCCGACAAGAGCAAGGTCGACCAGGACCGGTTGAAGGCCCTCGGCGCTGCTGGCGTCATCGAGGTGGGCAACAGCGTTCAGGCGGTCTTCGGCACCAGCTCCGAGTCGCTGAAGAACGCCATCGTGGACAGTCTGTAACCCTCAAGCTGGTCCTCGGGCACCTCACACCGACAGCAGCCGGTGGAAGAAATCACGATAACGCGTCAGCGCCACACGGAGATCCTCGGTGGACGCCTCCTCGCCGCGAGACCACTGCGCCTCGAGCCGGGACCGGGTGTCGGCGAAGCTCGCGGTGAGCTCCTCGACGACTTCCGCCACAAGGTTGTCCGCTTTCTGCACACACTCTTTCGGATCATCGACGAATGCCGCCTGAACATCATTCCAGCGCGAATGCAGTCCGGACCGATGCTCGTCGGCGAACAACAGCGTGTTGTCGTCTTCCACCTGCTCGGCCTGCGCAGTGCCTGAAGCTGCCGCAGGAGCGGGCCGCGCCATATCGGCGGCGCGGGTTTCGGGTGCATCGGTGCCCTCGTCGTGGATGGTCATGCTCGCGCCTCCTTGGTCGAATCGGTGCCGGCTTCGTCGGCGCCGGCCTCGTGCCTGCCGGCATCACGCTGGGTCGAGGTGTCGTGTTCGACCGGCGTTTCATGTTGGACCGAGGCGTCCGTCCCGCGTTGCGTCCCGGGCGCAGCCCCGACCAACTGCTCGAAGAGAGCGCGATAGTGCACGAGGGCCTCACGTTGCGCCTCGGTACCGATCTCCCCCTGCTCTTGAGCGAGGTGCAGAATGTGCGCGGAGCGGTAGTGCTCGACCACCTTGGGATGGTCGACCGAGATGTCCGCCGCACGCTGCTCGAAATCGTCTATCGGATAACCGCGTTCCCGCATCACCTCGGTCACGAGGCGATCTGCCTCGCCAACCGATTTGGATGGGTTGTCGACGAACCCGGCCTGGGTCACCCCCCACGCCTCGACGTACCGGGTCCGGGATTCCGGCGACAACTCGTTGATCTTCAGCTTGTTGTGTTTGCGTTCGCGGGCAAGTAGTTCCCGCTCCGCTGCACGCTGGCCGCCCGCTTTTTCGACGGCGTGCTCATACTCCGGCCCGAACTGTTCCCTGAGCCGCTCACTGCGCTTCTGACGCATCATCGACGCGCCCACGACCACCGCGAGCAGCACGATGATCACGACGACTGCGGCGATGACGATCCAACTCCATGTAGGCATTTCCTGAACCTCCTGCGGCCAGGGATACCCGCCCACGGTCTACAGAAACGTCAATAGTGGGCTGTGCCCGTTAGTCAGCGGCAATACGACTTGGTGGCGTGGTCCAGCGCGCGCCGATACAACGGGTCGAAATTTCGCGCGGTGGCCACGCCGTCGACAGCGCTCGCCAGGTCTGCCCGGCACGCCGGAGAGTGCAAGGCCGGCCACTGGTCGGCGATCTCGTCGACCATCGTGTGGTTGAGCCCGTCGATCGTCGTCCTCGACGCGGCCAGGTCGGGTGCGGTCACCGGCGCGGTCGCCGGATCCAGTTTCCATTGCGAGAACAGGCCGTACTCCACAGCGACGGTCGCATCGATCTGGTCCCGGAACACGTCACGGACGTAGGCCGGGTCGAGGTGACGGCTGACGGCCTCGGCGGTCGTGGCCTCGATGACCTGTTGTTCGCGTTTCGGGTCCTCGATCGGTCCACCGGTGCGGAACTTGTTGGCGGCCACCGGATCCGCCGTCTGCAGTCGCTGCGCGGCGGCATCGACGAGCGGCTGCAACGGGCTGGGCTCCTGCGCCCAGGCCGACGGCGCGCTGGACAGGACCATCAGCATCAGCGCTCCGGCCGCCGCGATTCGGAACATCAGAGCTTGGCGAAGCAGGCGTCGTCAGAACCGTCGTTGGGAATGGACGCGTTCTGGCTGGAGAACTTGCCGACCGCTCCCGTGTCGGTCACCGAGACGCTGTCGGCGTGGATTCCCAGCGGGTAGGCGTCGTTGAGCTTCGTCATCAGGGCGTCGAGAGCCGTCTGCACGGTCTCCTTCTCGAACGGGCCACTGACATCGGTGATCTGCAGGTCCAGGTTTCCGTTGTTCACCACGGGCTTGGCGGTCACCTTGGTGTCCCCCACTGCCTCCATGGTGATGGTGCCCGCAGCGGGGTCCGTGCTCACATCGGTGACCAAAGAGCCGACGCCTGGCAGGTTCTCGGCCACCGTGTCCTTGATCCCGGCCGCGGTCCAGGTCAAGGTGGCGTTCAACGATCCGATGGTGCCCTTGGAGTCCGAGGTGCCCTGCAACCTGATGTCGGACAGCGCCACATCCGCGGTCATCCCCTTGGCGGCCTGCACCTGTTTGCCGCCGGTCTCCACCGAGATGTTGGTGTAGTGCCCGGTGATGTGCTGCCACAGGAACGGCGGGTTCACCCCGAAGGAAACCGAGGCGTTGTCCTCCACCACACATTCGGCGACCGAGACGAGCAGGGAGCTCGCCTTGTGGCGGGCGAACAGTTCGCCGCCGGTCAGCCCGATCACCACCAGTGACACCGCGATGACGACGATGAGGATGATCGCCTGCGGACTACGCCATTGCGACGAGCGTTTCGCCGGTTGTGGGTCCTCCGGTGCAGCAGGCGGCTTGGTCGGCGGTGGTCCCGCCGGCCGGGCCGCCGCCGGGGGACGGGGCTTCGTGATCTTCTCGGTCGCGACCTCGGCGGGCCGCGGGCGCGCCCGGATCTGCTCGGTTGTGGCTTCGGGCGGTTGCGGACGGGCCCGGATCTGCTCCGTCGGCGCCTCGGGCCGGCCAGGACGGGGCAGCCGCCGGGTGGCCGGGTCGGGCGGCGGCACAGGGCCCCGGCCTCGCCGGCCGGGTTCGCCGGGGCGTTGCGGCGGTGTCGGCATCACCGCAATTCTGCCTCATCACCTACTGCGTCATACGTGTGGCACGCCTGTGGGTTCGCTCCTCATTCCTGGTTCGCTGCCACCCCGGGCGCCACTGCGTCGGGCTCTTGTTGCAGGTCAGCTGGATTTGCAGTGGCCGCTGCCGCGATCGACAGGGCCGCGGTAACCAGGCAGGCCACTGTGTACCAGAGGCTCCCGGTGGGGTCACCGGCGGCGGTGAGACCGTCGACGGCGCCGAAGTAGGCCGGCAGGGCGGTCAGCCAGAGGACGGTCATGACGGCCAGGTACACCGCTGCGTAGCGCAGGATGAGCGGGTTGGAGTAACGCACAGTCGAAGGATCACGGTCCTTGCGCAGGCTTGACCATTGACCGAACAGCACCGGGATCGCCACCAGGACCAGCACGACGAGTTCCGCGGCGTAGATGAAGCCACCGACTGTGGTGCTCCCCGAGATCGACGTGCCCACGGTGGCAGGCAGGGGCAGCACGGCGGTTCCGATCGAAGCCAGAACGCCGACGACGATGGTGCGGCCCAGGATCTGCAGCCCGGTGAAGGTCTTGCCTTCCTGGACGTGCCGGCCGACGAACAGCTGCACACAGAACGCCAGCGACATCGGCCACAGCGCAGCGAACACCACGACGCTGGGCAGCGGTACCGAATCGAAGAACGGCTGGTTCATCGGATGGTCCAGCGTCCACTCCCACCACCGGAGCTGCGGCCCGATGTGGTCGAAGATCTCGTAGAACGCGTGGTGGACGAATCCGACGCAGATCGCACCGATGAGGACGCCGCGGCGGCGGAACACCCCGAGAATCCGGACGATCTCGTAGGCGACCGTCGCCATCATCGGGTAGATCGCGACGATGTAGAGCGGCAGCCGGCCCCACAGGAAGTCGACGGTGAACACGTTGTGCGCGAACATCGTGTCGACGTGCTCGGCGATCCCGAAGGCGCCGGGGAAATACAGCGGCGGCTCGATGATCAGCAGATAGGCGATGGCGCCGAACCACAGCACCAGGTTGGTCGGATCGTTGTGCCGGCGCAGCCGCACGATCGCGTACACCAGGGCCAGCACCGCCCCGACGATCACGGTGAGCTCGAGCACCGGCAGAGTCCAGTTCTCCAGCCCGAACGGGTTGCGGAACTCGACCAGACCGCCCGCGGTGTCGCATGAAAAGCCCAGGCGCTGCGCCAAACCCGAGAAGGTCGGAGTACACAGATCAGACATCGGCGGTGCTCGCTTTCTGCGCCGTGGCGTCACCTGCGGTGTACCACTGGGTGACCTCGTAGCCGTCCTCGTAGCGCTTGAACCACTCGTCGGCCAGTGCCGGCAGTTTCTCGTGGGCCGGATTGTGGCCCGGGACCTGGCTGCGCACGACACCGGTCAGGGCTGTCAGCATCTCGCGCACCGGCAGATGCGCGAACGCGTTCGCGACCGGTCCGTCATACGGGGTCTTGGTGAACGGGAGCTTTTGCAGCAGAGCCTTTTTCCGCGCCTGCATACCGAACATCGACACCGCGTCGATCTGGCGCTCTTCCAGCGGAACGTGCTTGTTGAAGCCTTCGGTGGCGATCTTGAGTACCGCCCACACGTGCTTGAAGATCGACGGCGCGACCCGCATCCGGTACCACGGATCGTCGGCCACCGCGTCGTAGATGATCAGCGCCGAGCTGCGGTGCTCGACCTCTTCGACGAAGTGCCACAGGAACAGTGAGGCCACTCGGTCGTCCCCCGGAGCGAACAGCGTGTCGTCATGGTCGAGCATCAGCTTGAACACCGGGGTGAACGTCGCCTCCAGGTCGGCGGTGTAGGCCAGCCGGTACTTCAGCGGCGTCTCGGCAGTCAGGTCGTCGAATGCCTTGACCACCTCGTCGAGAGTTTCCTTGAGACCCGGGTAGGTCTTGATCAGGCCCTTGGCGTGCTGGCGATGGGCCATCGCGTGCTGGCCTTCCTGCCGCACGAAGGCCTGGGCCTCCTCGGCCACCTCCGGGTCGGCGATGAAGGGCATGGCCTCGGTGATCATGTGGCCGATCATCTTCTCGAAAGCAATGGCCAGGAACGACACCGCGTTGGCCATCGACGAGAACGCCGGGTTCGCCTCGTTCCACAGGAACGGGACGCGGTGGTCCGCGAACGCGAACCTCATCTTCCGCACGATCAGATCCGTCATCGGTGCCACCTCAGCTCATCCAAAGCAATCATACAAACAACGCGCTCTTTGTATGATTACTACACGCGGCTGCGGCCCGTCAACGGCGGGTGGCGATATCCTGCAGGAATGTTGCTGGCCAGGAATCCGGACCGTGGCGCGTAGGCGCGGGTGGGACGGGCGACCGCCCGGCAGCGACGAGGAAGCCTCCGAACGCATCGTGGCCGCCGCTGTGCAGCTGATCGCCGAGACGGGGACCGGGATCAGCATCGCCGACGTCGCGGCATCGCTCGGCGTCATCCGCCAGACCGTGTACCGCTACTTCCCCACCGCTGAAGCACTGATGCACGCGGCCGCGATCGCCTCGGTGGAGGGCTTTCTCGACCGGCTCGCCGAAAGCGTGCGAGGGATCACCGATCCCGCCGAGGCGATGACCGAGGGCGTCATGTTCACCCTCGAGGAAGTCACCCGGATACCGCACCTGCGGATCATGCTGTCCGGACCGCAGGCGGCCGCGAGTTCGGTCAACGTCGCCTCCGGCGAAGGTCAGGCCTTCGGCATGCGGATGATCACCCGATTCGACGTCGACTGGGAGAAGTACGGATACGACGAATCCGCGCTGCGTGAGCTCGTGGAATTCACCCTGCGCACGATGTTGTCGTTCTTCATCGCGCCCAACGAACCCGGCCGCAGCCGAGAAGAACTGCGGCGCTTCCTCAGACGCTGGCTGGGCGGGGCAATTCTGGCTCAGCCGGCCGATGGCGCGCAATGACATCGCCGAACACCGCCGGGATCAGCCGGTTGAAGATATCGGCGCGCTCCCACTGCAGGAAGTGACCGGCACCCGGAACCACCAGCGGCCCAATGCGATTGAGAAACGCGCGCTCGGTGCGGGGCACGAAATCCTCGCCGACCACGTGATCCTCGGGACCGTACAGCACCAGGGTGGGAACCTCGACCGCAGCCATCAGCGGGATCTCGGCCATGGCGCGGCCATAGGCGAGTTGATACGACGCCCACCCCGCCCGTAGCCGCGCCTCGTCGGCAAACGGCTCGGTCATGAAGTCCACGTCGGACTGGGTGAACGCGTAGGCCGAGCCCCACAGCCGGTTGGTGTACATCGCCGCCACCCACTGCCTGCGTGCTTCCGGAGTGGGCAGCATCGCACCCAGTTCGTCGGGGAAGGCACCCTGCATCCAGCGGTAGTCCCCGGTGGGATCGGCCGCGCCGCCCACCGATGACGGATGTTGGGTGCCGATTCCCGAGTAGTCGACCCCCATGGGCGGCACGGTGTTGAAAACACAGAAGCGCGTGACGAATCCCGGATACCGGTGGATCAGGTCGGTGCTGACGACGGCACCGACATCGCTGGCCGCGACCAGACAGGACTCGTGACCCAGATGTTCGTGGACCAACGCATACAGGTCACGCGAGTACGTGACGATGTCGTGCCGATCGTCGGGCGGGATCGCACTGTCGCCCATGCCGCGCAGGTCCGGGACGATGACCTCGAAGCCGGCCGCGGCCAGGGCCTCGATGTTGCGCCACCAGATTCGCTTGGTCTCGGGATACCCGTGCACCAGCAGAAGGGGCACACCGCCGATGCCCTCGCGGACATACGCCAGCGAAACCCCTTCCGCGACAGCGGCAGTGTGGATCGTGAACGCGTCAGCGGCCGGCGCCGGAGGCTGGGCCGGACGCTGACGCGGGTCGTAACGGAAATCCACCATGGCGAAAGACCCTACTGATCAGCGGGTCCCACGCACCAGACGACCCGGGCGGGCCCCGGTGTCCACTCCGTGACGGCGGGTTACCGTGCCGCTGACGATCGTGGCGTCGTAACCGCTTGCCCCCTGCACCAACCGTTTTCCGCCGGCAGGAAGGTCATAGGCCATTCTCGGCGCATGCAAGGTCAGGCCGTCCAGGTCGATCACGTTGATGTCGGCCTTCTTGCCCACACTGATCACGCCGCGGTCGGACATGCCGTAGAGCTGCGCAGTGTCATGCGATTGCTTGCGGATCACGTACTCCAGCGGCAGCTTCTCGCCACGATGACGGTCACGGGCCCAGTGCGTCAGCAGGAACGTCGGGTACGAGGCGTCGCAGATCATGCTGCAGTGCGCGCCGCCGTCGGACAGACCCAGCACGCCGGCCGGATGCGTGAGCATCTCGCGGATCGCATCGTGATTGCCGTCGGAGTAGTTAAACATGGGGTACATCAACATGGCACCGGCATCGGCCTCGAGCATCAGGTCGTACATCGCGGCCAGCGGGTCCATGCCGCGCTGCTTGGCGATCGCCGCGACGGTGCGCTCCTCGGTCGGCTCGTAGTCCGGCGGTTCACCGATGTGGTACAGGCGGTTTGCCGCATTCTGCGCCAGCATGAACATGCCGTCGAACAGCTTGTTGGGATCGATCGGCAGGTCTTCCTCGGCCAGGATCGCCGCGCGTACCTTCGGGTCCGCGAGCCGCTCGGCGAGTTCCTCACGCGTGCATTCGGCCTGCAGTCGCCGGTAGGTCGGGCGGTGGGTGAAGGCATGGTGACCGGGGAAGCCAAGCAGCATGCCGAACGGCCGCGCCGCCACCTGTGGGAACAACCGGCTACCCGCTTTGTGCGCCGCCGCCGACAGGTCGAGCTGCTCGCGCCACAGGTTGGGGTCGGCGTCGACCTGGATCAGGGCGAAGCTCAGCGCGCAGTCGATCTCCTCGCCGAGCCGGCGCATCCAGTCGAGTTCCTTCTTGGGTGCGACGATGTCCTCGCCGGCGGCACCTTGGGGAGCCAGCTCGAAGACCGCGGCGCCACCGGCCGCGGTGGCCCGGCCCAGCGCGAACAGCTCGTCCTCGGCGGCGAAGGTGCCGGGCACCGGCTCGCCGTCCATGGCGGTGTGCGCGATGGTACGCGACGATGAAAAACCAAGCGCTCCAGCTTCGATGGCCTCCTGCACCAGTTTGGCCATGGCTTTGATGTCATCGGGTGTGGCCGCTTCGTTGCGGGCGCCGCGCTCCCCCATCGCGTAGGCGCGGATGGCGCCGTGGGCGATCTGGGTGCCCATGTCGACGGCCAGTTCGCGCTTACCGATCACGTCCAGGTATTCGCCGAACGTTTCCCAACCCCAGGTGATGCCCTCGGTGAGCGCCGTACCGGGGATGTCCTCGACGCCCTCCATCAGGGAGATCAGCCATTCCTCCTGGCCGGGACGCACCGGCGCGAAGCCGACCCCGCAGTTGCCGGCCACCACGGTCGTGACGCCGTGGTTGCTGGACGGTTCGAGCACGGCGTCCCAGGAGACCTGGCCGTCGTAGTGGGTGTGAATGTCGACGAAGCCGGGGGCGACGATCTTGCCTGTGGCGTCGATGGTTTCGGCGGCGTCGCCGGCGAGTGCCGGGTCATCCGTGCCACGCCGGTGCACCTCGACGATCTTTCCGTCCTTGATCGCGACGTCGGCGGTGAACCGGTCCGCACCGGTCCCGTCGACGACAGTACCGCCCGTGATTTTGAGATCGAACACGTTTTTGCTCCCTTGAGGCGTGGAGGCCGCTACGGTCGCAATGTAACACCGTTACATTGCGACGTCCCGAGATTCTCCTTCTCAGTGGGAGGTGCCCCATGACCCACAGCTCAACTGACACACCCCGGCGGGCCGATGCGATCGGCGAGCCGCCAGCGCGCCCCACCCGGGTGCCGGCCGAACGCTATATCTCGCCCGCGTTCGCGCGCCTCGAGGTGGACCGGATGTGGCCGCGGGTGTGGCAGCAGGCCTGCACGATCGATCATGTGGCCGACCCCGGCGACTACTTCGAATACCGTTGCGGCCCCTACTCGGTGCTGATCGTCCGCGGCGACGACGGGGAGTTGCGCGCCTTCCAGAACGCCTGCCGGCACCGCGGCAACACCCTGTGCACCGGTGCCGGCTCCTCGCTGCGGGAACTGAAATGTGGCTACCACGGCTGGACGTGGGATCTGGCCGGCGCGCTCAAACGGATCCCGAACCGCAAAGGGTTCGGGTCGGTGCACATGTCCGAATTCCCGCTGGCGCCGGTGCAGGTCGACACCTGGGAACGGTTGGTCTTCGTCAACCTCGACCCTGCGGCCGTGCCGCTGGCCGACTATCTGGAAGCGGTCCCCGGAGACATCGCGTGGTGTGGACTCGGCGACTTCCGTTGCTACGCAACGATGACCATCGATGTCGAGGCCAACTGGAAGACCATCGCCGACGGCTACAGCGAGACCTACCACGTCCAGACCCTGCATCCCGAGCTGCACCGGTGCATGGACGACGTCTACGCACCCCAGACGATCTGGGGCCACACGGGCAAATCCGAATCGCTGTACGGAGTGCCGAGTCCACGACTGTCCGGCGCGCTGAGCGACGACGAGGTGTGGGACGCCTACGTGTACACCCAGGGTGCGCTGATGGGCGTCGCCGAGGGCACCCCGTTCCCGTCGGACCGGCGGTCCCCCGGCCAGTCGGTGGCCGACGTGATCGCCTCGCAGATCAGGGAATTCGCTGCCGGACGCGGCGTCGACATCAGCTGGGCCAGCACCGATCAAGTGATGTGCCTGCACCAGTACAACATCTTCCCCAACCTGACCCTGCTCGCCAGCGCCGATCATCTGACGGTGATGACGTCGTTACCCGGATCGGATCCCGACCGCGGGCAACTGGTGATGACGCTGATGACCCGCATGCCGGCCCAGGCTCCGCGGGTAAACCCGACCGACGTCCGGATGGGCGCGGAGGAGGCGCACCCCGGCGTGGTGATGAGCCAGGACATCGCCGTGCTCACCGGCCTGCAGCGCGGATTGCACCAGCCGGGCTTCACCCATCTGGTCCTGTCCGCCGAGGAGCGCAGAATCATCAACATGCACCGCAACCTTGAGCGCTACCTCGACCTGCCTGCCGCCGAGCGCATCGCCGCGGCGGAAGCCGGCCAATGAGTCCGAAGCCGAAGCCGATCGACGCCGACGTCATTCTCGATGCGGCGGCCGATCTCATCGAGAAAGACGGGGTGGAAGCGTTCTCGATGCGGGGGCTCGCCGAGCGCATCGGCGCGGCCGTCACGTCCATCTACTGGCACGTCGGGGGCCGCGACGCCCTGTTCGACAGCCTGGTCGACCGTCTGCTGACCGAGATGGCCGGCCTACCCGTGCAGGGTGACAGCCCCGTGAATCGAATTGCCGCACTTGCCCGCAACCAGCGCAGCCTGCTGATCCGGCACCAGCATCTACTCGCGATCGCCCACGAGCGGGACCGCACCCCGACCTTGTTCCTGCCCGTACAACAGCGGCTCGCCGCCGAACTGGCAGAGCTGGGTGTCACCGGAACGCGGGCCGCACTGGTGCTGCGCGCCGTGCAGGTGCACGTGATCTCCTCGGCGGTGATGCAGTTCTCGGCGGTGCGCGGCCCCCGGCATCAGGAGGAGGATCCGTCCCTGTGGACCGCCGACTGGCCCGATCAGGCGCTCGTCGCCGCCCTGCAGTCCCCCACCGACTACGACGCGGTGTTCGAGTACGGCCTCGACGCCCTGCTGGCGCCGCTGAGGCCGGTCAATCGCCGGGTCAGGGCAACACGGTCTTCATCAGCATGACGTTGTAGGCCGACCACAGGGACAGGTTGTAGTACAACTCCTTGCCCGTCGACCACGGATGCAGATACGGCGCGTAGATGCCGCCAGGGATCTGTGACGACGGCGCGATCAACTGCTCAGGCCCCCACGGACCCTGCGGCGCCGGCGCCGTCCGCATCACCACGTCGTTCATGCCGTTGCCGTACAGCACCAGGTACTGCTTGAGATACGTGTTGTACTGGGCCGACATCTCGCTCACGGGACCAGGGATCACCGGTGTCGCCGCGGCCGGATTGCCCGGTACCCAGGCGTTGTTGTCCGCGTTCCAATACTCGTACTTGGTGAGGTCCGGGATGAGTCCCGGAGCCACCCGCGCGATATAGGCCGACCCGCCGCGCCCGTTCGGAGTGCCGAACGTGTAGATGTACGGATCACCGGGACCCGGTTTGAGGAACGCACCCATCTGGAAGTTCTCGTTACCACCGCCCGGCGGCCGGATCGTCCCGGGGTACACCCCCCAGTTCTCACCGTTGTCCGGCGACATCGCGATCGCCGAGAAATTGGTCGACCACGCACCGGGACTGTCCCAGTTCCGGATCGACATGAAGTTCAGATATTGATTGCGCCCGACCGAGATTCCCGCCGTCGGGATGATGCCCGTCTCCTCTGGTGCCCGGCCGATGCTGTTGATGATCTGCTTGGAGATGCCCTGGCGCCACACCGGAGAACCGGAGTACTTGTTGGCCACCACACCATCGGGCACGGCGACGGTATTCGACAGCGATCCGTCCTGACTGCGGAACAACGCGTTGTACCGCCACTGCTTGCCGGGAATACCGCAGTAGCCGTTGGTGTCGCCGAAGGCCATCAGCACCTGCCGGTTCACCGGATCCCCGTTGTCCCACATGATTCCGAGGTCAGTTCCGGTGATGGCGAAGCGTTTGATCGTCTGGTTGGGGCTGTCGGGACCGGTCACCCAACCCACGATCGACGTGCCAGGAGGCGCACCGGGGGCCGGTTGGGCCGCTGGAGCCGGAGCCGGCTGAGGCGCCGCCGGAACCGGGGCCGGCTGGGCCGCATTCGGGACCGGCTGAGCGCCACCAGGATTGGGGGCCGGCACGACGGCGGCTTTCTGCCTGACCTGTCCGGAGTTCGGCATCAGCGCCTTCAGGAGGGCCAAGGGCAACTGCCCGAGCTTGGGCAGTGGAGCTCGGTCGTTGGCACCGGCGGGCATATGCCCGATCGGGCGATTGAGCGGGGCGAGCCGGGACGGCTTGGGAATCTGGAAGGCCTGGTTCGGGAGAGGTTGCGCGGCCGCGGCGGCGCCTTCGCAGGGTTCGGCCGATGCCGACGGCGCCACCCCGACGGCCACGACAAGGCCGATTGCGGCCGCCGCTGCCATCGTCGAAGCACCTCGAGGACGTCGCGACATGTCACACCTTCCCAATGCAGGGACGTCGACATGACGTCACAGTTGGCTGATGTGACGTTAGTGATCAATGGTGTCGATGTGACCAGTGATGCACCGATAGGTATCGTCCCGTGACCGTGTCGCAACCGACCCGGCGTGTTGCTTTCGACCGGGAAATTCGATGTCAAACGCGTGGTACCGCTCGGCGTGCCCCACGAACACTCCCCACGCACGAGCGTTCCGCACTACGGTGGGAAGTGGTGGAACTATCGAAACGAGCGAGAGGGATCACCATGGCAGGAACATTCGATCCGAAAAAGGGCGGCAAGTTCGAGCCCACCACGAAGGCCAAGCCGCCGCCACCTCCGCGGCCCGGCGGCAACAAGAAGTAATTAGGCGAAACTGCCCACGTGCGAGCGTTTTCAGCTCACACGTGGGCAGTTCCGTTTGCAGATCAGCTACAGACTTGAACCAACCGGAAAGGTCCGGTGGCGCATACCGACGGCGGACCGTATCCGCCATAACCCCAACCAGCCCCGTACGCGGGAGGCGGGGGCGGTGGCGGACCCCATGGGCCCGGGCCGTAACCCCATCCGGGATGTTCGGCCCAAGCAACTCCTGAGCCAACCGCCGGCGACGGAGCAGCATTGGCCACACCCGAGCCGATACCGAGGGCGGCCAATCCGAGTGCTCCGGCCGCTGCGGCGCTGATCGCGATGGACTTCAACATTTTGCAACCCCTATTGACTTGCAGAACCCACGACTGTGGATCGCCCCGTCGGTCCAGAGTCGGCGGAAGTGTTCGATTTCGACTTCCACCAAATATGTTAGGTCTGCTTATTAAGTCTGGGCTGTGTGGACGCTTTGTATGTCTCGGTCCTGCTGCAGAGATGCCAGGCGTCGCTTCGACGCAGCCGACTGGATGACCTGGGGCCACCAGAACCACCGGCCCAGCAGCGCGGCAATGGCCGGCGTCATGAACGACCGCACGATCAGCGTGTCGAACAGCAGGCCGAGCGCGATCGTGGTGCCCACCTGCGCCATGACCTTGAGATCACTGAACGCGAATGACGCCATGGTGAAGGCGAACACCAGACCCGCCGAGGTCACCACCGAACCGGTGCCCGCCATCGCCCGGATGATGCCGGTCTTCAGGCCACCGGACAGCTCTTCCTTGAAGCGAGACACCAGCAGCAGGTTGTAGTCGGACCCGACCGCCAGTAGCAGGATGACCGACATGGCCAACACCATCCAGTGCAATTCCAGGCCGAGCAGGTGTTGCCAGACCAGCACGGACAGCCCGAATGAAGCACCGAGCGACAGCAGCACTGTGCCGACGATCACCGCTGCCGCCACCACACTGCGCGTGATCAGCAACATGATGATGAAAATCAGTGACACCGCGGCGATTCCGGCGATCATCAGGTCGTAGAACGACCCGTCCTTCATGTCCTTGTAGGTGGCCGCGGTACCCGCCAGATAGATCCTGGAACCTTCCAGCGGCGTGCCCTTGAGGGCTTCCTTGGCTGCCAGCTTGATCGGCTCCACGTGGCTGACGCCCTCCGGCGTCGCGGGGTCGCCCTCGTGACTGATGATGAACCGCACCGACTTTCCGTCGGGTGAGATGAAGTTCTTCATGCCGCGCTTGAAGTCCTTGTTGTCGAAGGCTTCCGGCGGAAGATAGAACGTATCGTCGTTGCGCGCCTCGTCGAAGGCCTTCCCCATCGCCGTCGAATTCTCTTGCATGGCAGCCATCTGATCCTGCTGACCGGCCTGGGTGGCCCGCTGCGTCAGCATCATGGTCTTCATCGACTTCATCGACTCGATCTGCTCGGGCATCAACGCGGCCAACTGCGGCATCAACGTGTCGAGATGCTCGAGGTCGGGCACCAGCTCCTGAACGTCATCGGTGAGAGCATCGATCCCGTCGAGGGTGTCGAAGATCGACCGCAGCGACCAGCACAGCGGGATGTCGGCGCAGTGCGGCTCCCAGTAGAAGTAATTACGCAGTGGACGCAACCAATCGTCGAAATCTCCGATGTTGTTGCGCAACTCAGCGATATCGAGGGTCATCGTCTTGGTCTTGGTGACCATCGAGTGGGTGATGTCGGCCATCTGCAGGGTCAGCTGCGACATCCGCTCCATCGTGTCGATGGTCTTCTGCATCTCGTCGGCCTGAACCAGCATGTCAGCCATCCGGTCCTGGTTGTACTTCCGGTTCATCGTGTTCGTCGTGCCCTGCCGGCTGAGCAGGAACGGGATGGACGTGTGCTCGATCGGCCGGCCGTTGGGCCGGGTGATGGCCTGCACCCGGGAGACCCCGGGGACCCGGACGATCCCCTTGGCGATCTTGTCGATGACGAGGAAGTCTGCGGGGTTCCGCAGGTCGCGGTCGGTTTCGATCATCAGCAATTCCGGATTCATCCGCGCGGCGCTGAAATGCCGTTCGGCGGCGGCATATCCGACATTGGCGGCCAGATCCGACGGCAGGTACTTGCGAGCGTCGTAATTGGTCTTGTAACCCGGCAGGGTGAGCAGGCCGATGAGGGCCAGGCCCATCGTCGCGGCCAGAATCGGGCCGGGCCACCTGACCACCGCGATGCCGACCCGGCGCCAGCCACGCGACCGGATACTGCGTTTGGGCTCGAAACGCCCGAACCGGCTGCCGATCACGATGACTGCCGGGCCCATCGTCAGCGCAGCGATCACCGCGACGAATGTGCCCACCGCACATGGCACTCCCATGGTCTGGAAGTACGGCAGGCGGGTGAAGCTCAGACACAGCATCGCGCCGGCGATCGTCATGCCGGACCCGAGCACCACATGAGAGGTACCGCGGAACATCGTGTAGTACGCGGTTTCCCGGTCTTCACCGGCACCACGCGCCTCTTGATAGCGACCGATCGCGAAGATCGCATAGTCGGTTCCCGCGGCGATCACCATCAGCGTCAGGAGATTGACCGCGAAGGTGGACAAACCAATGATGTCGGTGTGCGCCAGGAACGCCACGATCCCGCGGGCCGCGCCGAGCTCCATGAACACCATCAACAGCACCAGGATCATGGTGGCGATCGAGCGGTAGACGATCAGCAACATCACCGCGATCACCACGAGCGTGATGGCGGTGACCCTCGCGACGCTCTTGTCGCCCGCGTGGTGCTGATCGGAAACCAGCGGCGCCCCGCCGGTCACGTACACCTTGATCCCGGCCGGCGGTGACGACTGGTTGACGATGTCGCGCACCGCGGCGACCGAATCGTTGGCCAGTGTCTCGCCCTGGTTGCCACGAAGATAGACCTGGACGTAGGCAGACTTGCCGTCGTTGCTCTGTGCACCCGAGGCCGTCAGCGGATCGCCCCAGAAGTCGGCCACATGCTGCACGTGGGCAGTGTCGGCCTCGAGCTTGTCGACGATGCCGTCGTAGTAGTGGTGTGCGTCGTCGCCGAGGGGTTGCTCGCCTTCCAGCACCACCATGGCGTTGCTGTCGGAATCGAACTCCTGGAAGTCACTGCCGATCTTGCGCATGGCGATCATCGCCGGAGCGTCTTTGGCGCTCAGACCGACGGTGTGCTCTTCGCCGACCTTCTCCAGCGGCGGGACGAGAGCATTCGTCAGGACCGTCAGGGCCACCCAGCCGAGCAGGATCGGCACGGCCAGCACGCGGATGAAGCGAGCGATACCCGACCTGTTCTGTGCGCCGCTGTGGCTACTCATCGCCTGCCCTTGGTCTACACACAACCCGCCCCTTCGATCAGGCCACTGTCGCCCGGTGGGACAGGTCGCAAGCGATACACATTCGCAGTCGCGCGTAATATACCTAGTCCGTCAAAGTGTCAGTGTCAATAATCACTTCGCGGGTCCACTGACAGCTACCTCACAGCTACGCCGCATCCGCTCCCACGGCCACGTCATCAACGCCCACACGATCAGCACGATGACGACCTCGGCCAGCAGATACACCGGCCACGGGCCCAGCACATCCAGCAGTGAGGCGGTAGGCGGCTTCCTGTTGAGGTAGCCGTAGTTGGCCCCGGTGATCGCGTTGAACGCGAAGGTGACGGCTCCCCACGCGAGCGTCGCGATGACCGCGAACCGGTAGTCACGCCACCGTGGCCGCATCCCCCGACCCCAGGTGAGATAGATGGCCGCCCACACGACGAGCACGTGGAGTGTGAAGAACGTGATGAACAGGTGATGGGGGAAGTCCGGAGCACCGTCTTTTGCCGTGCCGATGTCCGGCGTGATCAGTGCCTGTGAACTCAGGACCAGACCCCAGAAATAGGTGAGGACGAAGGCCCAATGCCGTTGCGACCACAGGGCATACGCGGCTGCCAGTTCGGCCAGGTCGCACAACTGCAGCGGCACCGAGTTGTCGATGGTGGGGTCGGCCAGCTTGTAGGCCAACGCCACGAGAAAAGCCGCGATGAGCGCAACCGCCAGGACACGGCTCAGGATTCGGGCCTGCGCTTGCGTCTGCCGCCGGCCGATCACGACCAGCAGCACCGCGCCGAGGGCGAACACCGCCAGCACCACCAGGTGCGACGGTCCGTACGCCGAGAACTCGCGTTGTGCACTGGACAATTCGATCAACTCCCCCGTTTCATCGCAGGGAACGATTACCCATGATCGCAGGTGGGGACGCGTCTCTGCGCTGAAAAAGAAGAAGGGCCGCATCTCTGCGGCCCTTGCCTCGTGGTCTACCTAGACCCACCCGATTCCAGCAGGCGGTGCGGAAGGCGCGGTTGTCGACGAATCCGGCCCAGGTGGCTGCGTTCCGTATCCGGGTGTCTGCGGGCTGTACCCCGGCGCTGGGGCGTACCCCGGTTGCGGACCGTGCAGCGACGTGTCCGGGCCCGAGCCCGGCAGTGGGCCGTACACCGGCGTCGGACCGGACCCCGGCAACAAGCCGAATTCAGGCAGCTGACCGTAATCCGGCAGCGCGGGACCGTACCCGGGCAGCGACTGGCCGGACCCGGCCAGCAGCTTCGACGCGATGAATGACGCCGCCTGGGTGGTGTACACGGGGACGTAGCCCTCGGTGTGCCCGCTCCATTCGTTGCCCTGACCCTCGTGACAGATCGGATCCATGGGGTTACACAGGTCGATCGCCTTGGACCCGTACAGTGCGCTCTGGGTTGCTATCGACTGTTTGGTTCGGGTACCGACGTCGCCGAAGGTGGTGATCGCCACGACGTTGTCGGCGTATTCACGCGGGAGCGAATCGCCCCAGGTGATGTTGCCCAGCGGGTTGCCGGCCACGATGTTGATCACACTCGCGCCCTGCGAGTATCCGCCCAGCACGATCTTGGTGTCGGGGCAGGAGGACAGCGTGGACTTGATGTGGGAAATCGCGTCTTTGGCGCCGTCGCCGCCGTGCAGCTGCAGCTTGCTGGCCTTGTAGTTGACCCCGTAACTGTCGATCTTCATGCCGGCGGTCTGCTTGCGCAGCGCATCGACGAGAGCATCGCCGACCCGGCCCATACCCGCCGGTTCATCGGTGCCACGCGCGAAGACGACCTCCGCATCGGCGCAGTCGGCGGCCGCCGCCATCGGCGACGCGGTGAGCGCGGCGAGCGGAGCTCCCGCGGTGAGAAGTGCAGCAGCGCCAAGCCCGACCCAGCGACCACCTGACCGCCCGCTGCCCTGTTGAGGGCCACGTTTGCGGTGAGAAAACATGCCTCAATCTAACCCGTAACCAGGACGAGTGGACTCATGTGTGCGGATGGCAGGCCCCGGCTCCGTGGTGAAAGGGTGGTGGAAGAAAAAGAAACAGGTCAGGGATTAGATCCCTGACCTGCATCTTCTCGGTGGAGCTGCCGGGAATTGAACCCGGGTCCTACGGCATGTCCTCGAGGCTTCTCCGTGCGCAGTTCGCTGTGCCTCTACTCGGATCTCTCAGTCACGCGAACAAGCCGAGATGACGATCCCAGTCGCTGTTTGATGTCCCCACGGGTCCCGCGACCGAACCCGTGGGTGGGTCCCTCTAGCTGATGCCAGGGTCCGGGCCGAGGGCGCTCCCGGTCTGACAGACACGCAGTCGCTTAGGCAGCGAGTGCGTAGTCGCGCTGATTGGAATCGGCGCTTAATTGGTTGCAACGACGCTTACGGTGGTCTCTTGCCTGCACCGGCACGCTTCCCTTGATTCGATGCGCGAAGTCGAAACCGATCAGCCCCTCGCATCCCCGCCGAATCTCGGCAGGACTGTCAATGGTACGCCAGAGCCAACGGCCAACGCCAAGTGATTATTCCGGGGCGTTTTCGTGTCGGCCGCGGTGCTCAGGCCATGCCCTTGGCGCGACGGCCCAACTCCCGGGTGATCTCCCGGTCGGCGTCACGCTTGGCCAGATCGTGGCGTTTGTCGTGCGCCTGTTTACCCCGGGCCAGCGCCAGTTCCACCTTGACCTTGCCGTCGGAGAAGTACATCGACAACGGCACGAGCGTGAGGTTGCCGTCCCGGATCTTGCCGATCAGGTTGTCGATCTGCTTGCGGTGCAACAGCAGTTTGCGGTTGCGCCGCGGCGCGTGGTTGGTCCAGGTGCCGTGGTGGTACTCGGCGATGTGCACGTTGCGCAGCCAGATCTCGCCGTCGTCGACGGTGGCGAACGCGTCGGCCAGTGAGGCCTGTCCTTCACGCAGACTCTTGACCTCGGTACCCATGAGCGCGATGCCCGCCTCATAGGTGTCGAGGATCATGTAGTTGTGCCGCGCCTTGCGATTGCTGGCCACAATCTGCTTATTGCCGGCGGGGCTGGACTTCTTGGTCGCCACTAGTTCACGACTACCTTCGTATGTAGAGCCGCAGCGTCACGTACGCGGTAATCCCGGACATCGCCAAGCCGAGGAACAGCATCCATGGTGCGCTGAAGTAGAGCACGTCAGCGTAGTCGACCCTGGCAATCAAATTCGACTGATAAAACTGGTCGAGCGCCTTCTCGAGGAACACCGCGCGCACCACTATCAGGCCGACGATCGCGATCACCACACCGATCAGGGCCGCGATCATCGCCTCCACGAGGAACGGCAACTGGGTGTACCAGCGGGTCGCACCGACCAGGCGCATGATGCCGATCTCGGTGCGCCGCGTATATGCGGCCACCTGGACCATGTTGGCGATCAGCAGCACCGCACCGACCGCCTGCACCAGCGCCACCGCGAACGCGACGCTACTGAGCCCGTCGAGCACGGCGAACAACCGGTCGATCAGGTCCTTCTGGTTGAGCACGTTGAGCACACCGGGCTGACCCTGCATCGCCTTGTCAAACGCCTCGTGCTGCTCAGGATCGTTGAGCTTGACGATGAACGACGCCGGGAACGCGTCCTTGCCCGCGACATCCTTGTACTGCGGGAACTTCTTGATCGCGTCGTCGTAGGCCTGCTCGCGATTGAGGAAGCTCAGCGAGCGCACGTCGTCGCGATCGTCGATCATGCGGTACAGCGTCTTGCACGCTTCTTCGTCGCAGTTCGGGTCGTTGGCCGAGATGTCGTCGGTCAGGAACACCTGGCTCTCGACGCGGTCCAGGTAGATGTCGCGGGACTGATCGGCCAACCGCACCACCAGCAGACCGCCACCGAACAGGCCGATGGAGATGGCGGTGGTCAGGATCATCGCCACCGTCATCGTGACGTTGCGACGAAGTCCGGTCAGAACTTCATTGACAAGAAAGCCGAAGCGCACTTAGCGATCCATTCCGTAGACGCCGCGCTGCTCATCACGGATCAGCCGGCCGAGTTCGAGTTCGACGACCCGCTGACGCATGGAGTCGACGATGTGATGGTCGTGGGTGGCCATCAGCACCGTGGTGCCGGTCCGGTTGATCCGTTCCAGCAGGTCCATGATGTCCTTGCTGGTCTCCGGATCCAAGTTTCCGGTGGGCTCGTCGGCGATCAGGACCAGTGGACGGTTGACGAAGGCCCGCGCGATGGCGACGCGCTGCTGCTCCCCACCGGACAGTTCGCTCGGCAACCGATTGGCCTTACCGGACAGGCCGACCATCTCCAGCACATCCGGGACCACCCGGTTGATCACCTCGCCGCGCTTGCCGATCACCTCGAGCGCGAACGCCACGTTCTCGAACACTGTCTTCTGCTGCAGCAGGCGGAAGTCCTGGAATACGCAGCCGATGACCTGACGCAGGCTCGGCACGTGCCGGCCGGCGAGCTTGTTGACGTGGAACTTGGACACCCGGATGTCACCGGAGGTGGGCGTCTCGGCTGCCAGCAGCAGCCGCATGAACGTCGACTTGCCCGAACCCGACGGGCCGATCAGGAAGACGAACTCACCCTTGTCGATTTTCAACGAGACGTCATCGAGCGCTGGGCGCGCCGAAGACTTGTAGTGCTTCGTCACGCGGTCGAGGGTGATCATCACGGCACGCCAGTGTAGCGGGGCGGAAGTATCCGGCAGGTCAGGCTATCGGGGCAATGTCGGGGCCACCGACTCCTGGCCGGGTAGCGGCTGCTCGGCAGGCGGGGCCGGCGAGGGCCCGGGCAACACCGGCAACGTGATGGGCGGGAGCAGTCCCGGACCGTCTGGATCGAACACCGTCGTCCGCGGAGCCCCCGGTGAGGGTGTGGTGGTGGGACTGGTCGTCTCTCCGGGCACCGGCTCGGTCGGCGTCGTGGTCTCGGTCGTCGTCGGTGTGGTGGTCTCGGTCGTCTCCGGCGTCTCCGTCGGGGTCGTCGAGCGAGGGGCCTGCAGCTTGGTGCGTGGCACCCAGGTGTAGTCGGGATCGGGCACGAACCCGGGCGGGACCACCTGGGTGTCGGGCGTCTGTGGCGCGGTCTGCTTGGGCCGGTACTCCTGCTGCACCCACGACAGCGCGATGAACGCCACGATCAGCACCACCGTCGAGGTGCGAACCCGGCCCAGCCTGCTACGCCAGAGCTTGGTGGCCGCCTCGGTCACCTTGGTGAAGTCGGGTTTCACTTCTTCGACTCCTGAGCCGGTGCCGGGGGCGCCGCGACCGTCTCGGCGACCGCGGCCGGATGGATGACGTCCCCGGCCGCGGCGACCGACGCGTCTGACGACGTCACCACGCCGGCCCGGCGCAGCGCACGCACCACCCGCACCCGTAGCCGTCTGCCCACATCGAACTGTTTGCCCGGCAGGGTGCGCGCGACCATTCGCAGGTTCACGGTGTCCAGGCCGATGCTCTCCACACCCATCAGCTGCGGCTTGTCGAGCAGAAGCTTGGACAGCTCCCCGTCCTCGGCGGCTTTCTCTGCGACATCGTTGAGTACGTCGTTGACCAGGTTCAGATCTGCGCTGACCGGGACCGGGATGTCGACGACGGCGCGCGCCCAGTCCTTGGACAGGTTGAGCGCCTTGACGATCTGCCCGTTCGGCACGGTGTACATCTCACCTTCGGAGGACCGCAGCTTGGTGACCCGCAGCGTGACGTCCTCGACGGTGCCCTCGGCCTCATTGGCCGCGGCGATGGTCAGACGGACCAGATCACCGAACCCATACTGCTTCTCGGTGATGATGAAGAAACCGGCGAGCAGATCCTGCACGATCCGTTGCGCGCCGAAACCGAGGGCGGCACCGAGCACCGCGGCGGGCGCGACCAGAGACGCGATCGGTACCGCGAGCGCATCGGTGACCTCGACGAGCACGATGATGAACAGGACCGCCACCGAGACCCAGGAGATCACCGAGGCGACGGCCTGCCGGTGCTTGGCGCTCTCCGAGCGCACCAGCTGATCGCTCTCCTGATATTCCGCGTCGATCCGGCGCACCACCCGTTGCGCGGCCCAGTTGATGAACCGCGCGGCGAGCAGGCCGCCGATCAACAACAGGGCGATGTGCAGTCCGGTGGTCAGGATCCACACGCCGATCTCGCCGACCCAGAAATCGTGCCAGCGGTCGGCGAGAGGAAGGGCAAGCACGGTATCAGTCATCGTCAATCAGTCGTCGTCGTCTTTTCTGTTGCGCCATCTGATCCCTGCCTCCAGGAATCCATCGATGTCTCCATCCAGCACTGTGGCCGGGTTTCCGACCTCGTACTCGGTGCGCAGATCCTTCACCATCTGATAGGGGTGCAGTACATAGGACCGCATCTGGTTACCCCACGAGCTGCCGCCGTCGCCCTTGAGCGCATCCATCTCGGCGCGCTCCTCCAAACGCTTGCGTTCCAGCAGCCGGGCCTGGAGCACGCGCATCGCCGCGACCTTGTTCTGAAGCTGCGACTTCTCGTTCTGACAGGTCACCACGATGCCGGTGGGGATGTGGGTGAGCCGGACCGCGGAGTCGGTGGTGTTGACCGACTGCCCGCCGGGACCGCTGGAGCGGTACACGTCGACGCGTAGGTCGCCTTCGGGGATCTCGATGTGGTCCGTGGTTTCCACCACCGGGAGCACCTCGACGTCGGCGAACGACGTCTGACGGCGGCTCTGGTTGTCGAATGGGCTGATCCGCACCAGCCGGTGGGTGCCCTGCTCCACCGAGAGGGTGCCGTAGGCGAACGGGGCGTGCACGGCGAAGGTCGCGCTCTTGATCCCGGCTTCCTCGGCGTAGGACGTGTCGAACACCTCGACCGGGTAGTCGTGCTTCTCCGCCCAGCGGATGTACATCCGCATCAGCATCTCGGCCCAGTCCGCGGCGTCGACGCCACCGGCGCCGGAGCGGATGGTGACGACGGCCTCGCGCTCGTCGTACTCACCGGAGAGCAGGGTGCGGACCTCGAGGGTCTCGATCTCCTCGCGAAGCTTGACGAGTTCGGCGTCGGCCTCGGCGACTTCTTCTTCACCACCCTCTTCGGCGGCGAGCTCGAACAGCACCGGCAGGTCGTCGACACGCTGACGCAGGTCCTGCACCCGGCGCAATTCACTCTGCGCGTGCGAGAGCTCACTGGTGACCTTCTGGGCGCGCGATTGGTCGTCCCAGAGGTTCGGATCGGAGGCCTGCTGCTCGAGCATGTCGATCCGCTGGCGCAGGCCATCGATGTCGAGCACCCGCTCCACGGTCGTGAGGGTGGTGTCGAGTGCGGCTACGGCGGCTTGGCGGTCTGGATCCACGAATGTTCAGGGTACCCGGCGGCATTTCGGCGGCAGTTCTCTCCGACTGGCGGCAGCGCAGACGATCTGTGTTTAAAGTCGGTTGGTACCCGGCCCGGCACGCCATCGGCTGGGTCTGTGACGGTTTTTCCGCTCGTAAGAAGGCAGGGTATGCGCCCATATCACGTAGCGATCGTCGGCTCCGGCCCTTCGGGATTCTTTGCTGCCGCATCGTTGCTGAAGTTCGCCGATCTACCCGACTCCGATCGCGACGTGAGAGTCGACATGCTCGAGATGCTGCCGACCCCGTGGGGGCTGGTGCGCTCGGGGGTGGCGCCCGACCATCCGAAGATCAAGTCGATCAGCGCCCAGTTCGACAAGACCGCAGCCGATCCACGCTTCCGGTTCTTCGGAAACATCAAGGTCGGTGAACACGTCACCCCGGCCGAGTTGGCGCAACGCTACGACGCGGTCGTCTACGCCATCGGAGCGCAATCCGACCGGGCCCTGCACATCCCCGGCGAAGAGCTGCCCGGCAGCGTGGCCGCGGTCGATTTCGTCGGTTGGTACAACGCCCATCCCCATTTCGACGGCATGGCGCCCAACCTGGCGGGCGGGCGAGCCGTGGTCGTCGGCAACGGCAACGTCGCGCTGGACGTGGCGCGCATTCTGGTCAGCGACCCACAGGCCCTGGCCAACACCGACATCGCCGACCACGCGCTGGCCTCCCTGGACACCCGCGGGGTGGAAGAAGTGGTCGTGATCGGACGCCGGGGCCCGCTGCAGGCGACGTTCACCACGCTGGAACTGCGCGAGCTGGGCGACATGGAAGGTCTGGGCGACGTCGACGTCATCCTCGACCCGGCCGATTTCGCCGACATCACCGACGAAGACCTCGAAGCGGCGGGCAAGACCGTCAAACAGAACATCAGGGTGCTGCGGAAGTACGCCGGCGAGCCGCCTCAAGAATCCAAGCGGCGCATCGTGTTCCGTTTCTGCACCTCCCCCATCGAGTTGCATGGCGAGGACCGGGTCGAGTCGATTGTACTGGGCCGCAACGAACTTGTCCGCGACCCGAACGGACGCGTGGTGGCCAAGGACACCGGCGAGCGCGAGGAACTGCCGGTCCAGCTGGTGGTGCGAGCGGTCGGCTACCGCGGCGTGCCGACTCCGGGGCTGCCGTTCGACGAACGCTCCGGCACGATCCCGCATACCGACGGCCGAATCGACGGCAGCCGTAACGAATACGTGGTGGGCTGGATCAAGCGGGGACCGTCCGGGGTGATCGGCAGCAACAAGAAGGACTCGCAAGAGACCGTCGACACCCTGCTCGACGATCTTGCGACGGCCGGCGTCGACGAGCGCGGCTCAGAGTACGACGTCGAACTGGCCGAATGGCTGTTGGAACATCAACCGAAGCTCGTCACCGGTGAACACTGGCGGCTGATCGACGCGCACGAGCGTGCCTCGGGCGAGTCGGTGGGCCGGCCCCGGGTGAAGCTGGCGAGTGTGGCCGAGCTGCTCCGGATCGCGCACGCCTGATCAGGCCGGGGGCGGCTCCGGGGGCGCAAAGGCCCACTTGTCCGGGTTGCCCGGCGAATAGACGACGGGCAACAGTGCCCCCATCGTCGGCCATTCGTTGACGTCGACGGCCATGCGCTGATACACGACGTGCTCGTTGACCGTCGGACCGGTGATGACACCGGTGATGGTGACGAACTGCTCCCCCGTCTCGTCCGGACGCGGGCTCACACCGGTCACCAGCAACGTGCCGTGCGCCAGTTCACCGCGAATTCCCCGACGCGCCATGATCCGTGGCGCCAGCAGCAGCACCAGCGCGCCGACGAGCAAGAGGAGTATGCCGATTTCCCACACCAGGCCATGGTAGGACTTTCGGCATGAGCACCGTCGCAGATGACTTGGCACTGGCCCTCGAGTTGGCCGATCAGGCCGACACACTGACCATGGACCGCTTCGGCGCCCTGGACCTGCGCATCGAGACGAAACCCGACCTGACCCCGGTCACCGACGCCGACCGCGGCGCCGAGGAAGCGCTGCGCGCATCGCTGGCCACGGCTCGCCCCAACGACACTGTGTTCGGTGAAGAGTTCGGTGGGACAACGACATTGACCGGACGCCAGTGGGTGATCGATCCGATCGACGGCACCAAGAACTTCGTCCGCGGCGTACCGGTGTGGTGCACCCTGATCGCCCTTCTCGAAGACGGCGTCCCGACCGTCGGCGTGGTGAGTGCTCCGGCCCTGGCCCGCCGCTGGTGGGCGGGCCAGGGCCAGGGTGCGTTCGGTTCGTTCGCCGGGACGGCCCGCAAGCTGTCGGTGTCAGGCGTCGCCGATCTCGCGTCGGCAAGCCTGTCGTACTCGGACCTCACCACCGGCTGGGATGACCGCCGGGACAACTTCGTCGCGCTGACCGACGCGGTGTGGCGGGTCCGCGCGTATGGCGACTTCTGGTCGTACTGCATGGTGGCCGAGGGCGCGGTGGACATCGCCTGCGAACCCGAGGTGAAGCTGTGGGACATCGCCCCGCTCGACATCCTCATCCGTGAGGCCGGCGGCACATTCACCAGCGTCGACGGCGCGCCCGGTCCACACGGCGGCAGCGCGCTGGCCACCAACGGCCTGGTGCACGCCGCAGTGCTGGACCGGCTCGCCGGCAACTAGCTCAGGGCCGGAGTACGTACCGGCCGCGCACCCCACCCTTGGCGAGTGCCCGGTGGGCATCGGCCACCTGATCCAGCGGCAGCACCGCATGTACCCGCGCCGGCAACTGGCCGGACGCCGCGCGGGCGAGGAGGCCGGCGAGCCGGGTGCCGTCGGGGTGGGCCACAACGGCTGACACGGTGATGCCGCGTTCGACCGGCGGTTCTGCGCTCGGCTGTACCCCGACGAACTGCCCGCCGTCGCGGACCAGCGCGAGAGCCGCCTGCTGCATGGCGCCGGCGTCGGCAACCGCGTCCCACCCCGGCTCGGCCTCGGCGGTGAAGGCAGCTCCCAGGCCGCGGACGAATTCCTCATCGTGCTCGCGGGCCAGCCCGGTCACTTTCCAACCGCGTTCCTGGGCGAGCACGGCGAGGTATCCCCCGACCGCACCCGCGGCGCCGGTGACCAACAGCCGATCCCCTGCCGGTGCGTCGCCCAGCAGATCGAGGATCTGCGCCGCGGCCAATCCGTTGAGCGGCACCGTCGATGCCGTGATCAAGTCCAATTCGTCCGGCACGACAGCACCATCGGCCGCCGACGCCACCAGTTGCTCGGCGTAGGTGCCGTAGTCCCGGTCGAATCCGGCCACGACACCGGCCACCCGAGTCCCAACAGCCAGATCTACACCTGGCCCGACGGCCTCGACGGTGCCTGCGAAATCCCAGCCGAGTCCGGTCCAGTTCGGTTGATCGACCAGACCCAGATCGTGGAACACGCCGCCTGCGACACCGAGGTCGACGGGATTCACCGTCGCCGCGGCAACCTTGACCCGGACCTGGCCGGGACCAGGCTCGGTCAGCGCAACGTCGATGATCTCGATCGAATCCGGCCCATCCGGGGTACGGACGACCGCGGCGCGAAACGTGGTAACAGACATGGAAACTCACTCCTTGTAGACCCTTGTGTGACCTGCTTTCTCACTCCACGATGGAGGGGTAGCTCTCTAATGGGAAGTACGCACTTCGAAGTGCGCACTTCGAAGTGCGTAAGTCACCTCGGACGAAATGGAGCGGACGTGCCGACGACAACCGCGGCCCAGAAACGGGCCCGAGCAAAGATGGATTACGACGCCTTCCTGGCGAACTGCCCCAGCCGCCAGCTGCTCGACCGCATCAGCGACAAGTGGGTGGCGCTGATCCTGGCGGCGCTCGGGGGCGACGGCCCACGACCGGAGGCCGACGGCTCCGGCGAACCACGTCCGATGCGCTACTCCGAACTCTCCCGGCGCCTGGCCGGGGTCAGCCAGAAGATGCTCACCCAGACGCTGCGATCCCTCGAACGCGATGGCCTGCTCACCCGGACCGTGACCGCGAGCGTGCCGGTCACAGTCACTTACGAGCTCACCGACCTGGGCATTTCCTTGCAGCGATTGATGATCGGGGTCAAGTCATGGGCCGAGGCGCACATGGACGAGGTGCGCACAAATCGCGAGCGGCACGACCAGCTCTCGGCGGCCGAACCCTGATCTCCGGCGCTGTGAAGTTGGTAACAGATGCCGTACCTTACTCCGGAGTAAGATACGGTCAGATGCGTCGCTACGACCAGCAGAGGCAGCTGACATGACCAACACCCTGCCGTCCAAGAACGGCACCCCATCCCGTCCCTCCAGCTCCGGCCGGCAAAGTGCGGTCGGACTGCACAAGCACAAGCGGACAGCGACCGACATCGGGTTGGCGCTGATCACGCCCATCGTCGGCCAGGAATTCCTGGACCGCTACGGCCTGCGCGATCCGCTCAACCGCGGCCTGAAATACGGTGTGAAGCAGGTGTTTTCGACTGCGGGCGCGGCCACCCGCCAATTCCAGCGGATCCAGGGACTCGGCAAGGCGCCCACCAGGCTGAAAGCCAGCGGGGCCGACTACTTCGACCTGACCCCCGACGAAGACCAGCAGATGATCGTCGAGACGGTCCGGGAGTTCGCCGAGGAGATCCTGCGACCCGCCGCGCACGACGCCGACGAGGCCGCGGCCTACCCTGCGGACCTCATTGCCAAGGCCGCTGAGCTGGGCATCACCGCCGTCAACGTGCCCGAGGACTTCGACGGCATCGCCGAGCACCGCAGCACCGTCACCAATGCGCTCGTCGCCGAGGCCCTGGCCTACGGCGATATGGGCCTGGCCCTGCCGATCCTCGCGCCCGGCGGTGTCGCCTCGGCCCTGACCCACTGGGGTAGCGCCGACCAGCAGGCCACCTACCTCAAGGAATTCGCCGGCGAGAGCGTGCCGCAGGCGTGTGTGGCGATCGCCGAACCGCACCCCCTGTTCGACCCCACCGCACTCAAGACCACTGCGGTCCGTACCCCCAGCGGCTATCGCCTGTCTGGCGTCAAGTCGCTGGTTCCGGCAGCTGCCAACGCCGAATTGTTCATCGTGGCAGCGCAATTGGACGGTAAGCCTGCGTTGTTCATCGTCGAGGCCTCGTCGCCGGGGCTCACGGTCAAGGCCGATCCGAGCATGGGAATCCGTGCGGCCGCCCTCGGTCAGGTCGAGCTCGACAACGTGGCGGTGCCGCTGGGCAACCGCCTTGGTGAGGACGAGGCCACCGACCAGGACTACTCAGAGGCGATTGCCCTGTCCCGGCTGGGCTGGGCCGCCCTGGCCGTCGGCACCTCGCACGCGGTGCTCGACTACGTCATCCCCTACATCAAGGAACGCACGGCCTTCGGTGAGCCGATCGCGCACCGCCAGTCGGTGGCCTTCATGACCGCCAACATCGCCATCGAACTCGACGGCCTGCGGCTGATCACCTGGCGCGGCGCCGCCCGTGCCGAGCAGGGACTGCCGTTCGCCCGCGAGGCGGCACTGGCCCGCAAGCTCGGCACCGACAAGGGCATGCAGATCGGTCTGGACGGCGTCCAGCTGCTCGGCGGTCACGGTTACACCAAGGAACACCCGGTCGAGCGCTGGTACCGCGATCTGCGTGCCATCGGCGTCGCCGAGGGTGTCGTAGTCATCTAGCCCGGGCCCTACCCAACTGAAAGACTAATCATGGCAATCAATCTGGAAATGCCCCGCAAGCTCCAGGCGGTCATCGAGAAGGGCCACCAGGGCGCTGCGGAGATGCTTCGCCCGATCTCGCGCAAGTACGACCTCGCCGAACACGCCTACCCCGTCGAGCTGGACACCCTGGCCACCCTGTTCGAAGGCATCTCGGAAGCGAAGACCATCTCGTTCGCCGGCGCCGAGGCGTTCCGCGACGACGCCAACACCAAGGGCGAGAAGGTCACCGTCAACGGCGCCAACATGTCCGCGCTGCTCAACGCGCTGGAGATCAGCTGGGGCGACGTCGCCCTGCTGCTCTCGGTGCCGCGTCAGGGCCTGGGCAACGCCGCCATCTCCTCGGTGGCCACCCCCGAGCAGCTCGAGCGACTCGGTAAGGACGTGTGGGCCGCCATGGCCATCACCGAGCCGTCCTTCGGATCGGATTCGGCGGCAGTCACCACCACGGCGGTGCTCGACGGCGACGAGTATGTGATCAACGGCGAGAAGATCTTCGTCACCGCAGGTTCGCGAGCCAGCCACATCGTGGTGTGGGCGACGCTGGACAAATCGTTGGGCCGGGCGGCGATCAAGTCGTTCATCGTGCCGCGCGAACATCCCGGGGTCACCGTCGAGCGCCTTGAGCACAAGCTGGGCATCAAGGCGTCCGACACCGCGGTGATCCGCTTCGAGAACGCGCGTATCCCCAAGGACAACCTCCTGGGCGATCCGGAAGTCCACGTGGAGAAGGGTTTTGCCGGGGTCATGGAGACCTTCGACAACACCCGGCCGATCGTGGCGGCCATGGCGGTCGGTATTGCCCGCGCCGCGCTGGAGGACCTGCGGGCGATCCTCACCGACGCCGGTATCGAGATCTCCTACGACAAGCCCGCTCACGCGCAGAGCGCCGCGGCAGCGGAGTTCCTGCGTATGGAGGCCGACTGGGAGGCCGGCTACCTGTTGACGGTGCGCTCGGCATGGCAGGCCGACAACAGCATCCCGAACTCCAAGGAAGCCTCGATGGGTAAGGCCAAGGCCGCCCGCGTGGCCAGCGACATCACCCTCAAGGCTGTCGAAATGGCAGGTACCACCGGCTATTCCGAGCAGACCCTGCTGGAGAAGTGGGCCCGGGACTCGAAGATCCTCGACATCTTCGAAGGCACTCAGCAGATTCAGCAGCTGGTGGTCGCCCGCCGCCTGCTGGGGCTGTCCTCGGCCGAATTGAAATAGTTCGCTCTCCTGCCGGATTCTCCCGGCGAGCAGTCCCCCGCAAGCGGGAGGGGCCCCAGTGAAAGTGCCCGGTTCCATGGGAACCGGGCACTTTTGCGTCCGCCAGTGGTAGCGGCCACCGGTGGCAGCCATCGGGGCCGGCGGCTGCTGAACGAGCGCAGACCCCTGACATAGCGAAATCGCCCAGAACACTTGGTGTTCTGGGCGATCTCGCTATCGCGTGTTGTCCGGCTTAGCCGAGCACCCGCTGCAGGTCCGGAACCATGGCCTGCAACTGCTGGCCCCAGTACGCCCAGTTGTGGGTACCGGAATCCGGGAAGTTGAACACACCGTTGGTGCCACCAGCGGCGATGTAGTTGTCCTGGAAGCTGCGGTTGGTCTTGATGGTCAGGCCTTCGAGGAAGGTGGCAGGCAGGTCGCCGCCGCCCAGCTCGTTGGGCTGGCCGTTACCGCAGTAGATCCACAGACGGGTGTTGTTGGCGACCAACGTGGGGATCTGCACCATCGGATCGTTGCGCTTCCAGGCGCTGTTCGGGTCCTCGGTCGGGCCCCACATGTCGTTGGCCTTGTAGCCGCCGGCATCACCCATGGAGATGTTGATCAGGAACGGCCACCAGCCCTCGGACGGGTTCAGGAAGCCCGACATCGAACCGGCGTAGATGAACCGGTCGGGGTGGTAGGTCGCCAGGATGAGCGCGGCGGAGCCGGCCATGGACAGGCCGATCGCTGCGTTACCGTTCGCCGCGACATCGCGGTTCGCGGCCAGCCACTGCGGCAGCTCGCTGGTCAGGAAGGTCTCCCACTTGTACGTGGTGCAACCGGCCTTACCGCAGGCCTGGTTGTACCAGTCGCTGTAGAAGCTGGACTGACCGCCGACCGGCATGACCACCGAAAGACCGCTGTTGAGGAACATCTCGAACGCGTTGGTGTTGATGTCCCAGCCGTTGAAGTCGTCCTGAGCACGCAGGCCGTCGAGCAGGTACACCGCGTGCGAACCCGGCCCACCACTCTGGAACTGAATCTTGATGTCGCGGCCCATCGACGGCGACGGGACCATCAGGTACTCCACCGGCAGACCCGGCCGGGAGAATGCTCCCGCGGTCGCCGACCCGCCGGTCACTCCGATCAAGCCAGGCAGCAACAGCGCTGCCACAGCCGCCACCGTCATGCGGCGTGCCCAATGGCCACGAATCTTGTCAATGAAGGTCATACTGCGAATCCATCCGTTTCCGGTCAACTACGCCATTTGCGTGATCAGCGATAAGCATCGCCAAGCGACACCGCAGCGACCGAGTCACTGCACTGTCACGCCCGCTCGTCTGAGCCGGTGCCTCTGATGAGCGGACCGAAGAATTCAGTTGTTGCGCCATGAGTAAATCACGGGCCCACGACGGGGGAAAACCCGCCGCGCAGCGCCGAACTGCATATCTACGGATTCAAAAAAGTGAATTCGGCTTTATCTATCGCCGGCCCGCAGACCATCTAGCTGGGAAAACAGTTCCAACCCCCGGACCGCGCCCGCGGTATCGGATGAACACCGATGCCTATCTGTTCACAACCAGTGTCCAGAGGGTTATCTGATCGTCGCCAACCGGTTTTCGAAATGCCCGCGCGTCGCCTCCTCGGACCCCGCGACGGCGACCATACAAAAAAGTATGGTAACTTTCGGCCATGACCTCGCCTCTCACCACGGACTGCGTCATCACCGCCGAATTCGTCGCTCGACTGGCCGATCGGGCCGGTGAAGCCGAGGAGTTGCGCCGGCTTCCCGACGCGACGGTGACCGACCTCGTCGACTCCGGATTCACCGAACTCCTGGTGCCCGCCCGCTATGGCGGTCAGCAGGCCGATTTCCCGGCCATCCTGGACCCCGTACGCCGGATGGCCCACGGATGCACGTCAAGCGCCTGGACCATCGGCTTCCTGGCCCTGCACAACTGGATGCTCGCGCTGTTCGGCGAGCAGGCTCAGGAAGAGGCCTTCGCGAGCCGCCCGTTCCTGGCGCCGGCCCCACTCGCGCCGACCGGGCGCGGACTTCCGGCCGACGGCGGCATCCGCCTCACCGGCCGATGGTCCTGGGCGACCGGAGTCATGCACGGAAACTGGATCATCGTCGCCGCGCTGTGCGGCCCCGACGACGCGCTGTACCCGGCGCTCGCGCTGCTGCCGATCGGCGACGTGACCGTGGCCGACGTGTGGCACACCGACGGCATGCGGGCCACCGGTTCCAACGACGCCATCGCCACCGACGTGTTCGTCCCGGAGCACCGACTGGTGAAGGTGCTCGACATCTATTCCGGTACCGCCCCGGGCGCGGGTTTACACGACAGCAGCGCCTACCGCTGGCCGATGGTGCCCGCACTGGCACTGCTGGCGGCGATGCCCGCACTGGGCAGCGCCGAGCGGGTCACCGAGATCTACGCGAAACGCCTCGGTGAACGGGTGCTGCCCTATGAGGGCGTCGTACAGAAGGACAAGCCGATCGCGCAGGCTCACCTGGCCGGGGCGCAAGTCCGGGTGCGCGCTCTGCGCGCCCTGCTGGCCGACACGGTCGGAGAGATAGAGAGCATCGTGGCGACCGGCGACGCAGTGGACAAGCCGGTCCGCGCGCAGGCCCGTCTGGCGGCGGCGCACATCGTCTCCGAATCCAAGGCGGTGATCGGCGATCTGATGGGTGCGGGCGGAGCCAGCATCCATTTCCTTTCGAGCCCGTTGCAGCGGTTCAAACGCGATGTCGATGTGCTGTCCGGCCACGTGGTGTTCGATTACGACACCAGCCGGGAGTTGGCCGGTGCGCTGGCGCTGGGGATGAAGATCCCTCGTACATCGATGATCTGACGGGCCGATCTGATGAAGACTCTGTGGATCGAGGCCAGCCCGAAGGGGGACGACGCGTTGTCCTCGCAGTTGGCGCTGGCCTACCTGGATACCGCCGACCCGGTCGGCGAGGTGGAACGCCTCTCGGTGTGGGACGACGATGTGCTGCGGTTCGGCCGGGATGCGGCGATCGCCAAGTTCGCTCAGCTGTTCGGCGAGCCGATCACCGAGGACCAGCAGGCGGTGTGGCAGCAGGTGCTCGCCGAGATCGAGCGGGTGCGTGGCTTCGACCGACTGGTGGTGTCCTCCCCCATGTGGAACTGGCATGTGCCACATGCCCTCAAGGCGTGGATCGACATCATCGTGCAGCCGGTGGCCAGCTTCACCCTCAACGAACGCGGTGAACACGTGGGCACCCTCGGTGAGGGAAAACCGTTGCAGCTCATCCTGACCCGCAGCAGTGCCTACGACGGGCGTCACCCTGAACTGCAGGATTTCCAGAAGCCGTATCTGGAGTATGTGTTCGAAATGCTGGGCTACCGTGTCGACACCCTGGTGGTGGAGCCCACCACCCGGTGGACGCCTGCCGAACGGGAACAGATGCGTGCCGAGGCGCTGGAGCAGGTCCGGGACGCCGCACGAGGCGGTGGCGCCTAGCGACGCGGCGGCCGCGGCCCCGCGGTCCCCGTCCGCGGACGAAATGGGCGGGTGGGCGGTTCCGGCTGTTCCGGCGGCGGCTGAGCCACCGGGGCGCGCATCCGGGTGGTCGGTGGTTCGACGACCGGGCGGCGCGACGGCCCCAGCTTCATCGGCCGGGTCTCGTCCTGCGCTGGATCCCGCTCCATCAGGACACCGCGAGCGAGCCGGTCGAGCGCGCCCTGCACCTGCAGACGATCCGGGCGGCCCTCGAATTCCGGTGACTGAGCCAGAGATTCGGTGAGCCAGCCGGAGATGATGTTGCGAGCCGAACTGATTTCCGCCGCACCGGCCGGGGTGAGCGTGAACTCGCGTCCGGTCCGTTCGGCCAGACCCGAGGCGACCAAGCGGTCGAACGTCGGCTCCAGGATCTGCCGCGGCACCCGGCGCTCGTCGGCGATCTCGTACAGGTTCGCGGCCCCTGCCGCGGCAGCGTGTCGATAGATCTGGATCAGCGCCCACAACTGCGCGGTGTCGAGCCGGCTGCGCGGCGACTGCGCCAACGCCTCGAGATCGACACCGTGACTACGTTGCAGCAGCCGGCCGATCGCAACCTCGAGCAGCTTCTCCGGCGATTCGGTGGTGGGCATCCCGAAGCCCTCACCCATGTCGGTGCTACCGCTGGCCGCGGTATCGCGCAACGGGACCTGTTTGAGGAAGAGCGCCAGCACGAACCCGACGACGGCGAACGGCGCCGCGAACAGAAACACGCGCGTCAGCGAATCGGCATAGGCGTCGATGATCGGTGCCGCAACCTCATGAGGAAGTCCGTGCAGCACCCGGGGCGATGTCGCCGCATCCGGGGGCGCACCGCTGCCGGCCATCGCCGCCGGCAGCCGGTCACCGAGGAAGTTGGCAAACAGCGACCCGAAAATCGCTGCGCCGAAAGAACTACCGATGGCGCGGAAGAACGTCACCCCGGAAGTGGCGACGCCGAGATCGGTGAAGTCGACGGTGTTCTGCACCACCAGGATCAACACCTGCATGCTGAGCCCGATGCCGCTGCCCAGGACGAGAAGGTAGAGCGACTGCGTCAGTGTCGAGGTGTCGGCATCCATCCGCGACAACAGCACGAACCCGATCGCCATGATGGCGGTGCCGGCGATCGGATAGATCCGGTACTTCCCGGTGCGCCCGACGAGTACGCCACTGCCCAGCGAGGTGACCAGCAGCCCTACGACCATGGGCAGCGTACGCAGCCCCGACGCGGTGGCCGAGACGCCGTCGACGAACTGCATGTAGGTCGGCAGAAACGTCAGGGCTCCCAGCATCGCGAAGCCCACCACGAACGACAGCACACAGCACACCGTGAAAACCGGATTCGTGAACAACCTGATCGGCAGAACCGGTTCTGTGGCAAGGCGTTCGACGAAGACGAAGGCCACCAGGGCAGCCACCGACGCGACGAACAGCCCGATGATCGTCACCGAACTCCACGGGTATGTGGTGCCGCCCCAGCTTGTCGCCAGGGTCAGCCCGGCCGCCCCGAGGCCGACCAGGACGATGCCGGCGTAATCGAGCACCGGTCTGGCGGTGCGGGTGAATTCGGGAATGGCGACAGCGGCGATCGCGATGACCACCACCGCCACCGGCACGTTGATCCAGAAGGCCCACCGCCAGCTCAGGTGGTCGGTGAACAGCCCGCCGAGCAGCGGGCCGATGACGGTGGTGACGCCGAAGACCGCCCCGAGCGCACCCTGGTAGCGGCCACGATCACGCAGCGGAATGACCTCGCCGATCACCGCGACCGCGGTCACCGTGATGGCTCCGCCGCCAAGACCCTGCAGTGCTCGGGACGCGACGAGCATCCCCATCGATCCGGCCGAGCCGCACAACACCGACCCCGCCAGGAAGAGCAGGATCGCCACCTGGAAGACCTTCTTGCGACCGAAGGTGTCGCCCAGTTTGCCTACGACGGCGGTGACGATGGTCGAGGCAAGCAGGTAACTGGTGACCACCCAGGCCTGGTGTCCTGCTCCGCCCAGATCGGCGACGACGGTGGGCAGCGCGGTCGCCACGATCGTCTGATCGAGGGCGGCCAACAGCATGCCGAGCACCACTGCCAGGAAAACGAAGTTGCGCTGCCGAATGGTCGACCGCTCACCGACAGCTTCTGAACCGGCCGTCTCGGCCGTGGCACGGGGCGTCATGGCTCGACCCGTGCTCAGGTCTGGGCGGGGCTACTCGCCAAAACTTCGGTGATGGCTTCACAGAACGCGGGCAGATCGCCTGGCGCGCGGCTGGTGATCAGGTTGCCGTCGATGCAGACTTGGCGATCCACCACGGTGGCCCCGGCGTTGCCGAGATCCGTGCGGATGCTCGGATAGCTGGTCAGTGTGCGGCCGCGCACCACATCCGCCTCCACGAGAGTCCACGGGCCGTGGCAGATGGCTGCGACGGGCTTGCCCGACTGCACGAAATCGCGCACGAACGCCACCGCGGTCTTGTCGAGCCTCAACTTGTCCGGATTTACGGTGCCCCCGGGCAGGATCAGGGCGTCGAACTGGTCGACCTTGGCCTCGGCGACCGTGCGGTCCACCGGAAAGGTCCCTGCAGGCTCGAGGTCGTGATCACGGGCCTGGATTTCGCCGGCCTTGAGGGACAACAGTTCGACGTGACCGCCCTCGTTCTCGACCGCGGCGCGGGGTTGTTCGAGTTCGATGCGCTCCACACCGTCGGCGGCAAGGATTCCCACCCTGCGGCCTTCCAATTCCTTTCGCATGCGAGTCCTTTCGTTGACACCGACGTGCAGCAGCGGGCGTGCGCGCCCATCAAGGGCTACCCCGGGGAGCCGGACCCAAAACGCGACAGCTCATTGCCCGTCACCCCTTGTCAGCCGCCGTAACAAAAAGTAAAGTCACTTTCAGTTTTTGCCCCGCACCTTCAGGAGTCGAGCATGGAATCATTCGTCCACCTGCGTAAAGGCAAGACCCCGAAGCGGGTGCATGCCGACCTCGACGGCCTCAAGGACGACGAACTGGGTCGCGGTGGCTTCGTCGGCCGCACCGCCAACATGTACCGGCGCAACGACCCCACCGCCTACCGCACCGTCGGCCCCCTGCGCCCCACCGATGTCTTGTCCAGTGAGCTCAAGCCCAGCGACGCCACCGACGCGCACGGCGGCCCGCTGCTGATGTTCTCCAACCCCGACTGTCAGGTGCTGCTGAGCCGGCGTAGCGAGGAGATGCCCTTCTTCGTCCGCTACGTCGACGGCGACCTCCTGCTGTTCGTGCACAAAGGCTCTGGCCTGCTGGAAACCGAGTTCGGCCCACTGCGCTACCGCGAAGGCGACTGGGTGTACATCCCGAAGGCCTGCACGTTCCGCCAGGTGCCCGACAGCGAGAGTACGTGGCTGATGATCCAGGCCACCGACGATTTCCGGGTCCCGCCGGCCGGAACCCTTGGCCGCCACTTCCCGTTCGACCCGGCACAGGTCACCATCCCCGAGCCGGCACCGATCGATGATGACGGGCGAGAAGAGTACGAGGTCCGTCTGATCCATGACGGAGGTCCGACTTCGCTGTTCTATCAACACAATCCCCTTGACGTGGAAGGCTGGCGGGGCGACAACTTTCCGTTCACCTTCAACATCGAGGACTACACCGTCATCACCTCCGAGAGCGTGCACCTGCCACCGACGGTGCACCTCTTCATGCAGGCCACCGGTGTATACGTGATGAACTTCCTGCCCAAACCCGCCGAGAGCGTGCCGGGGACCGAGCGCACTCCCTGGTACCACCGCAACGTCGACTACGACGAGATCGCGTTCTTCCACGGCGGAACCCTCTACGGCATCCCGATGCCGCCCGGCCTGGTTTCCCATGCGCCGCAGGGCGTTCACCATGGGGCGCCCGAGAAGGCGCGGGAACGCGCGCGCCGCAAGTTCGACGACTACGACCGGGTCGATTGGTCGGTGATCGCCATCGACACCCGTCGTCGCCTCATCCCGTCCGCCGAAATCCTCGCCAACGATCTGGGGCAGCACCAGTGATGAGCGCTTGCGCGAAGAGCAAAGGAAAACGATGACAACTATCGAAGCACCTGTGAAGCACGAGTACGACCGCATACCGTATCTGGTTGCCTACCAGAACAACTCGTCGGTACGTGACGTGTACGGCGGCGTCGCCGAGCTGGTGGTACTCGAGAGCTACCTGCTACGCCCCAAGGCCAAGGCTTCAGATACGGTCCTGGTGTTCATGCACCCGATCGGCGGCGGCGCCTACCTGCCGATGATCAACGCGCTGGCCCGCGCCGGCCACCACGTCATCTACTGCAACAGCCGGTTCCGTGGCACCGACTCGGCGCTGCTGATGGAGAAGGTGGTCGAGGATCTCGGCGAGTGCATCAAGGACGCCAAGAACCGACTGGGCTACGACAAGGTGGTGCTGGCCGGATGGAGCGGCGGTGGATCCCTTTCGGTGTTCTACCAACAGCAGGCGCAGAACCCGACGGTGACGGCGAGCCCTTCCGGCGACGGGCCCGATCTGACGACACTGGGCTTGATCCCGGCCGACGGAATCATGTTGCTGGCCGCCCACATCAGCAGGCACGGCACCATGACCGAATGGATGGACGCGTCCATCCTGGACGAGAACGATCCGTCCAAGCGCGACCCCGAACTGGATCTGTACAACCCGGACAACCCCAACCAGCCGCCCTACACGGCGGAATTCCTCGAGCGTTACCACCAGGCCCAGATCGCCCGCAACCGGCGGATCACCAAGTGGGTCAAGGCGAAACTCGCCGAACTCAAGGCCGCGGGACGTCCCGATGACGAATTCGCGTTCGTCGTGCACGGCACCATGGCCGACCCGCGCTGGCTGGACCCGACCGTCGATCCCAACGATCGTCAGCCCGGCACGTGCTATCTGGGTGATCCCCAGGTGGTCAACATGAGCCCGGTCGGGCTGGCACGCTTCTGCACACTGCGCAGCTGGCTGTCGCAGTGGAGCTATGACGATGCCAACGGTGACGCCGTCAAGGCCGGGCCGGATATCGCGGTTCCCGCGCTGGTGATCGGCAACCTGGCCGATGACGCCTGCACGCCGAGCCACACCCGCCGGCTGTATGAGGCGATCGGGCATCCCGACAAGGAGATGCACGAGATCCCCGGCGCCAACCACTACTACTCGGGCCCGGATCAGCGTGGCACCCTGCGCCAGGCTGTCGCGATCTGCACGGATTGGCTGCACCGGCACGGATTCGGCGGGCTGGAGCGAAGCGACCGAGGATCGGAGCAGTCACTATGACGACCGGACCTCTCGACGGCATCAGGGTGATCGAACTCGGCACCCTGATCTCCGGTCCGTTCGCCGGTCGGCTGCTGGGTGACATGGGTGCCGAGGTCATCAAGATCGAACTGCCCGCCACCCCGGATCCGTTGCGCACCTGGGGGCAGGCCGAGCTCGACGGGCACCACTTCTTCTGGACCGTGCACGCCCGCAACAAGAAGGCCGTCACCCTCGACCTTCGCACCGCCAAGGGCCGCGAGCTTTTTCTGGACCTGGTGGAGAGGTCCGACATCATCGTGGAGAATTTCCGGCCCGGCACCCTGGAGAAGTGGAATCTGGGCTACAACGTTCTGCGCGAACGCAATAAGGGCATCATCCTCGTGCGGGTGTCGGGGTACGGGCAGACCGGGCCCGACGCCGGCAAGGCCGGTTACGCCTCGGTGGCCGAGGCCTCGAGCGGGCTGCGGCACATGAACGGGTTCCCCGGTGGTCCCCCACCGCGGCTGGCCCTGTCACTGGGCGACAGCCTGGCCGGCATGTTCGCCGCCCAGGGTGCGCTGGCTGCCCTGTACCGGCGGACCGTCACCGGCGAGGGGCAGATCGTCGACACGGCGCTGACCGAAAGTTGCCTGGCGGTACAGGAATCCACGATCCCGGACTACGACGTCGGCGGTGTGGTCCGCGGACCGTCGGGCACCCGCCTGGAAGGCATCGCGCCGTCGAACATCTACCAGAGCGCCAACGGCAGCTGGGTGGTGATCGCGGCCAACCAGGACACCGTGTTCCGCCGGTTGTGCGCCGCGATGGGCAGCCCGGAGCTCGCGACCGACGACAGGTTCTCCAATCACGTTGCGCGGGGCCGCAATCAAGATGAGCTGGACAAGATCATCGGTGATTGGGCAGCCAGGCGCCGGCCGGAGGACATCATCGAGACCCTGTCCCAAGCCGGGGTGATCAGCGGGCCGATCAACACCGTCGCCGAGGTCATGCAGGACCCGCAACTGCAGGCCCGCGGCATGCTCGCGGACCATTGGGACGAGCGCGTGCAGCGCAACGTCAAGGGTCCCGGCGTCGTCCCGGTGCTCTCCGAGTCACCTGGCACGATCCGCAACGCCGGTTCGGCCCGGCCCGGCCAGCACAACGACGAGGTGTACCGCGACCTGCTCGGGCGCAGTGCACAAGACCTGGAAACCCTGCGCGCCGAGGGGGTGCTGTGAGATGAACCTGCCCGACAAGGTCGACATCCGCGAGGTGTGTCTACGCGACGGCCTGCAGATCGAGACGCCGATTCCGCTGTCCGCCAAAGTCGCGATCCTCGAGGCCATCGTCGCCACCGGGGTACGTGCGGTGGAGGCGACGGCATTTGTCTCACCCTCGAAAGTGCCCGCATTGGCCGATGCGGCCGAACTCGCCGAGGAGCTACACAGGTTCCCGGATGTCGAGTTCTCCGCTCTGGTGGCAAGCCCCAACGGCGCCAAACGCGCCATTGCCGCGGGGCTGAGCTCGATCGAGTACGTGGTGTCCGCCTCCGACGCCCACTCCCAGGCCAACGTCGGACGCACCTCGGCCGAGGCCACGGCTCAGATCGCCGAGATCGTGGCCATCGCGGCAGACAGCAACACCTCGGTGGAGGTCATCATCGCCACCGCCTGGGACTGCCCGTTCGACGGTCCGACCGATCCGCAGCGGGTGCTCGACATCGTGTCGTCCGCAGTCGGTTTCGGCGTCAACCGCATCGCCATCGCCGACACCATCGGCACCACCACCCCGCGTCGGGTGAGCTCACTGATCGCTCAGGTCCGGTTGCTGACCGGGGGCCTGCCACTGGGTGCGCACTTCCACAACACCCGCGGCGCGGGTCTGGCCAGTGCCTACGCGGCGGTGCAATCCGGGGTCACCCGCTTGGACGCATCAGTCGGCGGGCTGGGCGGCTGCCCGTTCGCCCCGGGCGCCAGCGGCAACATCGCCACCGAAGATCTGGTCTACCTGTTGCGCGACAGCGACATCGCCGTCGACGTCGACCTGGCTGCCGCGATCGACGCCGCACGTATCGCACAGGAGGCCGTGGGCCACGAGCTTCCCAGTGCGCTGCTGCGCGCAGGCGACCGGATCTTGAACTGAGGCGTCGATGACCGCTGCCGAGCTGGGCACCAAAGGCCGCCAGACCCGATCGGCGATCGAGCTCGCCGCGCGGAAACTTTTTGCCGAACGCGGTTTTCACGGCACCACGCTGTCCGATATCACCTCGGCCGCAGGCAAGAGTCCGGCGGTGTTCTACCGGTATTTCACCGACAAGGAGGATCTGCTGGCGGCGCTGGCCGAATCCTTCCTGCACGACGTCGTCGAGCCGTCGGGGCTGAACCTGCACCTGCCGGACTCCCCGGAGGACACCGAGTTCTTCACCACCGTGGTCACCGGCTACTGGAACATCTTCAAACAGAACATCGGCATCATGATCGCGGTTGCCCAGTTGGCCGCGACACAGCAGCGATTTGCCGATGTGCAGAACAAGTTCCGGCGGTTCGGTGTCGACATCGTCATCGCCTCGGTGCACCACGCGCAGGATCAGGGCCACGCTCAGGGCCTGCAACCGGAACACGTGGCGGCAGCCATTGCCTTGCTGTTCGAGAACTTCACCACGGTATTCGTCGGTCATTCCGGGCTCGGCATCGAGATCAGCGACGCCGAGGCCATCACGACCCTGTCCACCATCTGGAAGAGAACCCTGTACGGCTTTTGATCCGAAAAGGAGAGATCTCAGTGGATTTTGCTTTACCCGACCATCTTTCAACTGTGCTTGCCGAGATGGACGAGTTCATCGAGGCCGAGATCAAGCCGCTCGAGCGCGAGCACATGCAGTATTTCGACCAGCGCCGCGAGTATGCCCGCACCGACTGGGAGAACGGCGGGGTGCCGGCCAGAGCGTGGGAAGATCTGCTCGACGAGATGCGCCGGCGTGCGGATGCCGCCGGCTGGCTCCGGTACGGGCTACCTGCCCGGTTCGGCGGACGCGACGGCAGCAACCTGGACATGGCGGTGATCCGGGAACACCTGGCGCACAAGGGCCTCGGGCTCCACAATGATCTGCAGGACGAGTCCTCGATCGTCGGGAACTTCCCGCAGGTGATCATGATGGACCGATTCGGCACGGAGGCCCAGAAGGCGGACTGGGTCGAGGCGATGCTCGCCGGCAAGCGTTCGATGGCGTTCGGATTGACCGAGCCCGACCACGGTTCGGATGCCACCTGGTTGGAGACCACCGCGGTACCTGACGGGGATGGCTGGATCATCAACGGTCGCAAGCGGTGGAACACCGGAGTACACCGCGCCACCCACGATCTGATCTTCGCCCGGACCTCCGGCGAGCCCGGACAGGCTCGTGGCATCAGCGCCTTCCTGGTGCCCACCGACTCGCCGGGCTTCACCGTCCCGTTCTACTGGTGGACGTTCAACATGCCCACGGATCACGGTGAGGTCGAACTGAACAACGTCCGCGTGCCGGCCGATGCGGTGCTCGGTGAGGTGGACCGCGGCTTGGAGGTTGGGCAGACGTTCCTGCACGAGAACCGGATTCGCCAGGCCGCCAGCAGTCTGGGCGCAGCCCAGTTCTGTATCGACCGCACCGTGGACTACGCCAACCGGCGCATGGTGTTCGGAAAGCCACTGGCGGTGAACCAGGCCGTGCAGTGGCCGCTGGTGGAATTGCAGACCGAGGCGCAGATGGTCCGGCTGCTGGTCCGCTACGCCGCAACGCAACTGGACCAGAACCACCACATGGAGGTGTCCGACAAGGTCTCGATGGCCAACTACCGCGCCAACCGTCTCGTGTGTGAGGCCGCCGACCGTGCCATGCAGGTACACGGCGGCATCGGCTACAGCCGTCACGAACCATTCGAGCACATCTACCGCCACCACCGGCGGTACCGGATCACCGAAGGTGCCGAGGAGATCCAGATGCGCCGGGTGGCGCAGCGGCTGTTCGGGTTCGGCAGGGCCAGGCGGTGACCAGCCTGTCCCGGCCGGCGGATCTGCTCACCCCACGGCTGGTCGATGTCCTCACCCCGGTGCTGGGCTCCGACGTCGCCGTCGAGAATCTGCGCGAGCTGACCGGCGGAGCCAGCCGCACCACGTGGTCGTTCGATGCCGTCACGGACGCGACCCGGCGCGCCCTGATCCTTCGGACCGGCGCACCCGATGAGGTCCATGCCGGGATGGAACTGGAGGCCGGTGCCCAACGGGCGGCGGCCCAGGCCGGGGCACCCGTCCCCCACGTGATCGTCGCCGACAATTCCGTTGCCGCCCTGGGCGATCCGTTTCTGATCTGCGACTTCATCGGTGGCGAGACCATCGTGCGGCGGATTCAGCGGATGCTCGACGACGCCGGCCGGGCCCGGCTGCTCACCCAGTGCGCACAGGCGCTGGCCGCGATCCACCGGGCCGACCCCCCGCCGCTACCGGGCCTCACCGAGCTGGACCAGGTTTCCCAGTGGCGCACGCAGCTCGACGAGATGGGCGATACCACAGCCACTTTCGAGTGGGTTTTCCGGTGGCTGGAAGCAAACCGGCCGCCTGCCTCGCCGGTGCGGCTGGTGCACGGCGACTTCCGGATGGGCAACGTGATCGTGGACGCCTCGGGCCTGGCCGCGGTACTGGACTGGGAGTTGGTGCACCTCGGCGAGGTGTACGAGGACCTGGCCTGGTTCTGCATCCGGGCCTGGCGGTTCGGGGCACCGGCCGACCTGGGGGCGGGCGGTCTGGGCAGTATCGAGAACTTCCTGAGCGCCTACGAGGCAGCCGGCGGGCAGACGCTGGACCGGTCGGCGATGCGCTGGTGGCTCGTGCTCGCAACGTTGCGTTGGGGCGTCATCTGCCGCTACCAGGCCGAGCGGCATCTGAGCGGGCAGACCCGTTCGGTGGAGTTGGCAACGATCGGCCGCCGGGTCTGTGAAACCGAGTGGGACCTGTTGGGTCTGCTGGACGGGAGCAGCTGGTGAGCAACCTGTACGGACGGCCGAGCGCAGCCGAGCTGGTCGCCGCGGTCGCGGAGTTCCTCGACACCGAGGTGCGTGACAGTGAGACGGTCGCGGCTCCGGTGAAGTTTCAGGCCCGGGTGGCGGCCAATGCCCTGCGCATGGTCGAACGCGAACTGCTGGCCTCCGACACCCCTGCTGCGGCCGCAGAGGCGGCCCTGACCAGCGTCGGCTTCACCGACGAGGAAGCGCTGGCGGCGGCGATCCGGGCCGGCGAACTCGACGACCGAGCCGACGACGTCACCGCCTGCCTGCGGGTCCTGGTACGTCAGCGGCTGGCCGCCGCACACCCGGGCTACGACCAACCGTGAACCTGCGGCGCGCCGAGTTCTACGCCGCGGTCGTGACCGCCGCCCGGCCACAGCCCTGGCGTAGATCTCGGCGTGCGGCGCCGGGATCGTCAGAGCCTGCGGATCCGGGCCAGCCAGGCCGGCTCGTCGACCCTGGCCCCGACCGGCTCGCCGATCGCCTCGGCATGCGCCGCGCCGACCACACCGCGGTAGGTGGTGGTCTCCAACGACTCCAGTTGCCAGCCGTCGGAGAAGGCCTGCCGGATCACCTCCTCGCTGACCTGGGGTCCGAATCCGCGGCCCGCATCCGAGAGCGCCAGCACGTGCACCGTCGCACCCGGGCGCGCCGCCCGGTGCAGGCTGGCGACGTAGCGGGGGCGGTCGGCATCGCCGAAGATGTGGAACAGCGCGCTGTCGACGATCGTGTCGTAGCGCGGGCCCGGCCCCTCGCCGAGGCGGGTCGCGTCGGCGACCGCGAAGTGCGCGTCGATGTCCCGCTGCGCCGCGTTCTCGCGGGCCTGGGCGACAGCATGTTCGGAGAAGTCGATGCCGAGCACGTCGTACCCCAGTCGGGTCAGCAGCATGGTGTGTTCACCGGCGCCGCAGCCGACATCCAGGACCTTGCCACCCAGGCGGCCGGTGCGTTCCAGTTCGACGATCGCCGGTTGCGGCTCGCCGATCACCCACGGCGCGGTGCGGGACTCGTAGGCTTCGTCGAACAGGGAGTGTGCGGGTGTGGAGTTCATGATTCGAGTCTGAAACCTCAATGACCATTGAGGTCAAGCCCTATCCGAGGAGCCGCTGATGTCCCCAACCGACACCCAGGTCATCGACGATGTCGCGCACCGGTTGTTCGACGCGATCGAGCGCGCCGACAAGGCCGCCGTGGCCCGGCTGTGGGCCGATGACGTCGCGGTATGGCACTCCGGCGATACCAGCGACAACGACCGCACCCGCGCGCTGAAGGTCATCGACTGGTTCATCGACGCCACCCCCGAGCGCCGCTACGAGGTGCTTGACCGGCAGTTCTTCGACGGCGGATTCGTCCAGCAACATGTCCTGCATGCCAGCGGACGCGACGGTGCGTTGATCGCATTGCGGGTGTGCATCGTGATCAAGGTGGGTACTGACGGTCTGATCCACCGCATCGACGAATATTTCGATCCGAAGGACATCGCACCCTTGTTCACCTGACCCGAACCACGAATTGGAGGTGCCATGGCCAAGCTCAGCGACATCCTGACCGCAAACGCCGGAAACTGGACCCTGCTCCCGGACCGGTCGAAAGTGACGTTCCTCAACAAGACGCTGTGGGGCCTGGCCACCGTCACCGGGCGGTTCACCGAATTCACCGGCGACGGCACGGCCGATGACGGGGTGACCGGCCGCGTGGTGATCGCGGCAGCGTCGGTGCGCACCGGGATCGGCAAGCGTGACGCGCATCTGCGGTCGGCCGATTTCTTCGATGCCGAGGCTCATCCCGATATCACCGTTCAGGTGACAGGTTTGGATCCGTCAAACGGGAGCGCACGATTGACGACGGTCCTGACCGTGCGCGGCGTGTCCAAGCCCGTCGAGGTGCCGGTCGATATCGAGGTTCTCGCCGACGGGGCGCTGCAGCTCTCGGGCCGGTGCGCGGTGGAGCGTGACGACTTCGGCGTGTCGGGAGACCTGCTCGGGATGGTCGGTCCGACGACCGTCCTGTCGGGTGAACTCGTGTTCACCCGAGTCTGATGCCCTGCAACAGAATTCGCTGAGTTGACCGGCCTACGGCACCGCGCGCAGTAGCATCGGCAGCATGGCCGGCCCCGCGCCGCTGCGCATCCTGGTGTACAGCGACAACCCGCGCACCCGCGAGCAGGTACGACTCGCATTGGGCAAACGCGTGCACCCGGAACTGCCCGAACTGGAATACGTCGAGATCGCCACCGCACCGATGGTGGTCGCGCAAATGGACGCGGGCGGTATCGACCTGGCCATTCTCGACGGGGAGGCCACCCCGGCCGGAGGCATGGGAGTGGCCAAGCAGCTCAAGGACGAGGTCGCGAACTGCCCACCGATCCTGGTGCTGACCGGGCGACCCGACGACGCATGGCTGGCTAACTGGTCACAGGCCGAAGCGGCGGTCCCGCACCCGATCGATCCGATCCGGTTGGGTGACGCGGTGGTGTCGTTGCTGCGCGCTCCGGTCCGATAACTTTTCCGCGAATTGCCCTGTTGCCGTTGACTTTCGCGGCATGGCTACGGCCGCAGCGACACGCTGCCCCGATATGAAACGATACTAACCAAAATGTGTGGCACAGGCCGCAAACCTCGCTAGGCTGTGGGTTAGCTCACATCGACAGCCCACCCGAGGGAGCGATAAGTGGCATGAATTTATATACGCCCATCCTGGTTCTCGGAGCGATCGCGGCCGCGTTCGCCGTGGTTTCCGTGGGAATCGCGCTCGTGATCGGCCCGCGGCGCTACAACCGGTCCAAACTTGAGGCCTACGAATGCGGTATCGAACCGATGCAACCCGGGGCTGCAGGGGTGACCGGCCAGCGTATGCCGATCCGGTATTACCTCACGGCGATGTTGTTCATCGTGTTCGACATCGAGATCGTCTTCCTCTACCCGTGGGCCGTGGCCTTCGACAATCTCGGGCTGTTCGCGTTGGTGGAGATGTTGTTGTTCATGCTCACGGTGTTCGTGGCTTACGCCTATGTCTGGCGGCGAGGGGGCCTGAATTGGGATTAGAGGAACGCCTGCCCGGTGGAATCCTGCTGTCGACGGTGGAGGCCGTCGCGGGTTACGTGCGTAAGGGGTCGTTGTGGCCGGCCACGTTCGGTCTGGCCTGCTGCGCAATCGAGATGATGTCCACAGCCGGGCCGCGTTTCGACATCGCCCGGTTCGGGATGGAGCGGTTCTCGGCGACACCGCGGCAGGCCGACCTGATGATCGTGGCGGGCCGGGTCAGCCAGAAGATGGCACCCGTACTGCGTCAGATCTACGACCAGATGGCCGAGCCGAAATGGGTGTTGGCCATGGGGGTTTGCGCTTCCTCCGGCGGCATGTTCAACAACTATGCAGTGGTACAGGGCGTCGATCACGTGGTGCCGGTGGATATCTACCTGCCCGGCTGCCCACCGCGGCCGGAAATGCTCCTGCACGCAATCCTCAAGTTGCACGACAAAATTCAGCAGATGCCGCTCGGCGTCAACCGCGAGGAGGCGATCCGGGAGGCCGAGCAGGCAGCGTTGGCCGTCACTCCGACCATCGAGCTCAAGGGTCTGTTGCGGTGAGCACGGCCAACGGAAACAGCGAGGGCGCCGAGGTGATCGGGACGCGTCGAGGCATGTTCGGCGCCTCGGGCACGGGCGACACGTCGGGTTACGGCCGCCTGGTCCGCTCGGTCGCACTGCCCGGCAGTTCCCCTCGGCCCTACGGCCAGTATTTCGACGAGGTCGTGGACCGGCTCGCCGAGATTCTCGGTGAGGAACGCTATGCGGTGTCCATCGAGCGCGTGGTGGTCTACCGCGACGAGCTGACGCTGGAGGTCAGTCGGGTTCAACTGCCCGCGGTGGCCAGTGTGCTACGCGACGATCCGCAATTGCGGTTCGAGTTGTGCCTTGGCGTGAGCGGGGTGCACTATCCCGACGACACCGACCGCGAACTGCACGCGGTGTATCCGCTGATGTCGATCACCCACAACCGACGGATCCGGCTGGAAGTCACGGCGCCCGACGCGGATCCGCACGTGCCGTCGCTGTACGCCGTGTATCCGACCACCGACTGGCATGAGCGTGAGACCTACGACTTCTTCGGCATCGTGTTCGACGGTCACCCCGCACTCACCCGGATCGAGATGCCCGACGACTGGGTCGGCCATCCCCAGCGCAAGGACTATCCGCTGGGCGGCATCCCGGTCGAATACCACGGCGCACAGATCCCGCCGCCCGATCAGCGGAGGTCGTACAACTGATGAGTACCGAATCCCCCGTCGTGGTGGTCGGCGGACAGGACTGGGACGACGTGGTCGCCGCGGCCCGTGAGCATGCCGGCGAACGCATCGTGGTGAACATGGGCCCCCAGCATCCGTCGACGCACGGTGTGCTGCGGCTGATCCTGGAGATCGAAGGCGAGATCATCACCGAAGCCCGTTGCGGTATCGGCTATCTGCACACCGGCATCGAGAAGAACCTGGAATACCGCAACTGGACGCAGGGCGTCACCTTCGTCACCCGGATGGACTACCTCTCGCCGTTCTTCAACGAGACCGCGTACTGCCTGGGCGTGGAGAAGCTGCTCGGTATCACCGACGATATTCCCGAGCGCGCCAGCGTGATCCGGGTGATGCTGATGGAACTCAACCGGATCACATCGCATCTGGTGGCACTGGCCACCGGTGGGATGGAACTCGGCGCGATGAGCGCAATGTTCTACGGGTTCCGGGAACGCGAAGAGATTCTGCGCGTGTTCGAGTCGATCACCGGGCTGCGGATGAACCATGCCTACATCCGGCCGGGCGGGCTGGCCGCCGATCTGCCCGACGGTGCGCTCGGCCAGGTCCGGGCGTTGCTCGACCTGTTGCCGAACCGCCTGCAGGACTTGGAGGATCTGCTCAACGAGAACTACATCTGGAAGGCCCGCACGGTCGGTGTCGGGTATCTCGACCTGACCGGATGCATGGCACTGGGAATCACCGGCCCCGTGTTGCGCTCCACCGGACTGCCCCACGATCTGCGTCGCGCGCAGCCGTACTGCGGTTACGAGAACTACGAATTCGACGTCATCACCGATGATCGCTGTGATTCCTACGGCCGGTACATCATCCGGGTCAAGGAGATGCGGGAGTCGCTCAAGATCGTCGAGCAGTGTGTGGACCGGCTCGAGAAGACGGGCGACGGGCCCGTGATGATCAACGACAAGAAGCTGGCCTGGCCTGCCGATCTCAAGGTCGGCCCCGACGGTCTGGGCAACTCCCCCGAACACATCGCCAAGATCATGGGCCACTCGATGGAGGGGCTGATCCATCACTTCAAGCTCGTCACCGAGGGTATCCGGGTACCGGCCGGGCAGGTCTATGTCGCGGTCGAGTCCCCGCGCGGCGAACTCGGAGTGCACATGGTGTCCGACGGTGGCACCCGGCCGTACCGGGTGCACTACCGCGACCCCTCGTTCACGAATCTGCAAGCGGTGGCGGCGATGTGCGAGGGCGGCATGGTCGCCGATGCGATCGCCGCGGTGGCGTCGATTGATCCGGTCATGGGGGGTGTGGATAGGTGACTGAAGTGTTCTTGGAGCTGGGGCAACGCCCCGATGAAGCGGGCCCGCCGATCAACGGGCCCGCGGCATATCCGGATGAGGTGACGGCGCGGCTCACCGCCGACGCCGAGCAGATCATCGGCCGTTATCCCGAAGCCCGCTCTGCGCTATTGTCCTTGCTGCATCTGGTGCAGGCCGAGGACGGTTGCCTGACATCAGCCGGAATCGGTTTCTGTGCCACGCTGTTGGGCCTGACCGATGCCGAGGTGGCCGCGGTGGCCACGTTCTACTCGATGTACCGGCGCACCCCGACGGGCGATTACCTCGTCGGGGTGTGCACCAACACGTTGTGCGCGATCATGGGCGGCGACGCCATCCTCGATGCCCTGCAGGAGCATCTCGGCATCCACGCCGGGGACACCACGGCTGATCGCCGGGTCACGCTCGAACACATCGAGTGCAATGCCGCGTGCGATTACGCACCGGTGGTGATGGTCAACTGGGAGTTCTACGACAACCAGACCCCGTCGTCGGCGCGGGATCTCGTCGACGGCCTGCGCGGCGGAACTCCGCCGGCCCCGACTCGCGGTGCACCACTGTGCACCTTCCGGGAAACTGCCCGCACCCTGGCCGGTCTGACCAACCCGCACACCCCGGGAGGTGCCCCCGGCACCGCCACGCTGGCCGGCCTACGGGAAGCCCGGAGACGCGACATGTCCACTCCCGAAGCGGGAGGTCCGATCTCGTGACCGCGCTGACCCCGGTACTGACCCGATTCTGGGATGAACCAGAACCATGGACGCTGGACACCTACCTCCGCCATGACGGTTACCGCGGGCTGCAGCGCGCCCTGGCGATGGGGCCGGACGACGTGATTGCGCTGGTCAAGGATTCCGGGCTGCGCGGACGCGGCGGCGCGGGATTCCCGACCGGAACCAAGTGGTCGTTCATCCCGCAGGAGCGGAGCCCGCGGAGCGACCCGACGGCACCGCGCGATGACGGTGCCGGGGCCAAACCGCACTACCTCGTCGTCAACGCCGACGAATCAGAACCCGGTACGTGCAAGGACATTCCGCTCCTGCTGACCACCCCGCACTTCCTGATCGAGGGCATCATCATCGCGGCGTACGCGATCCGGGCCCGCCACGCGTTCATCTACGTCCGCGGCGAAGTGGTGCCGGTCTTGCGCCGACTGCAGGCCGCGGTCGCCGAGGCATATGCGGCGGGATATCTGGGCACCGACATCCTCAGCTCCGGATTCGACCTGGAACTGACCGTGCACGCCGGCGCCGGTGCCTACATCTGCGGGGAGGAAACCGCGCTGCTGGACTCCCTGGAAGGCCGCCGGGGCCAACCACGACTACGCCCACCGTTTCCCGCGGTCGCCGGCCTGTACGCATGCCCGACAGTGGTCAACAATGTCGAGTCGATCGCCAGCGTTCCCCCGATCATGGTCAACGGCGTGGACTGGTTCCGGTCGATGGGATCGGAGAAATCACCTGGCTTCACGCTGTATTCGCTGTCGGGCCACGTCAACCGGCCCGGCCAGTACGAGGCGCCGCTGGGCATCACCCTGCGCGAACTGCTCGACTATGCCGGTGGCGTCCGCGACGGGCACACCCTGAAATTCTGGACTCCGGGCGGATCGTCGACACCGCTGCTGACGGCCGAACACATCGATGTGCCCCTGGATTACGAGGGCATGGCCTCCGTCGGATCCATGCTGGGCACCAAAGCGCTGCAGATCTTCGACGAGACCACCTGTGTGGTCCGGGCAGTACGACGCTGGACACAGTTCTACGCGCACGAGTCCTGCGGCAAGTGCACGCCGTGCCGCGAGGGCACGTACTGGCTGGCCCAGATCTACGCCCGCCTGGAAGCCGGTGCGGGCACCCGGGCCGATATCGACAAACTGCTCGACATCGCCGACGGCATCTTCGGAAAGTCTTTCTGCGCGTTGGGTGATGGTGCGGCCAGCCCGATCATGTCCTCCATCAAGTACTTCCGTGACGAGTACGTGGCGCACCTGGACGGGGGCTGCCCGTTCGATCCGCACGCCTCGACGTTGATGGCGACCGAAGGGGCGGGGGCCTGAATGTTTCTCACCGCGATTTTTCTCACCGCGAGCAGACGTAAAACTGCCCATTTCCGACGAAAAATAGGCAGTTTTGCGTCTGCTCGCGCCAGGAAAAAGGGGGACGTACGTGACGCTGGCTGAACCCGCCAAGGACACCCCGCCGGTGGAGATGGTGTCGCTCACCATCGACGGCGAACAGATCAGTGTCCCCAAGGGCACGTTGGTGATCCGCGCCGCGGAGCTGATGGGTGTCCAGATCCCGCGGTTCTGCGATCACCCGCTGCTCGATCCGGTGGGGGCCTGCCGGCAGTGCCTCGTCGAGGTCGAGGGTCAACGCAAGCCGATGGCCTCGTGTACCACCACGGTCAGCCCGGACATGGTGGTGCACACCCAGTTCAGCTCCGAAGCAGCCGACAAGGCCCAGCGCGGTGTGATGGAACTGCTGTTGATCAACCACCCGCTGGACTGCCCGATCTGCGACAAGGGCGGTGAATGTCCCCTGCAGAACCAGGCAATGTCCAACGGGCGCCCCGAAACCCGGTTCGAGGACGTCAAGCGGACCTACCCGAAGCCGATCAGTATCTCCGCGCAGGTGCTCCTGGATCGCGAACGGTGCGTGCTGTGCGCCCGCTGCACCCGGTTCTCCGCTCAGATCGCCGGCGACCCGTTCATCGAACTGTTGGAACGTGGTGCGCTGCAACAGGTGGGCATCGCACCCGGCGAGCCGTTCCAGTCCTACTTCTCCGGCAACACCGTGCAGATCTGCCCGGTGGGGGCGCTGACCGGGACGGCCTACCGCTTCCGGGCCCGGCCCTTCGACCTGGTGTCCAGCCCCAGTGTCTGCGAGCACTGCGCGTCGGGATGTGCCCAGCGCACCGATCACCGCCGCGGGAAGGTCATGCGGCGCCTCGCCGGTGACGATCCCGAGGTCAACGAGGAGTGGAACTGCGACAAGGGCCGGTGGGCGTTCACCTACGCCACGGTCGGAGATCGGATCACGACGCCGTTGGTCCGAGAGAACGGTGCGTTGCGCCCGGCATCGTGGTCAGAAGCGCTGACGGTGGCCGGGGCGGGCTTGCTTACCGCCGCGTCGAACACCGGGGTGCTGGTGGGCGGGCGTTGCACCGTGCAGGATGCCTACGCCTACTCGAAGTTCGCCCGGATGGTGCTCGGCACCAACGACATCGACTTCCGAGCCCGGCCGCACTCCGGCGAGGAGGCCGATTTCCTGGCCGCCCGTATCGCCGGACAACCGGTGACCTTGCGCTACGCCGAACTCGAAAAGGCACCGACCGTGCTGTTGGCTGGGTTGGAGCCCGAAGAGGAATCCCCGATCGTCTTCCTGCGACTGCGCAAGGCCGCCCGTAAGAACGGCCAGCAGGTGCTCTCGGTGGCACCGTTCGCCAGTCGCGGGCTGACCAAGATGGCGGGCACGCTGATCCCCACGGTCCCCGGGGCCGAGGCGGAGGCGCTGGCCGCGCTGGAGACCGACGAGCGGCTGCGAGGCCCCGGCGCGGTGATCCTGGTCGGTGAGCGACTGGCGACCTCACCCGGTGCATTGTCGGCCGCGCAGCGCCTGGCCACGGCGACCGGGGCCAGATTGGCGTGGGTCCCGCGCCGTGCCGGAGAGCGCGGCGCCGTAGAGGCCGGTGCCCTGCCGAACCTGCTGCCCGGGGGTCGCCCTGTCACCGACGCCGACGCCCGAGCCCAGACCGCCGCGGTGTGGAACACCTCCGAACTGCCCGGCAACACCGGACGCGACACCAACGCCATCCTGACCGCGGCAGCTGACGGAGAACTGTCCGCACTTCTGGTCGGCGGCGTCGAGGTCACCGACCTGCCCGACCCGGCCACGGCGCTGGCCGCACTGCGCGCCACCCCGTTCGTGGTGAGTCTCGAACTACGCGAGAGCGAAGTCACCGAGCTGGCCGATGTGGTGTTCCCGGTGGCACCGGTGGTGGAGAAGGCCGGCGCATACCTCAACTGGGAAGGCCGGATTCGCCCGTTCAAGCCGGCGTTGCAGACGAACGCGATTCCCGATCTGAGGGTGCTGCACTACCTCGCCGACGAGATCGGCGTCGACCTCGGGCTGACCGGCCCGGACGCCGCGGACGGCGAGCTGGCCCGGCTCGGCGCCTGGGCCGGAGCCCGCACCGCGGAGCCGTCGGCGACACCCGAACCACGTCCGGCCCCCGGGCCCGGTGAGGCGGTGCTGGCCAGCTGGCGTCTGCTGCTCGACGCCGGACGCCTGCAGGACGGTGAACCCTATCTGGCCGGCACGGCGGTCAGCCCCGTGGTGCGCCTCTCCCCCGGCACCGCCACTGAAATCGGTGCGGCAGTGGGAGATCCGGTGACCGTGAGCACCGACCGCGGATCGGTCACCTTGCCGCTGTCGGTCACCGAGATGCCCGAGCGGGTGGTGTGGCTGCCCACCAATTCCCCGGGATCGGCGATCCATCGGCAACTCGGGGTGACCGCCGGCGCTTTGGTCTCGATCACGCGGGCCTCGATCGGGCAGGCCGACGCATGACCTACCCCGACCCCACCCTGTTCGGCCACGATCCGTGGTGGTTGATCCTGGCCAAGGCACTCGGGGTGTTCGTCTTCCTGCTGCTGACCGTGCTGGCGGCGATCCTCATCGAACGGAAGGTGCTTGGCCGCATGCAGATGCGGCCAGGCCCCAACCGCGTCGGTCCCTGGGGTCTGCTGCAGTCGCTGGCCGACGGCGTGAAACTCGCTCTCAAAGAGGGCCTCACTCCGGCGGGTATCGACAAGCCCATCTACCTACTGGCCCCGATAATCTCGGTGATCCCGGCGTTCCTGGCCTTCGCGGTGATCCCGATGGGCGGCGAGGTTTCGGTGTTCGGTCACCGCACGGCTCTGCAGTTGACCGACCTGCCCGTGGCGGTGCTCTACATCCTGGCCGTCACCTCGATCGGCGTGTACGGCATCGTGCTGGCCGGCTGGGCTTCGGGGTCCACCTATCCCTTGCTGGGAGGTCTGCGTTCCAGTGCTCAAGTGATCTCCTACGAGGTCGCGATGGCCCTGTCGTTCGCCGCGGTGTTCCTCTACGCGGGCACCATGTCCACCTCGGGCATCGTCGCGGCCCAGGACCGCACCTGGTATGTGTTCCTGCTGCTGCCCTCGTTCGTGGTGTACGTGACCTCGATGGTGGGTGAAACCAACCGGGCGCCTTTCGATCTGCCGGAGGCCGAGGGCGAACTGGTCGGCGGGTTCCACACCGAGTACTCGTCGTTGAAGTTCGCGATGTTCATGCTCGCCGAGTACGTGAACATGACCACCGTGTCGGCCCTGGCCACCACGATGTTCCTCGGCGGCTGGCACGCGCCGTTCCCGTTCAACCTGATCGACGGCGCCAACAGTGGTTGGTGGCCGCTGCTGTGGTTCACCGCCAAGGTGTGGACCTTCATGTTCTTGTACTTCTGGCTTCGGGCCACCCTGCCCCGGCTGCGCTACGACCAGTTCATGGCGTTGGGCTGGAAGGTGCTCATCCCGGTGTCACTGGTCTGGATCATGGTCGTCGCCGTCACCCACAGCCTGCGTGAGCACGGCTACCACAACTGGGCCACCGGCCTGGTGACCACCGCGGTCGTGGTGGTGGCCGTCCTGGCCGCTGCACTGTGGAAAGCACTGCGGGGCAGAACTGTTCAGCCGATACCGCAGCAGAGCGCCGGCGCCTATCCGGTGCCTCCGCTGCCGAATGCTGGAAAGGAGGCTGTCGATGCCTAAGATGCCCAAGTTCGTCGACGCCCTGGCCGGATTCGCGGTCACCTTCGGATCGATGTTCAAAAAGCCGATCACCGAAGAGTATCCGGAGAAACCGGGTCCGGTCGCACCGCGATATCACGGCCGTCATCAACTCAATCGCTACGCCGACGGCCTGGAGAAGTGCATCGGCTGCGAATTGTGCGCCTGGGCCTGCCCGGCCGACGCGATCTTCGTCGAAGGTGCCGACAACACTGCCGACGAACGCTTTTCGCCGGGCGAACGCTACGGCCGGGTGTACCAGATCAACTATCTGCGCTGCATCGGTTGCGGATTGTGCATCGAGGCCTGCCCGACCCGGGCGTTGACGATGACCAACCAATACGAGATGGCCGACGACAACCGGGCCGATCTGATCTGGGGCAAGGACAAGCTGCTGGCTCCGATGCAACCCGGGATGCAGGCGCCGCCCCACGACATGGCGCCGGGCAGTACCGACGACGACTACTACCTCGGCCGGATCAGCCCGCTTTCCCAGGATGCCCAGTGAGCCCCGATATCCTGATGCTCGCCGCTGAACATTCTGTGCGGACGTCGACATCTGAAGCGGTGCTGTTCTGGGTCCTCGGGACAGTCGCGGTGCTCGGCGCCATCGGCGTGGTCGCCGCACCGAAAGCGGTGTACTCCGCGGTGTTCCTGGCCTGCACCATGATCGCGCTTGCGGTGCTCTACATCGCGCAGGACGCCTTGTTCCTCGGCGTGGTGCAGGTGGTGGTCTACACCGGCGCGGTGATGATGCTGTTCCTGTTCGTGCTGATGCTGATCGGTGTCGACCTGGCCGAATCTTTCGCCGAAACGATACGCGGCCAACGCATTGCGGCACTCGCGGCGGGCACCGGGTTCGGCATCCTGTTGATCGCCGGGATCGGCAGCGTGTCTGTCAGCGGGTTCACCGGGCTGGCCCAGGCCAACAGCGGTGGCAACGTGGAAGGACTGGCGGCGCTGATCTTCACGCGGTACCTGTGGGCATTCGAGCTGACCAGCACGCTGCTCATCACCGCCGCTCTCGGCGCGATGGTACTGGCGCACCGGGAGCGCTTCGAGCGCCGCAAAACCCAGCGTGAACTGGCCGTCGAAAGGTTCCAGGGCGGCGGCCATCCGACGCCGTTGCCCAATCCCGGTGTGTATGCACGGCACAACGCCGTCGACGTACCGGCCCGGCTGCCAGATGGCTCCGATGCGGCATTGTCGGTCAGCGCGATCCTGCCGCAGCGCACGATCAGTAACTCTGCCAACGGGGAGGGGTGATGCGATGAATCCCGACAACTATCTCTACCTGTCGGCGCTGTTGTTCACCATCGGCGCTTCGGGAGTGCTGTTGCGACGCAACGCCATCGTGATGTTCATGTGCGTCGAGCTCATGCTGAACGCCGCCAACCTGGCGTTCGTGGCGTTCTCCCGCATGCACGGTCATCTCGATGGTCAGGTGGTGGCGTTCTTCACCATGGTGGTGGCTGCCTGCGAAGTGGTGATCGGCCTGGCCATCATCATGACCATCTTCCGTACCCGCCATTCGGCCTCGGTCGACGACGCCAACCTGCTGAAGCACTAAGGGCGACATGACACTACCCGTGTGGCTTCTGATCGCACTCCCCGCCGCCGGAGCAGCGGTGCTGCTGCTGAGCGGCCGACGATCCGACCGATGGGGACATCTGCTGGGTTGCGCGACCGCGCTGAGCGCCTTCGCCGTCGCAGCAGTGCAGTTCACCCAGATGCTGGGCCGCTCCGACGAGGGCCGGGCGGTCACGGAGTCCCTGTTCTCCTGGGTGCCGGTGGCCGGCCTCCAGGTGGATTTCGGGCTGCAACTGGATCAGCTGTCGGTGTGCTTCGTGCTGCTGATCACCGGTGTGGGCTCGCTGATCCACATCTACTCGATCGGGTACATGGCGCACGATCCTGACCGGAGAAGGTTTTTCGCGTATTTGAACCTGTTCCTGGCGGCCATGCTGCTGCTCGTACTCGCGGACAACTACCTCGGCCTGTACGCCGGGTGGGAAGGCGTGGGCCTGGCCTCGTATCTGCTCATCGGGTTCTGGTCGCACAAACCCTCCGCGGCCGCCGCAGCCAAGAAGGCATTCGTCGTCAACCGGGTCGGTGACATGGGACTGGCGATCGCACTGATGATCATGTTCGCCACCGTGGGATCCATCTCGTTCGCCGGGGTGTTCAGCGCCGCACCGGCAATGGGCGAAGCCACCCTGACCGCGATCGGCCTACTCCTGTTGCTGGGCGCGTGCGGTAAATCTGCCCAGGTGCCGCTGCAGTCGTGGCTCGGTGACGCGATGGAGGGCCCGACCCCGGTGTCGGCGCTGATCCACGCCGCGACGATGGTGACCGCAGGCGTCTACCTCATCGTGCGGTCGGGCCCGATCTTCGACCTGGCGCCGGGCGCTCGGACCGGGGTGGTCATCGTCGGCGCGGTCACGCTGCTGTTCGGCGCGATCATCGGCTGCGCCAAGGACGACATCAAAAAGGCGCTGGCCGCCTCGACCATGAGCCAGATCGGCTACATGGTGCTGGCCGCCGGACTCGGGCCCGCCGGCTACGCATTCGCGATCATGCACCTGCTCACCCACGGATTCTTCAAGGCCGGCCTCTTCCTCGGGGCGGGGTCGGTGATGCACGCGATGAACGACGAGGTGAACATGCGCCGCTACGGCGGACTGCGCAAAGTCCTGCCGATCACGTTCGTCACCTTCGGACTCGGCTACCTGGCCATCATCGGGGTCCCGCCGCTGGCCGGTTTCTTCTCCAAAGACAGCATCATCGAGGCGGCGCTGGGCGCCGGCGGCGTGCGCGGCGTGATCCTCGGTGGCGCGGCCATCCTGGGCGCCGGGATCACCGCGTTCTACATGACCCGGGTGATGCTGATGACGTTCTTCGGTGAAAAGCGTTGGGCACCAGAAACTCATCCGCACGAGGCACCGGCCGTGATGACCTGGCCGATGATCCTGCTCGCGGTCGGCTCGGTGGTCTCCGGCGGTGCGCTGGCCATCGGTGGCACGTTGTCGCACTGGCTCGAGCCGGTGGTCGGCGCTCACGAGGCGCACCACGCGATCCCGGCGTGGGTGGTCACCGTGGTGGTGCTGGCCGTCGTCGCGGTCGGCATCGCGGTGGCCTACCGGATGTATGCACAGCGGCCGGTTCCGGCCGAGGTGCCCGACGGGTCGGCGCTGACGGTGGCGGCCCGGCGCGACCTGTACGGCGACGCATTCAACGAGGCGGTGTTCATGCGAGGTGGCCAGACCCTGACCGCAGCCCTGGTGACCGTCGATGACAAAGTGGTCGACGGCACCGCGGGCGGCCTGGCCGCGCTGGTCAGCCGAACATCGGATGGTTTGCGCCAGTTGCAGACCGGCTTCGCCCGCTCCTATGCGCTCTCCATGCTGGGCGGAGCGGCCCTGGTGGTGGCGACGATCCTGGCGGTGCGACTGTGGTGAGCGCATTTCCGTGGCTGACGGCGTTGTGGGTTGTCCCGACGGTGGGAGCCGCTGTGGTGATGCTGCTGCCCGCGGCGCAGCGGACACTGGCCAAATGGCTCGCGCTGGTGGTCTCGCTGGCCGCGCTGGGTCTGGCCGCAGTGCTCGCCGTCGGCTTCGATCCCGCCGGTGAGCAATATCAGTTCGTCGAATCACGCCGCTGGATACCGTCATTCGGTACCGGCTACATCCTCGGGGTCGACGGAATCGCACTGGCCCTGGTGGTCCTCACCGCGGTGCTGCTGCCGTTGCTCATCGTCGCCGGCTGGAATGACGCCACCCACCAGACCGGGCTGGGCGGCCGCGGCGTGCAGGCCTACCTGGCCCTGACGCTGGCCGTCGAGGGCATGGTGTTCATGTCCCTGGTGGCGCTGGACATCCTGCTGTTCTACGTGTTCTTCGAAGCCATGCTGATCCCGATGTATTTCCTGATCGGCGGGTTCGGAGGAAACCGAGCTCGAGCTTCCAAAGCAGCGGTGAAGTTCCTGCTGTACAACCTGTTCGGTGGCCTGGTCATGCTGGCCGCGGTGATCGGACTCTATGTGGTAACCGCGGGCAGCGATGCGTTCGAATCGGGCACGTTCGACTTCCGCGCGATCGTCGCCGCGGTCTCGTCCGGGGAGCTCGTGATCAACCCCGCGGTGGCGAACTTCCTGTTCCTGGGATTCATGTTCGCGTTCGCAGTCAAGGCACCGCTGTGGCCTTTCCACCGCTGGCTGCCCGATGCCGCGGTTCAGGCCACCCCGGCCAGCGCGGTGCTGATGATGGCCATCATGGACAAGGTCGGCACATTCGGCATGCTGCGCTACTGTCTACCGCTGTTCCCCGATGCCTCAACGTATTTCCGGCCTCTGGTCATCACTCTCGCGGTGATCGGCATCGTCTACGGCGCTATCCTGGCCATCGGCCAGACGGATGTGATGCGGTTGATCGCCTACACCTCGATCTCGCATTTCGGTTTCATCATCCTGGGCATCTTCGTGATGACCAGCCAGGGACAGGCCGGGTCGGCCCTGTACATGATCAACCACGGGATTTCCACGGCCGCACTGTTCCTGATCGCCGGATTCCTGGTCTCGCGCCGCGGTTCCCGGCTGATCGATTCCTACGGCGGCGTGCAGAAGGTGGCCCCGGTCCTTGCCGGAACGTTCCTGGTGGCCGGCCTGGCCACGTTGTCCCTGCCGGGTCTGGCGCCGTTCATCAGTGAATTCCTGGTTCTCATAGGCACATTCACGCGCTACCCGGTGGTCGCGGTATTCGCCGCCACCGCACTGGTGCTGTCCGCCGTGTACATCCTGTGGATGTACCAACGGATGATGACCGGTCCGATCCCCGAAGGGCTCTCAGCCGACGGTCACCGGATCCGGGATCTGGTTCCACGCGAGCTCGCCGTGGTGGTCCCCCTGATCGCGCTGCTGCTGGTGCTGGGTATCTATCCCAAACCCGCTCTGGACGTGATCAATCCGGCCGTCCAGCACACGTTGACCACCATCGGCCAGAACGATCCGCCACCGCAGGTGTTACCCAAGTTGGCAGAGGGGGTCCGCTGATCATGGTGACGCCGAGCATCGAGTACGGCCTCCTTTCCCCCATGCTGATCGTGTTCGGGGTGGGAGTGGCCGGTGTACTGGTCGAGGCTTTCCTGCCCAGATCGGCCCGCTATCGGGTACAGGTCACTCTCGCACTGGGCGGATTGGTCGCCGCCGTCGTGGCTGTCGTCCTGTTGGCCCGAGACCTTCACGGCACCCCCGGCCGGCCCGCGGTATTGGGCTCGGTGGTCCTCGATGCGCCCGCATTGTTCCTGCAGGGCACCATCGCCGTCGTCGGCGCACTCGGGATCCTGCTGATCGCCGAACGGCAACCCCGAACTGCCACGCAAGACGGCATCGCCGGTCTGGACGGCTTCACGCCACAGGCCTCGGCGGTGCCGGGGAGTGTGGCCGAGAAGATGGCCACCAAAGCCGGGGTGATGCAGACCGAGGTCTTCCCGCTGACCATGTTCGCCATCGGCGGCATGCTCCTGTTCCCGGCCGCCGATGATCTGCTGACCATGTTCATCGCGCTGGAAGTGCTGTCGCTTCCGCTGTACCTGCTGTGCGGGCTTGCCCGACACCGTCGGTTGCTGTCTCAGGAAGCGTCGATGAAATACTTTCTGCTGGGCGCCTTCTCGTCGGCCTTCTTCCTGTATGGCGCGGCCATGCTGTACGGCTACGCCGGCACCCTGGATCTGGCCGGAATCGCCACCGCCGTGGGCACCAAGGCACCCAACACTCCACTGGCACTGATCGGTGTTGCCCTCGTGCTGGTCGGGGTGTTGTTCAAAGTCGGTGCCGTTCCGTTTCATTCGTGGATCCCCGACGTCTACCAGGGCGCGCCGACCGCGATCACCGCGTTCATGGCCGCCGGGACCAAGATTGCCGCGTTCGGCGCCATGCTGCGCATCTTCTACGTGGCGCTGCCGCAGTTGCGCGACGACTGGCGGCCGGTGCTGTGGGCGATCGCGATCCTGACCATGGTGGTCGGCACCATCACCGCCGTCACCCAGACGGACGTGAAACGCATGCTCGCCTACTCGGCGGTGGCCCACTCGGGTTTCATCCTCACCGGCGTGATCGCCGCCAACCCGGCCGGAGTGTCCTCCACGCTGTTCTACCTGTTCGCCTACGGATTCAGCACGCTGGGCGCGTTCGCGGTCGTCGGCCTGGTTCGCAACGCCGCCGACGAGGAGGAGACCTCGATGGCGCAGTGGGCCGGTCTGGGCCGGCGATATCCCATTGTCGGCGTGGTGTTTTCGCTGTTCCTTCTGGCGTTTGCCGGAATTCCGCTGACCAGCGGATTCGTCAGCAAGTTCGCGGTGTTCAAGGCCGCCGGTGAGGGCGGAGCCATCCCGCTGGTCATCATCGGCGTCATCGCCAGTGCCGTGGCGGCCTATTTCTACGTGCGGGTCATCGTGCTCATGTTCTTCACCGACCCGCCCGAGGAAGCACCCGAAGTCGTCGTTCCGAGTGGGCTCACCACCGCAGTCATCACCGTCACCGCGGCCGTCACCTTTGCGCTCGGCGCCCTACCGCAGCCGCTGCTGGACCTGGCCAACAATGCCGAGACCTTCTTGCGGTAGATGCACTCAGCCAGATATCGGCTGTCTCACAGTGTTTTTCCGGTTTCGGTCGAGTAGCCGACTACGCGTGCTCATTCCCGATTCTGCGGGCAGGACGACAGCACGTCGGAGTGACGCCCGCTCACCCGCCGGTTGAAACCGAAAGGGGCACCCAGATGCCGAAGATCCACTGGCTGGACAAGCCCGAGACCCACGACTACCCCGCTGCGGCTGACTACCTGGAGCTGATCGCCGACAAGGAAGCGGTCAGCGCCATCATCGACTCGTTGCGCAGCGGAACCGTCACGCACAAGAAAGCCAAGGACATCTTGCGCGCCGCCGGGCTGCCCCTGCTTCCGAAAGACAATGCCCATGTCAAGGCGGATCTGCAGAAGGTGGATCAGGGCACAGCGCTGTCGCCGATCCTGCTGGTTCGCGGTCGGCTCTCCAGCGCCGTACCGTTGCAGATCGCCGACGGGTATCACCGGGTGTGCGCCAGTTACTACGTCGACGAGAGCACCGACATTCCCGTAATTCTCGCGCCCATACCCACTTCGGGATAGCTCAGCTGCCGAAGAACATCCGGTCGGCACAGTGCAGATCGGCGGGATCGAAGTACTTCTGCGCCCAGGCGTCGGTGGTGCCCAGGAACCACCCCGCCGCAGCGGCGGCACTCCTACGGTCAGCGGTCACCCCGGCGGTGCCTGGTGATGTTCCGGACTTGCTGCTGAGCGTGTCCAGGAACTGGTAGTGATCGACCAGTTCCACAGCCTCGATCACGAAGGCCGTGGCAACGTCTTCATCACTGATGGCAAGCAGGTTGTCACCGTTGGCCTGTTCCCCGCCCAGCGCCAGATTCGACGATCCGCAGTACACCACCGGGTCTGGACCGCGGAAACCACACACCACGAACTTGTGATGTACCTCGTGCCCGACAACTTGTGGCACCTGATCGAACGGCGGAGGCAGGACCACGTGGCCCGGCTTTCCCGTTACCAACAGGCCCGTCTTCCGGCCCCGCACGTACAGAGAGACGCCCTTGGGGGCGTCGGAGATTCCCATGCTGAACACCGCCGGGTCCGAATGGATCTGATTCAGTGCGTCGTAGACCGGGTTGGCCGAGGTGCCGCCCAGGTCCATGACCGCGAAGAACACCGACCCCGGCAGCGATGCTGTTGTCGTTTCGGCGTGCACGCGGTCTACCAACGCGCCCAGGATCTGGCCGGCGGTGTCGGCGGTGTGTGGCGCGAAAGTGATCGACGTGGCCGGGGTGTCCGACCCGGCGCCGCCGAACGGGTAAGGGACGGCTGCCCACTGCGACGCCGCGAACGGTTTGGTTTTGACCCCGTCCTGCCACACTTCGTCGAACACCGCGGCGTAGGTGGCCGCAACCTGCCGGTCATCGAAGACCAGGACATGGTTGGCGTTGACATACAGTCCGTTGATCGAGAAGTTCGTCGACCCGGTCAGCACGGTGCGCGCGCCGTCCTTGTCGGAGACCACCAGCACCTTGTCGTGGGCGTAGCGGCTGAAGTGGCCCCGCAGGGTCGAGTCGGTGCCCGCCTGCGCGATGAACAAGTCGTAGAACTGGTCCTCGGGTGTCGGGCTGGTGGTGTTGTGGTGCTCGGGGCAGTTGTCGAGAATGATCCTGACCTGATTGCTCGCGGCCAGCTTGAGCAGCAAAGAACACACGTCGGGTTCATTGAGGTCGTAGGCGAAGACGTCGACCGACAGCGACGGATCGGACTGCGCCTCGGACAACAGATCGAGGACATGCTTGCGAGCCGTGAACCCCAGCCACTCGTATTCCTCTGTGTAACTGTAGGTTTGGCCACCCGGTCCGGCGGCTGCCGCAGTCGAGGTGTCGAAGATCAACGAATCGTCCGCAGGCCGCAGGTGTGTGGCCGACCCGAAATGCCGGACGAACGCCTGGGATTGCACATAGCCGCGGGTGAAACCGGCTGCCAGGTTGCCCTTGACGAAGGGGCCGACTTCCACCTCGACGGCCACCGCGCGGCTCGAGTCCAGCGGTTGCAGGGCGCCGTCACCATTGAAGTAGCGCGGGGTGACGACATAGGTGTACGCACCGAAGGCCGGTGAGCCGCCCTGATGTACGAGGCCGGGCACATGCACCCAGCGAAACTTGTGGATCGGGGCGTTCACACTCGAGAACGGGGACTGTCCCGGTACCTGGGCATGCGCCGGCGACGCGGCCAACCGCAGATTGTTGTCGACGTAGTACGGCGGAACTCCGGGCGGATGAACCTCGACGGTGAATCCGGCCAAACCGGTACGCGCCGAGGCGGTCAGGTCGAAGGCCAGCAGGGTTTTGGCGTCACCGCAGAAGGCGTTGACGGCGAGCACGGCATTGGAGGCGCGGACGGTCGACATGATGGAACTCCTTCGGCGTCGAGCGCGGTCGGACTGCGGCTGTACCTCAGGATGCATTGACCGGCGGTAAATCGCGCGCGTACTCGGCTACTCGAATTACTCAGGCTCACAGCAAGTTACGAGCCAACGGACAGCACTTTCTCCGCCACTGGAGTCGACGGGCTACATTCGAACTCATGACCACCGTCCTGACCACTGACCACGACGCCATCCGGGTCCTCACCCTGAATCGTCCACAGTCGCGGAACGCGCTGGGACGCGAGCTGATCGAGGAGCTGCACCGCGCCCTGGACGACGCCGATACCGACCCGGCCGTACGGACGATCGTGCTCACCGGGACCGACCCCGCGTTCTGCGCCGGCGTCGACCTCAAAGAGGCACAGACGCTCGGCATGGAGTACTTCGAGAGGTTCCGGTCGCACAACTGCATCACCAAGACCGGCGAGTTGCGCACCCCCATCATCGGGGCAATCAACGGAGCGACGTTCACCGGTGGGCTGGAGATGGCTCTGGGCTGCGACTTCCTGATCGCCTCCGAGCGGGCGGTGTTCGCCGACACCCACGCCCGGGTCGGCATCCTGCCCGGCGGTGGGATGACCGCACGACTGCCTCACGTGGTGGGTGCGGCCATGGCGCGCCGGCTGTCGATGACCGGGGAGGTCATCGACGCCGCGCGCGCCGAACGCCTCGGCCTGGTCACCGAGGTCGTGTCGCACGAGCGGCTACTGGAGCGGGCTCTGGAACTGGCCGGTCAGATCGCCGAGGTGCCGGGACCGACCATGGCCGGCCTCAAAGAGATCTACACCCGCGGCAGCCAGCCGATCGTCGGTCCCGCGCTCGCCGCCGAGCAGGAGATCGCCGGCGCGCAGACCCGGGATTTCGACGGCCTGGGTGACCGCTATCAGGCGGTGGCCCAGCGTAACCGGGGCCAGATCGACAACTAGCCCGTCGAGGCCGGCTCGATGATCGTCATCCCCGGCCCGGTGGGCGTGTCCATGGCGGCCATCGCCGCGCCCGCCTGATCGAGTCCCACACACCGGGTAACCAGCAACTCCGGTTGCAGTGCACCGGACGCGAGAAGGCCCAGCATTGCCGGGTAGTCGACGGCAGGCATGCCGTGCGACCCGAGGATCGCGAGTTCCTGGGCGATCACCCGGTCCATCGGGAGCGCGGTCTGTGCCGCATCACCCAGCAGGAGCCCGACCTGGATGTGCCGGCCGCGCCGCCGCAACGAGGCCACGGAGGCCGCCGCGACCGCAGGATGTCCGATCGCGTCGACCCCGATGTGTGCACCGCCACCGGTCCGTTGCACCACTTCCGCTGCGGTGCCGGGGATCTCGGTGGAATTGATCAGCTCATCGGCTCCGAGACGGTTCGCGACGTCGAGCGCCTGGGCGCTACGGTCCACGGCAACGACCTTGGCGCCGAACGCTTTCGCGATCATCACTGCCGACAGGCCTACCCCGCCGCACCCGTGAACCGCGACCCACTGCCCGGGCCGCACCTCACCGTGGGTGACCAGGGCTCGGTACGAGGTCGCGAACCGGCACCCCAGCGAGGCCGCTGCCACGAACGAGACCGCGTCGGGCAGACGGACAAGGTTGGCCTGCGCCCGCGGGACCGCGACCCGCTGCGCGAAGGAGCCGGGCAGAGTGAACCCCGGCTGGAGCTGGTCGGGGCACACCTGGGCATTGCCGGACACGCAGAACTCGCAGCGACCGCAACCCAGGACGAACGGCGCGGTCACCCGATCGCCCACCTGCCAGCCCGCCACCTCGGCGCCCACCGCCACGACGGTCCCGGCGAATTCATGTCCGGGAATGATCGGCAAGGCCACCGGATCGTGGCCCCGCCACGCGTGCCAGTCGGACCGGCACACGCCGGTGGCCGCCACCTCGACGACCACCCCGTCGTCGGAACACTCAGGATCGGCCACGTCGACCACGACGGGCCGCCCGCCCACATCGGAATAGACCACTGCACGCACAGCTGCGATGGTAGGCCGGCTCCTGCCCGGTTCAGCGATGCCGCTTCAGAATGAAGCCGACGGTGCGCCCGCCGAATCCCGGCAGGGCGGGCGTCGACATCTCCACCTGTTGCCGGGCCTGTTCGACGACGGGAGTCTGCGGGTCGAGCACCGACAGGTAAACCTCATGGGCGGCAAGAGAACTCACTGCCACATCGGTATAGCCGTCGACGACCTCACAGTGCGACGGGTCCGGGCCGTTCTCGAAGAGCCAGGCCGGCGGGTCGGTCAAGCTGTCGTACGCCGCCGCGACGGCGTGGGCGAATTCGATGTGGTCACGCTGATTGGGTGCGCCGGGCGCCCAGCTGGGCCCGCTGTAGAGGGTGACGACGACGTCGGGACGCACCGCCACGATGGTCTCGGCGATCTTCGCCCGCAGTTCGGGAGTGTCGCGGATGTTGCTGTCCGGAAAGTCCCAGAACGACACGTCATCGACGCCGACGGTGGCGGCCGACCGCCGCTGCTCTCCCTCCCGCAGCGGTCCGGCCTGTTCGGGCGGCATACCGGCGATGCCGACCTCACCGCGCGAAGCCAGCGCGTACTTGACGGACTTACCCTCGTCGGTCCACTTCGCGACGGCAGCCCCGACACCGTATTCGGGATCATCCGGGTGCGCCACCAACACCAGCGCGGTCTGCCAATCGGAGGGAAACGGTTGCACGGCCATCGCTAACTCACCCGGGTGTTGTGGGCGGAACGGATCAGCCAGCGCTCGTCGTTCTCGACGAGGACGTAGCTGATGATGCCGCTGCGGTCCTGTGCCTGGGCACCCGGCTGGACGTGGTCGGGCCAGTCCCAGCGGGTGTGCACCAGCGCCACCCCCGGTGCGATCTCATCGATGGCCTCGACCCGCTGGGTGTAGTTGTGCTTCTGCCGGACAACGGATTCCGGAACATTGCGGTGCCCTTCGACATTGTCTTGACGCGAAGTCCACCACAATCCGCTGTGCGCGACAAAGTCGGCATCCTCGGTGAAATACCGACCCCAGCCATCCATGTCGTGCGCTACCCACAGGTCGGTGGTGGCGGCCATGACGGCCCTGATGTCCTGTCGGTCCTTCAGATTCATTCCACCAGTGTCGGACCTCAACCGTGGTTCATGTCAATGCCTTACGCCCAGTACGGCGGCCGGTGCGCGGCGCCGGGATGGTCAGGCGAGAGCAACGGTCCGACCCCACCCAGATGCTCACGGAGTGTCACCCGCTCACCGTGGTCGGGCACCCTGCCGCGACGACGCAGTTCGGGCACGACATGGCGGGCGAAGTCGACAAAGGTGCCCGGTGTGGTGACATAGGCCAGGTTGAACCCGTCGACGTCGGCCTCGTCGGCCCAGCGTTCGAGTTCGTCGGCGACCTCCGTCGGTGAGCCCACCACCACCGGGCCACGCCCGCCCAGACCGACCTCGTCGGCCAACTCCCCCGCCGTCCAGTTCCGGTCCGGCGTGGTAAACGATGCCAGCGCCGAACGATTGGCCTCGGTCTGCACGTATCTCAGCGGTTCGTCGGCACCGAGCTCGGCCAGATCGACCCCGGTCCAGCCGCCGAACAGCGCCAGCGCACCGTCCGCGCTGACGTACTTCCGGTAGTCGTCCAGCTTGGCCACGGCCGCCTCATGGGTCTCTGCGACGATCGGGGTCAGCATCGTGAAAACCTTGATGGATCGGGGATCCCGTCCATGCTCGGCCGCAGCGGCGCGCAACGCCTTGACCGGCTCGGCGACAATCTCGGGCGTCGGGCCGGAAACGAACACCGCCTCGGCATGCGCCGCGGCGAACCGGACCCCTCGCGGCGAGGCACCCGCCTGAAACAGCACAGGGGTGCGCTGCGGAGACGGTTCGCACAGGAACGGCCCTGGGACGCTGAAGTAGCGCCCCTTGTGCTCGATGTCATGGACTTTCGCCGGGTCGGTGAACACGCCCCGCTCCCGGTCACGGACGACGGCGCCGGGTTCCCACGATGTCTCCCACAGCTTGTAGCAGACCTCGAGGTACTCCTCGGCGATCTCGTAGCGCTCGTCGTGCGGGATCTGGGCATCCAGCCCCAGATTCCTGGCGGCACTGTCGAGATAGGAGGTGACGATGTTCCAGGCCACCCGGCCGTCGGTCAGGTGGTCAAGCGTCGAGAACCGGCGCGCCAGCGCATAGGGCTGCTCGTAGGTCAACGACACCGTGACACCGAATCCCAGGGTCTCGGTGACCGCCGCCATCGCCGAAACGGCCAGTGTCGGGTCGTTGACCGGTACCTGTGCGGCGTCGGCCACCGCGGCATCCCGCGATCCGCCGTACACGTCGTAGACGCCGAGCACGTCGGCCAGGAACAACGCATCGAAGCCGCCGGCCTCCAGCGTGCGGGCCAGATCCGTCCAATACTTGAGTTCGCGGTACCGGTAGCCCTGGTCTTCGGGGTGGCGCCACAAACCCGCGGACTGGTGTCCGACGCAGGCCATGTCGAAGGCGTTGAGATAGATCCTGCTCATCGCGCATCCCCGATCTCGTCCCGATGCGTTTCCCGCGCGAAATAGGCCGCCGCGAACGTGATCGCCGTCAGCACCACGAAATATCCGACGATCAGCCACGGGCTGCCGCCGCCTGCGACCAGCAGCGCCGCCGCGATCAGCGGTGCGAAACCACCCGAAAGCACGGCACCGATCTGATACCCCAACGAGGCGCCGCTGTAGCGCACCCGGGTATCGAACAGCTCCCCGAACCAGGCGGCCTGCGGCCCGTACATGGCGTCGTGGGCGACGTTGACGCCGAACACGATCGACAACACGATCGCGATGTGGGACCCGGTGTCCGCCGCGACGAAGAACAGGATGAGGGCGAGCACACCGGCCACCGCACCGAACAGATACGGAGGCCGCCGGCCGATCCGGTCGGACAGCATTGCCCACGCCGGGGTACTGACCAGGCCGATGGCCGACGCGATCAAGACGGCCGTCAAGCCGACCTGGCTGCCCGCGGACGACGAATCCTGCAGATAGGTCAAGGAATACGTGGTCAGCAGGACGAACAGGGCGATCTGTGAGAACCGCAGTCCGGTGGTGATCAACACATTGCGCGGTTGGGTGCGCAGCACCTCCAGCACCGGCAGCCGCGCCACCTCACCGCGGTCTCGGACATCGGTGAACACCTCGGCATCGGTGAGCCTCAGCCGGATCACCAGACCGACGACGACCAGAACGGCACTGAGCAGGAAGGGGATTCGCCAACCATAGGCCAGGAAGGTGTCGGGTCCGGTGATTGTCCTGGTGAGGTAGAAGACCGCCGTCGACAACAACATGCCCGCCGGCGAACCCAATTGGGTGAAGCTGCCGAACAGACCGCGTCGACCGGCAGGCGCGTGTTCCACCGAAAGTAATGCCGCACCACCCCATTCGGCCCCCACCGCCAGACCCTGGAGCAACCGCAGGAACACCAGCAGCACGGGTGCGATCAGCCCGACCTGGGCGTAGGTCGGCAGCAGTCCGATCGCGAAGGTACTGAGGCCCATGCCGACGAGTGCCGCTACCAGAACCGATTTGCGGCCCAGCCGATCTCCGTAGTGGCCCGATATCAGGGCGCCCAGGGGCCGGGCCCCGAACCCCGCGGCGTAGGTCGCGAACGAGGCCAGTGTGCCTGCCGTCGACGAGATATTCGGGAAGAACAGCGGTTTGAAGACCAGGGCCGCGGCCGTGGCGTACAGGTAGAAGTCGTACCACTCGATCGTGGTGCCGACCGCACTGCCCAACGCGACGGTGCGCGCACTCGGCTTGGCGGTCGCCAGTGAACGTGGGTCGGTAACAGTCACGTGGCCGCAGGTTATGCGGCGCCGGGAGCGCCCGGAAGATTTGTCCTCAGTGTGACGTAAAGGCGTCAGGCGTCATGGTTTGACGGTCGCCCCGTGCACCAGGATGGCCGCCGTCTGCGACACCCACTCGTCGTCGAGTTCACGTTCGGGCCACAGCAGCATCCGCAGCATGGTCGACCCGCCGATGAGCTCCACGAGGCGGTCGGGGTCGACATCTGGTTGGACCTCACCCCGCACGATGCCGTCGACAATCCTGGCCCGCACGGTGACGAACGTTCCGGCGAACCGCTGCATCACGCGGGAGTTCAGGTCGGTGTCGGCGACGACGTCGGCGACCAGTCCGGGCAGGGCCGCACGCATCACCGGGCTGGTGAATACATCGCGGGCGGCGCCGATCATCGCCCGGATGTCGGCGGCGATGTCACCGGCCGGCGCGGTCAGGCCCGACGCGGTCGCGGGGAACACCGCCTCGTGGACCAACTCGGCCTTACTCGACCACCGGCGGTACAGCGCGGTTTTCGTGGTCTGCGCGCGCTCGGCAACCGCGGCCATCGTCAGGTTCGCGTAACCGATTTCGACAAGCAGGTCCACGGTGGCCTGCAATATGGCAGCGTCGATGCGCGGGTCACGGGGACGCCCCGCTCCGGCGGTCTTGCCAACCGGTGATGGCTCTGCTTTCATAACGCTACTAACAGTATCGTAATTGTGGCCGTAAGGAACAGTTGAATGGCAAACGAGGCCGTGGACGCTCCTGTGGAGAACGTCGACCACCTGCAACGCTCCAGCCGCGACGTCACCACCCTCCCCTCGGTGCTGTCGAAATGGCTGTCCACCGTGATGCCGGGCGGTGTCACCCCCGAGATCACCGTGGAAAGCGGTGTGGACTCCAACGGTATGTCCTCAGAAACGATCATGCTGACCGGACGCTGGGAGGAGAACGGCGAGCCGAAGGAGCAAAAGTGGGTGGCCCGCGTCGCCCCCACCCAGGACGACGTTCCGGTGTTCTCGTCGTACCGCCTTGACCACCAATTCGAGGTGATGCGGCAGGTCGGCGAACTCACCGACGTGCCCGTGCCCAACGTTCGCTGGATGGACACCACCGGCGAGGTGCTGGGCACACCGTTCTTCCTGATGGACCGGGTCGACGGCCAGGTGCCGCCCGATGTCATGCCCTACACCTTCGGCGGGAACTGGTTCGCCGACGCCCCGATCGAACGCCAGCGCGAACTGCAGGACAGCACCGTGGCGGTGCTCGCCAAGCTGCACGCGATCCCGGACGCCGCGGAGCGGTTCGGGTTCCTGTCCGAGATCGATCCGCCCGGTGACACCCCACTGCGCCGGCACTTCGGCTGGCTGAAGGACTGGTACGAATTCTCGGTCCCCGACATCGGCCGTTCCCCGTTGGTCGAGCGGGCACTGCAGTGGCTCGAGGACAACTTCCCCGAGGATGTGGCGGCGACGGACTCCGTGCTGATCTGGGGCGACTCCCGCATCGGCAACGTGCTCTACGACAACTTCCGGCCGGCTGCCGTACTGGACTGGGAGATGGCCACCATCGGCCCTCGTGAACTCGACGTCTCCTGGATCATCTTTGCGCACATGGTGTTTCAGGAGCTCGCGGGGATGGCCGGATTGCCCGGTCTGCCCGACGTGATGCGTGAGGAAGATGTCCGCGCGACCTACCGTGAGTTGACCGGTGCCGAACTCAGCGACCTGCGCTGGTTCTACATCTACTCGGGCGTCATCTGGTGTTGCGTGTTCATGCGCACCGGCGCCCGGCGCGTGCACTTCGGCGAGACCGAGAAGCCCGACGACGTCGAAACGATGTTCTACCACGCGCCGTTGCTGCGGCGCCTGATCGAGGAGTCCTAAATGCTCGGCCCGATGGACGAATACCCCGTCCACCAAGTCCCCCAGCCGATCGCCTGGCCCGGGTCTTCCGACCGAAACTTCTACGACCGTTCGTATTTCAACGCCCATGACCGCACCGGCGACATCTTCGTCATCACCGGTCTCGGCTACTACCCCAACCTCGGGGTGAAGGACGCTTATTTCCTGGTACGCCGCGGCGACGAGCAGACCGCCGTGCACCTGTCCGACGCGATCGATCAGGACCGGCTCAACCAGCACGTGCTGGGCTACCGCGTCGAGGTCACCGAACCGCTGCGCAAGATCCGCATCGTCCTCGATGAAACCGAGGGTGTCGCCGCGGACCTCACCTGGAACGGGTTGTTCGACGTGGTGCAGGAGCAGCCGCACCTGATGCGTCAAGGGAACCGGGTCACGCTCGACGCCCAGCGTTTCGCCCAAACAGGTTCCTGGAGCGGCTATCTGGAGATCGACGGCCAGCGCATCGACGTCGACCCGGAGACCTGGATCGGCTCCCGCGACCGGTCCTGGGGTATCCGCCCGGTCGGTGAGGCCGAGCCTGCGGGGCGTCCGGCGGACCCACCGTTCGAAGGCATGTGGTGGCTGTACGTCCCGATGGCGTTCGACGACTTCTCGATCGTGTTCATCATCCAGGAGGACCCCAGCGGGTTCCGCTCGCTCAACGACTGCAGCCGGGTCTTCAAGGACGGCCGCGTCGAGCAGCTCGGCTGGCCGCGAGTGAAGATCCACTACCGCTCCGGCACCCGGATCCCGACCGGGGCCACCATCGAGGCCACCACGCCCGACGGCACCCCCGTCCGGTTCGACGTGGAATCCAAACTGCCGGTGCCGATCCACGTCGGCGGCGGCTACGGCGGCGACGTCGACTGGATCCACGGCGTGTGGAAGGGCGAGAAGTTCACCGAACGGCGCACCTACGACATGACCGATCCGGCGGTCGTCGGCCGCACAGCGTTCGGCGTGATCGACCACGTAGGCCGCGCCGTCTGCACCGAAGGCAACGGTGCACCGGTCGAGGGCTGGGGCCTGTTCGAGCACGGCGCACTCGGCCGCCACGATCCTTCCGGCTTCGCCGACTGGCTCACCGTAGCCCCGTAGCCGCCTAGGGCATGTCTCATAACCGTTTGAGCCAGGCCACGATGGCATTGAGGACGACGCCGCCCCGGTAGTTGAGGTTGT
>NZ_LQPP01000037.1 GCF_002102345.1 Mycolicibacterium peregrinum
CGAGCATCCTCGATAACGCGCCACGGTGGTCCCATCCCCCTGGCAATCAGGTGGTCCCATCACCCTGGCAAGCGACACACCGCCGCCAACTCCTCGGCTGCAGCCGGTGTGGCATGCGGGTTCTGCTGGGCGACCAACCGGCTCAGTGCGGCCGGGTCGGCACTGGGCGCTGGACCGACCGCCGCGGTCAAGTCGGGCTGACGGCGATAGAGGCCGGGCTGGGCCCCCTCCTTCAAGACGAGCACACCTGGCTCTACGCGGGACTGAGGGTAACTAGATTCCTCGACACAGGCCGGCCGCTCGACGAGGTCAACTTCACGAAGGCCGGATCGGCTGGACCGCAGGACAATACCCGCGCGCTCGACCTCGAACTGCTTGGTAACGGCGGCAAGCTCGTCATACAGCCCGCGATGGGACTGATTGTCGCCCGGGGATTTGCCATCCATGAGTAGCATCCCGCCGGCTCCGCGCGGCCCGAGGCTTCCCCTGAACTCGACGACGTCGACACCGCGCGGCGCGGACCGCAACTGCGCTTCCAGGGCGGGCAGCCAGGTGCTCAGATCACGCAGTGTGGCCATTCGCCGGAGTCTAGAGGCCGAACCGACCTGCGATCCCACGTTCTTCCAATACCGAATGGCCAGTTAGCACACACATTTTCGAGATTTGCGTGAAACAACTGGCCATTCGCCCTGAGTGTCTGCGAAATGCCGGGGTTGTCTGGTGCAGATACGCACGGGAAAGCCAGGCTTGACTCTCACACCATGTGAGAGGGCACAGTCGTAGCCGTGACCGACACCCCGTCTTTGATATCGATCGGCAGGTTCTCCTCGCTGAGCCGTATCTCCGTTCGCATGCTGCGCCACTACGACACTCACGGTGTTCTGGTGCCCGCACAGGTGGACGCAATCAGTGGCTACCGCCGGTACGCCGCGGCGCAGCTGGCCGAAGCAGCCGCGATCCGGCGGCTCCGCGACATCGAGTTCGGCGTGTCCGCCATCGGAGCCCTGCTCGCCATTCGCGGCACCGCGGCGTTCGACGCAGCCCTCGCGGCCCAACGCATCGAACTGGTCGCGGCGGCCGAGAAGGCGAACGCGCGGCTCCGGCTCATCGACCATCTACTTTCCGAGAAGGAGCTCACCATGACAGACAGCGTCACCGAAGAGACCGTTCCCGCCCGCACGATCGCGTACCTGCGGGACACCGTTCCGACCTACGCCGCTGAGGGGCAGCTGTGGGAGCGGTTAATGCCCGCCATCGCCGAGCAGGACATCACGCCGGGCATGTTGGGCGGATGCATCGAACACGACGACGAGTTCCGCGAATCGGATGTCGACGAATCGGTGTTCGTCGAGGTTCCCGCCGACGCCACGGCCCGGGATCCACTGAGCGTGCTCGTTGTCCCCGCTCGACGGGCCGTGGTGGCCAGCGTCACGGGACCGTACGCCGAGGCGATCCCGCGGGCGCACGAGCTCATCGGCGCGTACATGGCCGAGCACGGGTTGACCCTGACGCGTACCGCTGACGACATCACGACACACCACTACAACGTGTACCTCGACGACCCGCGCGATGTACCCGAAGACCGCCTGCGGACAAAGGTGTACGTGCCGGTTCAGTAGACCGGCCTACCGGCCCACAGCCCTCTGATGCCGAATGGCCAGTTGTTGCACACCTTTTCGTGACTTGCGTGCAAAAACTGGCCATTCGATCTGCGTGCATGGTGCTACGGCGCCATCCAGACTTAATCTAATGTCCGCGGCGGCGGAGTCGCCCGATCATCGCGGCAGTGTTGGCACGTTTCCTTGAACACGCCCTTGTTTGTGTGATGACGCGTGTGAGCACTGCGCCGACTCGACGGCATCGGCCGGCCTTTCCGAGCTGCGGACATCTTGGCGCGCGTTTCTCCGCTCGCAGTACGCCCAAAGTTCGGATTTCCGGTGCCCTTCCGCATTTCGGAAAGGTTGGCCTTGGCCTCTTCCGACATCACGTGACCGAAACTGGGATGGTCAGCTCCGAACTTCCCGTAATTCGGATTGTCAGCGCCAACGTTGGTCCCCTTGCGCGCCGCGGACCATTTCGCTCGTTGCTCGACGGAGTGCTTCTGCTGATAGAACGGATTCTCCTCACCAAATCGACTGGGAACCTTGCGACCGGTCGATCGGATCCTCGCAGCCTCTCGCATCTCCGGCGTCCATTCCACGCCCGTCGGTCCAAGGCCGCCGTCCGCCAGGTTCAACAACGAATGTCCCTCCTGCCGGAGAAGGACTATCCAGGCAATCTCGGCCTCACCAAGCTCGTCGAGTCCGTCCGCCCAGTCCAGTGGAACTGCAATGACGCTGTCGCGATCCTGCTTGCGTAGCCAGTCGTAAAATGGCGTCTTCCGCCCAGCGGCAGCGACTTTGAAGTGTTGCCGAAGCCGAACGTTCGCAGTTTTCGTCGTGAGACCTACATAGCGATACACAACCTCCGACCGGAGCCTGACACCGTAGATCAGTCCACCGGTCGGAGGTTCAGCGATCACGAAAAGCTGCCGTCAGCGACGCTTCGTCACAACATGCAGCTGACGCAGTTTTCAACCTCAGTGCCTTGCAGCGCCATCTGGCGCAACCGGATGTAGTAGAGCGTCTTGATTCCCTTGCGCCAGGCGTAGATCTGCGCCTTGTTGACCTCGCGGGTGGTGGCGGTGTCCTTGAAGAACAGCGTCAGGCTAAGCCCCTGGTCCACGTGCTGGGTGGCCGCGGCGTAGGTGTCGATGATCTTCTCGTACCCGATCTCATACGCATCCTGGTAGTACTCCAGGTTGTCGTTGGTCAGGTACGGCGCCGGGTAGTAGACCCGGCCGATCTTGCCTTCCTTACGGATCTCGATCTTGCTCGCCACCGGGTGGATCGACGACGTCGAGTGGTTGATGTACGAGATCGACCCGGTCGGCGGGACGGCCTGCAAGTTCTGGTTGTAGATGCCGTGCTTCTGCACCGACTCCTTCAACTGCTTCCAGTCGTCCTGCGTCGGGATGTGGATCTCCGCATCGGCGAAGATCTGCCGAACCTTGTCGGTCGCCGGCTCCCACACCTGAGCGGTGTACTTGTCGAAGAACTCCCCCGACGCGTATTTCGAGTCCTCGAACCCGCCGAAGCTCTTACCGCGTTCGATCGCAATGAGATTCGATGCCCGCAGCGCGTGGAACAGCACGGTGTAGAAGTAGATGTTGGTGAAGTCGATACCCTCTTCGGAGCCGTAGTGGATCCGCTCACGGGCCAGGTAGCCGTGCAGGTTCATCTGTCCCAGGCCGATCGCGTGCGAGCTGTTGTTGCCCTGCTCGATCGACGGCACCGACCAGATGTGGGTCTGATCGCTCACCGCGGTCAGCGCCCGGATCGCCACCTCGATGGACTGCGCGAAGTCCGGTGAATCCATCGTCTTGGCGATGTTCATCGACCCGAGGTTGCACGAGATGTCCTTGCCCACCTTGGAGTAGGACAGATCGTCGTTGAACTCCGAGGCCGTGGAGACCTGAAGGATCTCCGAGCACAGGTTGGAGTGGGTGATCTTGCCGGCGATCGGGTTGGCCCGGTTCACCGTGTCCTCGTACATGATGTACGGGTAGCCCGACTCGAACTGCAGCTCGGCCAGCGTCTGGAAGAACTCGCGCGCCTTGATCTTCGTCTTGCGGATCCGCGCGTCGTCGACCATCTCGTAGTACTTCTCGGTCACCGAGATGTCGGCGAACGGAACGCCGTAGACCTTCTCGACGTCGTACGGCGAGAAGAGGTACATGTCCTCGTTCTTCTTGGCCAGCTCGAAGGTGATATCCGGGATCACGACACCGAGCGAGAGCGTCTTGATCCGGATCTTCTCGTCGGCGTTCTCGCGCTTGGTGTCGAGGAACCGATAGATGTCGGGGTGGTGTGCGTGGAGGTACACCGCACCGGCACCCTGGCGGGCGCCGAGCTGATTGGCGTAGGAGAACGAGTCCTCCAGCAGCTTCATGATCGGGATGACGCCCGAGCTCTGGTTCTCGATGTTCTTGATCGGGGCGCCGTGCTCACGAATGTTGGTCAGCAGCAGGGCAACTCCACCACCGCGCTTGGACAGCTGCAGGGCCGAGTTGATCGAGCGACCGATGGACTCCATGTTGTCCTCGATGCGCAGCAGGAAGCAGGACACCGGCTCGCCGCGCTGCTTCTTACCCGAGTTGAGGAACGTGGGGGTGGCCGGCTGGAAGCGGCCGTCGATGATCTCGTCGACGAGCTTCTCGGCCAGCACCGTGTCACCGGCGGCCAGGGTCAGCGCCACCATGACGACGCGATCTTCGAAACGCTCCAGGTAGCGCTTACCGTCGAAGGTCTTGAGCGTGTAGGAGGTGTAGTACTTGAACGCACCGAGGAAGGTGGGGAACCGGAACTTCTTGGCGTAGGCCCGATCGAGCAGGCTCTTGACGAAGTTGCGGCTGTACTGGTCGAGCACCTCGCGCTCGTAGTACTCCTTCTCGATCAGGTAATCGAGCTTCTCGTCCTGACTGTGGAAGAACACCGTGTTCTGGTTGACGTGCTGCAGGAAGTACTCCCGCGCAGCCCGCACATCCTTGTCGAACTGAATCTTGCCGTCGGCGTCGTACAGATTCAGCATCGCGTTGAGCGCGTGGTAATCGGTCTCTCCGGGCAGGGTGTGCCCGGGAGCGGTTACAGGCTCTGCAGCTGTGACGGTTGGTGGCACGTCTGGTCCTTCCAAAAGTCTTTCAACCCCGCACGGACTGCTTCGACATCGTCCGGGGTTCCCATGAGTTCGAAGCGATAGAGGTACGGCACACCGCATTTGCGCGAGACGACATTGCCCGCGTACGCGAACTCCGCACCGAAGTTGTTGTTGCCCGCGGCGATGACGCCGCGGATCAACGACCGATTGTGTTCATTGTTCAGAAAGGCGATGACCTGCTTGGGGACGTAGCCACCGTTGTCGATATCGGGAGTGGCACGGCCGCCGCCGTAGGTGGGCAGGACCAGAACGTAGGGCTCGTCCACCTCGATGCGGCCGTGCAGCGGGATTCGGGTGACGCGATCTTCGGGCCATCCCAGCTTCTGGACGAAGCGGTGGGTGTTCTCCGAGACGCTGGAGAAGTAGACGAGATGGCTCATCGTGTCCTCCGTCCTTCCCCCGTGGTGGTGATGCCTTCCGTTATGCGGTCGCCGCGACCGTGCTCAGTGCCTTGATCCGATCGGGACGGAAGCCCGACCAGTGGTCGTTACCGGCCACCACAACGGGGGCTTGCAGGTAACCGAGCGCCATGACGTAGTCACGGGCCTCGCTGTCGAGGGTGATGTCGACCTTCTCGAACTCGATGCCCTGCTTCTCCAACGCCTTGTAGGTGGCGTTGCACTGCACGCATGCGGGCTTGGTGTACACGGTGACGGTCATCTTCGGTACGGCTCCTCTTGCGGAAAGTGAAAAAAAATCGACAGGTGACTGGCAACTGATCGGGTCTTACGTTTCGCTTAAGTTCAGCGACCTTCGGGCCGCCAAAATTCCTGCCGGTCGAAGCCGCTCTCCGGCTGGTCTTGAAACCGACTCGGCCGGATTCGCTGCGCTCCGGCCGGCTCCCGAACTGTGGTGGCCTGTCGGTCTCACAGACACTACACCTAGTGGCCGACAGTTCGAAGCCATACAACATGTTCTGAATAACATTTCTGAAATTCCCTGGTCGTAAGCTTGCCAGCAACCACGTTCACGGCGTGTCGTGCCCGACTTGACAGACCGTGTCGCGCCACGCCCCTAGATGTACCACCAGCCACCGACAAGTCCGGCCGCCGTACAGCGCGAGACCCCCTAATAGCAAAGCCGCCGGCCGGGTCGGAACGACCCAGCCGGCGGCAAGATTTTGCCGGAAAGCGGCGCAAACGGCAAAACGCGTAGACGACCCCTCAACCGACCTCGGTTGTGAGCTTGCTCACAATGTCGCGCAGCGTCTCTGCCACCTCGGCGTTCTCCCTGGGGTGCTTGCCGTCGAGCGACTTGGACGGCACCGACAGCTTCAGATCTTCGACCACGCGCGGCCCGGCGATGCCGAAGGATTTACGAGTCTCGTCGTGTGCCCACACACCGCCGTACTGCCCGAGCGCCGCTCCGACGACCGCCAGCGGCTTGTCCTTGAGCGCGCCGTTGCCGAACGGGCGCGACAGCCAATCGATGGCGTTTTTCAACACACCGGGGATGCTGCCGTTGTATTCGGGGGTGACGACGAGCGCGGCGTCGGCGTCGCCGGCCGCCGCCCGCAGGGCCACCACCGGCTCGGCCACCTCGGCGGTGTCGATGTCCTCGTTATAGAAGGGCAGCTCCCCCAGCCGATCAAAGATGCGCAGCTCCACTCCGTCGGGCGCCTGCTCCACCGCCAGTTCGGCGATCTGCCGGTTGACCGACGCCGCCCGCAAGCTCCCTACCAACACCAGCACCTTGATATCGGCCATGTTCACGCTCCTTTTGCTCGACTCGCTCGATTCTCGCAACGATCAACCGGACTGTGGTCCGATTAATTCCGGCTGAGTTAAAGTTCAGTGGTGGCAGCCTCCGACCGCCCGACCCGGCTCATGGGCATCGACCCGGCGCCACAGGACCGCGGCCCAGGCCGTGTCGACGCCGCCCGGAACCGCGCCCTTATTCTCGACGCCGCGCGCCGGCTCATCGCCGAACGCGGCCCCGACGCGGTCAGTACCGACGATATCGCGGTCGAGGCCGGCGTCGGGAAAGGCACGGTGTTCCGCAGATTCGGAAGCCGTGCGGGTCTGATGATGGTGCTCCTCGACGAGGACGAGACCGCCGAGCAGGACGCCTTCATGTTCGGCCCACCTCCACTGGGCCCCGGCGCACCCCCGCTGGAACGGCTGCTGGCCTACGGCGCGGATCGCCTCCGGTTCGTCCACAGTCATCGGGCGCTGCTGTCCGACGCCATCCGCGATCCCGCGCTGCGCTTCTCCGGCCCGTTCACGCTGCACCGCACCCACGTCCGAATGCTGCTCGAAACCGCCGGCACCACAGGTGATCTCGATGCCCAAACTGACGCCCTGATCGCACTTCTGAACCCCGATTACCTGGAGCACCAACTGTCCGCCGGGCGGAGTCTCGACCACCTGACGACTGCCTGGCAGGACACCGCCCGCAAGTTGTGTGGCCACTAGCGCCGTGACCGCCTGGGTGCTGCATGTCGACCTGGACCAGTTTCTGGCCTCAGTCGAGTTGCGGCGCCACCCTGAACTTCAAGGCCTGCCGGTCATCGTCGGCGGCAGCGGTGATCCCACCGAACCCCGCAAGGTGGTCACCTGCGCGTCGTACGAGGCACGCGCGTTCGGGGTGCACGCCGGGATGCCGCTGCGCACCGCGGCGCGCAGGTGCCCGGATGCCACCTTCCTGCCGTCGGACCCCGATGCCTACGACGCGGCCTCCGAACAGGTCATGGGTCTGCTGCGCGATCTCGGCCACCCGCTGGAGGTGTGGGGCTGGGACGAGGCCTATCTGGGCGCCGACGTCAATGACCCGGTCGAGTTGGCCGAGCGGATCCGCACGGTGATCGCCGCCGAGACCGGTTTGTCCTGCTCGGTGGGTATCAGCGACAACAAGCAACGCGCGAAGGTGGCGACGGGCCTGGCCAAACCGGCGGGCGTCTACCTGCTCACCGAGGCCAACTGGATGTCGGTGATGGGTGACCGTCCGACCGATGCGCTGTGGGGCATCGGCCCCAAGACCACCAAAAAGCTTGCGACGCTGGGCATCACCACGGTGGCGGATCTGGCCGCCACCGATGCCACCGTGCTCACCGCGGCCTTCGGGCCCAGTACCGGGCTGTGGATCCTGTTGCTGGCCAAGGGTGGCGGTGACAGCGAGGTGAGCTCCGAGCCGTGGGTTCCACGGTCACGCAGTCACGTCATCACCTTCGCCGAGGACCTCACCGACCGCGGTGAGATGGACGACGCGATCCGGGACCTGGCCAGACGGACCCTCGACGAGGTGGTGGAACAGGGACGCATCGTCACCCGGGTGGCGGTCACGGTGCGTACCAGCACGTTCTACACCCGCACCAAGATCCGCAAGCTGGGTTCACCGAGCACCGACGCCGACGCGATCACCGAGACCGCGCTGGCGGTGTTCGATCAGTTCGAGTTGGACCGGCCGATCCGCCTGCTGGGTGTTCGGCTCGAACTGTCCATGGACGAGCTTCCCAGCGCCCCGATTGTCGGGACCGACCAATAGCCTCGACGCCATGCTGCAGACGATCGCGATCCGGGGCTACCGCTCGCTACGGGAGGTGATCCTCCCGCTGGCCGAGCTCACCGTGGTCACCGGCGCCAACGGCACCGGAAAGTCCTCCATCTATCGGGCGCTGAGGCTACTGGCGGACTGCGGGCGGGGCCAGGTGATCGGTTCGCTTGCCCGCGAGGGCGGGCTGCAATCGGTGCTGTGGGCGGGCCCGGAACAGCCGTCCGAGCATGCCCAGGGCACCACACGGACTCGGCCGGTGTCCCTCGAACTCGGTTTCTCCGCAGACGATTTCGGTTATCTGGTGGACCTCGGCCTGCCGCAGATGGCCGGGTCGGGTGGTGAGCCGTCCGCGTTCGCGCTCGATCCAGAGATCAAGCGCGAGGTGGTCTTCGCCGGGCCCGTGCTGCGTCCGGCCTCGGCGCTGGTGCGCCGCACCCGCGAGTATGCCGAGGTGGCCGCCCAGTCAGGTCGAGGTTTCGATGAATTGACCCGTTCGCTGCCCTCCTACCGCAGCCTGCTCGCCGAGTACGCACATCCGGACGCACTTCCGGAACTGTCGGCGGTGTCGGACCGGTTGCGCGACTGGCGGTTCTACGACGGCTTCCGGGTCGATGCCGCCGCACCCGCCCGCCAGCCGCATGTCGGTACCCGTACCCCGGTGCTCTCCGACGATGGCTCGGATCTGGCCGCGGCAGTTCAGACGATCATCGAGACGACGTTCGACGATCTGGCCCGTGCAGTAGCCGACGCCTTCGACGGGGCCACCATCTCGGTGGCGGTCAACGACGGGCTGTTCGATCTGCAGCTGCGTCAGCGCGGCATGCTGCGGCCGTTACGCGCGGCCGAATTATCGGACGGCACACTGCGTTTCCTACTCTGGGCAACGGCACTGGCCAGCCCCCGTCCCCCGTCGCTCATGGTGCTCAACGAGCCGGAGACCTCGCTGCATCCCGATCTGGTCCGGCCGCTGGCCGCCCTCATCACGTCCGCAGCCAAACAGTCCCAGGTGGTCGTGGTGACGCATTCGCGCGCTCTACTGGACTTCCTGGAGACCACGCCGGCGGCCGATGAGCAGCGGGGCACCGCGATCGAGATAGAGCTCTACAAGCAATGGGGTGAGACGAAGGTGGACGGGTTCGGCATGCTCAACACCCCCTCGTGGCACTGGGGAAAACGCTAGCGCTGCACGGACTTCGGCCGTAGTGCTCGACTGAAGAGCACATTGACCTGCCGCATGGCCACACTGTAGGGCCACCACGCGATGCGCTTGAAGGTGTACAGGGCGCGGATGTCGACCGACGTGTAGATCAAAAACCGGTTGCGCGTCATCCCGGCCAGGATCTTGTCGGCCGCCTTCTCCGCCGAGATGGCGTGGCCGGCGAACCGGTCCACCCATTTCTGCACGTTCGGATCTTCCCGGTCCACACCGGCGATCTGAACCGTCTGGACCAGACCGGTTTTCACCGCTCCCGGCACCACCACCGACACCCCGATGCGATGCCGCGCCAGGTCGAAACGCAGCACTTCACTCAGTCCGCGCAGCCCGTACTTGCTCGCGCTGTATGCGCTGTGCCAGGGCAGCGCCACGATGCCGGCGGCAGAGGACACGTTCACCAGGTGCCCGCCGCGGCGAGCCTGCACCATCGGCGGCAGGAAAGTCTCGATCACGTGGATCGGACCCATCAGGTTGACGTCGATCATCGAGCGCCAGTGTTGGTGGGTGAGTTGGTCGACGGTCCCCCAGGCCGATACCCCGGCGATGTTCATGACCACGTCCATCGACGCATGTGCGGCGTGGATGTCGGCGCCGAATGCCGCCACCTGGTCGTAGTCGGAGATGTCCAGCGCTCTGTGCGCGGGCACCTCGGCGCCGAGCGCCTTGGCGTCGGCGACGGTCTGGGCCAACCCGACCTCATCGCGGTCGGTCAGGTACAACTCGGCACCCCGGGCCGCCAGAGCAAGGGCGGTAGCCCGTCCGATGCCGCTGGCTGCGCCGGTGATCAAGCACTTTTTCCCCGAAAAGTCCGCCCGGGCGTTACCCGCGGTATCACTCCCCATAGCGGTGACCTTACCTGTGGCGCTAAGCGTCCTGGCCGCCCCACAGTGCGTTGAGCCACAGTCGCTCGACCACGTCGAGCGCACGGGCCGGGTCGGTTCCCCGCCCGACGAAGGCGGAGTCGTGCGAAAGCGTCATCGCCGTGGTCGCGACCAGGGTGCGGACCAGGGCTGGGAGGTCGTCCGAGATCGGACGGGCACCGGCGTCTTGTTCGACCAGGCCCACGATCTGGTCGATCACGGCGTCCTCGTAGTCGTTCATCAAGTCCCGGATCTGGGCGTCGGTGTTCTGCGCGACGGTGCAGGCCGACATGATCGGATCGTTGGTGGCGAACACGGTGGCCGCGCTTCCGACCATCCGCTTGGCGAAGGCGGCAGGAGTTTCACCGGCGTCGCGGGGCGCGTAGTTGTGGGTCAACGCGGCGAGTTGTTCCATCGCGTCGGACACGATCACTGCCAGCACCGCGTACTTCGAATCGAAGTAGAAGTAGAAGCCCGACCGGGCCACCCCGGCGCGTTCACTGATGGTGCTCACCGACAAATCGGCAAACGACTGCTCCTCGAGCAGTTCCCGCACAGCCGTCACGATGGCCTCGCGTTGCCGGTCACCACGGCTGCGACGGGCCTGCGGACGCCCGGTGGAGCCATTGCTGCTCCCCGGTATCGATTCGGCGGTCATGGCATTAGACCTTTGCATCCACGACGCGCCTGTTCAAAACTTGACATGCGTCAAGTCTGACAGTCAGGATGGCCTCAAGTGGTGACATCGACCACACTTCGTCGGACTTTGTTGGTCAGGAGCGGCCCATGACAACCATCAGCACCCCGCATTACCTGCTCGATCAGGCCAAGCGTCGGTTCACCCCGACGCCCAACACGTTGCCGGGAATGGGCGCGCTGGAAAAGCGCCTCAAGGCCAAGGAGTGGGACCAGTTCGTCTTCGCCGAACCGCCCGCCGGCAGCGGCCTCAAGCCGATCATGGGCGACTCCGGTTTGCCGATCATCGGCCACATGATCGAGATCTTCCGTGGCGGTCCCGACTTCATCCTGGAGCAGTACCGCAAGAACGGCCCGCTCTACTACGCGCAGTCCCCCGCCCTGTCCTCGGTGATGGCGCTCGGTCCCGACGCCACCCAGGCGGTCTTCTCCAACCGCAACAAGGACTTCTCCCAGCGCGCCTGGGATCCGGTGATCGGCCCGTTCTTCGAAGGCGGCCTGATGCTGCTCGACTTCGACGAGCACATGTTCCATCGCCGGATCATGCAGGAGGCGTTCACCCGCACCAGGCTGACCGGCTACATCTCGCACATCGACTCGGTCGCCTCGGCCGTGTTGGCGAATGACTGGGTGGCCAACGACCCTCGGTTCCTGTTCCACCCGGCGATCAAGGAACTCACGCTCGACATCGCCTCCGAGGTATTCATGGGCGTCCCCGCGGGCACCGACCGCGCGCTGGTCACCACGATCAACAACGCGTTCACCACCACCACGCGGGCGGGCAACGCGATCGTGCGGACATCGGTGCCGCCGCTGAAATGGTGGCGCGGCATCCAGGCCCGCAAGACCCTCGAGGACTACTTCGCCAGCCGCATCGGCGAGAAGCGCCAGTCCGAGAGCACCGACATGTTCAGCGTGCTGTGTCACTCCGCCGACGAGGACGGCCAGACCTTCACCGACGACCAGATCATCAGCCACATGATCTTCCTGATGATGGCCGCGCATGACACGTCGACCTCGACGATGACGACAATGGCCTATCACCTGGCGGCCAATCCCGAATGGCAGGAACGCCTGCGCGACGATTCCGCGCGCATTGGCGACGGACCGCTGGACTTCGAGTCGCTGGACAAGCTGGAAACCTACGACCTGGTGATCAACGAGTCACTGCGGATGATGACGCCGCTGCCGTTCAACTTCCGCGAGGCCGTGCGCGACACCGAGCTGCTGGGCTACTTCATCCCGGCCGGCACGAGCGTGGTCACGTGGCCGTCGATCAACCACCGGCTGCCCGAGCTGTGGACCGACCCGGACAAGTTCGACCCCGAGCGCTTCGCCGAGCCGCGCAGCGAACACAAGAAGCACCGCTACGCATTCGCCCCGTTCGGCGGTGGCGCGCACAAGTGCATCGGCATGGTCTTCGGCCAGCTCGAGATCAAGACTGTGATGCACCGGCTGCTGCGTCGCTACAAGCTGGAGCTCGCCAGCCCGGATTACCGACCGCACTACGACTACGGCGGCATGCCGGTGCCGATCGACGGCATGCCGATCGTGCTGCGCCCACTGCATTAGTCGCGCGGCACCGCTTGGCCGGTTGTCGCACGGACTACGAATCACCGTGCGATAACCGGCCATTCGGCGTCTTTGGCGTCTACGGTCGCGACATGACCGCCGACGCCCCCAGGGGGGCCTCCACCCCGCGGGCCACCGACCGCCCCGGCGACCCTTCGCCGTTCGCTCTCGGATTGCTGCTGAGGCGCGCCCATTGGCATGCGGCGGAGATCATGTCGGAGGCGCTCCACCCGCTCGGAATCGAGATGCGCCATTTCGCGGTCCTCCTCGAGCTCGTCAATCACGGCCCGACCGAACAACGGGATCTGGTGGAGGCAACGGGCTCTGACAAGTCCGCCATCATGCGCGTCATCGACGACCTGGAACACAAAGGCCTCGCGGTGCGTAAGCCGGTTCCAGGTGACCGTCGGGTGCGGGCGGTTGAGATCACCCGCGAGGGCCTCGAACTTTTCGATGCGGCGCACGCTGCCGCGCGGCCGCTGGCCGAGCGGCTGGTGTCGACATTGCGCCCCGGCGAGGCCGATCAACTGAAGGAGATCCTCACCCGGTTCAGCCCCCAGCCGGGGTCCTGAGGCCCTGCCCACCCGGGAATAATCTCGCCCGAGATTGTCTTGAATAAGATAGTCGCAACCGCGACGATTATGATTCCGGGAGGCACCCGATGATGGACGTCTATGACGCGGTCACCAGCCGACGGGCGGTGCGCGGATTCACTAATCAACCCGTCCCGGCAGAAGTGCTGCAGCGCGTGCTGACGGCCGCCGCCTGGTCGCCGTCCGGCTCGAACATCCAGCCGTGGACCATCTATGTGGTCACTGGAGCGCCGCTGGCCGAACTCAAGAAGCGGGCCACCGAACGCGTCGCGACCGGCATGCCGTGGGACGAGCGGGAGTACGAGATGTACCCGGCCGACATGAAGGCGCCGTATCGCGACCGCCGCGCCGCCTTCGGCAAGGAGCGCTACAGCGCCCTCGGGATCGCCCGCGACGACTGGGAAGCCCGCCAACGCGCCGCGATCGCCAACTGGGACTGTTTCGGCGCACCTACGGCCCTGTTCTGCTACATCGACCGCAACCTGGGCCCGGCCCAGTGGGCCGACGCCGGGATGTACCTGCAGACCGTGATGCTGCTGCTGCGCGCAGAAGGCCTGCACAGCTGCCCGCAGATGGCCTGGTCCCAGGTCCGCAGCTCAGTCGCCGACGTGCTGTCACCGCCGCCCGAAGTCACCTTGTTCTGCGGCATGTCGATCGGCTACGAAGACCCGGCTGTCAGCTACCTCCGCACCGGCCGCGCGCCGTTGAGCGAAACCGTCACCTTCGTCGACGGGTAGCCGCTCACGCCGCGGTCATCAGTCGATTGGCGCAGGCGATCACCGCGGACAACGCCGACTGGATCGGATCGTCGGCGAGCCCCATGGCCCACTCACTGTGCCGGCCGTCGCAGCCTTCGATGAAAGTCGCGGTCAGGCCGCCGGTGGGCAACTGATGAAACGACATGGTCTCGACCGTGATCCCGCGCTCGTAGAGCATCTCGGTCAGTGCGGCGATGGGGCCGCTGGCGGCCGCGGTCAATGTACTGATGGTGTCGCCCAGGGCCAGCGTGGCCTGGTAATGGCGAGCCTGGGGCCCTAACCTGCTGGCTGAACGCTCCGTATCGGTGCAGGTCCACTGGCCCAGCTTCAAGGCACCCGGGCCGGCCGCGTATTCACCCAGGAACTGTTCCCAGGACGTCGATTCGCCCGCATCGCGCAGGCCGCGCGGCAACGGGGTGGAAAAGTGGGCCGAAAACGACATCGGATCACCCGATTGCGGTGCTGGTGAAGTGAGATACATGTGCCGGTCTTCTCTTGCTCAGAGGAGGTGACCGACGAAGTAGCGAACGACCCACAGCGAGGGGTCGGTCTGATCAGACCCCGCTGCGGGTTGCTACTACGAGTCGCCTTGGCACGTTGGCGATGCTAGACGCAGCCCGTCCGGTCAGGCAAACACTTTATGGCTACGTAGTCTCGGCGGAGTGGACGCCGCATGAGCATCGCCGACGTTGCACTGCTCTTTTTCGCCGGGATCGCCGGCGGACTCACCGGCAGCATCGCCGGGCTGGCCTCTGTGGCCACTTACCCCGCGCTGCTGATGGTCGGGTTGCCCCCGGTGACGGCGAACGTGACCAACACCGTGGCTGTGGTGTTCAACGGTGTCGGTTCGGTCTGGGGCTCACGGCCAGAACTGGCCGGACAGGGGGCCTGGCTCAAGCGGATCATTCCGGTCGCCGCGCTCGGCGGCGTGGCGGGGGCGGCACTACTGCTGTCCACCCCGGCTGAGGGGTTCGAACGGGTGGTGCCGATCCTGATCGGTTTCGCGTCCGTGGCAATCCTGCTGCCGCGCCGCGAACACCGCGAAGCCCGCATCGCCAACCATAATCAGCACCGGATCCGGGCGGCGTCGGAAGCCGCCGCCATCTTCCTGATCACCATCTACGGCGGCTATTTCGGAGCGGCGGCCGGGGTGCTGCTGCTCGCGCTGTTGCTCCGTGCGGGTGGTGCAACGCTGGCGCATGCCAATGCGGGTAAGAATGTCATCTCCGGCGTCGCCAACGCCGTCGCCGCGCTCATCTTCGTGTTCTTCGCTCCGGTGCACTGGGGCGCGGTGGTGCCGCTGGGCATCGGATGCCTGATCGGCTCCCGACTGGGTCCGATCGTGGTGCGCCACGCACCCGCCACCCCATTGCGGTTTCTGATCGGCGCGGCGGGCGTCGCACTTGCCGTCAAGCTCGCGCTCGACACGTACTGACTTCACTCGAACGGATTGTCCCCCTTGGTGACCCGCGTTCCCAGCGCCAGAAGATTCTCCGCCGAGGAATGCAGTTGCTCGCCGGCCTCACGGCTGGCCCGCCCGGCCAGGTACCGCGACCAGGTGCCCTCGATGACAATGCCGAGTTTGAAACAGGCCAGCGCCACATACCAATCCAGCCGGTCGGTCTGTCGGCCTCCGGCGGCGCGGTAGGACTCGATCAGTTCGCTGCGATGGGCCAGACCGCCGAAGGCGGCCAGTGCCGACCCGGCGTTGATCGGATTGGGATCGTCGGGCCAGCACACCAGCATCCACCCGAGGTCGAGTAGTGGATCGCCGATCGTGCACATCTCCCAGTCGATAAAGGCGGCCAGTTCGGGCCTGTCCCGACGCAACAGCACGTTGTTGAGGTGCGCGTCGCCGTGCATGATGCCGGGTTCGGCGTCGGGCGGGCGGTTGTCCTCAAGCCATTGCGCCAGATCCCCCACACCGGTCAACGACTCGGGCGAATACTGCTCGTGGCGATAGCTCTCGAGCAATCCGAGAAACTGCGGAACCTGGCGGGCCAGAAACGATCCCGGCCGGCGGATGGCGGCCAGTTCACTGTCCTCCCAGGCGACGTTGCCCAGTTCCGCGAGACTCCCCGCATAGGACAGCCCGACCCGGTAGCGCAGGTCGGCGTCGGCCGCATATTCCGGACTGACATCGGTGCCCGGGTTGAACCCGTCGACCTCCTCCATCAGGTAGAACACCACGCCGAGCACGTCGAGGTCGGTGCAGGCGGCGATGAAGCCCGGGTGCGGTACCGGCGATCCTGCCAGCGTGCGTAACACCGCGATCTCCCGCAGCATCGTCTTGTCACTGGTCGGCCGCGGGTGTAAGGGCGGTCGCCGCAATACCATTCGACGTCCGTCGACACACATGCCCACGACGATGTTCTGGGTTCCGCCGGTCAGCGGCGCCACGTCGGTCACCGTCGATCCGATTTGCTGCTCCCGCAGCCATTTCTCCAGTGCGGCCTGATCAGCCTCGCTCAACGTCGGTAACTCTGGCGCGTCTCCGGGCATGCAGACATAGTGCCATCCGTGCCCCAAACCCGGCGGGCCCCGGACCAAACGAGCTGTGCGGATGCCCATCCCACCTCATGCACAGATGGAATTCATCGGCAATCATTGATCGTCGTCAATCACTGAGCCGGTCACTGGTACCGACCGCCCGCCCAGGATTGCGGGCTCCAGCAAGCAAGCCGGCCAGGCCGGCGATCGGATCGGCCAAACTGGGGCATGACCGAACTTTGGGCTCAAAGCGGTCGGCTGCCCGGTCCAACAGTAATGAGTCGGCGTCTGGGGCGTTCGTGGCCAGGAATTCGCCCGCCGCTATCGCACGGAAGAGTGCATCGGCCACCGCCTCAGGTGGTTGCACCTCGGAAAGCGGCAGTATCTGCATTGCCTGTTCGGGCTCGATTCCGCTCAGTCGGGCGCTGAACAGAAAGTTGGTTTCGGTGATATGCGGAGCGAGCACCATCACCCGGATACCCAGCGGGGTGCACATCAAGGACAATGCTTCGGTGAATCCGAGAATACCTGCCTTGGAACAGATATACGGCAGCAGTAACGGCGCCTCAGGGAACAACGCGAGGCTGGACGACGTGTTGATGATCAGCCCCGACCTGCGATCGGCCATCCCAGGGAGGAACGCGTTGATCGCGCGAACCTGCCCGAGCACGTTGACCTCGAAAATCCATCGCCAGTCGTCGAGCGGGATTTTGCCGATCGGGCCGGCAGCGGCCACGCCCGCATTGTTGAACAGCACGTCGACAGGCCCGATCTCGTTCACGACATTCGCCAACGAAGCGACGTCTTCATCGACCGATACGTCACACCCGACCCCTGTTGCCCTACCCCCGCCGGCAACGATCTCGTCGGCAACAGCCCTGGCTGCGGCACTGTCGCGGTCGGACACCACGACATGAGAACCCGAGCGCCCGAAGATCCGTGCAACCGAACGCCCTATGCCCCCGCCGGCGGCGGTCAGCACTACCACCTTGTCGCGTAAATCCATTTACCTTCATCCTCTTTCAGAATTGTTGCTCGCTCGTATGCGCACAGCCCGGCGCACCCCTCCATCTCCGGTGTGATCGCGGTGTGCAGGTACCGTCTTGGAGCTTCTGGGTATTTGATCTAAGACGAAACCACTGGCGCGGGAGCAACTTCCCCATACACTTTGACCTGCTGGAACTGCTCGAGAGCACGTGGACCGCACAGGAAACCTCCGTTGCTGCTCGCCTTGAACCCGCCCTGCTCGAACTTCTCGTTCAACAGTCCCCAGGTATTGATCCATACACCGGCGGTCTGTAAACCACGGCCGATGGCATGGGCGCGGCCCGGCTTACGCGTGAATACCGCTGCACCCAAACCATATTCGGTTGCATTTGCCCGATGAACGGCTTCAGCGTCGGAATCGAAAAGTTCGAATGTCTGCACCGGACCGAATAGTTCCTGTTGAACCACCGGGATGTCGAGCCGCTGCACTTCGAGCAGTGTGGGGCGGTAGAACGCCCCGGAGGCCAGCGGCCCATCAGTGATGAGTCCGCCCCGGACCAATGGCACGGCATGCGCGAGAGCATCTTCCACCAATCGGTCGACGCGCTCTGCGCTCGCCCTGTCGATCAACGGTCCGATCTGGCTGGCGGGGTCATCGCTTCGACCGGGCTGTATCGCGGCCAGTGCCTCACTGAGCCGAGCCCGGACCTCATCGGCAATGGCGCGGTGCACGAGCACCCGTGATCCGGTGACGCAGAACTGGCCGTTGAACATCGTTGCGGCAGACACCACGGTTGGGATCGCGACGTCGAGATCGGCGTCGTCGAGCAGAATCAACGGAGTCTTGCCACCCAGCTCGAGATTGAGCCGTTTGAGGGTGGCAGCACTCGCTTCAACGATCTTCCGGCCGACCGGTGTACTGCCCGTGTAGCTGATCACTGCCGCTTTCGGCGAGCTCACCATCAACTCCGCACCGCGACTACCCGATTCGGTGAAAATGTTCACCACTCCGGCTGGAATGGCCGAGCACTCAGCGATGATCTCCGCGAAAAGGGTGTTGGTCAGCGCCGTCTGCGCCGGCATCTTGATGACCGTCGTGCACCCCGCAGCCAAAGCAGGCCCCAAGGCCCTCACGGTCAGGGTGATCGGCGCATTCCAGGGCGTGATGATCCCCGCGACTCCAAGGGGCTCTGGAATGGAGCGGAAGTGCACGTCCGCGCCGATTTCGGCATGACGCCCCACATCTGAGCTGATGAGGCATGCCGCGGCGTTGTAGCGCAACCACTGGACGGCGGTGCCGACCTGGAACATCGTCTGCCACAACAACATGCCATTCTCTTGACTCATCATCGACGCAAGTTCGTACGATCTCGCCTCCACGCCATCAGCAATCTGAGATAGGGCACGTGCCCGCTGGTTCACATCGCGGGCCCACTCCCCCGTCTCGAAAGCGGCGCTGGCGGCGGTGATGGCAGCCGCCGCTTCGTCGTCGCCGCCGTCTTGGTAGTGTCCGACGGCTTCGCCGGTTGACGGGTTGATGGATTGTGCGGTTGTTCGGGATTCCGTCCATTGCGCATTGATCCAGTGCCGGGCGGGAACAGCTGCTTCCGTCGCGATGTCGATCGCGCTCATTCGTGGGCTCCTGTCATCGTTGGGTTATTTGCTGGTTCGGTTGATCGCCCTGCGGCCGAGAAACTCTCAAGGAGGCCGCGTACTGCTTTCTTGTCCGGTTTCCCCAGCCCGGTGAGCGGAATGGCGTCCACTACCACCACTCTCTTCGGTGAGTGAACCGGCCCCTTGCGGCTTCGGACTGCTGCGCGGATCTCCGAAGTGAGAACCGCGATGTACCCGTCGTCCCGGGCGGATTTCGCGCGCAAGACGATCACCGCGGTAACCGCCTCACCCCACTTGTCATCCGGCGTTCCGACGACGCAGACCTGCTGTACGGCAGGGTGTTCCGCGACGATGTCCTCCACTTCCCGTGGATAGACGTTGAATCCGCCCGTGATGATCATGTCTTTGACCCGGTCCACGATGTACCAGTAGCCGTCCGGGTCTTCATGAGCGAGATCTCCGGTGTGCAGCCAACCGTCCCGGAAAGTGTCCTCGGTCATCTGGCCTTGATTCCAGTAGCCGTGACTGAGTAGTGGTCCGCTGACGCAGATTTCACCGACCTCACCTTGCGGCACCGGTTGACCGTCTTCGCTCAGAAGCGTGCAGCGTGAGAACTGTGTCGGCCGTCCACAAGAGGTGCGGCGTTGTTTCTGGTGTTCGTCGGTGGGCAGATAGGTGATGGCCATCGGAGCCTCGGATTGGCCATAGAACTGGGCGAATTTCGGACCGAAGTGCTCGATCGCCTCGTCCAGCCGTGTCGGGCTGATTGCGGAGGCGCCATAGTAGATCGTCTCGAGCGACGATAGGTCGCGGGTACGGAGGTCGGGGTGATCCAGGAGCGAGTAGATCATCGACGGGACGAGCATCAGCGCCGTGATCCGTCTCTTCTCGATCGTCTCAAGCACTGCGGCTGCATCGAATCTGGGAAGTAGGGCTACCGTTCCCCCCTTGACCATTACGGGGACGATGAAGGTCGCGCCGGCGTGCGAGAGTGGCGTACAGGTGAGGAACTGGGGGCGCTTCGGCCACTCCCATTCCGCCAGTTGGATTGTCGTCATCGTGAAATAGGTGCCCGCCGTGAGCACGACGCCCTTCGGCCGTCCTGTCGTGCCGCCGGTATACACCAGACTGACAATGTGTTCAGGCGGCAGAGGGACGACAACCAGTGGTTGCGGTACGAACGTCGCCGCCTGCGCACAGAGGTCCGTTGCGACGTGGGACAGCTCTTCGGGCACGGGGCCGAGCGTCAGAATTTGACACAATGATTCCACCCGCTCGATGAGTGCGAGTGCGCGCTGCGCATAAGCCGGCGTCGGATCGATGATCAGTGAGGTGACGCCGGCATCTTCGAGAATGTAAGCGTGGTCGTCGAGTGAGCCAAGCGGATGCAACGCTACGCGCCGATAGCCGCGAATGTGCATTGCCGCAATGTCGATCAAGACCTCAGGGCGGTTGTGGGCGAGCACCGCAACGAACGAATCAGCCTGGACGGCCAGTGAGTCGACCGCTTGCATGTACCTGCTGATTTCGTCGCTCAGTTGACGACCCGTCAGCGTGATGAGCCCTGACGTGAGCATCGGGGCATCCGCGTGTCGACGGAGCGCCTCGCTGAGAAGGTGTCCATTGTGGTTGGGCTGGTGCAGAACTCTGGTGTTCATAACGTGTCGAATTCCTCGAGAAGGGTGGCGACCTGGCTGCGATAGCGATCGACGTTGTCAAGCTTGATCTGTTCATAGCCGCGAATTCCGTCGGGAAGCTTCGCGATCGCGACCGCGGTCGAGTGATTGCCGGTGGTCAGCTCCGCAGTCAGCCTGTGCAGGATCGTGGTGTACTCGCCGATGAGCTCGCGTTCCAACCGGCGAACACCTGTGTAGCCGAAGATGTCCAACGGAGTTCCGCGCAGTCGACGCATCGCCTTCAGGAGCCGAAAGGCAGGCGTGAAGCGGTTGCCCAGTCGGAGCTTGTTACGCATGCCCAACGCACGAATAACCGGTGGGTGCAGGTGAATATAGGCTTTGCTGGTAGCACCGAACTGCTGTTGGACACTCGATTTGAACTCGGGATCCAATGCGAGTCGGGCGACTTCGTATTCGTCCTTGTACGCCATCAGCTTGTAGAGGTACCGTGCTGCTGCCTCGGCAAGCGCCGTCGAATCTGGTTTGACACGACGTTCGGCTTCACGTACCCGCTCGATCTGCTTCCGGTAGAACTCGGCGTAGCCGAAAGCCTGATACTCGATGAGATCTGCGACTCGGCGATCGATCAGGCGCTGCAGGTCGACTTCGGAAGTGCTGTGTTCGCCCCCGCTGGAGGTTTGTGGCGATGGATCGCTGTCGGCGCCGTGCGCCACCTGCCGTCGGCCCAGGCGGAACGCCTGATGATTGCGGTGAACGTCAACGCCATTGATTTCGATGGCGCGTTCGATGGCTTCGCTCGACAAGGGCAGCCGGCCGGTCTGGAACGCTACTCCGAGCATCACGACGTTGCTGAACTGCTCATCCCCGAGTGCTTCGCGCGCCAACTCGCCGGCATTCAGCGACACGCAGCGGCTGGTTTCCTGCATGATCGCCGCGTGCATGTCGGCGAAGTCCGGAAGCTTCAACGACGTGTCGATGACCATCTGACCGGTGGGGATCTGCGCCGACGAGACAACCGCCACGGTGCGCTGCCGCGACAGCACCTTGAGGTTGGCCGCGTCGGTTCCGGCCAACGGATCAGACACCAGGTAGAGGTCGCAGGACTGTGCGCTGAGCTTGCCCGGTCGCAAGACTGGCTGTAACGAGACCTTGAGATCGGAGATGACGGCGCCGCCCTTCTGCGCCAGCCCGGTCTGATCGAGGCTGCGCACATGCTTGCCCTCCAAGGCAGCCGCCGTCGCCAGAAGTTGTGCGATGGTGACGATTCCGGTGCCACCGATTCCAACGATGCGTATCTGCGCCTCGGTCGGCGTTGCGGTGAGTGGTAACGGAATCAAATCGGCGTCGATGTCTTCTACGCCGCGGGCCGGTGCCCGTTTCGCGTGTTCGTCGGGAATGACGGTGACAAAGGACGGGCAGTCCCCGTGTAAGCAGGAGAAGTCGAGATTGCAGGATGACTGGTGGATTTCAGTCTTGCGGCCGAATTCGGTCTGTACGGGTCTGACCGACAGACAATTCGATTGGACCCCGCAGTCGCCGCATCCTTCGCAGATGCGCTGGTTGATAACGACCCGCTCTGCAGGTGTTGGCATCAGACCGCGCTTGCGCTTTCGCCGCTTTTCCGCCGCGCACTCCTGGTCATGAATCAGCACGGTGACCCCGTTCACAGCGGCCAGGCGGGCTTGCTCTTTCTCGAGCTCGTCGCGATGCTTGACAATGACATCCCGACCGAGTCGAGCCTGCCGACGGGTTCGCCGGACGTCGTCGGTGGTCACCACGATGTCGGAAACCCCTTCCGCCCACAGTGAATCGATCACGCGGCTGAGTGGCATTCCCCCGATCGGATCCTGGCCCCCGGTCATCGCGACGGCAGAGTTGTACAGCAGTCGGTAGGTGATGTTGATGCCGGCTGCGACAGCGGCGCGCACGGCGAGGCTTCCCGAGTGCGTGAATGTGCCGTCACCGATGTTCTGCACAAGGTGGTCTCGATCGATGAACGGTGCCATTCCGATCCATTGGGCGCCTTCACCTCCCATTTGGGTGACACCGAGGACGTGGCCGGCCTGCTCCTCGTCCATCACCATGACAAGGCCGTGGCATCCGATGCCGGCGCCGACGAGGGTGTCCTCGGCAGTGCGGGTGGAGCTGTTATGTGGGCAACCGGAACAGAAGTAGGGCGTGCGCGCGATCACAGGTAACTCGATTCGAGCAGGCGGGCGCGGACGTTCGATCCATCGCTGCGCCGGTTCGATGTGGTGACCCTCGCCGAGTCGACGCGCCAGACCCCCGATCACCCGGTCGACGTCGAGCTCACCGGACGGCGAGAAGAGGGCACGGCCGGCGTGGTCGGACTTTCCGACGATCACCGGGGCGTCCGCCCTTGCGTACAGGATTTCCCTGACCGCGGTCTCGATGAACGAGCGCTTCTCTTCGACCACGATGATTTCTTCGAGGCCTTGTGCGAAACGGCGGACGATCTGTGGGTCCACCGGATTCACCATGCCGAGCTTGATCAACCTGATTCCGTGGCGTGCCAAGCTTTGTGAATCTCCCAGTCCCAGCCGCTCCAGCGCCTCGCGCACGTCCAGGTACGTCTTGCCTGCGGCGATGACACCGATTCGGTCGTCGGCGGTCGTCTCGGTGATGACGTTGAGGCCGTTGGCTTGCGCGTAGTCCAACGCTCGTGGAAATCGCCGGGTGAGAAGGCTTTGTTCCAGTGCCGCAAGGTTCGCGCCGATCAGCATGGCCGACGGCCGGTGCGTGCTGGGTTCGAGACCTGCGATCGTCGGGTTGATCCGGTCCGGGTTGACGACCGCGGTGCTCGCACCATCGGCAACTGCGGTGGTGATCTTGAGTGCGGACCAGGTTCCGGTGAATCGGGACAGATGAGCCGCGTGGATCCCGAAGTCCAGAATGTCTTGAGAATCGGCGGGATACAGGGTCGGTAGGTACAGATCGCTGACGGCCGCCTCTGACGAGCAGGGGTAGGTCGACGACTTTCCTGCCGGGTCGTCACCGATGAGGGCCACCGCGCCACCCGCGGGATCGGTGCCGATCAGGTTGGCATGCCGGATGGCATCGGAAGCACGGTCCAGCCCTGGCGATTTGCCGTACCAGTAACCCGTCACTCCGTCGGGTCGCAGGGATCCGGCCTGACGGGCGAGTTGCGTTCCTGCGACGGAGGTCGCCGCCAGTTCTTCGTTGACCGCTGGGCGGTGAACGATTTCGACGTCACCGAACAATGTGAGCCGCCGCGCCAACTCGATGTCGTAACCGGCGAGCGGTGACCCTTCGTAGCCGGCCACGAAACTTGCCGATCGAAGCCCGCGGCGCGCATCGACCAGGGCGCGGTCGCGGATCATGCGGACGAGGGCCTGAATTCCGGTGAGGTACACCGTGCCGTCGGCGAGTAGATAACGATCGTCCAAGTTCTCTGCGTGGCGCGCCGGCACGCTCTGCGCCAGAGGATGTGACACGCCGCTATTCATGGCGCCCCAGTGACAACGCACCGTTGATGACGAGCGACCGCCTGATGTACCCCAGGGCTGAGAGCCAGCCGAACTGTCGAATGTCAAGAGTCGCGCTTCCCGACATGGTCAGGTGATCGGCGTCGACGCGGGCCGTTCCGTGGACGGGAACGTCAATGCTTCGGCCGCGCACCGACAGCCGTCCGGTACCGGTGATCGTTCGGCTCGTGACGGTGACGTCCTGCGAGCTGAACCTGATGACCGGAAAGTTGGCCGAGTCGAGAAAGAACCGGTTTTGCAGATCGTGGTCCCGGAGCCGGTTGCCCGTGTTGACACTCGCCGGGTCTATGGTCAGCTCACCGAGCAGCGAGCCATCATCTTGCATCGATGCCCAGCCGTCGAAACACTCGAAAACACCTATGGCTGTGAATATTCCGAACATCCAGCGGGCTTCGAACCAGATCTTCGACACTGCCGGGTCCACCCGCCAAAGAGGCTGCTCTGTTTGCGACCCGACGTACTGCCCACCGGTCACCGGGCGAGCACCGCTTCCACAGCTGCAGCGAGCGCCAGGACCGGCTGATCGCTGGACGACTGACTCCGCCACGCAACGTGGTTGTCGGGGCGGACGAGCACGGCACCGTCGTCGTCGACTTCACACATGATGTCCCATTGGCCGTCGACGTCGCGGTGCGTGGTGCCGATTTGGGCCGTCGCGATGCGCACGCCCAACTTCTCGGCGACCTCGGCGGCCGCGGCGACCCACGCACTGCCTCGGCTACCGGTGATGAGCACGCCGGCGTCTCGGGCGCCGATGAGATCGTGAGTGGACAAGCGTTGGCCGGCCTGCTCCAGCCAGGCATGGGGCAGTCGATGGCCCGGGCGTGTCGTGGGGCGATAGACCTGGCCGAGCGGATCACCTATGGGTGGTGTGGACCCGTCGGCCACGAGCGCCCCGCCGGCGTACGCATATCCCATCTCGAGTTCTTGTGCGCAGAACTCGATGCACTGGGTCTCGACGACGGTGCGGAAACGTGCTCGCCGCGCCTCCCCCACCAGTCCGTCGGCGAAAAAGCCGCTGACGATCAACGCGTCCACCTCGGGTGGCAATGGAAATGGGATGAGCCCGAATCCGGCGTCGATGGCGAGGTGATTCTGGGCCGCGAACATGGCCCACTCGACGTTGCGAAGGCCGACCGGTTGACGTTCTGCCCCATAACTCTCCAGCAGGCGTGGTGGTGCGTCCCCCCGAAGCACAGCGGTGAGCTTCCAGGCGAGGTTGTGCACGTCTTGGATGCCGGAGTTGAGACCGAGACCGGTGGTCGGCGGGAGACGATGGGCGGAGTCGCCGACCAAGAGAATGCGACCGTCCTGATAGCGTTCCGCGATCGTGGACTCGGCCCACCAATGGCTGATCTTCTTGACCGTGATGTCGATGTCGGTGCCGATCAGTTCACCGATCTTCGCCACGATCGCCGCGTCATCGGGCACGGGTTCACCGGGAAGTACTGCGAAGTGCGCTGTCCATTCCTGCGAGCTGGGCCCCCAGGTGGGACCCATCGGAACCAGGCGCCCGCCGCTCGGCAGGAAATGAGCGATGATGACGCCCTCGTTCCACCATGAGGAGAGGTCTGCGCTGATGTGCGCGGTGATGGTTTCGAAAATCTTGGACGGACCAACCATGGCAATTCCGAGAAGTTGCCCGAGCGTCTTGCCCCCGTCGGCGCCGACAACGTATTGCGCACGGACCGAATGGACTTCGTTATCGGCCAGATCTCGTACCGTTGCGTTGACCCCCTGGTCGTCGTGGACCAGCGTGATCAACTCGTGCCCGAACTTCACGCCGGCGGGGTTACGGGATTGCGCCTGGGCGCGCAGCACCGGCTCGAAGCGCAGCTGCGGCAGGTTCGTGGGCGGGCATACCGAATTGCGCCGGTACTCGGCGGTGGAGTCGCCGGCGCCGAAGCACTCCATTTCGAAGAGCTGCTTGCCATCGAATGGCCCTTGACCGGTGAGAGTTGTGCGCCACTCGACCTTCGACATGTGGTTCAGCGGGATACCTTGTGCATACACCGCCTCGGCGACGTCGAACTGGCGCAGAATCTCCATCGTGCGCGGATTCAGGTAGTGAGCTTTGGGCAGTTCGGATGTCGAATCGTGGCGCTCGATGAGCATGTGGTCAATGCCGTATTCCGACAACATGATCGATGTCGTCAGGCCGGTTGCGCCGCCACCGACGATCAACACCGGAACTTCAAAGTCTGCCACTGCTATCTCCTTTTGGGTCGCCGAAAGAGGGCGGGTACTCAGGTGGGGGTGATGGTCGGCGTCAGAGGTCACCGATGAGGAAAGTCGGCGTCAGCCTGCGTTCCGCAAGGCGCCAACGGCCATCGGTTCCGAGTCGGTACAGATCCTCGACGTCGCCGATGATCATGTGGGGCCGGGCAGACTCGCCGATGCTGCGGTAGATGGTCATGACGAGCGTTCCGCGTACCTGCTCCGGACCCTCACCGAGCAGCCGGATGTTGGTCACCACATGGCGGGACCGGATGTCACGGTTCTGAGCCCGCTCGCCCAGGTGTCGGCGGATGTCGACGATCCCGCTGGCGTCATGGGCTCCCGTCGAAAGCACGGCGTCATCGGTGAACAGTTCTGCTGCCCGGTCGGCGTATCCGTGGTCGACGAGCCACGAGTACTCGGTGGACAGGGCCTCGATCGCACGGCGTGTTTCGTCGTTCACAGGGGAATTGGGTTCGGTGTGCATGCCGGTACCGCTCATTTCGTACGGACGGCATCGAACCCGCCCGCTCCGGTGTCGGGCCGCTTACGCAGCTCGGATTCGGGGGTCCCGTTGTGGAATCGGCGTACGAAGTCGTCGGGATCGATCTCTACGCCGATCGGATTCTTCGGAAACTCGACGGCGAGAAAGGCATTGGTTTCTTCGATGGTGGCGAAGTTGTCAACTTGTAGTTCGATCTGATTGCTGTCCGGGTCCCGGTAGTAGAACGAGATGGTCGGGCCGTGGTTGATGGTCCAGTAAGGCTCGATCCCAAGCGATTTCAGCCGCTCGTAGGTCGCGACGAGATCACCCAGAGTTCCGTAGGTGAACGCGACATGCTCAAGTCCGACAGCCATGTCCGGCCGTTCCGCCAGGGTGGGCACGTTGGCGATCGCGACTCGGTGGTGTTCGTCGTCGTAAGTCATGAAACACAGTGCACCCGGAACCTCGAATGTCGGCCAGGCGCAGAGCACCGCTTGGTACCAAGCGAGCATCGCGTCGTATTGCGTGGTGCGCAGGACCACGTGCGCCAGCCGTGCCGGGCTGATGGACGCCGTGGTCTCCACGGTTTCCTGGGGAGCTTCCTGTGGCACTGCAACCTCCGAGATTTGTTTACTTCATCATTTTTCTTGATAGGTTTATCAACCTAGATTGACGTGGACGGCTTCGTCAAGACCCGACGAAGCGCGCAACGCGGTGACGCACTGCGCGAATCACATGAAAGGCAAGAAGTCATGCACCTCTACCGAACGTCCCTGGGACTCGCACGCAACGACGGGGACGGCCTGCTGCTGCTCGATCTGCCGTATGCAGATATAGCGGCACTATTCGAGGCCGGTCCTGCGCTGGCCTCGACCGCACCCATCCGCGCCCGTGTGACATTCGAAGATGTCAATGTGCTTGCGCCAGTGGCCAGGCCGTGCCGCTTCGTCGTCGTCGGACTGAACTATCGCGCACATGCGACCGAGACCGGGTTAGGGATTCCCGCCGAGCCGACATTCTTCTGCGTCGACGGCGGACCGGTGGCCGGCCCCGGCGACCAGATCATCCTTCCGCCGGCAGCACCAGACCATGTCGATTACGAGGGCGAGGTCGGCGTGGTGATCGCGCGCGCCGCATACAACGTCTCAGCCGAAGACGCTTGGGACTACGTCGGCGGGCTGACGTGCGTCAACGACGTATCGGCCCGGGATCTACAGGCGGCCGCCCTAGGCGAACCGGGCTCGGCCGGCCTTGGCCTCTCAAAGGCGATGGACACGTTCAAGCCGATCGGCCCCGCGGTGGTGACGATGGACTCGTTCTCCTTGCCGCTGGACATCGGTCTGACCACCAGAGTTAACGGCGAAGTTCAACAGCAAAGCAGGACAAGCGATTTGATATTCGACATTCCCACGCTCGTGTCGACGGTCTCAAGAATGGTCACCTTGCTACCAGGTGACGTGATCTGCACCGGGACGCCATCGGGCGTCGGCGCAGCAGCCGGCCGCTTCCTCCGGCCCGGGGACATCGTCGAAATCGAGATTGGGGGCATCGGCACGCTGAGCAATAGCGTTGCCACCCACTCACCCACCAGCGACCCAGGTCCCGCACCAGCGTGATCAACGGTGCTTGATGGTCAGCAGTCCACCCAACAACAGATCGATCGTGACCCGTGTGTACGTCTCGACTGCGTCGGGATCCGCGGTATCGATGTCGTACATCCGCTCCATCAACGCGCCCGTCATGAAGAACGCCGATGCGCTGCCGATGATGAAGCGTGCGACGTACGGAATCGGGAGGTCGTCCCGGATTCGACCATCCTGCTGGCCGAGCTTGATCAACTTCGCGAGGTGCTCCTCCAACGGGGCGATGTAGGTGTCGGAGAGCCAGTGGACCCGCTCTGTCGCGAACTGCGATTCACTCGCGAGCAAGGGGGCGACGTTGGGATGTCGGGCCAGGAAGGAGATGTGCCGTCGAATCAGCACCTGCAGCGCCGAGACGGGGTCTAGCTCCTTGAGCTCATGATTGAGCTCCTGCTGCACCAACATCTCGTTGAAGGCCCTACCGACCGCCGCCCGCCAGAGATCGTCCTTTGAAGTGAAGTAATAGTGCATCAGCGGCTGCGCAACACCAGCGGCGCGCGCGACGGCAGACATGGACGTGCCTTCGTAGCCAGATCGAGCGAAACAGTCGATCGCCGTCTCCAAGATCACATCTCGGGTGTTGTTGGCGCCCCGCTGCGACGGTTCGGACGACTGCGCCGGTTTGCCGCCGCGGCCGCTCCGGCGTGACGCTGCAGCTGACATTCGAAGTTCCCTCCTCGGTTCCGACGTTCTCAGAATGGCAGAGCCGATGCCATGACGGCAGTTTGGCCCGTGCCAGAGGGAACGCTGGCGCACGTTGTTTACACAATCAATTTTATTTATTAGTCTATCAATCATGGAATCGTTGCGGGTCATCACCGTCGAGGAACACTTCCACCACCCCGAGGTCAGCGCGGAAGTTCGGGCGTTATCGGGACCGCTGCCGGTGGCGCCCGACGACGGATTCGCCACCTTCATTCAGGAAGAATTCATGCCCGATCGGGATTCGGCCGAACAACTCGGGGGCAACAGGCTTGCCCACATGGACCGGGCCGGGATCGACGTCCAAGTCGTGTCACACGGCGCATTCAGTCCGAACAACCTTGACCACCCTGAGGCTGTCGACCTCTGCCGGAAGGTCAATGACCGCCTGGCACAACAAATTTCAGAGCACCCGACGCGATTCCGCGGGTTCGCCGCCATTCCCCTGCACGATCCCGCCGCTGCAGCAGATGAGATGAAGCGGTGCGTGAACGAACTCGGGTTCGTGGGAACCTTGATCACCGGAACCTGCGGCGGCCGATTCCTGGATGACGAACGCTTTGATCCCATCCTGGCCGCAGCCGAGGAGGTGGACCTTCCCATCTACGTGCACCCCGGGATGCCCGATGGTCCGGCATCAATCATTCCTTACGCCGGCAATTGGCCGGCCGCAGTGCATTTCACCTTCGCCACCCACGCCTTCGGATGGCACATGGAAGCGGGCATACACATCATCAGGCTCATCCTGTCCGGTGCGCTGGACCGGCATCCGAAGCTGAAACTACTGAGCGGTCACTGGGGCGAATTCGCCGCCGGATGGCTCGAGCGCCTCGACGGAACGTTCGCGAAGACCCGTTACCTCGAACGAACTGTGAGTGACTACTACCGCGACCACGTATGGGTCACGCCGTCAGGAATGTACAGCGGCAATCAGCTGCAGTACATCCTTGCCGAGGTCGGCGCCGACCGGATCATTCACTCCGAGGACTTTCCCTACCTCGTACGTGACGATGTGGCGGACTTCCTGGTCCAATCCGACCTCACCGATGACCAGCGCCATGCGATCGCTCACCGCAACGCAGAGCAGTTGATGCGAATATGAATCTCGGCCACTAGCGCTCCCGAGCGCGGCGGGCGGAGGTGTAGGTCTGCTCGAGTTTGGCGACCGACCTTGCGAACTCCGCGCGCCGGCTCGGAGGCACAGCCTCAATCGCACACTGCTCGAGCGACGTCCACAGCCGTTCGAGAGGCTTGCGCAGCGCTAGGCCTTTGTCGGTCAGCCACACCTCTTTGGCGCGACGGTCATTGTCGGAAGCCGCCCGCGCCACCAGCTCGCTGAGCTGCATGCGCTTGATCGCCCGCGAGATCGTCGAGTGATCCACGCCGAGGGCCTGCTGTAGCTCTGATTGAGTCTGACCGTCCCGGTCGTAGAGCTGCATCAGGATGAGCTCCTGACCGGGATGCAAGCCCAGCTCCAACAGCATTTCCGACCCCCATCCGTGGAACGCGCGCGACAACGCGAAGATCCCGAAGGCGATCGGCGCCACCTTCACGGTCTCGGTGCGTCGAATGGCCTCGAGGTCTGGCGGATTCGGTCGCATCGTCATCTCCTGGAGTGAGCGGGGTCGCGAGGGTTGTTGGCAATATATGTGGCCAGCTACACGACTTATGGAATCAACACCACTTTCCCGAAATTCTTGCGGGCCGCCAGAATACGGTGCGCTTCGGGCGCGTCGGCAAAGGGCACAGCGGCGTGAACGACGGGCTGAATCGATCCGTCCGCCAGGTTGCGTTCGAGCGGTTCGAGCCATGACCGTAGCGACCCGCGTTCTTCCCAGAGCCCCATGATGTTCAGGCCCACCACCGTTTTTGACTCATCAAGTTGTTTCAGGAGGTTGAACCCGCGCATCATCGCCAGGGCCTGCGGCATCGCGGTACGAAGTGAACGCTGTTCGCCCCGCAGAAGCGACGATGCTCCGTAGGTGATGACACGGCCGCCGGGACGAAGCAGCCGGTAGGACCTTCGCAACGATGTTCCCCCGATGGCTTCGAGAATGACGTCGTAGGACGTCAGGCCCTCCCACCACCCGTCTTGACGGTAATCGATGGTGCGGTCGACCCCCAGATCGCGCAACCGGCCATGCTTCGACGGCGACGCGGTGCCGTGCACCACCGCACCAGCAGCCTTCGCCAGCTGTACCGCCGCGATGCCCACGCCGCCGGCGGCAGCGTGGACGAGGACGCGCTGACCAGCGCGCAGATGCCCGGACCCGAACAGTCCCTCCCATGCCGTTGCGTAGTTGGTGAAGATCGCCCCGCCTTGTTCGAAACTCAGCTCGTCTGGCAGTACGGCAATGTCATCGGCACCGACATCGGCTATCTCGGCATAGCCTCCGTAACGCGTCCCCGCAAAGACTCGACGGCCCAGCAAGGCCGTATCGACGCCCTCGCCCACCGCCTCGACGATTCCCGCCACGTCGAATCCGGGAACAAAGGGAATCTCGGGCGACACGGGATTGAGTCCTACGCGGTACAACGCGTCCGCGAAGTTCACACCGGCGGCTCGCACCGCGATACGGACCCTGCCCCTTTCAGGAGCCGGCGGATCAGGCCACTCCTGCAGTTGCAGGACCGATGGCCCGCCCTTTTTGGTGATCACTACTGCTCGCATGGCTCCTCCTGCTCGCCGACCCGCCGTCGATATGTGGCTAGACAATTATTGCCTAGCCACATAGTTACGTGGCTAGGCAAATAAATCAAGGCGCCAGAGGTTACATCTGAACCCGCGGCGTCAACTTGCGGGCACTCACCAACAGGTATTCCCACGGCATCCAAGAATCGGTGAGGAACCGGTCGCCGAGCGCAGCGATCTCGGCGTCGAGTGCCGCCACTCGATCCGCGTCACCGGCGATGGCCCGGTAGGCCGAGATCGTGGGGCCGTAGTTGGCCTTGAAATGATCACGGAATGCTGCGCCGTCGGGGTAGGCGGTGACGTCCAATTCCCGCCGTTCACAGGTCAACTCGCCGACCCGTTCACCCAGCAGGGCGCGCAGGTGCTGCTCGTCGCCCCACCGCGGCGGCGGGGACACGCCGGCAGGTGGTGCGGGCACGTACGGCTTCATGGTGGCGAACAACTGGCCGATGAATCCCTCTGGAGTCCAGGAGATCAGGCCGATCCGTCCGCCGGGGCGCGTCACGCGCAACAGTTCGTCCGCGGCCTGCTGATGGTGCGGGGCGAACATCACCCCGATACAGGAGAGCACCGCGTCGAACGAATCGTCGGCATAGGGCAACGCCTCGGCGTTGGCCTCGGCCCAGTCGATGGTCAATCCGGCCTCCGCAGTCAACCGTCGTCCCTCTTCGACAAGCTCCGGGCACAGGTCGCTGGCGGTCACCCGCGCGCCTGTCGCGGCGGCGGGGATGGCGACGTTGCCGGTGCCGGCGGCCACGTCGAGTACGCGGTCACCGGGCCCGATGCCAGTGGCGTCGACCAGGACGGGCCCCAGGGGACGCACGATGTTCGCGGCGATCGCCGCATAGTCACCGAGCGCCCACAGCGCCCGGTGTTTGGCCTCAAGTTCGCTGTCGGCGGTGGTGACGTCCATGGCGGGCTCCTCTCGCGGCGTTGCTTCATCGTCATCCCATACGGCCCCGGCATTCCAGTACCAGATCTGTAGCGGGCCGGGTTCTGGATCTGTACTGGCTTCGGAGCCTCGACAGCGGTGTACTTAGAAAGCTGTGCACTGTCCGGGGAGGGAAGACCGCCGATGTCGACGTATGGCCAGTTCTGTCCCGTGGCCAAGGCCATGGAATTGCTCGACGAACGCTGGACCTTGCTGGTGGTCCGGGAACTGCTGCGGGGCAGCGCGCACTTCAACGACCTGCGCCGCGGGGTGCCGAAGATGTCTCCGGCGCTGTTGTCCAAGCGGCTGAAGTCGCTGACCCGCGCCGGGGTGATCGAGCGTTCCGAGGTAGACGGGCGGACGAGCTATTCGCTGACACCGTGCGGGCAGGAACTCGCCGGTGTGGTCGACGCACTCGGGGCGTGGGGCGTGCGGTGGATCGGCGAGCTGGGCGAGCAGGATCTCGACCCGCACCTGCTGATGTGGGACATGCGCCGCACCATTCCCATCGCCGACTGGCCGCGGTCGCGCACCACGATCGCGTTCGTCCTCGACGGAGTGGTGCCCAAGTCATCGAGGTGGTGGCTGACGGTGAGCGACGGGCAGGCCGATGTCTGCGATTTCGATCCCGGCTACGAGTTGGCCGGGACTGTACGGACCGACCTGCGCACGCTGGTCGAGATCTGGCGCGGAGATGTCGGCTGGGCCCGGGCGGTCCTCGACGGCAGTGTGGCGTTGTCGGGATCGGCCGATGTCCGCCGCGCCATCCCGAAGTGGCTGGGCCAGAGCACGGCGGCCACCATTCCTCGGCCGGCCTGAGCGTCAGTCCAGGATGCGACGCGCGACGTTGGTGGTGACCAGGTCCAGGAGTTCGTCGGCGCGCCCAGCCAGAATGGTGCGAATCGCGTAGAGCGAGAAGCCCTTTGCCTGTTCGACGGTGATCGCCGGCGGTATCGACAGCTCCTGACGTGCGGTGTGCACGTCGACGAGTGCGGGGCCGCCGTGGGCGAAGGCGTCGGTCAGGGCCCGTTCCAATTCACCCGGTTCGGTGACACGACGGCCGAACATGCCCATGGCCTGGGCCACCGCGGCGAAGTCCGGGTTGACCAGGTCGGTGCCGAACGTGACGATGCCGGCGGCCTTCATCTCCAGCTCGACGAAGTTCAGCGATGAGTTGTTGAACACGATCAGCTTCACCGGCAGCTTGTTCTGGCTCAGCGTCACCAGCTCGCCGAAGAGCATGGTCAGTCCACCGTCGCCGGCCAGCGCGACCACCTGCCGGCCCGGGAATGCGGTCTGCGCACCGATGGCGTGCGGGAGCGCGTTGGCCATGGTGCCGTGGTTGAACGACCCGATCAGCCTGCGCCGGCCGTTCATGGTCACGTACCGGGCCGCCCACACCACCGGCGACCCGACATCACAGGTGAACACCGCATCGTCGGAGGCCAACCGGTTGGCCAGTGCGGCAACATATTCCGGGCGGATCGGGGTCTTGTCACGATCGTTGACCGCCAACGAGTCGAGCGTGGCGCGGGTCTTGCGGTAGTGGCGTAGCGACCGGTCGAGATGCTCGCGAGTGGTCTTGGGCCGCAACAGCGGTTGCAGTGCGGCCAGGGTGTCGGCGACACTGCCGCGCAGCCCGAGATCGATCGGGGTGCGCCGGCCGAGATTACGGCCGCGAATGTCGACCTGGATGACGGTGGCGGCCTCGGGATAGAACTGCTGATAGGGAAAGTCCGTGCCCAACATCAACAGCGTGTCGGCCTCTTTGATGGCCTTGTACCCGGAGGCGAAACCGAGCAGCCCGGTCATGCCGACGTCGAACGGGTTGTCGTACTCGATGAATTCCTTGCCGCGCAACGCATGGACGATCGGCGCCTGCAGCGTGGAGGCCAGCTCGATCAGGGCATCATGCGAACCGGCCACGCCCGCGCCACCCAGGATCGTGACGCGCTCGGCCGCGTTGAGAATGTCGGCCGCCCGACGCACCGACTCGTCATCGGGGCGCATGATCGATCTGGTCGGCCGCACCGGGCAGGTCGCCCAGGCGCTCTCCCCCGTGCGCTGCAGGAAGATCTCGCCGGGGATGACGACGACGGCGACCCCGTTGTCCTCCACGGCCGCTCGCATCGCCATCTCCAGGATGCGCGGCGCCATCTCAGGGGTGCTGACCAGTTCGCAGTAGACACTGCACTCGCGGAAGAGGTCCTGCGGGTGGGTTTCCTGGAAGTACTCCGACCCGATCTCGGTGCGTGGAATGTGGGCGGCGATGGCCAGCACGGGGACCCGGCTGCGCTGCGCGTCGAACAGCCCGTTGATCAAGTGCAGATTGCCCGGGCCGCAGCTGCCCGCGCACACCGCCAGCTGGCCGGTCAGCGCGGCGTCGGCGGACGCGGCGAATGCGGCGGTCTCCTCGTGGCGGACATGCTGCCAGGTGATGTCGCCGCTGCGCCGGATGGCATCGGTGAATCCATTGAGGCTGTCACCGGGAAGGCCGTAGACCCGCCTTACCCCACTCAGTGTGAGTGCAGAGATGACTTGGTCTGCAATGGTCGCCATGACGCCTCCCGGTGTGGGTTCCGGCGTGATCGCTGACGCGGGGCGCGCCCTCGATCACGCCGGAATTCACTCTACTTGGGGGCGAAGCGCTGGCCGGCGTCCAGACGCAGGCACTGGCCGTTGAGCATGGGGTTCTCGGCGATCGCGACGGCGAGCTTGGCGTACTCCTCGGGCTTGCCCAGACGCTTCGGGAATGCGGCGTCCTTGGTGAGCACAGCGGCGAACTCGTCGGGGATGCCCTCGGTCAGACCGGTGGCGAACAGGCTCGGGGCGATGGCCAATACACGAATTCCCAAGCTGCCGAGATCCCTTGCCATGGTCAGGCACATGCCGGCGATGGCCGCCTTCGACGCCGTGTAGGCGACCTGACCGATCTGGCCCTCGAATGCCGCGATGGAGGCGGTGTTGATGATGACGCCGCGCTCTTCGGCTTCTTCGTCGACGGGCTCGTTCTTGCTCATGTGCCAGGCGGCGAGCCGGCTGATGTTGAACGTGCCGATCAGGTTGAGGTCAATCGTGGAGCGGAACGAATCCAGGCTGTGGGGACCGTCCTTCTTGATGGTGCGCTCGCCGATGCCGCCACCTGCGGTGGTCACGATGATGTGCAGACCGCCCAGTGCCGCGACAGCCTCTTCCAGCACCTTCTCGGTGCCGTCGAAGTCGGTGACGTCGACGGCGAAGAACGAACCGCCGATCGCGTCGGCCACTTCCTGGCCCTTGGACTGCGGCCGGTCCAGCACAGCCACGCTGGCTCCGCGCTTGGCCAGTGCCTCAGCGGTCGCGCGGCCGAAGCCCGACGCGCCGCCGACGACGATAGCCTTCTTGCCTTCGATCTCCATCTAGCTTCCTTTCCAAAAATGACCGAAATCGTAAAGCAACCTATCCCATCAACCCTTCCCGTAAGCCTTTCGGGTTCTCATTTCTTCTCCTCCACACGTTGAGCGTGCGTAAATCCCTCGACGCCACCTCCGAGACCGAATAGGTTCGCCTGCCATGACCCCGGCAGAGCTTTGGCGCGACCGTCTCCGCAAATCCCTGCTGTCGGCACGCAAGGCCCGCGACACCAACCTCACCGCCGCGATCCGGTCGGCGTTGAGCGCCATCGACAACGCCGAGACACCGCAGGCCGATCAGACCGATACCCGCATCGGCGGAGCGATCGCCGGCGCGGTCTCGGGCGTCGGATCCACGGAGGTGGCGCGCCGAGTTCTCAGCGACGACGAGGTGCGCGACCTCCTCCGTGCCGAGATCGATGAACGACTGTCGGCGGCAAGCGGATACATCGCGAACGGGCATCACGAACGGGCATCGGAGCTGCGATCGCAGGCCGCTGTCCTCGCCCAGGTTCTCGGCCAACCGCAGGAGGGTGTCTGACCTCCGTGGCACGCTGAGGGCGTGTTGCTCGCTGACATCGCCGCCGCATCCGCCGACATCGCGGCCGCATCGGCGCGACTGGCCAAGATCGACCGCATCGCTGCACTGCTGTCGGTGGCCGCCTCGGAGAGAGACGCCCACACGGTGGCGGTCACGGTGTCCTGGTTGTCCGAGGAACTCCCCCAACGCCAGATCGGGGTCGGCTGGGCCACCCTGCGCTCACTGCCGGCGCCGGCGGAGATCCCCACGTTGACCGTCAGCGGGGTCGACACCGCATTCACCGCCATCAAAGCAATCGCGGGCAAGGGCTCTCAGTCGCTGCGCGCCGATTCGGTGCGCGACCTTTTCGCGGCGGCCACCGACACCGAGCAGACGTTCCTCCGGAGGCTCCTGGGCGGCGAGCTGCGGCAGGGCGCGCTGGCAGGCGTGATGGCCGACGCGGTGGCCCGCGCATCCGGCGTCCCGGCGGTCGAGGTCCGGCGTGCGTCGATGCTCGCCGGTGACCTGCCCGCGGTGGCCGCAGCGGCGCTCATCCGTGGCCGGGCCGCCCTGGCCGAGTTCAGTTTGCAGGTCGGCCGCCCGGTCGGGCCGATGCTCGCGCAGACCGCGACCGGTGTCGTCGACGCGCTCGAACGGCTCGGCGGTACCGCGGTTCTGGAGGCCAAGCTGGACGGCGCGCGCGTACAGATCCACCGCAGCGGCTCGGAGGTCTCGGTCTACACCCGCACCCTGGACGACGTCACCCACCGACTGCCCGAGGTGGTCGCGGCGACAATGGCACTGCCGGCCACCGATCTGATCGCCGACGCGGAGGCCATCGCGCTGCGGGCCGACGGGCGCCCGCAGCCGTTTCAGGTCACCGCCGCCCGGTTCGGGCGCAAGACCGCGAACGACCTCGAACCACTGTCGGTGTTCTTCTTCGATCTGTTGCACATCGATGGCCAGGATCTGCTCGATCTGCCCACCGAGCAGCGGCTGACCGCACTCGATGCACTGGTACCTCAAGACCGGCGCGTCGATCGCGTCGTCACCTCAGACGGCGCGGTCGCGCAGGACTTCCTGGACCGCACCTTGGCTGCCGGACATGAGGGTGTGATTGCGAAGTCGCCGGCGGCACCGTATGAGGCCGGCCGTCGCGGCGCAGGTTGGCTCAAGGTCAAGCCTGTGCACACCCTGGACCTGGTGGTGCTGGCAGTGGAATGGGGGTCGGGCCGACGCACCGGGAAGCTGTCCAACATTCATCTGGGCGCACGGGATCCGGAAACCGGTGGATTCGTGATGCTGGGCAAGACTTTCAAGGGCATGACCGACACGATGCTGGCTTGGCAGACCGAGCGCTTCGGCGAACTGCAGGTCGACGACGACGGCTGGGTCGTCACCGTCCGGCCCGAGCAGGTCGTCGAGATCGCCTTCGACGGCGTCCAGAGGTCGAGCCGCTACCCCGGCGGTGTCGCGCTGCGGTTCGCCCGGGTCCTGAGGTACCGGGACGACAAGACCCCGGATCAGGCAGACACCATCGACACCGTGCGCGCATTCCTCACCTGACGCCGCGCCGTTCACCTGGTTAGGGTGCGGAAACCGGGATTCGATGCCGTGCGGTTTGGCTCGATGAAAAGATCACACCCGACGCGTACGACACTGGGCGAGCAAGGAGAGACCGTGGCAACACCAGATGCCCCACCGGCGGATCGCATCGAGGACCACGACGGCGACATCACCTATATCCGCACCGACAAAGACCTTCCGCCGGTGGCGATCATCGACCGCTCTCCGATCACCGTGAAACACAAGGCGATCTTCGCGACGGTCGCGGTTCTCGGCGCAGTCGCCTGGGCGGTCATCGCCTTCTTCCGCGGTGAGACCGTCAACGCGGTCTGGTTCGTGATCGCCGCGATCTGCACCTACGTGATCGGATTTCGGTTCTACGCCCGGCTGATCGAGATGAAGATCGTCCGGCCTCGCGACGACAATGCCACTCCGGCAGAGCTTTTCGAAAACGGCACCGACTACATGCCGACCGACCGGCGCGTGTTGTTCGGTCATCACTTCGCCGCGATCGCCGGAGCGGGCCCGCTTGTCGGCCCGGTGCTGGCCATGCAGATGGGCTATCTGCCGGGGACCATCTGGATCATCATCGGTGCGGTCGTGGCCGGCTGCGTCCAGGACTATCTGGTGCTGTCCATCTCGGTGCGCCGCCGCGGCCGCTCGCTGGGGCAGATGGCACGCGACGAGCTCGGCGTGGTCGGTGGCGTGGCGGCGATCGTCGGCGTGCTGGTGATCATGGTGATCCTGTTGGCGGTGCTGGCCCTGGTCGTCGTCAACGCGCTCGCCGAGAGCCCGTGGGGCGTGTTCTCGATCGCGATGACCATCCCGATCGCCATCTTCATGGGTCTGTATCTGCGCTTCTTCCGTCCCGGCCGGGTGTCGGAGGTGTCCCTCATCGGCGTCGCACTGCTGCTGCTCGCGGTGATCTCCGGCGGTTGGGTCGCCGAAACCGACTGGGGTGCTGACTGGTTCACGCTGTCCAAGGTCACCCTCTCGTGGTGCATCATCATCTACGGCTTGGCCGCTTCGGTGTTGCCCGTGTGGTTCCTGCTGGCCCCGCGCGATTACCTGTCGACGTTCATGAAGGTCGGCACCATCGCCCTGCTGGCCATCGGCATCCTGATCGCCCGCCCGGTGATGCAGGCACCCGCGATCTCGCAGTTCGCCGCCAGCGGCACCGGTCCGGTGTTCGCCGGCTCGCTGTTCCCGTTCCTGTTCATCACCATCGCCTGCGGTGCACTGTCGGGCTTTCACGCGCTGATCTCCTCGGGCACCACGCCCAAGTTGCTGGAGAAGGAAAGCCAGATGCGGCTGATCGGCTACGGCGGCATGCTCACCGAGTCGTTCGTCGCCATCATGGCGCTGATCACCGCCGCGATCCTCAACCAGCACCTGTACTTCGCGATCAATGCGCCGACGGCGGCCACCGGAACCACCGCGCAGACCGCGGCCGATTATGTCAACGGTCTTGGCCTGTCCGGTCAGCCGATCACTGCGCAGGAGATCACCGCAGCCGCCGATGGCGTCGGCGAGCAGTCGATCGTGTCGCGCACCGGCGGCGCACCCACCCTGGCCTTCGGCATGTCCGAGGTGCTCCACCAGGTGTTCGGCGGCGAGAGCCTGAAGGCGTTCTGGTACCACTTCGCGATCATGTTCGAGGCGTTGTTCATCCTCACCACGGTCGACGCCGGCACCCGGGTGGCCCGGTTCATGCTGTCCGACGGCCTCGGCAATCTCGGTGGGCCGCTGAAGAAGTTGCGCGATCCGAGCTGGCGCGTCGGCGCGTGGGCCTGCTCGATCATCGTGGTCGCCGCGTGGGGTTCCATCCTGCTGATGGGTGTGACGGATCCGCTGGGCGGCATCAACACCTTGTTCCCGCTGTTCGGCATAGCGAATCAGCTGCTGGCTGCGATCGCGTTGACAGTGGTCACCGTCGTGGTGATCAAACGCGGCTTGGTGAAGTGGGCCTGGATACCGGGGCTTCCGTTGTTGTGGGACCTGACGGTGACGATGACGGCATCGTGGCAGAAGATCTTCTCCGCTGACCCGAAAGTCGGTTATTGGAAGCAGCATTCGCAATACGTCGCGGCCAAGGAGGCCGGAAAGTCGACGTTCGGTGCAGCGAAGACCCCCGATCAGATCGACGCCGTCATCCGCAACACCTTCATTCAGGGCACGTTGTCGATCGTCTTCGCCGTGCTGGTGCTGATCGTGTTCATCGCAGGGGTGGTGATGGCGCTTCAGGCGCTGCGCGGCGCCGCCAGGCCGCTGGCCGTGGACGAGGAGGTTCCGTCGCGCATCTTCGCGCCGTCGGGACTGATCCCCACCCAGGTCGAGAAGGAGGTGCAGAAGCAGTGGGACGCCTTACCCGGAGCACACGCCAGGCCGCACGCCACATCGGCTGGTACTGGTCAACATTGATGGGTGACAACCACTACCGGCGCTACGTAGCGCATCGGGAGCGGACGCACCCGGACGAACCGGTGCTGTCCGAGCGCGACTATTGGAAGATGCGGCACCGCAACACGGAGGCCAATCCCGGGGCGCGCTGCTGCTGAGCCGGCGAATCTGCTGATCGCCTGGCCTAGGTGGTGAAGCACCGGCTAAACTGTTGCCATTACGGTAAGGCCGTCGTGAATGGAGCGCGTTCGTGAATAAAGACGACATGATCCTGATCAGCGTGGACGATCACATCGTCGAACCACCTGACATGTTCAAGAACCACCTGCCCAAGAAATACGCCGACGAGGCACCCCGCCTGGTGCACAACCCAGACGGCAGTGATACCTGGCAGTTCCGCGACATCGTGATCCCCAACGTCGCGCTCAACGCGGTCGCCGGCCGGCCCAAGGAGGAATACGGTCTGGAACCCCAGGGTCTCGATGAGATCCGCAAGGGCTGCTACAACGTCGACGAGCGCGTCAAGGACATGAACGCCGGCGGCATCCTCGGCTCCATCTGCTTCCCGTCGTTCCCCGGTTTCGCCGGCCGCCTGTTCGCCACCGAGGATCCCGAGTTCTCCCTGGCACTCGTGCAGGCCTACAACGACTGGCACATCGACGAATGGTGCGGCGCCTACCCCGCCCGCTTCATCCCGATGGCACTCCCGGTGATCTGGGATGCCGAGGCCTGCGCCCAAGAGGTGCGCCGGGTGTCCAAGAAGGGCGTGCACGCCCTGACCTTCACCGAGAACCCGGCCGCCATGGGTTACCCGAGCTTCCACGATGATTACTGGACCCCGCTGTGGAAGGCGTTGTGCGACACCGACACCGTGCTCAACGTGCACATCGGGTCGTCGGGCAAGCTGGCTATCACCGCCCCGGACGCGCCCCTGGACGTGATGATCACTCTGCAACCGATGAACATCGTGCAGGCGGCCGCAGACCTGTTGTGGTCCAAGCCCATCAAGGATTACCCGGATCTCAAGATCGGGTTGTCCGAGGGCGGCACCGGCTGGATTCCGTATTTCCTGGAGCGGGTCGATCGCACCTACGAGATGCACTCGACCTGGACGCATCAGAACTTCGGCGGCAAGCTGCCCAGCGAGGTGTTTCGTGAGCACTTCCTGACCTGTTTCATCTCCGATCCGGTCGGCGTGGCGTTACGCGACAGGATCGGCATCGACAACATCAGTTGGGAAGCCGATTACCCGCACAGCGACTCGATGTGGCCGGGCGCGCCCGAGGAATTGTGGGATGTGCTCACCGAGAACAACGTCCCCGACGACGAGATCAACAAGATGACGCATGAGAACGCCATGCGCTGGTATTCGTTCGATCCGTTCACCCACATCTCGCGGGAGCAGGCCACCGTCGGTGCTCTGCGTAAAGCCGCTGAGGGACACGATGTTTCGATCCAGGCGCTCAGTCACCACGAGCAGGGCACGCGCGGCGACGCGCTGCACGCGGCGGCCCGAGGCAACTCGGGCTCCGAGTAGTCACCTTCTCCCGCGAGCAGACGCAAAACTGCCCCTTTTCGTTCGAAAAGGGGCAGTTTTATGTCTGCTCGGCGCGTATTAGCGCAATGAATACCGCACCGGCAGGTGCTTGAGTCCGCCGACGAACGTGGTCGCCGTGTGCGCGGGCGAGCCGGCCAGCTCCATCGAATCCAGCCGTGGCACAAGCTCACTGAAGAAGCTGTTGATCTCCATGCGCGCCAGCGCCGCCCCGAGACAGAAATGCACACCGTAGCCGAACGCCACATGCTTGTTGGGATCGCGGCCGACATCGAACCGGAACGGATCGGTGAACACTTCTTCGTCCCGGTTGCCCGACGGGTAGGCCAGTAGTACCGACTCCCCCGCTGCGATGGCGGTGCCGCGCACCGTGGTGTCGATCGCCGCGGTGCGCATGAACGCCTTCACCGGCGTCACCCAACGGATCATCTCTTCGGTGGCCGTGCCCATCAAGCCGGGATCGGCCTGCAATCGCGCCAACTGGTCAGGGTTCTCGATCATGGCCTGCATGCCGCCGGAGATCGTGGCGCTGGTGGTGTCATGTCCGGCGGCCGCCACGATCGCGTAGTAGGACACCGTCTCGATGTCGTTGAGCGGCTCACCGTCGATGCGGGCGTTGGCAATTGCCGATGCCAGGTCGTCGGTGGGGTTCTCCCGCCGGGAGGCGGTCAGCGCGGTGAAGTACTGGAACATCTCCAGCAGGGCGGACATGGTGTCCCCGGAGTCGCGCTGGTATTCGTCATCGTCGCTGCCGAACAGCTCCTGCGTCAGCTTCAGCATCAGCGGGAAGTCGGCTTCGGGCACCCCGAGCAGGGACATGATCACGTACAGCGGATAGTTGACCGCCACTTCCTGGACAAAGTCGCATTCGCCACCGGCGGCCAGCATCTTGTCCACGTGGATCTTGGCCAGCTCGTCGACGCGTACCTTCAACGCCCGCATAGCTTTCGGGCGGAACCAGTCCGCCCCGATGGCCCGCATCACCCGATGCTCGGGGTCATCCATGTGGATCAGGGTGCGGACGCCGACGGCAGCTTGGTTGTCGTCGTTCTCGGACGTCATCAGGACCGGTCGGGGCGAGTTGGTGAAGACGTCGTTGGCGCGCTCGATGTCCATGATGTCGTTGTGCTTGGTGATGGCCCAGAACGGCTTGTAGCCGGGCACCTCAACCCAGGACACCGGGGCGTTGGCCCGCAGGTGGGCCAGGTCCGCATGGAAGGCCGCCTCGTCGGCATACGCCGACGGATTGGCGAACTTCTTGGCGACCTCGTCGATCGTGCGGACGGTCATACGTTGCTCCTCACTGGCGGGCATTCGCGAAACTCCTGAATCACCGCGTTGACGGTTTCCGGGGACACAGCGGCGGGAAAGCCTGGCAGCACGCGGTCGATGACGCCGTCGCAACGGCGCCGCAATGCCGCGGCCAGTTCGGGGATCGGCGCGACCACGGCGAACGTGCCGAGCACCTCGTCGTCGATCAGCTCACCCATCGCGTCCCACCGGCCGGCCAGCGACAGCCGGTGCAGTTCGGTGTGCAGATCTCCCCAGCCGTGTAGCTCCAGGACTTTGCGGTACGCCGGTGTCGAGCCGTAGAACGCGAGTTGTTTGCGGGTCGCGACCGACGCCGCGGCCATCTCCTGTTCGTCGGCGCCCGTGACGACGAAGACCGGGCAGGACAGCTCGAAGTCGCCACGGTCGCGCCCGCTGCGGTCCATGCCGCGCTGCAACGCGACCGTCGTCACCTCGTCCAGATAGCGCCGTGTGGTGAACGCGTGCGCCAGCAACCCGTCGGCCACCTCACCGCACACCTCGGTCATCAGTTCACCGACGGCCGCGAGGAACACCTTGGGGAACGGCAGCGTTGACGGCTCCGGGGTGAACGTCGGCGTCATGATCTTGTGGGTGTAGAACTCGCCCTCGAACCTCAACTTGGTGCCGTCGCGCCAACATTCCCAAATCGCCTGCAACGCTTCGATATACTCGCGCATCCGGCGCGCCGGGTGACTCCACGGCATGCTGAAACGCTTCTCGATGTGCGGCTGGATCTGGGTGCCCAGGCCAAGGATGAAGCGCCCGGCCGAGTAGGTCTGTAGATCCCAGCCCAGCTGAGCCATGGTCATCGGATTGCGGGCGAAAGCCACCGCGATGCTGGTGCCGATCTGGAGCCGTTCGGTGTGCTCGGCCGCCAGCGCGAGCGGCAGGAACGGGTCGTGGTTGATCTCGCCCGTCCAGCACCCGTCGTAGCCGTGCTCTTCCAGCTCGCGGGCGATGTCCGGAACTTCGGCCAGCCGGCTGGGGATGCCGCGGTCGACTTTGACAGCGCGGGGAACGGGGTCACTCATCGGCGACACATTCCTTTGCCAGCGTCTTTCACCATGCGCAAAACGAGCACCCGAACGACGCTACAGTAAGCAATTCAGTATGGTCAACGGCGGTAGGCTTGTGCACCCAGGCGCGAACGCTCGACAAGAAGGACGGCGGCATGACGAACGACCCGGAGTGGAAAGAGACACTTGAGGATCTCGCCAACCGACGTGAACGTGCGTACGGCATGGGCGGAGCCGAACGGCTGGCCAAGCACCACGGCAAGGGCAAGCTCGACGCGCGCGCCCGGATCGCCCGCCTCCTCGATCCCGACACCTTTCAGGAATTCGGCACCCTGGTCGGCGGTGACATCGCCTCCGACGGTCTGGTGGCGGGCGCCGGCCGCATCGACGGGACGCCGGTGATGGTGGGCGCCGAGGACTTCACCACGCTGGCCGGCAGTATCGGCCCGGGCGGAAACGCCAAACGGTATCGGCTCCCCCAGTTGGCCTTGCGAAACAAGATCCCACTCGTGATGTTGTTGGAGGGCGCGGGTTTCCGCCCCAGCGGTGAGCACTACGGACGAACCCCGACCGATCTGATCGCCCAGGCGAAATGCTCGGGAAAGGTGCCCACCGTATCGGCGATCCTGGGTCCGTCCGCCGGCCACGGTGCCCTGGTGGCCCCGGTGTGCGACTTCAGCATCATGAGCCAACAAGGAGCGATCTTCACCGCCGGGCCCCCTGTGGTGAAAGAGTCCACCGGAGAGGATATTTCGAAGGAGGATCTCGGCGGCCCGAACGTGGCACTGGCCAGCGGCGTGATCCACAACTACGCCGAGGACGACGAGACGGTCATCGACGATATCCGGCGCTACCTGTCGTATTTCCCGTCCAGTGCGTGGTCATACCCGCCGACGCGGCTTGCCGACGACACCGCAGACCCGCGGCTCACCCCGGAGATTCTCGATATCGTGTCCCGCGACAACCGCCAGATCTACGACATGCGCGCGGTGATCGATGAGATCTTCGACCGGCCCGACTGGTTCGAGGTACAACCGAAGTTCGGCCGCGCGATCATTTGCGCTCTGGCCCATCTTGGCGGTTATCCGGTCGCAGTGGTGGCCAACCAGCCCCAGGTGATGGCCGGTTCGATCGATGCCGATGCCGCCGACAAGGCAGCGCATTTCATCACCGTGGCCGACTCGTTCCATCTGCCGATCGTGTTCCTCGCCGACAATCCCGGCATGCTGCCGGGCAGCCAGTCCGAACGCAGCGGCGTGCTGCGCAGTGGGGCGCGGATGTTCGCCGCCCAGACTGCCGCCACCACCCTCAAACTGCATGTGACATTGCGCAAGGCATTCGGCTTCGGCTCGATGGTCATGTCGCTGCTTGGTTTCGACGACCAGGTGGCCACGTTCGCCTATCCCGGCGCGACGATGGGGGCGATGGGTGCGGCGGCGCTCAGCGCCGCCACCCATGCCGGCGAGGATTACACCGAGGTGCTCAAGCGGATGGAACTCGAGGCTTCGTTCCGGTCGGCAGGCCACCTCGGTTTCGACGAGCTCATCTCCCCGGAGGAGACGCGGAACGCCCTGTTGGTCACCCTGCAGCACGGCATCTTCAGCCGTCAGGCAGTCGCCGAACCGGTGTCCCGCACCCTGATCACGCCGTAAGCCCTTCCGTCGAGCAGTCCCCCGCTCGCGGGAGACTGCTCGGCGGGTCAAGCCTTGGTGGCCCGGTACTCGGTGACGATCGGCTCGAGCTCGTCCGGGGTGGCCCCGTGCATGATCACGGCATCGGCACCGTAGTCGAACTCCTTGCGGATGCGGTCCACGCATTGAATCGCCGATCCGGTGGCCGATGGCTCCAACCACTCATCGGGGATCAGCGTGGCGATGTGCTCGATCTGCTCGGCGCTGGCCTTGTGGTCGATGCCGCCCGGTATCGAGGTGACGACGGAGTCTTCCCGGAAGCGTTGCAGCACGGCCGGATCCCAGCCGTTGGTGCTCACCAACAGGTCGCCATAGCCCTGCAGGTAGGTGGCGAGTCGGGCCACGGTCTTCTTCAGGCGCAGTTCCTCGGGCAGGTGATCGCCCACGGTGGCGAAGCACGACCATACCCGCACACTGTCGGGGTCGCGGCCGGCCTGCTCGGCGGCTTCTTTGACGGTCTTGACCGCGCGTTGCAGCGTCTCGGGGGTGAAGTAGGTGTGCAAGATGACGTCGTCGAACTCCCGCCCACCCAGCGCCAGGGTCTGCGGGCCGAAGGCCACGATTGCCAACCGGATGTCCTCGTTGAAGTCGGGGTCGAGGAACAGCACCTGATACTTGCCGATCGGGCCGTCGTGATTGAACACCACCTCGCCATGCCACAGCTTGCGCATGACCTGTGCGAAGTCCTCCATCTGAGCGGTGGTCACCGCGGGAACCCCGAACGCGTTGTACATGGCCGCGACGCCGCGCCCGATGCCCAAGGTGAATCGGCCCCGGGACAACCGGTGCATCGTGGTGGCCCACGATCCGGTGATCAGGGGGTGGCGGGTGTTGTGATTGGTTGCGGCCGTGGCGATCTGCATCCGATCGGTCACCGCGCAAGCCGCGCCGACGAGCGACGAGGCTTCCTTGACGTTCCACCGCTCCGAGATGAATGCGGTGCCGAAGCCGAGTTCCTCGCCGCGGCGCGCCTCGTCCATCAACGTCGCCGGGCCTTCACCACCGGCACCGGCCAGCAGGTAGTAGCCGAGTTCGTCGAGTACCGGTTGTTTCATACCCAAACTCCTTGTTTGTAACCACAGTTCCACACCTCGGTGATGCGGCCGTCGACCACCCGGAAGATCTCCATGCTGCTCACCGTCATGGCGTTACCGTCGGGGAACGTCATCGGGGATTCGTACACGATCGCCACGTGCTCGCCGTCGTCACCGGCGACGACCAGGTTGAGATCGAACCGGATCGTCTCGAACATCGCCCAGTGATCGATCACCCGGTTCACCGCCTCTTCGTGGGTGAGCACCTTCGCCTCACCCACATCGTGGCGGATCACGGTCTCTCCCAACAGTTCATCGGCGAGGGCGAAGTCCTTCTCGTTCCAAACCACCCAGTTGTACTGTTCGACGACTTCCCGCGCAGTGCGAACGGTCACGCAAAGACCTCCAGGGCGTTGATGTCTTCGATCGCCGCGACGGCCCGGTCGATGAGCGTCAGGCACAGCTGCCGGGACCGCTCGGGTGCGACGTCCCAGGTGAGCAGGGCGACCACCGGCATGTACAGCAGCAGCGCGGTCGCGAAACGGTAATGCCGCCACGCCTCGTCGAACGTGTACCCGGCAACCTGGCTGACGTAGTCACGCAGCAGCTCCTCGTCTCGGCCGTGACGCACCTCGGTCGGCAGACCCTGGCTGACCAGATACGCGATATCTGCCGCACCCGCGCCGCGGACCGTCAGCTGGAAGTCGACCACCTTGAGCGCGTCCTCGCGAAAGAACATGTTGTCGGCGCGGATGTCTCCGTGCAACAACATGTTCCGTTCCGAAAGCGCGGAAAGCGCGGTGGGTGCGAGATCGGCGAACCGCTCGGCGAACGCGGCGACCGCCGGCGGCACCGGCTGACGGGCATGGTCCAGGTAGAGCTGCCAACCAGGAGCGAAGGCCGGCAGGAACAGGTCCCGGGTCAACGTGCTGTCGATACTCGGGAACTCTTGCAGTACAGCATCATCGACGCCTGCCGACCAGGTGTGCAGGCGGGCCAGCTGCTCGATACAGAGCTGGGCACGCGGCAACGACAACCCGGCCAGGTGGTCGGCGTTCTCCCAGTCCCGCAGATCTTCGAGCACGAGCACGAAGCCGGCTCCAGACATCCGCGCGACGTGGCAGTGCGGCGTGGCGATGGGCGCATCCGGCGCGACGTGCTGGTAGAAGTACAGCTCGCGTTGGTAGCCGCCGAGCATCTCCATGCCGCCCCGCGCCAGTGAGTCGGCGGGCAGTTTGACGATCAAAGTCTCTGGGACATCGTCGGATCCGTTGAGATGGATCCGGTACAACGCCGCGGAGAAGCCGGTGTCCAGCGCGATCCGCTCGGCCCGCACCGCCGTCACCTTCGTGCCCAGCGCTTCGGTCAGCCAGGACGCGGTCACCTCCTCGATGCCCGTGGGCACCGGTCCGGAAACCGGCACTGCGACTGATGTCATCGTCGACCTCCGCACACAAATTTGACGCAGAACAACTAAGTTAGTTGTCGACCGTCTAATATGCAAGGGTGCCTTCTCCAGCCCAGGGCCTCACCCAGCCGGAGCGCGTGGAACTGTCCTCGCGCCGGCTGCTCCAGGCTGCCGCTGAGCTGATTGTCGAAAAGGGCTGGGAAGCAACGACTGCCGCCGAGATCGGACGGCGGGCGGGATATAGCCGAGCCATGGTGCATGCTCGCTACGGCAGCAAGGACGCCATCCTCGACGCCTTCCAGGATGTGTACGTGACACGGCTGAACCCTGACCCCGAACCGGGCGCCACCGGGCTGCAGCAGGTGCTCGCGCATTTCGACCGCGTGCAGGAAATTCATGCTGAGGATGCCGCGGTGACCAGGGCCATGTTCGTATCGGCATTCGAAGCGGTAAAGACCACGTCGCCGCTGCGCGACGGCGTCCGCGCCCAGTTGGCCGGGGCAGCCGTCAAGATCGAAGCCGGTCTGCGCGCCGGTATTGCCGATGGTTCACTGCGGCCCGACATCGACATCGACATCGCGTTGCGAGACATCACCGGATCCATCTTCGGGATCGCCTTCCAGTGGGTGGTACTGCCCGAGGACCACGATCTCGACCACGAGATCGACTGCGTGCGAGCCCGGATCACGTCAAGCTACGGCCGTTAAGAATCGCTCGGTCACATCCTGCACCGCACCAGAGAACAGGTGCCCGACATGGCTGCCGTCGTGCCAGTGAAGCTCGCCGCCCCACTGCTCGTGCATCGCCAGGGCCGAACTGCGCAACGCCATCCGGTCATGCCAGGCGCCCACGATCAGACGTCGCTCGGCACACGGCCGGGTACGCAGCGGGTCGATCACGGAGGTCATCGCGGCCACCGTCGCTGACTGCAACTGGTGCGCCGATTGCTGGCCCGCCGATCCCCAACGTCCCAGGTGCATGCCGATCATCGTGTTGAGGCCGAGGATCGGCGTGTAGAGGGCCACCGCGTCGACCCGAGCGTCGAGATGCGACACCAGCGCCGCCACCGCGCTGCCCAGCGACAAGCCGGCCACCGCGATCGAGGATGCCTGCGGTTCCAGCCAACCGATCAGCGCCCGTACCTCTGACACGGCCCGCATCGTGCCGGCCACGTTGGCCAGCGGATCCCGAGCCGGATACTCCGGCCAGGACCGGCGCCGCGGACCGTGTCCCGGCTGCACGGGTAAGGCGACGTTGAAGCCGAGGTCGCTCAGGCGGCGCACCCGGGCGACGAGGAGGTCCATCGGATCGCCCTGACCCGCTCCGTGCACCCAGATCAGCCAGGGCCGCGCGTCGTCGCCGCACCGGTACAGCCGGACCCTTGCCGTGGCTATCCCGCCGTGCCCGTCGGCCAGTACCGAGGCGGGCAGTGCGGGTTCGTGGTCGAAGACCAGCTCCTCGAACGTCAGCGCGCCGAATCTGCGCGGCCGGATGTGTTTGACCTGCAGAGCATCTGGCGGCGGGTGTGCGGCATCGATACCGAGTACGCCCAGTTCGTCGGCTGCCCACTGGTATTCGCCCAATGGGCGCGGAAGCTGCGGCGGTGGACCGGTCAGCGTCATACCGGTGACGACGAGTTCGTCGAGGGTGACCTCACCGAGTTGACGCAGACCGGTGACCGACAACGGGTTCCATTGCCCGGCGAGCGCACCCACCGAGCGCGGCACTACGCCTCCGAGCTCCCACGCGATCCGGACCGCCCTATGCAATGGTGAATCCCGTGTACCCGTCGGCGGCTATCTGGTCACAGCGGCGACGGTATTCGGGGATGCCCGCGGTGTAGCCGAGATACATCCGCTTCTTGCCGGGCACGTTGCCGCCGTTGTACCAGGAGTTGCAGCTCGGGTCCATCAGCACCGTGGGTTCCACCAGCGCCGTGGTGTGCTCGACCCAGTCGTCTTGCGCCTGCAGCGTCGCCTCGATGGTCCGGCGCCCGGCGGACCTCAAATACCCGATGCAATCCGCGATCCACTCCACGTGCTGCTCCAGGGCTGCCACGAAGTTCGTTGCCGCCGAGGGACTTCCCGGTCCCTGGATGGTGAACAGGTTCGGGAACCCGGCCACCGCCACGCCCAGATAGGACAGCGCGCCCTCCTTGGACCAATACTCCCCCAGCACCATGCCGTCGCGGCCCTGCACGTCGATCCGGCTCAACGCGCCGGTCATCGCGTCGAATCCCGTGGCATACACGATCACATCGAGATCGAAGTCACCTTGTTCGGTGGAGATCCCGGTCTCCGTCACCTCACGGATGGCGCCCTTGCGCAGATCGACCAGCGTGACGTTGTCCCGGTTGTACGTCTCGTAGTAGCCCTGGTCGATGATGGGCCGCTTGCACGCGAACGGGTGGCTCGGTGTCAGCGACGCCGCAGTCTGGGGATCTGAGACGATGCGGGCCACGGCTTGGCCGTAGAGTTCGGTGGCCATCCGGTTGGCATCGATGTCGAAGAAGACATCACCCCAGTTGAGCGCGCCCATTACGCCGTGTTCCTCGACCGCGCGTCGTTTCTCCTCGGGTGAAGCGGCTTTCACCGACGGCCGCACCAGCATCTCGAGCAGCACCGAGAACGCACTGAGCCGGGCCGCCCCGACCGGGTGTTCCCGCTGCGCAGCGCGGATGGCCGCATAGTCAGCCTTGAGCGCGTCGAGTTCCCCGGGTTCGAAGGACCGAACCTGCCACGGCAGCGTGAATGCGGGGGACCGCTGGAACACCGTGAGATGTTCGCACTGCCCCGCCACCACCGGGATCAGCTGCACACCGGTGGAGCCGGTGCCGATCACCCCGACCCGCTGGCCGGCGAGGTCGACACCCTCGCGCGGCCAGTGGCTCGTGTACAGCGAAGTGCCGGTGAAACGGCCCATTCCGGGGATATCGGGTTCCAATGGCACCGAGAGGATTCCGGTGGCGGCGACCACGAACGGTGTGCGCAGCGCCTGGCCGTCGGCAGTGGTGACCGTCCACTGCGAGGTACCTTCGTCGAAGGTCATCGCCACGACCTCGGTACCGAAGGCGATGTCGCGGCGAAGGTCCAGCCGGTCGGCGACGAAGTTCAGATATGCCTCGATCTCGGGCTGGGCGGGCATCGTCTCCGTCCACACCCACTCCTGCTGGATCTCATCGCTGAAGCTGTAGGAGTATTCGATGCTCTCGATGTCGCAGCGGGCACCCGGGTACCGGTTGACCAGCCAGGTGCCGCCGACGTCATCGGCCTTCTCCAGGACTCGCACCCGCAGGCCCTGTTCTCGTAGCCGATGCAGCGCGTACAGCCCGGAGAAGCCGGCGCCGACGACGATCACATCGAAATCGGTGGCGCTCACAGATCGATGACCTTCTCGTTGCGGCTCTTCCGGTCCACGTAGAACTGTGCTGCCCGGCAGATCGACTCGGTGGTAGGAGCGGGTTCCCAACCCAGATCGCGGGTGGCCTTGCCGTGGTCGGCCGGCGAGGTCAGCCACATCAGCCGTGCCGCCGTGAGGTTCATCGGGAAATCGGTGCCGAACAATCGATTCGACAAACCGGCCAACCACCCGAAGGCATACAGGGGAGCCATCGGAATTCCGAATCTGGGCGGTCGGGCACCGACCGCCTGCGCGGCCGTGGTGAACATCTCCCGCTGCGACATATACCTTTCGGAGACGATGTAGCGCTCGCCGATCCGGCCCCGGTCCGCGGCCCGAATGAGGGCATCGGCTGCGTCATCTATCCCGACCACCTCCGAACCCGCGCCTCTGACGTAGACCGGCAACTGTCCGAACGCTGCCATTGCGACGAGCGCGCCCTGCCTGGGCTGCCAGTCGGGCGGACCGTACGGATTGGACACGCACATCGCGACGGCCGGCAGTCCGCGCTCGCGCGCATACGACAGCACCAGATCTTCGGCCTGACGGCGGGATTCGATGTAGGGCCCGCCCTTGCCGCCCCAGTTGAACGGGGTGTCCTCATCGACGGTTGCCCCGTCGTCACCGACGGCGATCGTCCCGATGGTGCTGAGGAATACAAAACGCTGCAGATCCGCATTCACCGCGACGTCCAGGACATTGCGCAGGCCCTCGACGTTCGTATTGAAAAGTGGCGTGGGATCAGCCAGATGTGCGCGGGTGTCGACGACGCAGTAGAACACCACGTCGCGGTCGGCCATCGCAGCCGTCACCGCCTCGGTGTCGAAGATGTCTCCGTAGCAGCGTTCTACCTCGACGCCCTCGATACCCTTCGTCGAACTGCTCCGTCGCAGCAGTACCCGCACGTCGTCACCGCGCTCGACAAGCTGGCGGGTGACACAGGCACCCACGTTTCCGCTCGCGCCCATGACCAGTACTTTTCGCCGGCGATCCATCACCACTCCATCCGAATCGGTAATTGGCGATCGATGTTACGGTAACGCTTTCAGTAGCGTCCCGAGAATGGGTCAGAAACGGGGAGATCGATGAAGTACACCCTGGAATACCCCAGCGAGCTGCCCACCGCACCTGACGATTTCCTGCAACCCGAGGCCATCCGCGCGGTAGCCACCCAGGCTGAAGCGGCGGGGTTCTCGGCGATCGCGTTGAGCGAGCATCCGGCCCCCTCGGTCAAGTGGCGGAACAACGGGGGCCACAACACACTCGACCCGATCGCCGCGCTGAGCTTCATGGCGGCAGCCACCTCGCACATCCGGTTGATGACCAACCTCTACGTGCTCCCCTTCCGGAACCCGTACCTGTCAGCCAAGGCACTGGGCAGCCTGGACCTGATCTCCGGTGGCCGACTCATCGCGGGCGTCGGTGCGGGCTACCTGCGATCCGAGTTCTCGGCAGTGGGTGTGGACATCGACCGTCGTGCCGAACTGCTCGACGAAGCGTTGGCGGCTCTGCATTCCATCTGGGCGGATCCCGAAACACCGTTTTCCGGACAGGATTTCGGGGCGGTCGGACCCGTTGCGCTGCAGCGCACGGCTCAGCAGCCCCATCCCCCGCTCTGGATCGGCGGGAACGGCGCCGCCGCGATCCGGCGTGTGGTCGAGCACGGCAACGGATGGATGCCCATCATCGCCGCGGCAGGCATGGCGTCGACCATGCGGACCACCGCCATCGAGAACGCCGACCAGTTCGGCACCGCCGTACAGCGCTTGCGCGAGCGACTCGCCGATGCCGGTCGTGACCCGTCGTCCGCCGACATCCAGGTGGTGTGTCCACACACCGATCTGGACGACGCGACCTCGCTGCGCCACGCGCAGGAGGTTCTTGCCGAGCTCGCCGGCCACGGCGCCACCTGGGCCGTGGTGCACGTGGACGGCAGCAGCCCGGCCGCCGCGCTCGACTACATCAAGGCGTTTGGCGAGGCGATGAATCTCGTTGCCGACCAGGGTGTCTCGGGTGCACGCTGGTAACACCACGGCAGTGCTCGGCCAGATAATTCGCCACAGCGTTACTCACGCGGACGATTCACCGCCTAGCCGGTCTTGAACTTCAGCAAGGTACGGGTCAGGTGCAGACTGGTGATCTGCCATGTGCCGTCACGCTTTTCGTAGGTCTCATGGTAGTGGCCGGCCCCGTGCAACTCATTGCCGTCGGCGAAAAACAACATGTCCTCCATGGCCCAGATACCCGTTGCCGTCGTGTCGGAGGTCAGCATGATCTCCGGGGTGTGGCAATGGTGCACTGTCGCCGCATTCTCGACGCCGCCCCACACCACCGGAAAGAACTCGTCGAAGCTCTTCAGCGGAGGTGCCGTCTGCGGATCGGCTCCACCGGTCGAGACAGCCATGTCGAGCGTCACGACGACATCGTCGACGAACAACCCTCGCCAGGCATCGATGTCCTTGGTGTCCAGGAACCGGCAGTAGCGGGCCTTGAGCTGCTTGATCGCCTCGATGTCGTCGGACATGCACTCCTCCTCGGTAGCCACCGAAATGTATACCGTAATGGGCTCGACCCCTCGACACTTCCCGTGCAGTAACCGCTACTGTAATGTCTTCCGTACGTATTGCGAGAACAGTGAAAACAGGAGGCAGCTGGCCATGAAAGTGCCGTTTACCTGGAAGGTCACCGGCTGGTTCATGATCGGCTGGTCGGCTGAGTACGAGGTCGGCGATGTGAAGGCATTGAAGTACTTCGATGAAGACCTCGCCGCCTACCGCGACGAGTCCGGCGAGCTGCATGTGCTGGAAGCCCACTGCAAGCATCTGGGTGCCCACATCGGCCACGGCGGCAAGGTCGTCGGCGACTGCGTCGAGTGTCCGTTCCACGGTTGGCGGTGGGGTCCCGAGGGCAACAACACCTACATCCCCTACCAACCGGACAAGCCCAACCGCGGCCTGCGGTTGCGCTCCTATCCCGTCAAGGAACAGTACGGCTGCATCTTCATGTGGTACCAGCCCGAAGGCAAGGAACCGCAGTGGGAACTGCCAGACATCTTCCACAAGTTCCCGCAGTTCGAAACCGATCCGAATACGTACTACCGGCCCTACCCGGAGTTCTCCAGCCGGGCCGACGCCATCCCGGTCCATCCACAGATCGTGGCTGAAAACGGACCCGACAGTTCACATTTCCGCTATGTCCACGGCGCGACGGTGACGCCGGTGTGTCTGCACTGGGAGCACGTCGACGAGGAATGGCGGTTCCTGACCGGCTGGCCCGACGCCCGCAGCGACGACCCTGACAAGATGGCGCTGCGGATTCACAGTCACTTCTCCGGGCTCGGCTTCGCCATGAGCGCCTTCGAGGGTTCGTCGAACCACCGGTTGATCTTCGCCTGCACCCCGGTCGATGACGAGGTGTCGGACATGTTCTATTCGATCTGGTGGCCCAAGCTCCCCGGTGAGACGTCCGACATCCCACCCGAGCAGGTGCGCAAGCAGGTCGAGAAGCAGTTCCTCAAGACAGTGTGGGAGGACTGCGATATCTGGCGCTACCAGAAGTACGTCGAGCATCCGCCGCTGGCCAAGATCGACGCGAAACCGTATATGGCCATGCGTAAGTGGGCCATGCAGTTCTACGAAGTTCCCGCCGCCGCCGACGATCGGGCCGCGGCTCACACATGAGGCCCGATCTGAAAGAACTGGTCGCACCCGAGCACACCGCGATGATCACCCAGGAGTGCCAGGGCGCGGTGGTCGGTCCCGACGCGGGGTTGGCCGCCCTCGCCGACGAGGCGCGACGTGTTGCGCTACCCAACATCGCCAGGCTGCTACCGGCGGCGCGGGCCGCCTCTGCCAGGGTGGTGCACTGTCTGGTGCAACGACGCCCGGACGGGCTGGGCTCCAACCACAACGCCAAGATCTTCGCCATCGGTCGCAGCGACGTCGGCATCCTGCCCGGTACTCCCGGGGCCACCCTTTTGCCCGAGTTCGGCCCGGAGCCAGACGATCTCGTCCTGTCCCGCTGGCACGGCCTGGGACCGATGGGCGGCACCGACCTGGATGCCGTTCTTCGCAACCTCGGCGTGAGCACCATCGTGGCCGTCGGCGTCTCGGTGAACATCGCGATCATCAACCTGGTGATGGACGCGGTCAACGCCGGGTACCGGGTGGTGCTGCCGCGCGATGCGGTGGCCGGCATTCCGCGGGCCTATGCCGACGCGGTCATCGACAACACCTTGTCCTTACTCGCTACCGTCACCACAACCGAAGACCTGCTGCGCGCCTGGCAGCGCTGACCGCCCATGAGGAGAAGCCCCGTGCAGTTCACCGTTCCGGCCATCGCTCAGGCCGTCGCTGCCGCCATCGGAGATCGCCCGTTGATCGTCCAGGGCGACCGGCGGTTCACCTACCGCCAGATCGTGGACCGCTCGAATCGCCTGGCGGCGTACCTGCATTCGCGCGGTTTGGGTGCGCAGACCGAACGTGACGCACTGGCCGGCCACGAGGTGGGCCAGGATCTGCTCGGGATCTACGCCTACAACGGACCCGAGTTCGTCGAATCCCTGCTCGGCTCCTTCCGAGCCCGCGTCGCCCCGTTCAACGTCAACTACCGCTACGTCAAGAACGAACTGCAATACCTGCTGGCCGACTCCGGTGCATCCGCGCTGGTGTACCACTCCGCGTTCGCACCGCGGGTCGCCGAGGTTCTACCCGACCTGCCGGCATTGCGGGTGCTGATCCAGATCGCCGACGGCTCCGGCAACGAGCTGCTTCACGGCGCAGTGGATTACGACTCCATCGTCGCCGAGGACTCTTCGACAGAGGTTCCCGTCGAGCCTTGCCCGGACGACCTCTACGTGCTCTACACCGGCGGTACAACCGGAATGCCCAAGGGCGTGTTGTGGCGACAGCACGACATCTTCATGACCGCGTTCGGCGGACGCAACATGGTGACCGGCGAGAAAGCGCAGTCCGTCGAGGAGATCGTCGGGCGTGCAGTCGACAATCCGGGCACCAAGCTGATGATCCTGCCGCCGCTGATCCACGGTGCAGCCCAGTGGGCCGCGATGACCGCAATCACCACGGGCCAGACGCTGGTCTTTCCCGGCGTGGTGGATCGTTTCGACGCCGATGACGTGGTGCGCACCATCGAACGCGAGCAGGTGCTGGTGGCGACGGTGGTGGGTGACGCGATGGCCCGCCCCCTGCTGGACGCGATCAAGTCAGGGGCTGCGGACGTGTCATCCCTGTCTGTCGTGGCCAACGGTGGTGCGCAGCTGACCCCTTACGTCAAGCAGCAACTCATCGACGCCAAGGCCAATCTCATCGTCGTCGACGGTGTCGGCTCGTCGGAGACGGGTGCCCAGATGAGCCACATGTCGTCCCCGGGCGCGGTGTCGACCGGCACCTTCAACGCCGGACCCGATACCTGTGTGGTGACCGAGGATTTCACCGCTGTCCTGCCCGCCGGACACGACGGGCTGGGCTGGCTGGCGCAGCGCGGGTTCGTGCCGCTCGGATACAAGGGCGACGCCGCCAAGACAGCGGCGACCTTCCCGGTGATCGAGGGCGTGCGTTATGCGACGCCGGGCGATCGGGCCCGCCATCTGGACAGCGGCGCGATCGAGTTGCTCGGCCGCGATTCGGTGACCATCAACTCCGGGGGCGAGAAGATCTTCGCCGAGGAGGTCGAATCCGCGATCGCCTCGCACCCTGCGGTGCGCGACGTGGTCGTCACCGGGCGTCCCAGTGAACGTTGGGGACAGGAAGTGGTCGCCATCGTCTGTTTGGCCGAGGAGGCGTTGGCGGACGGACCCGTAGCCGCCGACGAGTTGATCCGGCACGCCGAATCCTCGATCGCCCGCTACAAGCTGCCCAAAGCCGTGGTGTTCCGCCCGGTCATCGAACGCAGCCCCGCCGGCAAGGCCGACTACCGATGGGCGCGCGAGCAGGCGGTCAGCGAAACTTCTTGAGCCGAGCGGCGGTTCGGCTACGGGCCCGCCGCAGCATGAGATCGGTGCTGACCCGCATCGAGGTGGTGAACGGCTTGGCCGCCTGACCCGTGACACTGAACGGTAGATCGTTGCCCACCACCGAGCGGTAGTGGCTGAAGGTATCGAAGCCGGCCTTACCGTGATAAGCGCCCGTCCCGCTGCGTCCGACTCCGCCGAACGGCGCGTCGGACGGGATCATGTGCGCGGCAAAGTCGTTGCGGGCCACCCCCCCGCTGCGAGTACGGCTCACGAAATGCCGGAAGTCGGCATCGTCCGGACCGAACCAGTAGGCCACCAACGGTGATGGGTTGGTGTTGATGTGGTCGACGGCCTCGTCGAGTGCGGAGTATCCGCGCACCACCAGTACCGGCCCGAACACCTCTTCGCTCGCGATCCGCATCCGGTCGTCGATGTCACGCACGATGGTCGGGGCGATCTTGCGCGAGCCCGGATCAGGCAGCACCTCGCCGGCGGGCACGACGGAGTCGATCCGGGCTCCCTGGGCGCGGGCGTCGGCGATCAACCCGACAACCCGGTCGAAGTTGGCCTGGTTCACCGACGAGCAGTAGTCGGGATTGTCGACGATGCTGGGGAACAGATTGGTCAACGTTTTCCGTGCGACCTCGACGAACCGGTCCACCTGCGCATCAGGCACGAAGACGTAGTCCGGGCACACGCACACCTGACCACCATTGACCATGCGCGCCTGGGCGATTCGGCTTGCTGCCCGTTCCAGATCTGCGCCGGGGGCCACCACCACCGGGTTCTTGCCGCCCAGCTCGAGCGTGACGGGAACCAGGTTGTCCGAGGCGGCTCGGGCGACCAGCTTCCCGATCGAAGGCGAACCGGTGAAGAACAGGTGGTCGAACGGCAGGCCGGCGAACGCCGCGGCCACTTCCGGCCCGCCGGTGACCACCTGCAGTTCGGTCGTGTCGAAGTACTTCGGCGCGGTGGTCGCCATCAGTTCGGCGGTGCGCGGAGTGACCTCCGACATCTTGATCATCACCCGGTTGCCCGCGGCGAATGCCGCGGCCGCCGGCAACACCGTCAACTGGATCGGGAAATTCCACGGTCCGATCACCCCGACCACACCGAGCGGGCTGGGCAACACCTCGGCGCGCAGGCCCGCGAAGCGCGTCGCCCGAAGCAACTTCGTCGCGCGCATCCACTGCGGCACATGGGCCCTGGTGTGTTCGATGACCGAGAGCATGCCGAGGATCTCGGAGAGAAACGCCGCCGACCGTGACCTCGACCCGTAATCGGCAGCAGTGGCAGCGACGAAATCCTCGGAGTTGTCCAGGACCATCGCGAGCAACCGGTCGATGCGGTTGCGGCGCAACGCGACATCGGGCGGACCGTCGGCGATGAATGACCGGCGCTGGGCCGCCAGCAACTCGTCCAGGTCGTCGCGCTGCGACTGCACTGCCGCACGCTCCTCGATCGCGCTCATCGAATCCGTCTCCTCGCCAGGGGCACGCATGACATCTCCCGGAGATCCTTCCGGGAAGGCTAACGGTAGCACTCCACCGACAGGTCGAAGACGATTGTCCAACCAGCCCGAATTGTTTACAGTCATGCTTACTGTCGTTCATTCGGTGAGGGGTTGGGGCATGTCAGAAACCGCACGCAGAGTCGTCGTCGTCGGAGCCGGATCCGGGATCGGAGCGGCAACCGCGGCGCACTTCTTCGAGCGCGGCGACCACGTGCTCGCGGTGGATCTGCGCGCAGGTGACACTCCGGCTTCCGAACACGCCACCTGCGACCTCCGCGACGCCGCCGACATCACCCGACTGCTGGGCGAGATCGGCGACGGCTGGGACCTGCTGGCGCACGTCGCGGGCGTGCCGGGTACCGCGCCGGCCGCCGATGTTCTCAAGGTCAACTATCTCGGCATGCGACTGATGACCGAAGGGATGCTGCCGCTGTTACGCCACGGCGGCTCGATCGTCACCGTTGCGTCGACGGCGGCACTGGGCTGGCAGCAGCGCATCGACATCCTCGACGGACTTCTCGAGCTCACCGACGGCGACTCGGTGGCGCAATGGCAGACCGGGCAGGATCCGGATTTTCCCGTCTACACCACCTCGAAGCAGGCCGCGATCCTGTTCGTCAAGCGAGTGGCCGGACCGGCCTGGAGCAAGTACGGGGTCCGGGTCAACACGGTCAGCCCGGGCCCGGTCGAGACACCGATCCTGTCCGACTTCGAGCAGACCATGGGCAAGGACGTCCTGGACCTGGTGCGGGCCACCGTGGGCCGGCACGCCACCGTAGACGACGTGGTTCCACTGATCGCCTTCCTCGCCTCCCCCGAGGCACGGTGGATCAATGGTCAGGACATCCAGGTCGACGCCGGCTTCATCGCCGCGATGAGCAACGGGGCTCCGATCGCACTCTGAACGCCACACAGATTCAGTTACTGTAAGATTTACAGTAATATGCATCATAGTGATCGGTCGACGCCGACAGGTGGGGTGAGCTGTGGATAGTCAAGTGCAGGACATCGCGGGCGAGGAATCGGTCGTCGACACGGCCACCCTGCTGCGCGATCCGTACCCGATCTTCGCGCGGCACCGAGCCAAGCACGGCGTGTTCCGCGGTTCGGTGATGGACTGGTCCAAGACGCCGGAATCCCTTCTGCCGGAACATCAATTCGCCGCGGTGTCGTTCGACGCCGTCAACACCGTGTTCCGGGACAGCAAGTCCTTCAACTCGAAGATCTACGACAACACCATCGGGCTGTTCATCGGCCCCACCATCCTGGCCATGGAGGGCAAGACCCATCGCGAGCATCGCAACCTGGTCTCGGCGGCGTTCAAGTCACGCTCGCTGCAGCGTTGGGAACCAGAGATCGTCCGCCCGATCTGCGAGGCACTGGTCGACGAGTTCATCGAATCCGGCAGCGCTGACCTGGTGCGCGACTTCACCTTCGAATTCCCCACCCGGGTGATCTCCAAATTGCTCGGACTGCCCGAGGACGACCTGCCCTGGTTCCGGCAGCGCGCCGTCGAGCTGATCAGCTACACCGTGAAGTACAAGCGCGCGTTCGAAGCCTCCGCGGCCCTGAAAGACTATTTCCTGAACCAGATCGAGCTGCGCCGGTCCGAGCCCACCGACGACATCATCGGCGACCTGGTCACCGCGGAGATCGACGGCGAGAAGCTGACCGACGAGGCGATCTACTCGTTCCTGCGGTTGCTCCTGCCGGCGGGGCTGGAGACCACCTACCGGTCCTCGGGCAATCTGATCTACCTGCTGCTCACCCACCCTGAACAGTTCGCGGCGGTGCAGGCCGACCACGAGTTGATCGGCCAGGCCATCGAGGAGGGGCTGCGCTATGAAACCCCACTCACCACAGTGCAGCGGTCGACCACCCAGGACACCGAACTCGAGGGTGTGGCACTGCCCGCCGGCGCGGTGATCGACGTCTGCATCGGGTCGGCCAACCGCGACGAGAACCGCTGGGAACGGCCCGAGGAGTTCGACATCTTCCGGAAGCGGGTGCCACACATCACCTTTGCCGCCGGCGAGCACACCTGCATGGGGCTGCACCTGGCCCGGATGGAAACCCGGGTGGCCATGGAGAGCCTGCTGTCGCGGGTGCACAAGCTCGAGCTGGTCACCGGCGACGATCCGCACATCTTCGGTCAGCCGTTCCGCTCCCCTACCGCCATTCCTGTCACGTTCGAGCCGATCCGCTAGAGGGGTTGCTGCCATGGTCAGGCCCGCGGGCACCAGCGGTCGCCGGCGCCGCGAACGCGGGTCGATCAGTGTCGACGAAATCGTCCGCGGGGCATTCGAAATCGCCGGCGAGGTGTCGATCGACAACCTCAGCATGCCGCAGCTGGCCCGGCATCTCGATGTGGGTGTCACGAGCATCTACTGGTACTTCCGACGCAAGGATGAGCTGCTCGATGCGATGACCGAACGCGTCCTGATCGAATACGACATGAGTGTGTTGTCCATCGAGGGCCGCACCTGGCGGGAATCCCTGCGCACACACGCCCACCGCATGCGCGAGATGTTCACGGCCAATCCGATTGTGTGCGACCTGATCCTGATCCGAGGCACCCGCGGCATTCCCGCGGCGCGCACCGCACTGGAGAAGATCGAACAACCGGTGGCCGCCCTGGTGGCGGCCGGGCTCACCGCCAGACAGGCCTTCGACACCTACACCGCCATATCGGTGCTGGTGCGCAGTTCGGTTGTGCTGCAACGGCTACAGAACCGCACCGACGAGGTCCAGTTCCCCCGCGAGTACTGGGAACAAGTGATCGACGCCGAGTCGATGCCACTGATCGCCTCGATCCCCGGACGGGGCTACCGGATCGGCATGGCCGACGATGGGAACTTCGACCATATTCTCGACAGCATCCTCGATCGCGCCGAGACCCTGAGCGTCACCGCCGCCTCCCAGGGGTAACTGTCCATCGCCGAGCAGACGCAAAACTGCCCATTTTCGCGCGAGAATGGGCAGTTTTTTGTCTGCTCGCGGGGAGAACTACTGCCGGGGCAGGCGCCAGCCGATGGTCTTTGTCTCGGTGTACTGCGCGAACCCCTCGATGCCGCACTGCCTTCCGACACCACTGTTCTTGTACCCGCCGAATGGGGCGTCGGCGCCGTAGTACATGCCACCGTTCACGCCGATGGCCCCGGTACGGATCCGCCGGGCGATCGCCATCCCGCGCTCGGGTGACCCCGACATGACCGCGCCGGCCAGTCCGAACGCGCTGTCGTTGGCGATCCGTACCGCCTCGTCGTCATCGTCGAACGGCAGCATCACCAGTACCGGTCCGAACACCTCGTCCTGGGCGATCGCCGAGCCCGGGTCGGCCCCGACGATCACTGTGGGTGCGACGAAGTGCCCGTCGCGCAGGTGCTCTGCCAGCCCGGCGGGTTCGCCTCCACCCACCACGATCTCGGCGCCGTCACGGCGGGCGCCCTCGATCGCGTCGAGCACGCGTTGCTTGGCCGCGGCGGTGATCAGTGGACCGACCAACGTCGTCGGCAGAGCCGGATCGCCCACCGGGACCGCACCGAATGCCATCGTCACCTTCGCGACTGCCTCGTCGAACAGGCTGCGGTGCACCAGCATCCGGGTGTTGGCCGCGCAGGCCTGCCCGGCATGCACGCACGCCCCGATGGCGCCGGGGATGATGTGGCCGGGCTTGGCGTCGTCGAGCACGATCATCGCCGACTTGCCACCGAGTTCGAGGAAGGTGCGCTTCATGGTGTCGGCGCCGACCCGCATCAGATGCCTGCCGACAGCCGTCGATCCGGTGAACGACACCATGTCGACACGAGGATCGGTACCCAACAGTCCGGCCACCTCGTTGGACGGTGTCGGCACCACGTTGACGACGCCGGGCGGCATGTCGGTGCGCTCGGCGATCAGCCGGCCCAGCCGGGTGGCGTTCCACGGCGTGTTCGGATCGGGTTTGAGCACCACGGTGTTGCCCGCGGCCAGCGCTGGGCCGAGCTTGTTGAGGATCACCTCGATCGGGAAGTTGGACGGGGTGATCGCGGCGACCACACCGACCGGCTCTTTGACCACGGTGCGGGCATTGCGCTCACCGAACAGCCCACCGCCGTCGAGCGTGCGCTCCCATTCGAACTCGTCGATCAACCGGGCCGGGTAGCGCAGCGCGTCGGCCAGCGGCCAGTCGAGCTGGGCATTCTGCGTGGTCATCGCCGGGCAACCGACCTCTGCGATCAATTCCTCACGCAGGTCATCTTTTTCGGCTTCGATGGCTTCCTGCAACTGGCCCAGCACGCGCTGCCGCAAGCCCCGGTTGGTGCTCCAGTCGGATTCGTCGAATGCACGCCGAGCGGCGCCGATCGCGGCATCCATGTCCTGCGCACCACCGGCCGCCGTCGTCCCCAGCACCAGGCCCGTGGCCGGGCTGAGGTTGTCGAATTCGGCTCCAGACGCCGCGGCCAAAAGCTGACCGTCGATCAGCATCCGCTTTTCGGCCCGGCCCGCGGCGCGCCGACCGATCTCCACGCTGGTGACGGCCTGCTCCACGACTTCACTCACGCGGACAACTGTAACACTTACAGTAGTGTACCCAGTCGCCGAAACCGCATTCCAGCAGAGAAAGTGCGAGTAGCGGCCTGCCGGAATGCCATTTCGGCGGAGGTACGGGTCAGCAGGGTTCCACCTGCACCGGCACACCCGTCAGCCAGGACATGCCGGCCAGCGCCTCGACATCGGCGGGATCGCTCGACATCAGCTGGTTGACGTTGGCACCGCCGGCCTGATTGGCGATCCGCCAGCGACCACTTCCCTTGTGGCCCCATCCGTGCGGTATCGCCACGGTGCCGCGCACGATGTCGTCGGTGAGCGCCAACGCGATGTCGATCTGGCCGTACGGTGAACGCACCCGTACCTCGTCACCGTCGGCCAGGCGACGCGCGGCAGCATCCTCGGTATGCATGAGGGCTCGATGGATCCTCTTGCCGCGCATCAGCAACGGTGAATTGTGCAACCAGGAGTTCTCCGAACGCGGTTCACGCATCCCGATCACGCGCAGCGGGTAGCCGTCGGGTGCCGCACGTCGCGACATCGCGGTGATTGCCGATGCGATGTCCTCGTGCTCGAGCCGTATCCGGCCCTTGGGATACACCACAACCTCACCGAGCACCCCGGTCCGGATGTTCGGTGCCACCACCACGCCATGCGGATGCTGTTCGGTCAGACGGCGGAATGTCAGCCCGCCGCGGCGCAGCCCGAAACGGTCACCACCATCGGCCATCCGGATCATCATGTCGATCATCGACCGCGGACTGAGTCGCCTGCCCCGTCGTGCGGCTCGCCTGGCTGCCAGCCGAAGCGCAACGAAAACCGGTGTGCGAACCTTCATCCGGCTGATCAGGTCGACGATGATGTCCCATTCGGTACGGGCCTGACCGCGCGGCGCCACCACCGCGTCGGTGGCCTGGCGGAACGGGGTGGCCTGGAACATCTGAAATGTGACGGCGAAGTCGTCGCGCTCGTACATCGTCGTTACCGGCAGCACGTAATCACAGTGCGCGGTGGTCTCGTTGACGTAGAGATCCAGCCCGACGGAAAGATCTGTCGCCTCCAACGCGTCTTCCAACTCCGCGCCGTTGGGGACCGACAGCACCGGGTTTCCCGCACCGATGAACATCGCCCTGACCTGTCGCCGGCCGGGCGTCGTGATCTCCTTGGCCATGAACGCGGCAGGTTCGGCGCCGATGACCAACGGCAGGCCGCCGATCCGGGTGCGCTTGGTGCGGTAGCTGCGGCGCAACGAGACGCCCATCGCCATCGAACCCCACTTCTGGCCGGGAATACCCAGGGTGCTGAACACGCTGCCGCCCGGCACGTCGAGATTGCCCGCGACGAGATTGACCGCATCCAGCAGATACGTGGTCAGCGTGCCGTTACGTCCGACGCACGTGCCCAGCCTGCCGTACACGGCGGCCCGTTCTGTGGCCGCGAGATCGCGCGCCAACCTACGCACCGTCTCGGGCTGGATACCGGTATGGCCTTGGGTGTGTTCCGGGGTGAACACCGCGCATTGCTCACGCAGCCAATCCAATCCGTCTGCCTGGGTACGGGCCCTTGCGCTGACCAACCCCTCGTCGAACAGCACCTGCAGGATCGACAGGAGTAGGTACGCATCCGCATCCGGAGTGATCCCGAGCCATTCGAACTGGGCTGCGGTCTCACTGCGCCGGGGATCGACCACCACCACCCGCCCGCCCCGCTTGACGATGTCGTGCATGCGGTCCTTGATCCGCGGTGCGGTCAGGAAACTTCCGTGGGACACCACCGGATTCGCGCCGAGCATGATCAGCAGATCGGTCCGCACCAGGTCCGGTATCGGCACCGGGAACGGTGCGCCGTAGAGGAACTGGTTGGCCAGCAGGCGACTGCTGGTGTCCTGGGTCGAGGAGCTGAAGAAGTGGCTGTCGCCGCCGATGCCCTTGGCGAACGTCATCGCGGCGAACAGGTGTGAGTAGCTGAAGGCGGCGGGGTTGCCCATGTACCAGGCCAGCGCTCCGGAACCGTGCCTGCGGTGGATCTCGGTGAGCCTGGCGGCGATGTCGTCGAGCGCCGCATCCCAGCTCACCGGTTCGAATTCCGCCGATGAGCCGCTTGCGCGAAGAGAATCTGACCGGCCGGTGCGCTTCAGCGGCGTGGTCACCCGGTCCGGGTCGTTGACGACCTCGGTGAACGCGATGCCTTTCTGACAGGCGAATCCCGCCGACAGCGGATGATCCTTGTCGGGCCGCAGGGCACTCAGTCGGCCTTCTTCGACGGTGGCGATCATGCCGCACAGCGGCTCGCAGATCCGGCAGAACGTGGGCTTGTTCTCGGCCTTGCTCGCGGTCACTTGGTCTACGTTACTGTAAGAGTTACAGTTGCTAGACATTTTGGCCGAACACGGAGGAATCGGACTCATGCAGAAGGCCCTTGCGCCGGATATCTCGACCTGGCCTGACGCCGAACCCCAGCTGATCGGCAGCCGTTGCACCGACTGCGCCGCCACCACCTTCCCCGCCCAGGCCCGCTGCCCCAAGCGCTCCGGCGCCAACACCGAACAGGTGAACCTGCCCCGACGCGGCACCGTCATCGCCTGGACCACCCAGAGCTTCCCACCCGGCGCCCCCTACAAGGGACCCACCGGCAAGAACTTCGTCCCCTTCGGCGTCGGCCTGGTCGAACTCACCGACGACACCGGACCCGTCCTCCGCGTCGAAGGCCGCCTCACCGAAAACGACCCCGCCAAACTGCAATTCGGCATGAACGTCGAACTCACCATGATCCCACTTACAACGGACGAAGACGACCCCGACAATCCCGTCGAAGTTGTCACCTTCGCCTTCCAACCCATCTAGAAAGGCCAACGGATATGACCAACGATGTAGCCATCATCGGCGTCGGCCTGCACCCGTTCGGCCGCTTCGAAGGCAAGTCCGCGATGGCGATGGGAGTGGACGCCATCTTCGCCGCCGTCGCCGACGCCGGGGTCGACTGGAAGGACATCGGTGCCGCCACCGGCGGCAGCTGGACGGTGGCCAATCCGGATGCGATCGTGGGGATGGTCGGGCTGAGTGGCATCCCGTTCACGAACGTGTTCAACGCGTGCGCGACGGCAGCCAGCGCCACCAAGGCCTGCGCCGACGGTATCCGGCTCGGGGACTACGACATCGGCATCGCCGTCGGTCTGGACAAGCACCCGCGCGGCGCGTTCACCGAAGACCCCTCCCTGGTCGGGATGCCCAGCTGGTATGCCGAGAACGGCCAGTATCTGACCACCCAGTTCTTCGGCATGAAGGCCAACCGCTATCTGCACGAGCACAACATCTCCCAGCGCACGCTCGCCAAGGTGGCCAACAAGAACTTCCGTAACGGTGCGCTGAACCCGAACGCCTTCCGGCGCAAGCCGATCAGCGAGGACGACATCCTCAACTCGACGATGCTGAACTACCCGCTGACGCAGTACATGTTCTGTGCCCCCGACGAAGGTGCGGCCGCAGTCGTGATGTGCCGCGCCGACATCGCGCACCGCTACACCGACAAGCCGGTGTACCTCAAGGCGGTCGAGGTCCGCACCCGCAAGTACGGGGCCTACGAGGTCAACACCACCTGCGCACCGGTCGAGGAGGATGTGGCGCCGACGGTGTACGCCGCCCGCGCCGCGTTCGAGAAGGCCGGGGTGGCACCCGAAGACGTCGACGTCGTGCAGCTGCAGGACACCGATGCCGGTGCGGAAATCATCCACATGGCCGAATGCGGGTTCTGCGCCGACGGCGACCAGGAGAAGCTGCTGGCCGACGGCGCCACCGAGATCGGCGGCTCATTGCCGGTCAACACCGACGGCGGACTGATCGCCAACGGGGAGCCCATCGGCGCCTCCGGCCTGCGCCAGATCCACGAGCTGGTGCGCCAGCTACGCGGCGAGGCCGGTGACCGGCAGGTGCCCGGCAGCCCGCGCGTCGGCTTCGCTCAGCTCTACGGCGCCCCCGGCACCGCCGGCGCCACCGTCCTGACGCTCTGACTTTCATGGCCGAGCAGTCCCCCGCAAGCGGGAGGGACCCCCACCAAAACTGCACATCTTCCCGCCGAAATGGGCAGTTTTGTGTCTGCTCGCGGGAGAAAAGGAACCACCAACATGCCTGAGAATTCCTCTGAACAGTTCAGAGATGCACCGATTTTCGATGCCGACCAGCACATGTACGAGACCGGGGACGCGCTGACGAAGTTCCTGCCCGAGAAGTACAGCCGCGCCGTGCAGTACGCGCAGTTCGGGAGGCAGACCCGGGTCGTGATCAACAACCGGGTCACCGACTTCATCCCCAACCCGACGTTCGAGCGCGTCGCCGCGCCGGGCGCGCACGAGAAGTTTTTCGCCGGCGAGAACACCGAGGGCCTGACTCTGCGCGAGATGCAGGGCAAGGCCATCGACGCACCCGAGGCCACCCGAAACCCGGAAGACCGGGTCAAGGAACTGGATCGCCAGGGCGTGGTCGAGGCGCTGAACTATCCCACCCTGGGCAGCCTGGTCGAGCACTCCAGTGCCGATGACCCACAGCTGACGCTGGCGATCGTCCACGCTCTCAACGAGTGGATCTTCGAACACTGGAGCTTCAACCACGCCGACCGGGTGTTCTCCACACCCATCATCAATCTGTCCGAAGTCGATGCGGCGCAACGGGAACTGGAGTGGATCCTCGAGCACGACGGCAAGGTCGCGTTGATCAAGCCGGGGCCGGTCAACGGTCTACACGGCTGGCGCTCCCCCGCCCTGCCGGAGTTCGACCCGTTCTGGCGTGACGTCGAGGCCGCCGGTCTGCCCATCGTCCTACATGCCAGCTATCCCCCGCTGGACGACTACGTCAACAAGTGGGAGCCGCCGTACACCCAGAATTTCATGGCGCAGAGCGCATTCCGGTGGATGGTGCTGGGCCACCGGGAGATCGCCGACATGCTGACGGCGCTGATCTGCCACGGCACCCTGACCCGGTTCCCCAAGCTGAGGATCGCCAGCGTCGAGAACGGCAGCAGCTGGATCTTCCCGCTGTTCCACGATTTCGCCGACCTCTACAAGAAGATGCCGCAGAACTTCCCCGAACATCCGCACGACGTGTTCCGACGCAACATCTGGGTCAGCCCGTTCTGGGAGGGCTGTGTGTCCGATGTGGTGGAAACGGTCGGATGGGACAAGGTGCTGTTCGGCTCGGACTATCCCCATCCCGAAGGCCTGGCCGAACCCAAGGGTTTCTGGAAGTACGCCGAGGGCATGGACATTCGGCGCACCTACGACTTCATGGGCGACAACGCCCGGCGGTTCATGGGCCTGCCGATCGCCAACCCCGATCCGGGTGCGGTCAAGCCTCCTGCGCTGACCACGGCCTGACCACGTTTGCCGGGAACTTGCCCCGGAAAGCATCACCGGACGCAGAGGTTGTTCCCGCCGAGGCCCGAGCGCACACTCTTTGTATTCAATACAGGTGATTCACAGGCGCCCGAGGCGCATGCGGTCGCGGACGCCCGGCCGATGGGGGTGTTGCGATGCCGAGCACAACTACGAACACATCAAACCCGACAAGGACTTGGGTGAGGCGAATAGCCTCCCCTGCAGCGATATTCGCAGCCACCGCGATGTTCGTCATCGTGTCGCCGACCGGAATTTCGCAGGCCGAACCGGGGGTCTGGGACATCGAGGATTTCGACTCCTGCACTGACATCCTCAACGACGGTCTCAATGAATCCCTTCAGGAGAAGATCGACGATACGAAGGGTTGCTGTCGGCACAGTGGCGGGGTCTGGAACGAAGGCCAGCAGAAATGCGAGGCCCCGCCGGCCGAGGCCAGCGGCGCAGGGCGGATACCACCGGGCCTCGTGCCCCGCGGCGATCTTCAGGTGGCGCCGCCGGCCCCACCACCCGTACTGGTACCGGTCCAACCGAGCCTGGTGCCGACCGGCTGACCGCGCCTCCGCCGAAATGGCATTCCAGCAGACGTCCTCTCGCACTTCTCCTGCTGGAATGCCATTTCGGCGCTCAAGGTGGGGCCGTCAGGAAGCCTTCGCCTTGGGGGCCGAATAGTTCGGCTTACCCAGGCCGAGCACGTGCTGGGCGATCATATTGCGGAACACCTCCAGCGTCCCGCCGTAGATACCGACCAACGGTGCAAAGCGGTACACGTATTCGCTGCGGTCATCGGCTCCCCCGTCGGCCCCGATCGGCAGTGCGGCGACTGATCCGGCGATGTCCATCAGATCCGGGGCGATGTCCCGCATCGTCTGCGCCAGCGCCACCCGGCCGAAGATGCTTGGTGAGGACAGCGACGCCTCCAGACGAGCCACGCTGCGCCCCAGACGGTATGCGACGGAACCATCTTCGACGGCACCGGAGCTACCCACGAGCGCGGCCACATTGTCGGCCGCCTCGGCCATGAACCCGGCTTGATGCATCATGATCGCGACATCGGCCAGGCCGTCGTCGGCGGCCGCGACCGCCCCGTGCTCGGCGTCGAGCGGCTCTCGCACCACCGTCCAGCCGCCGTTGACGTCACCTAGCCGGTACTTGTCGTCGACCCGCACATCGGAGTAGTAGACGATGTTCGTGCGGTCACCGTCGACCGTGCGAATGCCCTGGATCTCGATACCGTCGGCGTCCAGCGGCACCAGGAACATGGTGAGGCTCTTGTGTTTCGGCGCGTCCGGATCGGTGTTGGTGATCAGGAAGACGTACTGGCAGTTGTGGGCGCCGGTGGTGAACATCTTGGACCCGTTGATCACCCACTGATCGCCGTCCCGGACGGCGCGGGTCTTACACGTGGCGACGTCGGAGCCACCCTCGGGTTCGGTGTAGCCCAGGCACAACCGCACGCTGCCGTCGAACACTCCGCGCAGCACGTCGTCGCGGATCTCCGGCGAAGCGAACTTCGCGACGGAGCGGGCCACCATCGACGTGGTCCCCCACGTCACCCATGGCACCTCGGCGCGGCGCTTCTCCAGCTCCCAGATGCGCCGGCGCACCCGGGAGAAGCCGCCGTCGGCCTCGGTCTTCCACTCCTTCTCCAGGTAACCGGCCGAGCCGAGTGCCAGGTGCACACCTTCGTCGAAGTTGTCGCCGGTCTCGCGGTCCCGCCGGATGACGTCCTCGGTCACGATGCTCGCAAGGAACTCGCGCACCTCGGTGCGGAATGCCTCGTCCTCGGCGGACAGTTCGACTGTTGAGAAATCCATATCTAAACCTTGCTTTCACGAGCCGCGACGATCTGAGCGATGTGCACCGCGGTGGCACCCGGGTCACCGCCTGCCAGCGCCCAACCGCGCGCCCGCACCAGGTACGCGGTGGCCGCCGCCTCCGCCGACACCCCGAGTCCGCCCTGTACATGCACCGCCATGGTGGCGGCCTTGGCGGCCTCCTCGGCCATGAAGACGAATGCAGAAGGAGCCAACTCCGGCCGCTCGTCCGGCTCGTTGTCGAGGAACCACGCCGCCCGACGCGCCAGGCCGCGCCCGCTCTGAACCGTGATCGCGATGTTGGCCAACGGATGCGAAATGCCCTGCAGCGTCCCGATCGGTACCCCGAGGGTGTACCGGGACTTGGCGAACTCGGCGGCGATCGTCATGGTCTCCTCGACCAGACCCACCAGCGCCGCCGCGGTCAGAAGACGCCATTCATCCAGCGCCCGTTGATATACCGCCAGGGCATCGGCACCACTGCCCAGCACGACCCGGGTGTCTGCGGCGGCTGGATCCACCCATGCCATCGGCAACTTACCGATGTTGTCGACCCGGGCAGGCCGCGTGGAGAATTCCAGCTTCACCACATCCTGTCCGTCGCGGACGACGATGTGGTCGGCGATCGATCCGATCGGGATGAGCCGGGCGCCGCTCGGCGCCACCTGCTGCGGATCGAACCCGACGATCTGGGTGCCCTGCACGATCTCTTCGGACTCGCATGCTCCCAGCCGGGCCAGCAACCGCGCCGCGACAACATGGTCGATCCACGGCACGGGCGCCAGCGAGCGGCCGAGTTCCTCTGCCACCAAGGTCAGGTCCACCAGGGTCGCCCCGTCACCGCCGACGGATTCCGGGAGTGCCATCGTGGTGGCGCCCATGGCGCACAACCGTTCCCACAGACTCTTGTCGAAACCCGAAGGCTCGGCGGCACGCACGGCCTCGATGTCGGAGTGCGTCTTGAAGAACTGCCGGTACGCGGTCTGCAGGTCGACGTGGTCCTCGGTCAGGCTGTAATCCAGCCTGCGCAGTTCGTAGCGGTCCATCAGCTCTCCTGTTGTTTCTCGCCGAAGAAGAACTCCGCGGCATTGTTGTAGAGGTAGTTGTCCAGCACATCGGCAGGCAGGTCGAGCGCCAGCGCCTCGGGCACGACGCGCTGCATGCGCAACACCGGGAAATCCGAGGCGAAGATGATCTTGTTCTTGCCGCGGGACCGCATGAAGTGCAGCAGTGACTCCGGCAACCGCTTGGGTGACCAGGCCGACGTCATCAGCCGCAGGTTCTGGTACTTGATCAGCATCCGGATCGCGATGTCCCACCACGGATCTGCGCCGTGGATCATGCACAGCTTCAACTCCGGGAACCGAACACACACGCGGTCGAGGTGGATGGGGTTCTGCACCTCGCCCGGAATCGGCGGGCCGGGAATGCCGGTGTTGACGCACAGCGGCAGTTCCATCTCGGCACATTTGGTGTAGAGCGGGTAGTAGACCGCATCGCTCGGCGGATACTGCCCGTCTCCCCAGAAGCTGGGTCCGACAACGGTATAGGCGAGCGGAAGGTCGGCTGCGACGGCTGCGAGTTCACGCAGCGACGGGATGGGACGCAACAGGTTGACCCCGCCCATCGCCAGCGCGAAGCGGTCCGGATGCGCCTCCACGAACTTCCGCGCCGTCACCGACGGTTTGGCCAGCGAATCCATCAGGATCGCCTTTTCCACACCGTGGGTGTCCATCTCGTCGAGCAGCTCCGACAGGTCGATGGGGTCGTACATCGACTGCGGGCCCTTGAAATAATCGTCGCGCACCTTCTTCATGAAGGTGGGCTGGTTCTCCGTCTCGCCGAAATGCACGTTGGCCAGACAGTCGATCACCCGATTCTCCGTGCGTGTCATGCCTTGATCTCCGCCTGTTCCGAGGCCAGGCCCTTGGCCCAGCGATAGTCGGCCTTGCCGTTGCCGAGTCTGCGAATCTCCTCGACGAACAGCACGTCCTTGGGAAGTTTGAACCGGGCCAGCCGGGTGGCGCAGTGCTCCCGGAGAGCATCGGCATCGACCGCGTCCCGCACAGCCACCAGCGCCACGATCTCCTCGCCCCACCGCTCACTGGGCCGACCCACCGCCAGCGCATCCACGACCAGAGAGTGGGCTCGCAGCACTTCCTCGATCTCTTCGACGAACACCTTCTCCCCACCGGTGTTGACCACCAACGAATCCCGGCCCAGCAGGCGCAGGGTGCCGTCGGCATCGAGTGAGGCGCGGTCACCGGAGACCACCACCCGTTCACCGGCCACCTCGGGGAAGGTCTTACCCGTCGCCGCTTCGTCGTTGAAGTAGCCGAGTGGGATTCGGCCGTTGCGCGCCACCCAGCCCACTTCGGTGTCGCCAGGATCCAGGAACCGGGAGTAGTCGTCGGCCAGGACCAGACCTCCGGCCCGCAGCTGGAAGGTTTCGGCGGTCGGGGTTTCGCGCTGGGTGTGGCCGAAGCCCATGTTGCCGGTCTCCGAAGAACCGAATCCGTTGATGATGGTGATCTGCGGGATGTGTTCCAGCAGTGCGCGTTGATGTTTCGGGTTGGTTGCCGCCCCACCCGTGCCGATCGCGAACATCGACGACAGGTCATAGGATCGCCGGCCCAGCTCCTCGACGATCGGCGCGGCGTAGGCGTCGCCCACCATCGTCATCAGCCCGATCTTCTCCCGCTGCGCGGTTTCGAGCACGGTGCGCGGGTCGAAGCGTGGCTTGGTGTCGTGCAGCACCACGGTCTGGCCGGACAGCAGGCCGGAGAACGCGGTCCACATCCCGGCGGCATGCATCAACGGCGACACCGCGAACCACGGCGGGCCGGCATTGACCACCTTGTCGTGGATCTCGCTCACCTGTTGATGGTCGGCACCGTTCATCGACGACACGTAGATGTCGCCCTGGCGCCACATCACCCCCTTGGGACGCCCGGTCGTACCGCCCGTACAGACCATGAGCAGATCATCCGGGGAGCCCAGTGGTGCGGCATCGGGATCACCCTGAGCCAGAGCGTCTTCCAACGTGACCGACCCCGGTAGCTCGGCACCGTCGCCGTCATCGACCGAGATCAGCAGTTCGGCCTGCAGCGCTTCATCCCCCAGTGCAGAAGCAAACTTGGCCCCCAGCGAGCGGTGGTAGATCACCGCCCGTGGCTTCAGGTATGCCAGCAGGTCGGCCACCTCGCCCGGCGAGTAGTAGTAGTTGACGTTCACCGGGACCGTGCGCGCCTTGAGGCAGCCGATCACCATCTCGGGATACCGGTCGTTGTGCATGATGAGCGCGACCACGTCCTGGCCGCACTCCCAGCGGTTCAGGTCCCCACGTTCGCGGTGTGCGCCCAATCCGCGCGAGGCCAGAAAGCCGGCGAGGCGGCTGGTCCGGTCAGCTCCCTGCGCGAAGGTGGTGCGGCGAGTGCCGCACACCGTCATCTCCCGGTCAGGTACCGCCTCGGCAATCGCGTCGACGACAGCGCCGATCGTCCATTCGGCCATGGCGGCGGCTAGACCGACACCAGGCCTGCGACGCCGGGCGCCGTCCGGGTCGGGTCGCCGAGGAGTTCGAGGGCGTTGTCGCGCATGACTTTCCGGGTGTCTTCGAGACTGAACTCCGGGAACTGCGGGATGTCCGCGGTGAAGGTGGTCGGATCGGCCAGCCCCTCGCCGTGCGGCCAGTCCGAGCCGAACAGGATCTTGTCGACGCCGATGGTGTCGGCGAGCAGCTTCACGTCGTCCTCGTAGTACGGCGCGATCCAGACGTTGTTGCGCAACTGCTCGACCGGATCCTCCTTGAAGTGGTACGGCGCATTGTTGGCGGCCTTCTTCAGCCGCTTGATCAGCCGGTAGACGAAGTAGGAGCCGTTCTCGATGCTGCACACCTTGAGCTTGGGATGCCGGGTGAAGACCTGGTGCACGATCATCGAGGCCATGGTGTCGTGGATGGCGCGGTCGTCCATGATCACCATGTCGAGCGGATCACGCTTGCCGAATCCCTTGAACACCCCGCTGCCGCCCCACAACGCCGGGACCGCCATGTAGCCGGAGTCCGACAGGTGGAACACCACGGCGATACCGGCCTCGGCCAACCGGGCCCACACCGGATCATGCAACGGATCACCGAGGGAGCGCGGCCTGACCGCACCCGGCACCGGGGCCGGGCGCACACACACCAGCTTGGCACCCCGGCTGATCACGAATTCGACTTCCTCGACCGCCTTTTCGGGATCGGCGAGCGAGATGATGGGAGCCGACACGAAACGGCCGTCAGGCCGGTCGAATCCCCAGTCCTCGTCCAGCCACAGGTTGAAGGCGTGCACCGAGGCCATGGTGGCCTCGATGTCGTGCTTGAGTCCCTCCTCCACGCCACAGGCGAAAGTCGGCAGCATGAACACGGTTTCGAGGCGCTGCCGGTCCAGCACCTTCACCCGGGCGTCGCGATTCTGATACTCGGGGTGCTCGGAGAGCCGGTCGACCTTCATCAGGGAGGCGGGGTCGACGCCCTCGGGGATCTCTCCCCGGAACAGCAGATCCAGGCAGCCCGGTTCGATGATCGGGTCGAAGGTCGGGTTGGGGATGAAGTGGTTGACGGTTCCGCCCATCACGGCCAGGGTTCGCTTGCCGTCCTGCACCATCTGGACACCACGGCTGCGGAACTCCTTGGGCAAGTGCCGAGTAAAGGCGTCCACCGGTTCGTAGTAGTGGTTGTCGACATCGACGGCCAGGTAGGGCAGACGCTCTGGGGTGTCGGTCATGTCATCAACCTTCTTTCAGCGGCGGGAAGTTCGGGGGTCGTTTCTCGAAGAACGCGGTGATGCCCTCGATGAGATCGGGCCGCACCATGGATTCGTGCATCAGGGTCTCGGCGCGGGCACTGACATCGCGCACGTCATCGTGGGCGTCGCCGTAGAGCTGACGTTTGATGACAGCCATCGAGGCCGGTGAACAATTGCGAGCCAGATCGTCGGCGTACTCCAGCGCCCGGCTCAGCAGATCTTCCCGCGCCACAACCTCTTTCACCAAACCGAGCGCGACGGCTTCCTCGGCGAAGAAGGTCCGTCCGCTCAGCAGCAGGTCCGCCGACGCGCCCCAGCCGGCCAGTCTTGGCAGGATCCAGGTGATGCCGTACTCGCCGATCAGCCCGCGACGGGGAAAGGCGGTGGCGAATTTCGCTCCGGCCGCGGCGAACCGGACATCGCACATCAACGCGTGCGTGAGCCCGATGCCGACGCACGCGCCGTTGATGGCGGCGATGACGGGCTTGCGCAGCTCGGTCAGGAAATGGGGGTGACGTTCGCCGACGATCTTGCTGACATCGGTGTCTTCGTTGATGCTGGCGCCCAGGTCCTGCATGGCGCCCATGTAGGCGCCCGCGCAGAATCCGCGGCCGCTCCCGGTCAGCACGATCACCCGGACCGCCGGATCGGCTTCGGCGCGATCGAAACTCGCGTAGACGCCGGCCGAGATGTCCGCGCCCCAGGAGTTCAGCCGATCGGGGCGGTTGAGGGTGATGACGGCGACGCCGCCATCGGTCACCTCGTAGAGAACAGCCTCGGTTCCGACACTGTCAGCGACCGTCATCCGCCGATACCTCCCCGATCCCACACCAGCCGTTCAGACATACATACTGTATACCTATCGGTAGTGTATTCCGCAAGCCCGGCGCTGGTACCGCGACCTGCACAAAGGCGGTTCAGGAATCGATCAAACCGAGCTTGCGATAAGCGGTTTCGATCTGGGTCTTGGCCGCATCCGGCAACAGTGCCTGGGGCGGGCGGGAATGCGGGTACTGCCCGATAGGCAACCCCAGCACCGAGGCTGCGTGTTTGAACGCGCCGGCCCAGTGGGTGAAATAGTCGGCTCGACCCGGATAACAGGTGAACCAGGAACCCATGTCCACGCCGAACTGGTCCAATCCGGACTCCCGGCCGAAGTCCATCGCCTCGATGAGCCGGTCGGCGTACACCAGGTCCCAGTAATCGGTGAAGATGCGGCGTTGCGGGGTCTCGTAGAGGTATCCGGCAGTACCCAACTGGGCGGGGCAGACGATGCCCTCACGCAGCCAGCCGGCCCGGTACACCGTGGTGTCGCACTCCCAGACCGCCAGGTACGGCGCCAGCTCGTGTAACCGACGGCTCGCCGCCGGCCGGAAGGCACCCTCCTTGGTGGCACACACCGCCGGGATCGCCTCGGCGATCCGGGCGCTCTCGTCCGGTGCCAGGACATAGCCCGAGGACGGGGAATTGAACATGCCCAGAGCAATATCCGTGCGTTCGGCGATGTAGGAGAAAAAGCGAAGGACGCCCTCCCCCGCGTGCGCCTCCATCATGGGGGTCTGGATGTAGACGATGTCGGCACCCGCATCTTGGGCGTGCAGCGTGAGCTCCAGACAGTCCTTGGCCGAGGTCGCCGCGGTGCAGGCCTGCACGACCACGCCCGGGTTGACGCGGCGCCCCTCGTCGATCGCCACCTCGAGCAGTTGCTTGCGCTCGGCGAGTGTCAGCGCCCAGAACTCGGCCAAACCACTGGTACACCAGAGCATCTGATGACCGAGATCGCCGACGCAGTAGCGCACCAGGTGCCGGTAGGCGTCCCAGTCGATGTCGTCGCCATCGGTTCCGCAGAACGGGGTGTAGAGCGAGTCGCCGATCCCCCGCAAGGCTGAGCGAGCCCAGTCCCGCGCTTCGGCTGCTGTTGCCATACCGCCCCCTAGATAAAGTCCGATCCGCCGTCCACGTTCACGTTGGCCCCCGTCATGTACGAGTTGCGTTTGGACGCCAAAAATGCTGCGACGGGACCGATTTCACCGGGAAGGCCGGCACGCGGCAGGTGGGCCGGATGTCCGAAATGCTCATCGATGGCCGCCATCAACGCATACGGATCACCGCCGTCGACACCCACCGTGTCGGCCCAGCCTCGCAGCGCTTCCGATGAGATGCTGCCCGGCGAGACCACGTTGACCATGATCTCGTCCTTGGCCAACAACAGCGACAGATTCTTGGAAACGCTGTTCAGTGCCGCCTTTGCCGCCGTGTAAGCCGGAAGCCGAGTGCTCTGCCGCTGGACCGAATGTGCGGAGAAATTGACGACGCGAGCCCATTCGGCGTTGCGCAGCAACGGCAATGCCGCCCGTACGCAGCGCACCATGCCCATCAGACCGGTGTCGAATGCGTCCTGCCACTGGTCGTCGGTCAGTTCTTCGAAGTTGCCCGCGGCACCCGGGCCGACCGTGTTGATCAACGCGTTGAGCTCACCCCAACGCTCGCCGACCTCGGCGAAAGCCTGCTCGACCTGGGAGCTGTCCGAGGTGTCGGCGACGATCGCCACCGCCTCCGGCGATCCCAGCCGACCCAGCTCCGTTGCGGCAGCATCGAGTACGTCCCGGGACCGTCCGACAATCGCTATGCGCGCGCCGTCCTCGGCCAGACACTGGGCGGTTGCGAAACCCATCCCACGGCCACCGCCCACGACAACGGTGGCCGCACCTGCGAACCCGAGATCCATGGCCTGAATAACTCCCCGGTCGCTTCGCTCCTGCCCGCCGGACTCAGGAACCCGTCCAATTGGGCGCCCGCTTCTCGGCGAAGGCGATGGCCCCCTCCTTGGCGTCATTGGAGGAGAACACCGGCCCGAGCAGCTCGCCCTGCTTCTTCCACATCTCGTCGGCCGACCACTCCGAGGATGACGCGATGATCTCCTTGGTCACGGCCACGGCCAGGGGACCGTTGGCGGTGATTCGGTCGGCGAGCTCGAGGGCACCGTCGAGCGCCTCACCGGGCTCGGTCAGCTTGTTGACGAAACCCCACGCGGCGGCTTCCTCGGCGGTGAAGCTGTCGCCGGTGAGCGCGAGTTCCATCGCCTTCTGGTACGGAATGCGCTGGTGCAGTCGCAGGAGTCCACCGCCACCGGCCACGAGACCGCGCTTGACCTCGGGGATACCGAATTTGGCGACCTTGGAGGCGACCACGAGGTCGGTCGCCAGAACCAGCTCGGTACCACCGGCGAGCGCGAACCCCTCGACCGCGGCGATCAGTGGCTTGCGCGGCGGGCGCTCGGTGAAGCCGGCGCCGCGGCCGGGCACGTAGGGCAGCTCCCCCGATGCGAATGCCTTGAGGTCCATGCCGGCGCAGAAGTTGCCGCCCGCGCCGGTCAAGACGGCCACCGACAGTTCCGGGGTGTCGTCGAGTTCGTCCATGGCATCGGCGAGGCCCTGGACCACCGCGAGATTGAACGCATTGCGCGCTTCCGGACGATTGATCGTGATGACGAGCGTGCGACCCCGACGCTCCCGCAGAACTACTTCCGACACCAACTGCCCCTTCGCTTGCGGCCCAATTACCCGGAAAAGCCTACTATAGGGGTTACAGTAAAAAGCCGGAACCCCGTCCAACACCTCCGAGCGACGCCTCGGCGCCCACTGCGGACGGCAGCAACAGAGAGGCTACCGGTAAGCTCGACAGCGACAAGACCCCGCGACACGCGCACATTGGCGCAGTTCAGGTGGTGGCCGGCGGTAAATTCACCTGCGATTGACCCGCGGCACAGGGACGGCTTGAGCAGAATCGATTTCGATGGAGGTGCCCGCAGTGGCAAAGCAACCGACCGCTGAGAAACGTCAACGGCGCGAACGCGGGTCCATCAATCCCGAAGACATCATCAAGGGTGCATTCGAACTCGCCGAGCAGGTATCGATCGACAACCTCAGCATGCCGCTCTTGGGCAAACATCTCGGCGTCGGTGTCACGAGCATCTACTGGTACTTCCGCAAGAAGGACGACCTGCTCAACGCGATGACCGACCGCGCGCTCCGCGAGTTCGTGGTCGCCACTCCTTACGTCGAAGCGAAGGACTGGCGCGAGTCGTTGGCCAACCACGCCAGGACCATGCGAAAAGCCTTCATGGGCAACCCGATTCTGTGTGATCTCATTCTCATTCGCTCCGCCCTGAGCCCGCGTGCCGCACGCCTCGGTGTGCAGGAGATGGAGACCGCGATCTCCGGCCTGGTGGAGGCCGGGCTGCCGGTCGAGGACGCCTTCGACACCTATTCGGCTGTCTCGGTACACGTGCGCGGCTCGGTGGTGCTGCACCGCCTCTACGAGAAGAACCGGGCCAACGACAACGCCCCGGGCGACTACGAAGAGACCATGGTCATCGACCCGGAAGTCACCCCGCTGCTCGCACAGGTCACCAACGAGGGACACCGCATCGGCGCGGCCGACGAGAAGAACTTCGAGTACGGCCTGGAATGCATCCTCGACCACGCGGCCGCGCGGATCGCACAACCGTCCGCGACCAAGACCAAGCGCAAATAGGCGCCGCCTTGACCTGAGCCGAAGCCGCCCCCGGCGCTTCGGCCACTTTTGCGAAAGCCCACCAACCCGGATTTCCGTTCACGGCCGGGCGATTTCGCGTATCCACCAGTTCCCGGTGAGCCGGCACCCAGCTCGCCAGGCCCGTTACGTCATCACCTATTGTTACATTGACAAATGTAACAGTCTGTGGTGACGTAAACCGCGTGACCGCAGTTGCCTCACCCGACCCGCCGGCTGTGCCCAGCGGCCGTTCTGTGCGCGCCGTCGTCGCGGCCGCCACCACCCGCTGGACGTTGGGCTGCCTCACCGGCGTGATCCCGATGAACCGACCGGGAGTGTGGTTTTCCCGCGGATTGATCGCCACCATCATGGGGACGTTGGGGTCGATGCCCGACGGCACCAGGGTCATCCCGGTCCGCGGACCCGGAGTCCGGGGCGAATGGGTGATCGGTCCTGGTGTGAAGTTCGGCACGCGCGCCGGGTATTACATCCACGGCAGCGCCTACGTGATCTGTTCGGCGCACACGCACCGCAAGCTGGTGGCACGGCTGTCCCAAGCCACCGGCATACCGTTCTTCTCGGTCGACTACCGTCTGGCTCCCGAACACCGATTCCCGGCCGCCGCCAACGACGTCGAAGCGGGCTATCGGTGGTTACTCGCGCAGGGATATTCAGCATCGAACGTCGTGATCGGCGCGGACTCCGCAGGCGGCCACCTGACCTGCGACCTGCTGCTGCAGCACGCCGACGAGCCCGGTTTTCAGCCCGCCGGAGTCGTGCTGTTCTCCCCTCTGATCGACCTCACCATGGAACTCGCGCTGCAGCAGGAACAGGTGCGCCGCGATCCGGCCATGTCGGCGACGGCGGCGCGGCAGTTGGTCGGGCTGTACACGGCGGCACAGAACCCGGACCACCCGCGCCTGCGCCTCGACTTCGAGAAGTCGGATCGACTGCCACCCATCCTGATCCAGGTCGGCGAGTTCGAAATGCTCAGCGCGGACGCGCGCTACCTCGACACCGAGGTCACCCGGAACGGAGGGGCGAGCACCCTCGAGGTCTGGCCCGCCATGGTGCACGTTTTCCAGGCACTGCCCCGGCTGGCGCCCGAAGCGGCGACGGCGCTGCGGCGGGCGGCGGGGTTCGTCTCCGCCGCGCTCGCGGACGACCGATCCGATACCCAGATGGAGGTGTGCTGATGTTCGGAATCGACATGCTGCTCAACGCTTTTCGTGGTGACCGCCGTTGTACCGACGCCAAGGCGGTCGTGACCGGCGCAGGTAGCGGCATCGGGCGGTCTTTCGCCCTTGAGCTCGCCCGGAGGGGTGGCGAGGTCATCTGTGCCGATATCGATTCCGACCGGGCCGACGAGACGGTGGCACTGATCGACGAACTCCCCACCGGCAAGGGCCACGCGGTGGTCTGCGACGTATCCGATCGCAGCGCAGTCGAGCAGTTGGCCAAGCAGGCCAACAGCATCTTCGGCGGCCCACCGACCCTGGTGATCAACAACGCCGGCGTCGGCGTCGGCGGCAAGCCCGTCGGCGCCATCGGATTCGAGGACTGGGACTGGGCGCTCGGCATCAACCTGTGGGGTGTGGTGTACGGGTGTGAGGTCTTCACGCCGATCCTGCGCGAGGCCGGCCGCGGCGGGATCATCAACGTGGCCTCGGCAGCGGGATTCGCTGCGGCACCGTCGATGGCGCCGTACAACGTCTCCAAAGCGGGCGTGATGTCGCTGTCAGAGACGCTGGCCGCCGAGCTCGCCGGCGCGGGTGTCGCGGTGACAGTGCTGTGCCCGACCTTCGTGAAGACCAACGTCTTTCAGGACGGCCGCATCACCCCAGGCTCGATGAACCTCAGCCAGCAACTGGCCCGGTGGACCGGGCTGTCCCCGGACAACGTTGCAGCCCGCACCCTGGACGCGCACGACAGCGGCCGCCTGTACGTGGTGCCTCAGATCGACGCCACTGTCATCTGGCACCTGAAGCGGCACTTCCCCGGTCTCTATGTCCGGGGCGCCGGGCTGCTCGGCCGAGTACTCCCCAAAGACTGAAGTCTCCCCGACTCTCGCTCTACCGAAAGGACGCACCATGGCGATGGATCTCGACAACATGCTGCAGATGATCAAAGACCGGCAATGGGCCCTGGTCGACATCGACTGGGACGCACCGGGAGCCGAGCTGATCGAACCCGAGCTACACGCCAAGCTCAAGCCGTTCATGACCGACCTGATGTGGATCGAAAACGTCGGCGCCCGCGGTTTTGCCGCGCTGGCGAAGAAGGCACCGAACCCGACACTCAAGAGCATCTACGAGCATTTCCACGCCGAGGAACAGAAGCACGCCAACGCCGAACTCGCCTTGATGCGCAGGTGGGGCATGCTCGAGGACGACGAGATCCCGCCGCCGAACGTCAACGTCCAGTTGGTCATCAACTGGCTCGACAAGCATTCCGACGGCATGGGTCTGACGTTCCTCGGCACCGTCATCCCCATGCTCGAGGTCGCGCTGGACGGGGCATTGATCAAGTTCATCACCGATGAGGTCAAAGATCCGGTGGCACAGGAGGTGTTCAAACGGATCAACTCCGACGAGTCCCGGCACCTGGCCGTCGACTTCGAGGTGATGGACATCCTCGGGCATGCCGATATGCGCAAGCTGCTGATCGAGCTGGTGGGCGGCTGGATCAAGCCCACATTCCTGGTCGGAGTGCTCAGCTACTTCCCGCTGCTGAACAAGATGCGCGACAACATCGTCGAGATGGGTGTCAACGAGGACCGGCTGTACCAGGCGATGCGCAGGTTCCAAAGCGTGGGCGAACGCAGCGAATTCGCCCGCCGGTTGCCGATGTACCGGATCATCTCGTGGCAGAGCCGCAAGGTGATCGACCGAACCTCCAAGTACCACTGGCTGGCCGACTCACTGGTCAAGATCACCGGGGTGATTCCGATGTCGTTGGTCGAGAACACCCCCACCTGGTCGCAGGAACTGACCTACGAACCCGTCGCCTGAAGGAAGCCCTGACATGACTTCTTCATCCATCTCCGTTGCCATCATCGGTGCCGGATTCGCCGGCATCGGCGCGGCCATCCGGCTCAAGGCCGAGGGCGTCGAGGATTTCGTGATATTCGAGCGCGATTCCCGAGTCGGAGGAACCTGGCGCGACAATACCTATCCCGGTGCGGCGTGCGACATCCCGTCCCGGCTGTATTCGTACAGTTTCGCTGCCAACCCGGACTGGTCACACACGTACTCCGGCAGTTCCGAGATCCTGGAGTACATCGACGGCATGGTCGAGTCGTCCGGCCTCGCCCCGACGATCCGGTTCGGGCACACCGTCGTCGGTATCTCCTACGACGCGGAGGCCGGCGAGTGGACGGTCGACCTCGATGGCCGGGAACCGGTACGGGCCCGGAATGTGATCGTCGCTGCCGGTCCGCTGGCCAACGCCAGCTTCCCGAACATCCCCGGGATCGACACCTACGAGGGCCACAAGATCCACAGCGCCCGGTGGGATCACGACTACGACTTCACCGACAAACGAGTCGCGGTTGTCGGGACCGGTGCCAGCGGGGTGCAGATCGTGCCCGAACTGGTGAAGACGGCGAAGTCGGTCAAGGTCTTTCAGCGGACCCCCGGGTGGGTGCTGCCGCGGATCAACACTCCCACCAGTGGCTGGCTGAAGCGCCTCTACCGCAAACTCCCAGTGACCCAGAGCCTGATGAGAAGCGCCTGGTACTGGGGACACGAGTCGGTCGCCCTCGGCGTGGTCTGGGACACCCCGTTCACCCGGCTCGTCGAGGCGGTCAGCAGCGCCAATCTTCGTCTGCAGGTGAAGGATCCGTGGTTGCGGCGCCAGCTGACGCCGGATTTCTCCGCCGGGTGCAAGCGGCTCCTGATGACCAGCGAGTACTACCCCGCCCTGCAGGCCGACAACTGCAAGCTGGTGACCTGGCCCATCGCTCGGCTGTCCCCCAACGGGATTCGCACCGTCGAGGGTATCGAGCATCAATTCGACTGCATCGTGTTCGCCACCGGGTTCGATGTCTGCAAGACCGGCACCCCGTTCCCGATCACCGGCATCGAAGGCCGTGAGCTGGCCTCCGAATGGAGCCGCGGCGCCTACGCGTACCGCAGCGTCACGGTATCGGGTTATCCCAACCTGTACTTCACCTTCGGGCCGAACTCCGGACCCGGACACAGTTCGGCACTCGTGTACATGGAGGCTCAGATCAACTACATCGTCGAGGCCATCTCGACGCTCCTGCGGTACGACTGGAAATCGCTCGATGTCCGCCTTGAGGCCCAGAACCGGTACAACGAGGACATCCAACGGCGCTTGGGCTCCACCACCTGGAACTCCGGTTGCCAGAGCTGGTATCTGACCGAGGACGGTTTCAACGCGACCATGTATCCGGGGTTCGCCACCCAGTACGTCAATCAGCTCAAGAACCTCAACCTGCACGACTACAAGATCACCGCGGGCCGCGACGACATGATCGCGGCGGGCCGCGGCGACATGACCGCCCTGGCGCAGGTCAGCGGCAGTCCCCTGGCTACCGGATAGGATTCCGGGGTGACCGAGTACCGGATTGACGACCTCGCTCGGGAGGCGGGGACGACAACCCGGAACGTACGCGTCTACCAGGACAACGGGCTGCTGCCCCGGCCCCAGCGTCGGGGACGGGTGGCGATCTACACCGATCGCCACCTGCGCCAGCTGCGCGCGATCACCCGGTTGCTCAGTGAGGGCTTCACGCTCAAACACATCATGAAATTCCTGACCGGGTTGCAGCCCGGGCAGAACCTCGTCGATGTGCTGGATCTGTCCGACCTCGAAGAATTGGTCACCGCGCCGTGGTCGCACCCGCACCCACGCACCATGTCCCTCGAAGAGCTGGAGGGACGGCTCGGCGACCTGGATACCTCGATGCTGCGGCGTTTGATCACCCACGGCCTGATCGAGCCCACTGCCGACGAGAACATCTACTCGGTCGGCGATGTACGCCTCATCGATGACTTCGCCGCACTGGTGTCCCGCGGCATGCCGCTCGAGATACTTCTGAAAACCAGTGCGGCGGTCGACAAGAAGCTTGACGCCGCTGCTCGCGAGCTGACCCGCGGCGGGCATACCGAGGTGGTTCGGCAGCGGGGGCCGGGGTGGCTTCCCACCAACGATGCCGAACTCGCCTGGGCCGCTGACCTCGTGGACACCATGCGCAGGGCAGCCCGGCGACTCGCGCACGCCAGCCTGGACCGCGCCTTCGACGAAGCTGTCCGTGCCGAGCTACACGAGTATCAGGCAGCGGGCAAGGCCGACGCCGACGCAGTCCCAGAGGCCGCCGACGGGTGAGCCCGACGGGACCACCCGTCGGGCTCACGTCAAACGAGCTAAACCTCGATGACGACGGCGCCGCCCTGGCCGCCACCCGCGCACATCGCGGCGACGCCGATGCCGCCACCACGGCGCTGCAGTTCGTAGACGAGCGTGGTGACCATGCGGGCACCAGAGGCGGCGATCGGATGTCCGAGGCTGCAACCGCTGCCGGAGAAGTTCACCAGCTCCTCGTCGAGCCCGTACTTGCGCACCGCGGCGATCGGCACCGAGGCGAATGCCTCGTTGATCTCCCACAACGCCACATCGGACGGCTTGAGCCCGGCCCGGCCGAGGACCTTGCCGATCACCTCGACGCCGCCGAGACCCGTGTCCTTGGCCGGGACGCCGACCGCACCCCAGGCCCGGACGGTGGCCAGCACATTGAGGTTCTCCGCGGCCGCATAGTCGTCACCGACCAACGCGACAGCAGCGGCAGCGTCGTTGGTGCCGCTGCTGTTGCCCGCGGTGATGGAGAATCCTTCGATCTCCGGGTGCAGGACCTTGAGTTCGGCCAGCTTCTCGGCGGTGGTGCCGCGACGCGGGTGCTCGTCGACACTGAACTCGATGACCGACCCGTCGGGCTGGTTCACCTTCAGCGGCACGATCTCGTCGAGGAACTTGCCCGCGTCGATCGCGGCGATGGCGCGCTGGTGCGACCGCGCCGCCCAGGCATCCATGTCCTCGCGGGTGATGCCGGCGGCCTGTGCGGTGTTCCAGCCGACCGTGATCGACATGTCGCGCATCGGCGCATCAGGGGTCTCGACGTGCGTCGGGGTCATCCACGGCTCGATGAACTCGATCTCGGGCCCGAAGCCGGGCACCCGCCACTTCATCAGCGGCGACGAGGACAGCGACTGCACACCGCCGGCCACCAGGACCCGCTCCATGCCGGAGCCGATCTGGGCCGACGCGTTACCGATGGCGGTGAGTGACCCAGCACAGTGCCGGTTGACGGCCTGGCCGGGCACCGACTCCCAGCCCAGCGCGTCGGCGGCGTAGCGCGCGATATCGCCGCCGCCGTAATTGGATTCGGCGAAGATCAGGTCGTCGATGCTCTCTGGGGCGATCCCGGCACGACGCACGACGTCGGGCAGGACGGTGGTGATCAAGGTCTCCGGCGGCGTGTTGACCAGCGTCCCCTTGAAGGAGCGGCCGATGGCGGTGCGGGCGGCACCGACGATTACGGGTGTGGGCATATGAATCCGCCTTTACGATATCCAGTGATTATGTAAACGTAGCACCCACTGTAGGTGGGTCGGCATGTGGTTGGCTACTGCGGTTCCGGGACGTGAAAATGCTCGTCACGCAGCCGGAACGCCTCTTTGGTGCCATGTTGAGCCCGGGTCTTGACGAAATTGAACTCACCGGGCGAGAACTGCAGGTTGGTGCCGTAGGCGTGGAAGATGTAGCTGGCCACCTCCTCCCCCTGATACGCCTGGCTCTGCTCGACGAGACGGAACGCCTCCTTGGCGATCACCACCCCGTCGGCGGGCATCTTGGCCGCCTTGGCCGCCCAGTACTGCGCCCGCGCCGTCACCTGGTCGGCATCGCAGGTATCGGTGAAGATGCCGAGGTGTTCGAGGGAGCCGGCGTCGACGATGTCGCCGGTGAGCAGCATCCGCCGGGCCAGCACCGGACCGAGGCGGTGGAAGAACATGTGCAGGCTGCCCAGGGCCGGGCCGAGGAACCGCGTCGCAGGCATCCCGATCTTGGTGTCACGGGCGATCACCGAGATGTCGGTCATCAACGCCATCTCGAACCCCCCGCCGAGGGCGTAACCGCTGATCTCACCCACCGTGACCTTGGGGAAGCCCATGAAATTGTGGTAGAAGCCAAACGACTTGCGGTCCACCGTGAGTCGGCGTCGCTGGCTTGGCCGACTCTTCTTGGGCGCGGCGTCCTTCTTGCCTTCTTCTCCATACCAACCGTAAGCGTTGTTCATATCCGCGCCGGTGCTGAACACGCCCTCCGCACCGCGCAGCAGCACCACGGTCAGATCGTCGTCGTCGGCCACGATGTCGAGGTAGCGGGCCACCTCATCGCGCATCGCAGCGTCGTAGGAGTTGCGCTGCCTGGGATTGTTCAGCGTGATGGTGGCGATGCGGTGGTCCGCATCGACCTCGAACAGCACCCGGTCATCTGTCATGCGAAATCAACCTCGCTTCAATGGTTTTGTCGTTACCGGCGGCCAGCGTGGTGCGCCGGGCGGCGGTGAGATGGTCGGCCGCGAGCTTGGTGGCCCTGGCCGTATTTCCGTCGGTGATCGCGTCCACCAGCCGCTGGTGATCTAGCAGCGCCGCGCGCATGGTTTTCTCGGACATGCCGGCGCCGTCTTCCCCGGTCCACACCGACGACTCGTGCGTCGACCAGATCAATTCCAGCGAGCCGATGAGCAGGATCATCGGCTCGTTGCCACATCGGGACACCAGGGCTTCGTGGAACCTGCGGGCGTTTGGCACGTACTGCGAGGTGTCCTCGAACTGTGCCGCCTGCAGGTCGATCTCGGCCTGTAGGTATGGCACCACCTCGGCGGCACGGTCCTCCCGGTCCGCGCACATGCCCGCGCAGATCGGTTCGAGACGCAGCAGCGCCTCGCTCACGTCGGCGGGCGTGGCAGCGCGGGTCTGCAGCACCATGCCGATCATGTGGGCGGTGCGGTCAGCCGAGGGCATCTGCACCACGGCACCGCCGACGTTTCCGCGGCGCACCGAGATCAACCCGTCCGTCTCCAGCAGATGGATCGCCTCCCGCAACGCGGGCGGGCTGACCCCGAACTCCTGGAACAGGCTCTCCTGAGTGGGAAGGATGTCACCCTCACGCAGGCGGCCGGACAGGATGTCGTCGCGCAGTTTGGACGCCACGATCTCGGCAACCCGAGGCTGCCGGATGCGCCGCACGCGTCCTTCCATCGACGACCTTTCCTTGCTAACTTGTACAAGATAGTAACCGCATCGCCTACTGTATGGGCAACTGTATGGATTCGGAAAGGCTGGATTCCAGGTGACTGACGGTTCGGTGACCACGTCCCGCGCGGACGCCACCCTGCGCATCACGCTCGACCGCCCGGCGCGGCGTAACTCGTTGAGCCATCAGATGATCGACGACCTGGTGACGATCCTGTCGGCAGCCGCCCACGATGACTCGCTGCGCGCCGTCGCCATCACCGGCGCCGCGGAGAACTTCTGCGCCGGAGCCGACTGGGTCGCCACCAACAGCACCGGAGAGCGACCCCGTACCGGTGACCTGGTCCGGCGGATCCCACACACCGCGCACCGGATCATCGAGCTGGTTTCCACCATCCAGCTACCGGTGGTGTGCGCAGTGCGGGGCTGGGCGGTCGGATTGGGTTGCAACCTGGCCCTCGCCGCCGACTTCACCATCGCCGACACCGGGGCGACGTTCTGGGAACCGTTCATGAACCGGGGATTCACCCCCGATTCAGGGGCGACCTGGCTGCTGCCACGGCTGGCGGGGGTGGCTCGGGCCAAGCGGATGCTGCTGCTCGGTGAGAAGGTCAACGGATCACAGGCGGCCGACTGGGGCCTGATCCACAGCGCGGTGCTCGCCGGCGAGTTGGATGCGGCAGTGGATTCGTTATTGGCGCGTCTGGCCGCCGGGCCGACCGTCGCGATCGGACTGGCCAAACAGGCCATTGCCTACGGCCAGCACGCCACCCTTACCCAGTCCATGAACCAAGAATTGTCCAACCTGGAACTCTCCTGCCGTACAGGCGATTTCAAAGAAGGCCTGGCCGCGTTCCGGGAACACCGCGATCCCGACTTCACCGGGCGATAAGAGGAATCGATGACAGATTACGAGACCATCAAATACGAGGTGGACGGCCACAAGGCCACCATCACCCTGAATCGGCCCGACGCGCTCAACGCGCTGTCCCCGCACATGATCACCGAACTGCGGGCCGCCTACGACAACGCCGAGAATGACGACAACGTCTGGCTGATGATCGTCACCGCCACCGGTCGGGCCTTCTGCACCGGCGCCGACGTCAAGGAGATCCCCGGCGACGGAAAGGTCGTCAATGAGAGGCCCTACCTGTCCACGTACGAACAGTGGGAGGCGCCGCAGGAGGGCACCCCGCCGTTTCGCACCATGGCCAAGCCAGTTGTGGTGGCGATCAACGGAATCTGCTGTGGCGCCGGACTGGACTGGGTCACCACCGGTGACATCGTGATCGCCTCGGACCAGGCGACGTTCTTCGACCCGCACGTCAGCATCGGTCTGGTCGCCGCCCGCGAAATGGTGCGCCTGGCCCGTGCCCTCCCCCGGTCGGTGGCGCTGCGGATGGCGCTGATGGGCAAGCACGAGCGCATGACCGTCGAGCGCGCGTACGAACTCGGGTTGATCACCGAGATCGTCGAGCACGACAAACTGCTGGAACGTGCCCACGAGATCGCCGACACCGTGTGTCTCAATGCCCCACTGGCGGTTCGCGGAACCCGACTGGCCATTCACAAGACCCTGGATCTGCCGCTGCACGAAGGAGAGATCCTGGCCGAGACGTTCCGCGAGCGGGTGGTCCGCACCGAAGACGCGCTCGAAGGACCGCGAGCCTTCGTCGAGAAGCGCAAGCCCAACTGGCAGGCGCGGTAACAGGCAATGGAGACGCTGCTCCTCGACTTCGACCACGAATCCCGGGTGGCCACGGTCACGCTGAACCGCCCCGAGGCCCTGAACTCGTTCAACCGCGCCATGTGCAACGACATGCGCGACGCCTGGCATGCAATCAAGGACGATGAGAGCATCAACGCGGCGGTGCTACGGGCTGCCGGCGACCGGGCGTTCAGCGCCGGGTTGGACGTCAAATCAAGCTACGGACAACCCGAGATCGTCTGGAACCACGAGGATCCCGGTGAACTGCTGAGCCCCAAGTGGCAGAAGATGTGGAAGCCGGTGGTCTGCGCGGTACAGGGCATGTGCACCGCGGGTGCGCTGTACTTCGTCAACGAGGCCGACATCGTGATCTGCTCCCAGGAGGCGACCTTCTTCGATTCCCATGTCAGCGCCGGACTGGTCTCGGCGCTGGAGCCGATCGGCCTGATGCGCCGGGTCGGCCTCGGCGATACGTTGCGGATGGCGTTGATGGGCAATGACGAACGGGTAAGCGCCGAGACGGCTCTGCGTATCGGCCTGGTCACCGAAGTCGTGGCCAGAGATCAGCTGTGGGACCGCGCACACGAGATCGCCGCCACGATCGCGGCGAAACCGCCGACTGCCACCCAGGGCACGGTGAAGGCCATCTGGGAGTCCCTGGACAAGCCGTACCGTGCCGCGATGGACCAGGGCCTCATCTACACGCGACTGGGCAATCCGATCGCCAAGGCCGAGTTGGCCGAACGCCCCCTGCCCAAGACACAGACCCGGATCCGTTGATGGCCCACCCGCTTTCGCGATGCATCGACGAGGTACTCGATCTCGACCCTGCCGCACCGGCCATCCAGTACGACGGCCAGTGGTTCACCTGGGGACAGGTCGCGACGCTCGCGCGGCGCATCGGTGCGTCGACGGCCGGCACGCGCGTCGGCATCCTCCTGCGCAACGAACCGGCGCACGTGGCAGCGCTACTCGGGGTGCTGGCCTCCGGCGGCACCGTCGTGGTGATCAATCCCTCCCGCGGCGACGAGCGCACCCGGGCCGACATCGAGACACTCGACCTGCCGGTACTCGTCGGCCTGGCCGAGGACATCGCCGCGCTGGCCTCACCCTCCCCCACGACGACGACCGTGACGATCCGCGATCTCGAAACCGAGCCAGAGGTGGTTACCGCCCCGGATCCGACGCACGACGCCGGGCGACCAGGGGTGGCGGTGTGGATGTTGACCAGCGGCACCACCGGCCCGCCCAAACGCGTGGACCTGACGTACGACATGCTCGCCCGCAGCGTCATCGGCCGCGATCCCGAAAATTCCCCGGCACCAACCGAACTGCGACGCGGAGTAGCCATCGTCAACTCGCCTTTGGTCCACGTCGGCGGCGTGTTCCGGGTCCTGTTGTGCATCGCCGAGGCACGGCCGTTCGTCCTGCTGCCCAAATTCGAGCTCCAGCGCTGGGCCGATGCCGTGCGGGAGCACCAGCCGCGAGCGGTGTCACTGGTTCCGGCCGCACTGCGCATGGTGCTGCACTCCGACCTCACCCGCGACGACCTCGCCGGCATCCGCGCGGTCACCTCCGGCACCGCCCCGCTGTCGGCCGACGATGCCGATGCGTTCACCGAGAAGTTCGGCATCCCGGTATTGACCTCCTACGCCGCAACCGAGTTCGGTGGCGGGGTGGCGAGCTGGACGCTGGCCGATCACCAGAAGCATTGGAAGGACAAGCGGGGCAGTGTCGGCCGCGCCAATCCCGGTGCCCGGCTGCGCGTCGTCGACGAGGACGGCAGTCCGCTGGGGTCGGATGAGCACGGGCTGTTGGAGGTCAAGCCGGCGCAGTTCGACGCCGACGCGGACTGGATACGAACCACCGACCTGGCCCGCATCGATGCCGACGGATTCGTCTGGATACTCGGTCGCGCCGACCAGGCCATCATCCGCGGTGGATTCAAGGTGATGCCCGACGATGTGCGGACCGCCCTTGAGAGCCACCCCGCGGTGCGCGGCGCGGCGGTGATCGGCATTCCCGATGAGCGCCTCGGTGAGACGCCGGTGGCGATGGTCGAGCTGCGCATGCCTGCCCCCTCGGCCGAACTCACCGACTATCTGCAGGGACGGCTGGCCCGATACGAGATCCCCACGCGGATCGCAATTGTGGACGCCATCCCGCGTACGCCGTCGGGCAAGGCCGACCTGGGTGCCGTCCGCGAGCACTTCGCCACCGGTGGCTGACACGCTGGCCGCTCTGCTCTCCGGCCTGCGCGACCGGGGTGATCATCCCCTGCTGATCTGCGACGACAGCCGGATCAGCTACGCAGAGGCCGAGATCCGTTCGGCCTCGGTGGCTCGGGGCCTGATCCAGCTGGGGGCAGGCAAGGGCACACACGTCGGGCTGCTCTATCCGAACGGCGTCGACTTCGTGGTGGCCATGCTGGCCGCTGCGCGAATCGGCGCCGTCGTGGTGCCGTACTCCACGTTTTTCACCGCAGCCGAGCTAAACACTCAACTGCGCGACAGCGATACCGCGATCCTGATGTCGGCACGCTCCTACCGCAATCACGACTATGCGCAACGGCTTTCCGGTATCGACGGCCCGTGCCTGCGGCACGTGGTGTTCGAGATGCCCCGCGCCGACGTTCCGGCACTGGCCGAATTCGAAGACGACGTCGACGGCTGCGACCCGCTGGCCATCGTCTACACCTCAGGCTCGACCGGCCCGCCGAAAGGGGCCGTGCATACTCACGCTTCGCTGATCGGCCATCAACGCAACCTCAACACGATCCGTGGGCTGACGAGCTCTGATCGGCTCTTCTGCAATTCACCGTTCTTCTGGATCGGAGGTTTCGCGTTCGGTCTGCTGGCCACCATGTCCGCCGGTGCCACCCTGATCTGCTCGAACGCCACCGACCCGGCGCTCACCCTCGACCTCATCGAGGCCGAGAGACCTACTGTCACCAATGGTTTCGTCGCCGGGATCGCACATCTCACGCACCACCCGAGCTACCCCGGCCGGAACTTCACGGCCCGTCGCGGCAACCTCTACCCGATCATGGCGCCCGATGTGCGTCCGCGGGATCCCGAGCTACGCCACAACATGCTCGGTATGACGGAATCCGGCAGCGTCGTGCTGCTCGACGGTGACGAGACCGATCAACCCGAGCACCAGCGCGGCAGCTACGGCAGGCCGGCTCCCGGGTTCGAGACCAAGCTGCTGGAGACGGGCGAACTGTGTATCCGGGGCCCTCACATGATGCAGGGCTACTACGGGCACAGCAGAGAGGACTGTTTCGACCCCGACGGCTGGTTCCACACCGGAGACCTGGTGCGCGTGGACCGGGACGGATACTTCTACTTCCTCGGTCGCGCAGGCTCGATGATCAAGACGGCGGGTGCCAATGTGACACCCGGAGAGGTGGAAAAAGCCCTCGCGACACTGGGGTTCAGCGCGCATGTGCTCGGTCTTCCCGACGCGATGCGCGGCCAGACCGTCGCCGCCGTGATCGTCACCGAAACTCCGGTCGACTTCGACGCGATACGTCAAGCGCTACGCGACATGTTGTCGGCGTACAAGATCCCGCGGAAATTCGCGGTCTGCCCACCCGCCGAGCTGCCGACGCTGTCGAGCGGCAAGGTCGACATGCCGGCGCTGGTGAGGCTGTTCGATGTCTGACTCGCTGCCGGACACCGTAGATGCGCTGCTGCGTCACCATGCGCCGTCCACCAAACCCATGGTGATCGATCCGGACACCCGCATCGGTTACGCCGAACTCGATACCAGTACCCGAGAGCTGGCGGCTGGGTTGATGGTGGCCGGGGTCGACAAGGGAACACGTGTCGGTCTGATCATGCCCAACTCCGCCGACTGGGTACGGATTGCCCTGGCGATCACCAGAATCGGAGCAATCCTCGTCCCCCTGAGCACACTGCTGACGGGCCGGGAACTCACAGCCCAGTTGCGGACCGCCTCCGTGCAGTACCTGATCGCCGTCGAACAGTTCCGCGGCCGCCGTTACCCGCACGGTCCGGTGCCGTCACTACGCGAGACCTGGAGCCCGGAGGACGTTCTCGCTTTCACCGGCACCGCACCGTTGCCACCGGTACGGCCCAGCGACCGACTGGTCATCATGTTCACCTCGGGCAGCAGTGGCGCGCCGAAAGGCGTCGTCCACTCGCATGCAAACGCCTTGGCTGCGGTCCGTTCGGGGCTCGGTGCCCGGTGCATCACCGCCGAGACCCGCCTCTACCTTCCGATGCCGTTCTTCTGGGTCGGCGGTTTCGGCGCCGGTATCCTTTCGGCGCTGGTGGCCGGGGCCACCCTGGTGACCGAGCCAGTTCCCGGCCCCGAATCCACCCTGGAACTCCTTCAGCGTGAACGGGTTACGTTGTTCCGCGGATGGCCCGCACAGGCCGAATCGCTCGCTCGTCATCCTGCGAGCGGCGACCTATCGATGCTACGACCGGGAAGCCTGGAGGCTCTGCTCCCGGTGCATCTGCGTGCTGAGCCCGGCGCGCGGGCGTCGCTGTTTGGGATGACCGAATCGTTCGGGCCCTACTGCGGCTATCCGGCTGATGCCGACATGCCCCGTTCCGCGTGGGGCAGCTGTGGTAAACCGTTCCCGGGAATGGACATTCGCATCGTCGACACCGCTACCGGCACAGCCCGGCCCACGGGTGTCACCGGCGAGATCCAGATCCGCGGGCGGCACATCATGCGTGGAATCTGCCGACGCAGTCGCGAGGAAGTCTTCACTCCTGACGGCTACTACCCCACCGGCGATCTGGGCTACCTCGATCGCGACGGGTTCCTGTTCTACCGCGGCCGGTCCGATGACATGTTCAAAGTCAATGGCGCCACGGTGTATCCCAGTGAAGTACAGCGGGCGCTTCTGTCTCTTCCCGGAGTCCGCGCCGCTCATGTCGTGAATGTTCCCGATGGTCAGACCAATCGGGTCGGGGCGGTACTCGTCGGCGGCGGCCTCGCGACGGATTCGCTGCACACCGCCGCACGCGACGTACTGAGTCCGTTCAAGGTGCCCACGCGGTGGCTGCTGTTGGCCGACGAAGATGCAGTGCCGCACGGAGCCACCGGGAAAGTCGACAATGCCGCACTACGCGCCATGCTCGCGACTCCGGACTAGCACCGTCGCTGGTGGTCCCACGGTGCCAGCAGCAGTCGGCAGGCATACCGCACGTCGGCGACCGCGCTGTCCGTGTCGAGTTGCCCTGCAGTGGCCCAGGTCAGGATGCCGTACATGCACTGCTCGACCATTCTGGTCAGTCGATGATCCTCGGCAGTGGGTTCGGCAATCCCTGCCTCGGCCAGGATCCGTTCCCGCATGGACAGATCGGCAGGCGCATCGGCGGAGGACCGAATGGCATTGATGGAAACCAGCATTGCCCTGGCCAACGGCGGCTGCGCCAGCAACCGTTCGGCGGCGTCCCCCAGGAAGTCGCATATCGCCGCCACCGGATCGTCCGGAATACCACCGGATTCCGGCATCGACTGGATGGACGCGTTGAGCGATGCGGCATAGAGATGATGCTTGGTCGGGTAATAGCGATAGAGCGTGCCGAGAGCAACGCCCGCCTCGGCGGCGATGTCGGACATCTGCACTCGCTCGAGCCCGTGCACTGCCCCCAGCCGATCCGCGGCCTCAAGAATCGCGGCGATACGCGCCTGTTGGCGGGGCGTTGACGCCTGCCCGGGTTTCCGGGGTGTTCCGATGCGCGCCATCCGGACGAACTCCTAGCAAAACTAGAATTGCTTCTAGAAATCAGTACGCACTGATGCTACAACAGACTGGTGATCGAAGAAGACTCCCCACTCGGCGCCACGGCGTTCGATGCTCAGAAGTACGGCCCTTGGGCCGTCATCACCGGCGGCTCGGAAGGGGTCGGTAGATCCTTCGCGCTAATGCTCGCTGCGGCGGGAGTGAATCTGCTGCTGGTCGCCCGCAAGCCCGGGCCGCTGGAAGAGTGCGCCGAACTCTGCCGCGCCCACGGGGTCGAGGTCCGTACCCTGAGCACTGATCTCGCGGACCCATCCTCGGCCGACGCTGTGGCAGAAGCAGTTGGGGACGTCGAGGTGGGCCTGCTGGTCCACAATGCCGGCGCGAACACCCACAGCGCACGGTTTCTCGACGGTGACCTCGCCGCTTTTCAGCGGGTCATCGACTTGAACATCACCACTCCGCTGGCCCTGGTCCACCATTTCGGAGCGGCGATGCGCAGCCGCCGCCGCGGGGGCATCCTGCTGGTCGGATCGATGGCCGGATACCTCGGCTCGAACCGGCACACGGTGTATGGCGGCGTCAAGGCCTTCGGCAGGATCTTCGCCGAAAGCCTGTGGCTGGAACTGCGGGACGACAACGTCGACGTGCTCGAGCTCGTCCTCGGGGTGACCCGCACCCCGGCGATGGACCGGGTCGGACTCAACTTCGACATCCCCGGCATGGCGGTGTCCGAGCCTGACGACGTCGCCGCCGAAGGTCTCGCCGCGCTCGGACAGGGCCCCGTGCACGTCGTATCACAACACGCGAAAGTCGCTCATGCCCACAATGATCCGGACCGCGCCGCCGCCATCCTTCGTACCGACAAGATGATGCGGCAGCTGATGGGATCGACAGAGGAGTCCGCATAGTGAAGCTCGGACTCTCCACCCCGGTCGTGATGCAACACCCCGGTGAGTTTTCCCCGTGGGAAACGACCGCCGGCCCCGACGAATTGTCATTGATCGCCGAGAGAGCAGAAGCCCTGGGGTTCCATCACATGACCTGTGCAGAGCACACCGGCATCCCCGCCTCAGCGGCGGCGGTGCGCGGGACGGTGTACTGGGACCCGCTGGCCACGCTGTCCTTCCTCGCCGCCAGGACTCGACGGATCCGACTGGTCACCGCCGTTGTGGTGCTTCCGTACCACCACCCGGTCGCGCTGGCCAAGAGCTACGGGACTCTCGACCGGCTCAGCGGCGGGCGAGTCGTCCTCGGCGTCGGGGTCGGATCGCTCACCGAGGAGTTCGAGTTGCTCGGTGCCCCATGGGACGGGCGTGGGGCCGCCGCCGACCGCGACATCGCCAGGCTGCGTGCGGCATGGGGACAGCCGGTGGTCGACGGGTTCGCCATCGAACCACACGCCACCAGCACCGATCTCACGGTCTGGGTGGGCGGTCGTACCAAGCGCTCGCTGCGTCGAGCCGTCGAGTTGGGCAACGGCTGGATGCCTTTCGGATTGCCGCCGGACACGATCGCCGAGTTCCTCGCGCAACGGCGGCCGCCGGCAGATTTCGATGTCGTGCTGTCCCCGGGCATGCCGCTGGACCCGCAAGGCGATCCGAACGCCACCCACGCTCGGCTGAGCCGGTTGCGTGACGTCGGCGCCACGATCGCCAACTGCACGTTGCAGGCCCGCAGCGTCGAGCATTTCTGCGATCAGCTCGAAGCCCTGCACACGATCGGTACCGGAGTATGACCGACCCCTTCGAATCCCGGTTGCACAACCTGGAGAGACGACTGCAGGAGCTGACCGACCAGGTCGAGGTGACGCAGCTGATCGCCTCCTACGGTCCCCTCGTCGACGCCGGCACCGCCGATGACGTCGCGGCGTTATGGAGCAAGGACGGCAGCTACGACGTCGAAGGCTGGCAGATGCGCAGCCGCGCCGACGTGGCCGCCATGGTGAACTCGGACGCGCATCAAACGCTCATCTCCCGAGGCGCCTGTCACTTTCTCGGCCCGGCTCGGGTCACCGTCGACGGCAACACCGCGGAGGCGGTGTGCGAATCACTGCTTGTGGTGCACCGCGACGGAAAGTGGTGGGTCGCACGCGCCGGTGCGAACCACTTCACGTTGCGTCGCATCGACGGGCGGTGGCAGATCGAACGCCGCACGACACGGGCACTGAACGGAAGCCCCGAGGCGCGCGAACTGCTGCGCTAGACGATCGCGTTCGCCCGGAGCTCCGCGATCTGTGTTGTGTCGTAACCGATCTCGCCCAGTACCTCATCCGTGTGCTCGCCCAGCAGCGGGGCCCGCCGGCGGATCGTGCCGGGCGTCGCCGACATCCGGAACGGGGTTTCGATGATCGGCACATCCCGGGAGGCCCCGGGAAAGGGCATCCGCTGGAGGTAACCCATGGCTCGCACATGCGGGTCATCAAGGACGTCCTGGGTGGAATGCAATGGGGCAGCAGGCATTTTCGACTTCTCCAGCAGCTCCAGCACCTGCGCCTTGGTCTTGTCGGCGCACCAGTCGGACATGATGTCGTTGAGGGTGTCGCCGTTGACCCAGCGGATGTCGTCGTTGGCGAAACGTGGATCGTCGAACAGTTCCTCGCGACCCACGAGTCGGCACCAGCGTTTGAACATGGGCTGTCCGGCGACCTGCAGCAGGATCCATTGATCGTCAGCGGTGCGATACAGGTCGCACGGCGCGACCGACGCACCCTTGTTGCCCATCCTGGGCTTGTCGACCTGCAGCAGTTCGCGCTCGATCAAGAACGCGTTCGACAGCATCAGCGCGGTCGGTAGCAGGGCGCCCTCGACGTGCTGCCCCTCCCCCGTCTTGTCGCGGTGATACAGCGCCATCATGACGCCGATCGCCAAGGTCAGCGCGGTCCCGAAATCCGCGTAGGGCACCACTGTTCGGATCGGCAGGTCAGGCAGACCCTGCCGGTAGACCGCACCCGACATCACCTGCCCGGCCCCGTCGAAACCGATTTTGTCGCTGTACGGGCCGCCCTCGCCGTAGGCGGTGGCGCTGGCCAGGATGATGTCGGGTTTGACCGCTCTGAGCGTCTCGTAATCCAATCCGCTGGACCGCATCCCGGCCGCCGGCATGTTGACTATCACGATGTCGGCCTGCGCTACCAGGCGTCGGGTGATCTCGGCGCCCTCTGCCGTGGTGGAGTCGAGCGTCAACGACCGCTTGTTGCGGTTGCACTGCAGGAACGTGCCGCCCTCGCCGCCCTCGGTGACGGCCTGGACCCAACGGTCTTCCCCGCCTTCACGTTTCTCCACCCGCAGCACATCGGCGCCCATGTCGGCCAGGATCGCGCTGCACCACGGTGCGGCGATGAAGCGGCCGTAGTCGAGCACCCGTATCCCGTCGAGAACCCCTGCCATCCCTGCCTACCTTCATTCGCGGGTCAAATTGCTACTCCAGCACGCCCAGCCGGTCGAGGTGATCGCCCAACGGCCTGGAAGCCGCACACAGGTGCTCGGCCATGGCGTCGCGGGCCGCATCCCCGTCGCGCGCCTTGAGCGCGGCCAGGATCCGGCGGTGGTCATGCGTGGACTGCTCGGGCCAGCCCTCGACCGTCGGATAGACCGATTCCAGTGCATACCGGGTGATCTGGGACATCAGCTGCGCCAGCTTGGGCGACTCGGCCGCCCGGTTGACGCCGCGATGGAACGCGTGGTTGAGCCGGACCGCCGCCTCATGATCGTTGTCCGTGTAGGCGACCTCCAGCTCCCGCTGGATCCGGTCGAGCTCGTCGAGTTGACCGTCGGTGATCTGGCCCGCGGCGCGTGACGCCAACTGCCCGCCGATGTGGGCCTGCACCCCGGCCACGTCGTCGATGTCCCGGCGGGTGACCGGCAGCACCAGGAACCCACGCCGGGGCTGCTGCTTCAGCAGCCCCTCGGTGCGCAGGCCGAACAACGCCTCGCGCACCGGCGTCACGCTGATCCCCAGCTCGGCTGCGAGCTGTTCGAGCCGGATGTAGTTCCCCGCCGGGTACGTGCCGTCGAAGATCCGCCGTCGAATCAGCCGGGCCACATCCTCGGCCAGCTGTGGGCGCGCAGCGAAATCGGGTATGGACACGGTTCAGACCCGATAGTCGGAGAGCAGCCGCTTGCTGATGATGTTCTTCTGGATCTCGCTGGTGCCCTCACCGATCAGCAGGAACGGCGCGTCGCGCATGAGCCGCTCGATCTCGTATTCCTTGGAGTATCCATAACCGCCGTGGATCCGGAAGCTCTGCTGGGTCACTTCCGAGCAGAACTCGCTGGCGAGGTATTTGGCCATGCCGGCGGCCACGTCGTTGCGTTCACCGGAATCCTTGAGCCGGGCGGCGTTGACCATCATCAGATGCGCGGCCTCGACTTTGGTTGCCATCTCGGCCAATTGGAACGCCACCGCCTGGTGCTCGGCGATCGGCTTGCCGAAGGTCTCCCGCTGCTGGGCGTAGCGCACCGCCAGCTCGAAGGCACGGATGCCCACTCCACAGGCACGCGCCGACACATTCACCCGACCGACCTCGACGCCGTCCATCATCTGGAAGAAGCCCTGGCCGGTGACGCCGCCGAGAACGTCGTCGGCACTGGCCCGGTAGCCGTCGAAGATCAGCTCGGTGGTGTCGATGCCCTTGTAGCCGAGCTTGTCGAGCTTGCCCGGGATGGTCAGCCCCGGAACCACTTCGCCGAAGCCGGTGGGCTTTTCGACCAGGAAGGCCGTCAGGTTCCGGTGCGGCTTGTCGGCACCCTCATCGGTGCGCACCAGCGCGGCCACCAGAGTGGAGCTACCGCCGTTGGTCAGCCACATCTTCTGACCGTCGATCGTGTACGTGCCGTCGTCGTTCTTCTTGGCCCGGGTCCGGATGGCCGCCACGTCCGAGCCCAGTTCGGGCTCGGACATCGAGAACGCCCCGCGGGTCTCACCGATGGCCATACGCGGCAGGAACTTCTGCTTCTGGGCATCGGTTCCGTGCTGCCGGATCATGTACGCGACGATGAAGTGGGTGTTGATCACACCGGACACGCTCATCCAGCCGCGGGCAAGTTCCTCGACGCACAACGCGTAGGTGAGCAGCGATTCCCCGAGCCCGCCGTACTCCTCGGGAATCATCAGCCCGAACAGGCCCATGTCCTTCATCTGGTCGACGATGGCCTGGGGGTAGGTGTCGGAGTGTTCCAACTCCTGGGCCGTAGGAATGACCTCTTTGTCGACGAAATGCCTCACGGTGGAGACGATCTCGGTCTGGAACTCGGTGAGTCCGAGGGTTTGTGCAAGTCTGGTCACGGTGCCACCCTCTCGAATACCGCGGCCAGCCCCTGGCCGCCGCCGATGCACATGGTCTCCAACCCGTAGCGGGCCTGACGCCGATCCAGTTCCCGGGCCAGCGTGGCGAGCATCCGGCCGCCGGTCGCGCCGACAGGATGTCCCAGCGAGATCCCGGACCCCCGGACGTTGGTGCGCGCGAAGTCGGACTCGCCGAACTTCCACTCCTTCATCACGGCCAGCGCCTGGGCGGCGAACGCCTCGTTCAATTCGATCAGATCGATGTCACTCAACTGCAGGTCGGCCTTGGCCAGGGCCACCTCGGTCGCCGGAACCGGCCCGATGCCCATGACATTGGGCGCGACGCCCGCTGAACCCCACGACACCATGCGCACGAGTGGCCGCAGACCGAGCTCGGCGGCCTTCTCCGGCGTGGTCACGATGCACATTGACGCGGCATCGTTCTGACCGCTGGAGTTGCCCGCGGTCACGGTGGATTCCGGATCCTGCTTGAGCAGAACGGGTTTGAGCTTGGCCAGGGCCTCGACCGTGGTGTCGGCCCGCGGGTGCTCATCGGTGTCGATGACGGTGTCGCCCTTGCGCGAACGGACCGTCACGGGAATGATCTCCTCGGCCAGCACCCCGGACTCCTGGGCCGCCACCGCACTGTGATGCGAGCGCACCGCGAGCTCGTCCTGCTCCGCACGCGTTATGCCGTATTCACGACGCAGGTTCTCCGCGGTCTCCAGCATTCCGCCCGGCACCGGGTAGAACTGCCCGCCGGCAGTGGTGCGTCCGCGTGCCAGCCCGTCGTGAATCTGCACGCCGGTTCGGGCTCCACCCCAACGCATGTCGGTCGAGTAGAACGCGACGTTGCTCATGCTCTCGGCGCCGCCCGCCACCACGAGATCGTTGTCCCCGCTGCGCACCTGCAGGCAGGCCTGGATCACCGCTTGCAGCCCGGAGCCGCATCGGCGGTCGACCTGCATCCCTGGAACCGTCACCGGCAGGCCGGCGTCGAGCGCCACCACGCGGCCGATTGCCGGGGCTTCACTGTTGGGATAGCAGTGGCCCAGAATCACGTCCTGCACCTGCTCCGGTGCCACATCGGTGCGTTCCAACAGTCCCTTGAGTGCGACGACGCCGAGTTCGACGGCGGTCAACGACTGGAACATGCCGCCGTAGCGGCCGATCGGAGTGCGGACCGGTTCGCAGATCACCGCGTCGCGGGTCATACGTGCCGACCCCCGGTCACCTCGAGCACGGTGCCCGTCATGTACGACGACAGATCGCTGGCCAGGAACAGCGCGACCTTGGCCACCTCGTCGGGTTCCCCGGCGCGGCCCATCGGGATCTCGGCCAGCTTTTGATCCCAGATCCGTTGCGGCATGGCCTCGGTCATCGCCGACCGGATGAGACCGGGCTGGATCGCGTTGACCCGCACCCCCAAGTGCGCGAGCTCCTTGGCCGACGCCTTGGTCATGCCGACGATGCCGGCCTTGGCCGCCGAATAGTTGGTCTGGCCGACGAGTCCGACCTTGCCCGAGATCGAGGACATGTTGACGATCGCGCCGTGCTTGTTCTCGCGCATGATCGCCGCAGCCGACTTGGTGCCGTTCCAGGTGCCCTTCAGGTGCACCGCGATCACCTGATCGAACTGCTCCTCGGTCATCTTGCGTAGCGTCGCGTCACGCGTGATGCCGGCGTTGTTGACCATGATGTCCAGTCCGCCGAACCGTTCGACGGCGGCCTGCACGAGGGCTTCGACCTCGGCACCCGACGTCACGTCACAACGCACCGCGGTCGCGACCTCGGGCCCGCCGAGTTCCTGGGCGGCGGCCTCGGTGGCCTCCAGGTTGACGTCGCCGAGTACCACCCGGGCGCCCTCGCCGATGAAGCGTTTCGCGATGGCCAGGCCGAGACCCTGGGCTCCGCCTGTCACCACTGCAGTCTGACCGGTCAGCAACGACACCTGATCACCTAACTTTCGATCGCGGGGGCTCTGTCAGCTCCAGATCATATTTCATATACGATATTGGAGATTCATCGCCCTCGCGGATTCCGCGCGACGAAATGGAGCTCACCTGTGACCACGACCGCGGCCACTTCCGAAGTCAGCGACGAGGACTTCGCCGAGATCCTGGCGCAGACCCGCAGCTTCATCCGCTCTGCCGTGGTGCCCCGCGAGAACGAGATCCTGGCCACCGACCAGGTACCCGACGACCTGCGTGAGCAAGCCAAGAACATGGGGTTGTTCGGTTACGCGATCCCCCAGCAATGGGGTGGCCTCGGCCTGAACCTGGCCCAAGATGTCGAACTGGCAATGGAATTCGGCTACACGTCGCTGGCCTTGCGGTCGATGTTCGGCACCAACAACGGCATCGCCGGCCAGGTCCTGGTGGGCTTCGGCACCGATGAGCAGAAGTCCCGGTGGCTGGAGGGAATCGCCTCCGGTGACGTCGTCGCCTCATTCGCCCTGACCGAGCCCGGCGCGGGATCCAACCCGGCGGGCCTGCGCACCAAGGCGGTTCGTGACGGGGACGACTGGGTGATCGACGGCCAGAAGCGGTTCATCACCAACGCGCCTACCGCGAATCTGTTCGTCGTGTTCGCCCGCACCCGCCCCGCCGATGCTGACGGCCCCGGAATCGCTGTGTTCCTGCTGCCCGCCGATGCCGCCGGCGTCGTAGTCGGAGCCAAGGACGCCAAGATGGGCCAGGAGGGCGCCTGGACCGCCGACGTCACCTTCGACGCGGTCCGAGTGCCGAGCAGCGCATTGGTCGGAGGTAGCGAGGATGTCGGCTACCGCGCCGCGATGACCTCCCTGGCCCGCGGCCGGGTCCACATCGCGGCGCTCGCGGTCGGGTCCGCGCAACGTGCACTCGACGAGTCGGTGGCCTACGCCGCCGCGGCCACCCAGGGCGGCCAGCCGATCGGCAGCTTCCAGTTGGTGCAGGCGATGATCGCCGACCAGCAGACGGGCGTGATGGCCGGACGTGCTTTGGTTCGCGACGCCGCTGCCAAGTGGGTGTCCGGCGAGGACCGCCGCATCGCCCCCTCGGCGGCCAAGCTGTTCTGCACCGAAATGGCAGGTGACGTCGCCGATCTCGCGGTACAGATCCACGGCGGCACCGGCTACATGCGCGAGGTCCCGGTCGAGCGCATCTACCGCGAGGTCCGGCTGCTGCGTCTGTATGAAGGCACCAGCGAGATCCAGCGACTCATCATCGGCGGCGGCCTGGTCAAGGCCGCCCAACGCCAGCTCTGAAACCACCCACCCACAAGGAGAATCCATGACCGAGAGGCTCGCCGGAAAGGTCGCCTTCATCACCGGAGCTGCCCGCGGACAGGGACGCGCGCATGCGATCCGGATGGCCAACGAAGGCGCCGACATCATCGCGGTCGACATCGCCGCGCCGCTGCCCCCGAGCGTGCCCTATGACTCGGCGACTCCCGAGGATCTGGCCGAAACCGTGCGCCTGGTCGAGGCCACCGGCAAGCGGATCATCGCCACCGCAGCCGACACCCGCGATCACGACGCGTTGCGCACCATCGTCGGTAAAGGTGTCGCCGAGTTCGGCCGGCTCGATGTCATCGTCGCCAATGCGGGCATCACGGTGCCCGAGCCGTGGAACGAGACCACCCCCGAATCCTTCCGGGATGTCATGGACATCAACGTAACCGGCACCTGGAACACGGTCATGGCAGGCGCCCAGCACATCATCGACGGCGGTCGTGGCGGATCGATCATCCTGATCAGCTCAGCCGCCGGGATCAAGATGCAGCCGTTCATGGTGCACTACACCGCCAGCAAGCACGCCGTCGCGGGTATGGCCCGGGCTTTCGCCGCCGAGTTGGGCAAGCACAAGATCCGGGTGAACAGCCTGCATCCAGGTGCGGTCAACACTCCGATGGGCACCGGCGACATGCTGGCCGCGCTCAACCGGGCCAACGACACCAACCCCGGTCTGATGCAGATGGTGACCCCGTTCCTACCGGACTACATTGCCGAACCCGAGGACATCGCCGACGCGGCGATCTGGCTGGCCAGCGACGAGTCACGGTATGTCACGGCCAGCCGGGTCGCCGTCGATCTGGGCTCAACCCAGTTCTAGGCCGGTATGACCAGCCCGACAAGCACGGACTTCGCCGACAGGCTGGCCACCGGGCTGAAGGCGTACGGTGACCGGCCGTTCATCGAATTCGCCCGAAAGTGGTACTCGGGCAATGAGATCACGCAGTTCATCGAGCAGATCTCGTCCGCATTGGACGAGGCCGGGGTACTGCCGGGCGAACCGGTCGGCATCGTCGTGCGTAACCGGATTGCCCACGCGGCGACGATCCTCGGGTTCATCGCATCGCGCCGCCCGGTGGTGATGATCTACTCCTACCAATCCGCCACCGCGATCGCGCGGGACGTCGAGAGACTGGCGCTGCCTTTGGTTCTCGCCGATGTCGATGACTGGACACCGGAGCTGCATGGCGCGGTGGCCTCGTCGGGCTCGGCCGGTCTGGTGCTGTGCGGCGGTCCGTTGCGGGTCGGTGTGACGGCGATGCGGCAGCCCGGCAGCCGCCACGACCCGACGCTGGAAAAATCCGGCCTGCACATTCTGACCAGTGGCACCACCGGTCCGCCCAAGCGAATACCGGTCGCCACCAACGTGCTTGAGCACACCGTCCTGAGCATGACGATCGGTGCGGGCACCGAAGTGGTCGGAGCGGACACCCCACCGGCCTTGGTGTACTGGCCGTTCGGCAGCATCGGAGTCTGCCAGTTGCTGGCCGCGCCGTGCTCCGGCAAGCGCATGGTGTTGCTGGAGAAGTTCAGCGTCCCCGAATGGGTCGAGGCGATCAAGACCTACCACATCACCCGCGCGGGTGTGCAGCCCGCGATCCTGCGCATGCTGCTTCAGGCCGACGTGCCGCGCGAGGACCTGGCGTCGTTGGAGGGACTCTCGGGCGGCTCCGGACCGTTGGAGCCGGAATTGCGGGCGGAGTTCGAGGGGCGCTACGGCATCCCTTTGTTGTGGGCCTACGGGGCAACCGAATTCGCCGGATCGGTATGCAGCTGGACACCTGAGCTGCACCGCCGTTACGGCGCGGACAAACCCGACAGCGTCGGGCGACCTCTGCCCGGCGTACGCGTCCGCATCGTCGACCCCGACACCGCCGCCGAAGTGCCTGCCGGGACCGTCGGTGTGCTGGAGGCCGCCGTCGCCGTCATCGGACCGGACTGGGTACGCACCACCGACCTGGCGTCGATGGACGAGGACGGGTTCGTCACGCTGCACGGGCGCGGCGACGGCGCCATCAACCGCGGCGGCTTCAAGATCCTGCCGGAAACGGTTCGGCGGGTTCTGATCTCACATCCCAGTGTGCTCGACGCCTGCGTCGTGGGAGTTCCGGACACTCGCCTGGGCGCGGTTCCCTTCGCCGCGGTCGAGCTTCGGCGGGATGCGGCTGCACCCACCGAGGCGGAGCTTAAGGACCTGGTCCGCGAGGAACTGCCCAGCCATCACGTGCCGGTGGCCGTGGCGGTGGTCGATGCACTCCCCCGCAATGCCGCCCTCAAGGTGCGGCCGGGCGACGTCGCGGCGCTGTACCGCACGTAACTTCTCCCCGCGAGCAGACGCAAAACTGCCTATTTGGCAACGAAATTGGGCAGTTTTATGTCTGCTCGCCGGACGGAATCAAGCCGTACCCAATGTCCGGGTCAGAAACCTCAGCTGATCCTCGGCCGCCGTGTCGAACCAGTCGTGTCCCGGCCACACATCGAAGTGATCGCACGGATAGTGATGGACCTGGGCCCTGGCCTGCACGGCCGTCTTCATCACCGAGTTGGCCGGCACGAACCGGTCGAAGTCCGCGATCTGAATCAGCACAGGGCATTTCAGTGCTTTGGCCGCGGCGCCGGTGCGGATCTGCACCAGTTCCATGCCGATGGCCGAATCGACTTCGTTGCGCCACGTGGGCCCGGCGATCGCACGGTAGCTTTCATAGGCCCCGTCGAGGGCAAGCGCGCCCGCCTCCCCTGGCTTTGCGGCCAGCGGCATCAGCGTCGGCTGGCGACCTGCCGCCACGGCCACGCGGCTCTTCACACCGGCCAGGGTCCAGCGCAATGCCGATGCGACGTCGCGGTGCGCCACGGCCGCGCGGCTGGCAGCCAGCCCGCTGGTCAACGGAGTCATGCCGATCACCGCGGCCACATCAGTGCACTGCGCGGCCACCCGCAGCACGTGGCTGCCCGAGAACGACGACCCCCACAGCACGACCCGCCGACGGTCCACGCCCGGCAGTTGTTGTGCGGCCGCCATAGCCGCGCCGTAATCCGCCATCTGACGTTCGACCGAAACGCTTTGCCGCGGCAGCCCTTCAGAGGCGCCGAAGCCCCGGTAATCGAACGCCACCACATCCAGGCCGGCTGCGCTGAAGCGTTCGGCGAAGGGCTGTAGTCCGGAGTCTTTGGTGCCACCGAAGCCGTGTGCCATCACCACGACCGGCCGGCCCTCCGGTCCGGCGAAGCCGTCGCCCGCAGCCCGGAAGTGCCACGCACTGCACCGGTCACCGGCCGAGTGGAACGTCAACTCGGCGTAGGTCATGCGATCACCCCTGCGGTCACGCCGACACCGTCTGCCGCACGCTCGGCACCCGCAGGTAGTTCCCGCACCCGGATGTCGTGCTCGTAGTAGAAGTAGTCCACCTGCTGGGTGTGGCGGGGCCGGTCCGTGCAATGTCCGCCGTGCAGTTGCTGATCGGCGTCGATCACCCGTTCCATCTCGGCCACCGACGGCAGAGCGTAACGCCCGACCGCGTACGCCGCGAGCAGCCGTGACTGGCACTCGACGAACGGGAACAGCGTCGGAATCGCCTGGGCGAAACCCATGAACACCAGATCGTCGATACCCGGTTTGAACATCCGCTTGTAGAGCCGGATGTGGTTGCCGGGTGCGTCGACGACGTCGGGGTCGAAGAAGGGGAAGGTGATGTTGTAACCCGTCGCGTAGACGATCACATCGAAGACGTCGCTGGTCCCGTCCTCGAAATGCACAGTGTCACCGTCCAAACGGGAAACGTTCGGCTTCGGAACGACATCGCCGGAGCCAAGTCGTAACGGCAACTCGACCGACTGCGTCGGGTGCGCTTCGAACAGCTTGTGGTTCGGGGCCGGCAGCCCGTACATGGTCGGATCGGTGCCGAGCATCGGCCCGATCAGCTGGACCATCTTGCGCTGCCACGACAACGGCAGGTAGGGATTGGTGCGGAAGTACTTGTCACCCGGTTGTCCCGCAATGTATTTCGGCACGATCCAGGCGCTCGATCGGGTGGAAAGCGTCACCTGGTTCTGCAGGGATTTAGACGACAACTCGACGGTGATGTCGGCGGCACTGTTCCCGATGCCCACCACCAGGATCCGTTTGCCGGTCAGCTCGAGTGGCTCTTTCGGATCGATGTAGTGGTGGGAGTGGATCTGCTCACCGGTGAAGGTCCCGGGAAATTCGGGTAGTCGAGGGTCCCAGTGGTGGCCGTTGGCGACGACGAGCAGGTCGAACTCGCGGCGGGCGCCGGCCTGATCCTCGATCTCCCAACCGCCCCCGTCGACCCGTGTCGCGTGCACCACCCCGTTACCGAACTCGATGTTCTCCAACAGCCCGAAGGCATTCGCATAAGCGTCCAGATAGGCCTTGATGTCGGAGTGGTGCGGGAACGACGGAAAGTGCTCGGGGATCGGAAAGTCCTTGAACGACAACCGATGCTTGCTGGTGTCGATGTGCAGCGAGCGGTACGCGCTGCTGTGCCCGTTCGGATTGCCGAAGGCCCAGTTCCCACCGATGCGATCCGACGTCTCGAACGTGGTGTACGGGACCCGGTAGTCCTTGAGCATCTTTCCGGCGGTGAGCCCGCTGATGCCCGAGCCGATGATCGCGGTCCGCGGCAGTGAACGCTGCAATACAGTGCTCCTTCACATTGTGATGCAGAACACTAGCAGCGGCCTTTGACGGCCGTCAATGAATTCTGACAACTGTCAGAAACCAGGCGAGGAAGGCTCGGCGGCGGAAAATCAGCCGATGAAGCGGACGATCGACTCGGCGACCGCGGCAGGCTTCTCGGAGCCCTCGATCTCGACCGTCACCGTCATGGTGGCCTGCACCGCACCGTCGAGCTGCGCGACGTCGGAGATCGCCGCCCGCGCCCGCACGTTGGCCCCGACCCGCACCGGCGTGATGAACCGAACCTTGTTGTAGCCGTAGTTGACCGCCAACTTCACATTGTCGACGCGGTACAGCTGATGGGTGAAGTGCGGCAACAACGACAGGGTCAGCAGACCGTGCGCAATGGTGCCGCCGAACGGTCCACCGGCCGCCTTCTCGGGATCGACGTGAATCCACTGATGGTCGTCGGTCGCATCGGCGAACAGATTCACCCGCTCCTGGGTGATCTCCATCCAGTCCGTCGGGCCGAGCTCGCTACCCGCTGCCGCCACGAACTCGTCAAGACCATTGAAGATTTTCACGCTCACTCCTCCCGACCCGTGGTCAGAAGACCACGGTCTGATTCCCGAACCGGATTACGCGGTCCTCACAGTGCCACAGCACCGCCCGCGACAACACAAGGCGTTCGACATCGGCGCCCAGCCGCTGTAGGTCACCGACCGAATGCCGGTGGTCCACCCGCACCACGTCCTGCTCGATGATCGGCCCTTCATCAAGGTCACCGGTCACGTAATGCGCTGTCGCACCGACCAACTTGACCCCACGCTCCTTGGCCCTGCGATAGGGCGCCGCACCGATGAATGCCGGCAGGAACGAGTGGTGGATGTTGATCAGCGGGCAGCCCACGGCATCGAGGAAATCGGACGTCAGGATCTGCATATACCGCGCGAGCACCACCAGATCGACGTTGCCACGTAACAACTCCAGCAGCCGTTGCTCGGCCTCGGCGCGGTTCTCCCGGGTCGCCGGGACATAGAGGAACGGCACTCCGAACGCGCGGACCTGATCGGCGAGGTCCGGATGGTTCGAGATGACCATGACCACCGACATGTCGAGCTCACCGCGCCGGTTGCGCCACAACAAATCCAGCAGACAGTGGTCCTCGCGGGAGGCCATCAGTGCCACGCGCTTGGGTTTGGAGGCCTCCGTGAGACGGAAGTCCATCTCGAACGGCTCGGCCACCCGTTGGCGGAAGTCACGCTCGAGTTCGTCGCGCACCGCCGCCAGGCCCGGCAGATGGAAGATCGTGCGCTGGATGAAGGTGCCACCGGTCTGCTCGGTGGAGTGCTGATCCAGCGACACGATGTTGGCGCCGGCACCGGTGAGGAAGCCGCTGATCGCCGAAACCAGACCGGGCCTGTCCGCGCAACGCAGCAACAGCCGACCGACATCCTGGGCCGGCAGGGCGGTGGTTTTCGGATACTCCTGTGTCATCGACACCAGAATCTCATCTCGGCTCTCCGGGCCGACACACAACCCGCCAATGCGCGACCGAACCGAATGGCCCGGAGCCCCGCCGAGTCGGACGCCATTCACCGCGATGGTCAATCACGCTAAGGGCTGGCTGTGAAGGGTCGCAGCAAAAGCGTGCACCGCGGCCCGGCGACCGCGCATTCGACATCGACGTCAATTCAAGATTTTTGCCATGCGCGCCGACAAGGCACATATTCGGCATGAATGTCGATTGTTGAATTTGCCAGAATTGCATGTACCGGTGAGTAAATCGGTGCTGCGCCCGCAGAATTCACCCCGCGACTGGACAAGATTTCTCAGCTCGCTGGAATTCCACTACGCGGCGGCGCAATACTCATCACACGTATTCGCAACACCGTGCCGCACACACAAATCAGCCGTCCTGTTGGAAGGCACGGCTGACCGACGAAATGGATTACAGATGACCGCTCCCCAACTCGATGCCGTCGCCCGCCGCAGCGTGACATTGGACGAAAGCCCAACCTGGTGGGACCCCGCCAGCGAGTGCACGATCGTCGTGGCCCGCCCGCTCGCCGAACGCGAACTGTGGGACGAATATGTCCGCGGCGCCTGCTCCAACTACCGCAAACATTCCGTGGAGCAAGCGTTGGACCTGAAAGCCCTACGGACAGGCGACGATACGGCGCTGTTCTGTGTCGGGATCAACAGCTCGGGCAAGGTGGTCGGCGGTCTGCGGGCCAAGGGGCCGTATCGGAGCGTCGACGAAAGCCACGCCATCGTGGAATGGAGCGGACAGCCCGCACTCGACGCGGTTCGCAAGATGATCGCCGACCGTCTGCCGTTCGGAGTGGTCGAGATGAAGACCGCCTGGGTGTGTGACGACCCAGAGCAGAGCCGCGCACTCACCGATACGCTGGCGCGTATGCCGCTGCATGCCATGACACTGTTGGACATTCAGTTCGGTATGGCCACCGCTGCCGCCTATGTGCTGAAACGCTGGCTGTCCTCCGGCGGCGTGCTGGCTGCGAAAATCCCGGCGACACCGTATCCGGACGAGCGTTACCAGACCAAGATGATGTGGTGGGACAGCACCACTTTCGCCAACCACGCCGATCCGGGGCAGCTGTCACGCTACTTCGCCGAGGCGCAGCGAATCGGCGCGTACCCCCGGAACGGCGGCATCGACGCCGTTACCGCCGCCGGGACGAGACGATGACCCCCGAAAGCCCCAATGAAAGCGCCTACACAGACATCGAGAATTCCGAATTGAATGAATACAACGACCCCGATCAATATCGAGCCATCTTCGTCGACGGTGATGGCGACGGCAATTCGGGCAGCACGCTCGACCAGCTGCGCCGGGACCCGCGAATCACGATCATCGACGAATGCCGTCAGCAACAGGCTGCGCTCCGCACGCTCGTGCCTGCGGTCGACCCGGAAATGCTCGATGAGCCGACCAGGTGGGCGTACTACCCGTGGCGGCGGTGCCTGGTTCATCTTCTGGGACCGGCCGCGTTCAACCGGCTACGCCTGGACCGTAACCGTAACCTGATCAGTGCCGATGAGCAGCAGCGGTTGTCACGCCTGAAAATTGGAGTCGTCGGCCTCAGCGTCGGCCACGCCATCGCCCACAACCTCGCGGTCGAGGGCCTCTGCGGCGAGATTCGACTCACCGACTTCGACGAACTCGAGTTGGCGAACCTCAATCGGGTCCCCGGCACCGTGTTCGACCTGGGCTTGAACAAGGCTGTGGTGGCCGCGCGCCGGATCGCCGAGATCGACCCGTACATCACGGTTCGCATCGATCGCAACGGCGCGGTGGCCGAAACCATCGACGAGTACCTGCGGGGTCTCGACGTCGTCGTCGAGGAATGTGACTCGCTGGACGCGAAAGTTCTTGTCCGCGAGGCCGCCCGGGCCCGGAAACTGCCGGTGCTGATGACCACCGGGGACCGTGGGCTGCTGGACGTCGAACGGTTCGACCTGGACCCCGGGCGGCCGATCCTCCACGGTCTGCTCGGCGACATCGCGGCCCGCGACCTGGCCGGGCTCAGCAGCAAGGACAAGGTGCCGCACGTTCTGCGTATCCTCGACGCGCCCGAGCTGTCCCCCCGGATGGCGGCGTCGTTGGTGGAGGTCGGCAAGACGCTGAGCACCTGGCCCCAACTCGCCGCGGAAGTGGTACTCGGGGCGACCGTCGTCGCCAACGCCGTGCGACGCATCGGCCTGGGTGAGCCGATGCCGTCGGGGCGGGTGCGCGTCGATATCGCCGACGCTCTCGACCGCATCGGCGATCCGCTGAGCGACACCTCCGCACGCCCGTCCGCGCCCATCCCCGCGCAAAACCCGCCTCGACCGACTGGGATGGCGGACATCCTCTCCGAGGCAGCGACCCGCGCGCCCTCGGGCGGCAACGCCCAACCGTGGCACATCGAAGCGAACGACGACCGGATCAACCTGCGGCTGGCAACGAAATACACCACGGCGATGGACGTCGGTTACCGCGGCAGCGCGGTGGCGCTGGGCGCCGCGGCGTTCAATGCCCGAGTCGCCGCGGCGGCTCACGGCCTGGCCGGGCACGTGCGGTGGTCCCGCGGCGACGAGGGCACCCCCCTCTACGGGATCGCGGAGTTCTCCCCCGGCAGTACACCTGAGTTGGCCGAACTCTACGAACCGATGCTGGCCCGGGAGACCAATCGGCTGCGAGGCACGTCGGCACCGATCCCCGTCGAGGTGCTCGACGACCTGAGGGCTGCCGCAGGCAACGAGGGTGCCGAGCTGAGGATCCTCGACAATCCCTCCGAGATCGAAACCGCCGCAGGCATACTCGCCAAGACCGACCGGATCCGCTATCTGACCCCCACGCTGCACCGGGAGATGATGTCGGAACTACGCTGGCCCGGCGATCCAGTGCCCGATACCGGTATCGAGGTCACAACGCTCGGGTTGGATCCGGGCGACATCGTGGTGCTGGACATCCTGCGTCGACCCGAGGTCATGGCGAAGTTGTCGGACTGGAACGCCGGGGTGGCCCTCGGCGACGACACCTACGAACGGGTCACCTCGAGCTCCGCTCTGGCGGTCATCTCGGTCCGTGGCCGCCGGCTGACCGACTACGCCCTGGCCGGGTCGGCTGTCGAGGCTGTCTGGGTCGGCGCCCAACGCCACGGGCTGGCGGTCCAACCGGTGTCTCCGGTGTTCCTCTATGCCCATGACGACCGGGACCGCCAGGCACTGTCGCCCGACCACGCCGAGACGCTGCGCGACCTGCAGTACGCTTTTCGCAGGTTGACCGGCACCGAGCGCGACGAATCACAGGCGCTGGTGCTCAGGTTGTCCTACGCGCCGCGTCCGACCGTACGCAGCAGACGGCGAGCCCGACCGGGTTCGACGCCACAGTGCGGCTGAGAGCCGGTGCAGAGGTATATGCGGAGGTATCTGGTGCCAGGCAGCCTCGAACTGCTCGTCACGTCCGTCGCCACCCAGCTGATGGCGGTCGACGCGGCGACGTCGGTTTCGGTGAGCCAACAGGTGCTGGCCGAGCTGGTCTCGTTTTTCGATGTGGACGTGAGCTTTCTGCGTCACAACGATCACCAGGCGCACGCGACGCGGCTCGTGGCCGAGTGGCCACCGCGTCCGCAGGACACACCGACCGACCCGATCGCGGTCATCCACTTCGCCGATGCCGACCCGGTGTTCGCGATGGCCGAGCATCTCAAGGAACCGGCGGTGTTCCGGCCTGAGCCGGCCACCGACGACTATCAGCGCACGATCGAGGCGGGGCGCCACATCCCCAGCACCTCGATGGCCTGCGTGCCGCTGCTGTCCGGGGACGTCACCACCGGCGTGCTGGGATTCGTCAAGTTCGGCGATCGCGAGTGGCTACCCGCAGAGCTCAACGCGCTCAAAGCGATCGCCTCGCTGTTCGCCCAGGTGCAGGCCCGCATCGAGGCCGAGGACCGGCTACGGTACCTCGCTGATCACGACCACCTCACCGGGCTGCACAACCGCAGGGCGCTCATGGCCCACCTGGAGGCCCGGCTGGCTCCGGGGCAGCCCGGCCCGGTCGTGGTGATGTTCTTCGACCTGGACCGGTTGAAGGCAATCAACGACTACCTGGGCCATACCGCCGGTGATGCCTTCATCAGCATCCTGGCCGAGCGGTTACAGCGCGGCGACGATTCGCCCAAGCTCATCGCGCGACTCGGCGGTGACGAGTTCGTCGTGGTCCCCGCGGCGTCGATGACCGCCGAGGCCGCCACCGCTCTGGCCTATCGACTCCAGTCGGTGCTTCGTGAACGGGTCACCATCGACGGCGAGATGCTCACCCGGACCGTCAGCATCGGTCTGGCCGAAGGAATGCCGGGGCGGGACTCCACCTCCGATCTGCTCAACCGGGCCGATCACGCGGTGCTTACCGCGAAGAACTCCGGCGGCAATCGGGTCACGGTGTTCTCCGATGCGATGGCGATGGAGATCGACTTCCGCAACGACATCGAGTTGCACCTGCAGAGCGTGATCGAGAGCGGCGCGCTCGTCCTGCACTACCTGCCCGAGATCGACATGCGGACCGGCGAGGTGCTGGCCGCCGAGGCCCTGGTCCGCTGGCAGCACCCGACGCGCGGCCTGCTGTCCCCCGACTCGTTCATCGGCGTGGCCGAATCCATAAATCTGGCAGGCGAATTGGGACGCTGGGTACTCCGGAATGCCTGTGCGGAGTTCGCCCGGTGGCGGTCCAACGGCGTCGGCCGCAACATCGTGCTGCGCATCAACGTGTCGCCCGTGCAGCTGGTGACCGACGGATTCGTCGACTCGGTGGCCGGCGTGATGAAGGAATTCCGCCTGCCCCGCGGGTCGGTCTGCCTGGAGATCACCGAGAGCATCGTGGTGCAGGACATCGAAACCACCCGTTCGACACTGACCGGACTGCACAAAGTGGGCGTGCAGGTGGCCATCGATGACTTCGGCACCGGCTACAGCGCGCTGTCGCTGTTGAAATCCCTGCCGGTGGACACCCTCAAGATCGACCGCAGCTTCGTCGCCGGCCTGGGTTCGGACCCGGGCGACCTACCCATCGTGCGTGCGGTGATCGCGCTCGCCGGGGCTTTCGGCCTACAACTGGTGGCCGAGGGGGTGGAGACCGAGCGGGCCGCGCTGACGCTGTTGCGCCACGGCTGCTACCGCGCGCAGGGCTTCCTGTTGTCCAAGCCGATTCTCGGCCACGAGATGGCCGCGCTACTGGCCAAAGGGCGGGTACCGGTGCATTTCTCGGCCGCGCCGCGCAGGTGAGCGACCCGACTCACGCTTCGAGTCGTGCACCCGGCCGGAGTTGCAATAGCCCGATCCCGATCCGTCCCGCCCGAGCTCAAGCAGTTCCAACCGGCCGAATCTGCTCGCGCTGTAGCCGACCAGGCCTACCTGCACGAGCTTGCCCGGTTCGATGGCCTGATCGGCCGCCGAGGTCGCGTCAGGATGAGGTTCGGTCGATACGGCAACTCCGTGGCGGGCCCGCAGAGCCAACGGTCCGTCTGCGGTGTCGATCACCGCGCCCAGGATCTCGCCTTCCTCGAACACGAGGCGCTGGAGCGTCCCGTTGTCCACGGCCGGGATCTGCCGGTCGCGGACCTGCGCCGACAACCAGTCACCGAGCACCGCGGTGGTGTCCGCGGCCGTTGCGGTCTCCAGTGCGCCCAGCATCTTGACCTGAATCTCCTCGCCGGTGCCGGAGCGCATCGACGTGGTTCCCCGGTCCGCCAACCTCGTGTAGAGCACGCCGTAGGGAGAGGTGAGGCAGCGCTGCGCCCAGTCCTGCAGCCGAGCGCCGTAGAACGGCGCGATCCGGCCACGTCCGGAAACCGGGGTCCATTCACTGACTACCCGGACGGTCAGCGCGCTGTCGTACTCGGCGTTGACGAGCGGCGTCAGGTCCGCCGACAGGGCATCGAAGTAATCGCGGGTCTCGGGATCGTCGACACCCACACCCAGCCACGGTGTCTCCGGTCCGGGCGTGACCGATCGAGGCTCTCCCGGACGCACGATATGCACGTCGAGCCCGGCATCCGCCGCGGCAACGGCAGCGGCCAACGCCCCGAAGCCCGAGCCACAGCAAACGACGTCGACTTCGTCATCCCACATCGGCTAGTGACACTCCGCCTGAACCACGGGGTGCATCATCAAGATCGAATTATCTTGGTAGGCACCAGAAATTAAGGTCGCCATGGCCCGCACCGGGATTCGAGGGGGATTGCCGGTGCAGGCCATGGCAACGTTTCCAGGATAGCCCTTGGCTACTGCCGACCGCCAAATGGTGGCGCTCGCCACAGCGCCCGCGACAGTGGCATGTGCCACTGCCGGGCGGGCAACCCGCGACGAACCAAGAGTTATCACCCTACGCACGATACATACCTTTAGAATGTTATGCACGTACGGTGAAGACTTTGAGTCTGCTGGCGGTGAGATGAAATCAGAACGCTGCCGCCGGCCGATCAGAGTCAGGAAGGCCCCGTGGTGACTGAGCAGCTCGACCGGCGAGCAGAGCTGACGCGCCTCCAGATCCTGCAGGCGGCGGCGCGACAGTTCGCGCACACGCCCTACAGCTTGGTCAGCCTCGACGACATCCTCGCCGACGCGAACGTCACCAAGGGCGCGCTGTATTTCCATTTCCGGTCCAAGCACGCACTGGCGGTCTCGATCGTCGAGCACCGGACACAGCGGGCCCAGAAGGCGGTGGAGGACGTCCTCGCCCGCAACCTGTCCGGAGCCGAAACCTTGATCGACCTCTCGGGCCTGGTTGCCGCCGAGGACATCGGTGACCCGGTGGCTCGGGCCTGCCTGAACCTCGTCGAATCCATCGGCCGGACCGACGACGTGGGGCCGCGGGTTCTCAACGAATGGGTGCAAGGCTTCGCCGGCATCGCCAAACGAGCCATCGGCGAAGGCGATTTCACGGCCGACACCGACCCAGAAGCGGTTGCCCGCTTGTTGGTGTCGATATACCTGGGCGTGCGCCAGACCAGTGACCTCGACGATCCACCGCGGTTCCTCACCGATCTCGAGCACAGCTGGCGGCTGGCGATGCCCGGGTTCGTCGAGCCGGAGCGGCTCGGCTACCTGCAGCAGTTCATCCGGCGTCGCACCGCAGTGGGCATCAAAAAAGTGGCGCCGCTGCACCCCCGCACCAAATGATAGGAACGCCACAATGGCACGCCAGGCTCGATCCGAGCTGACCCGGCAGAAGATCATCACCGCCGCGGTCGACCTGTTCAGCGAGCACGGCTATCCCGCGACCGGGCTCGGCGACATCATCGCCCGGGCCGAGATGACCAAGGGCGCGCTGTACTACCACTTCGACTCCAAGGAGTCCCTGGCCGAGGCAATCATCAGCGACGGCGGCACCGCCATGTTGACCACGTTCCGCGTCATCGCCGAATCCTCTTCGCCGGCTTTGGAAAACACCATCCACGGGTTGTTCGTCGTGGCCGACTTCACCCGTTCGGACAAGGTCGCCCAGATCGGCATGCAGTTGCTGCGAACATTCAGCGGTATCCACGTCGCCGCCACCCGCGTGTACACGAGCTGGCTCGACGAACTCACTCAACAGTTGACCCAGGCCGCCGAGGAAGGTGACCTACGCGAGAACCTGGATGTCGCGAGCGCCGCCGAGGTGATCCTTGGCTCCATGCTGGGAGCGGAGGCGCTCTCGCGCGCCACCACCGGCACCGAACTCCGTGAACGCGTGGCCCGCACGTGGGATCTGCTGCTGCCCGCGATCGTCAGCCGGGAGTCGCTGGACTATTTTCGCGAGTTCCTGGCACGCGAGTCGCTGCGCCGGGCGAAGGCCGCGGGATAGCCCTAAAGCTCGTCGGCCCACAACTGCTCGGTGAGGTCCTCGAACGTCGCCAAGGCCACCGGATCATCGCCGCGCAACAGCGCGGATTTGCTCATCCGCGCCCGCACGATCGAGCCGTCGCGATGGACGAGCTCCACGAGCAACCCGGCGTTGGCCCGCATCACCGAGACCGCGGACCCGTCGTCGGGCAGTGAATGGAACACCTCAGCAAACGGCATGTTCTTGACCGCATCGGCGTCGCGACCAACCATCTCGCCGAACGCACTGTTGGCGAACAGGATGGTGCCGTCTTCGGCGATCGCCAACACCGGCACCGGGAACCTCTCCAGCACCACCAGCGCAGGGAGGTTCTGCAGCAGTGCCATCGGAGATTGAGGGTCCTGACCGCTCTGGCGACGCTCCACGCCCTCGATTATCGCCTGTGACCTGGGCCGGGCACCACCGCCGGCCAGCAACACCTCGCGGCGGCGCCCCTGTGTCGGGGCCCAACACCGAGCGGGGTGGTGCGCGTCACTTGATTAACTAGGTTTACTCTGTGGAGCGACACCAGCAGAAGGGGCAGGCATGGACCTGAAGTGGTCGACCAGCGACCAGGAATTCCGCGACGAAGTTCGCGACTTTCTCGCCAAGAATCTGACTCCCGAGCTCCGCCGCGCGGGCCAGTTGATGACCAGCGTGTATGCCGATCACGACGCCAGCATGGCCTGGCAGAAAATCCTCCACAAACGGGGCTGGGCCGCCCCGGCTTGGCCGGTCGAACACGGCGGCTGCGATTGGAGTCTGACCCAGCACTACATCTTCAGCCGCGAATCGACCCTCGCCGGCGCCCCGTCGCTCTCGCCCATGGGTATCCGCATGGTGGCCCACGCCATCATCAAATTCGGCACGCAGGCCCAGAAGGACTTCTTCCTTCCCGGCATCCTGACCGGCGAGGTGTTCTTCTGCCAGGGCTACTCCGAGCCCGAGGCCGGCTCGGACCTGGCCGCCCTGTCGATGGCTGCCGTATCCGACGGCGACGACCTGGTGTGTACCGGCAGCAAGATCTGGACCACCCATGCCCAGGAAGCCAACTGGATGTTCGCCCTGGTGCGCACCACCCGGGGCGCCAAGAAGCAGCAGGGCATCACCTTCGTGCTGATCGACATGACCTCGCCCGGCATCGAAATCCGCCCGCTGGTCATGACTTCCGGCGAAGAGGTACAGAACCAGGTCTTCTTCGACGAGGTTCGGGTGCCGAAGGCCAATGTGATCGGCACGATCGACGACGGCTGGACCGTGGCCAAATACCTTCTGGAGTTCGAGCGCGGCGGCGGCGCCAACGCGCCGGCATTGCAGGTGCTGGGTGATGAGATCGCAGCGGTCGCCACCGAAATGCCGGGACCGACCGGTGGTCGGCTGATCGACGACCCAGCCTTCGGCCGCCGGCTTGCCGACGCCCGACTCCGCACCGATGTGCTGGAAATCCTGGAGTACCAGGTACTGGCGGCGGTGGCCGAGGGCGGCCATCCCGGTACGGCGTCGTCGATGCTCAAGGTCCTGAGCACCGAACTGAGCCAGACGCTGACCGAACTGTCGATGGAGGCCGCGGGCCCGCTCGCCCGCGCCTACCAACCGCACGCCACATTCCCCGGCGGACCGGTGGCGGACTACGAACCGCCCGCCGACGGCTACCACAGCGGAGCACCCTGGCAGGCGGTCGCCCCACTGCGTTACTTCAACGACCGGGCCGGCTCGATCTACGCCGGTAGCAACGAAATTCAGCGAAACATCCTCGCCAAGGCAGAACTGGGGCTCTAGATGGACTTCAACCTGACCAACGAACAGGAACTGCTGCGCGATGGGCTGACCAAGTTCCTGGGCAGCCGTTACGACCTGGCATCCAGCCGTGCAGCGGCCAAGACCGGCCCCGGCTGGCAGCCCGAGATCTGGCGGGGTTTTGCCGATGAGCTCGGCATCCTGGGCGCCACCCTGCCCGAACAAGCCGGCGGCATCGGTGGTGGCCCGGTCGAAACCATGGTCATCGCTGAGGCTTTGGGCCACGCCCTGGTGATCGAACCGTTCGTGGACACCGTGGTGGTGGCCGGTGGCCTGCTGCACCGCTCCGGCGAAACGGCCGCCGCAGCCCTGCTCGAGGAGATCGTGGCGGGTTCGGCCATCGTCGCGCTGGCAGCCACCGAGCCGGCCTCCGGGGACAACTGGCGTGACGTGTCCACCACCGCCCACCGCGACGGCGACGAGTGGGTTCTCAACGGCGCCAAGGTGATGGCCGTCGACGCACCGCTGGCCACCCACCTGCTGGTGACCGCACGTACCTCGGGGGAACGTGCGGACACCGACGGAATCTCTCTTTTTCTGATCGATATCTCTTCGTTGGCAGCGGGTTTCACCGCACACCCGTACCGCACGGTGGACGACCGCCGGGCTTCGGACCTGACGTTCTCCGACGTCCGGTTGCCCGCCTCGGCCTTGCTGGGGACCGAGGGGCAGGCCTGGCCGTCACTGGACCTGGCCCGCGACGAGGGGGCCGCGGCGGTGTGCGCCGAGGCCGTCGGCGGAATGCGCAAGGTGCTGGCCGACACGGTCGAGTACTGCAAGCAACGCCAGCAGTTCGGTCTGCCCATCGGCAGCTTCCAGGCGCTGCAGCACCGGATGGTCGACATGCACATGGAGGTCGAACAAGCTTCGGCGGCGGTCTATCTCGCCGTGCTGAACCTCGACGCCGAACCCGCGCAACGGGCCAAGGCGGTATCGGCAGCCAAGGCCACCATCGGGCGGGCCGCCCGCTTCGTCGGGCAGAACGCGGTGCAGTTGCACGGCGGTATGGGCATGACCGAGGAACTCGCGATCGGCCACTACTTCAAACGTCTCACCGCGGTCCAGTACGAGTTCGGATCAACCGATTACCACGTCGGCCGTTACGCGGAACTGACCCGGGGCTGAGGGCTCGGCGGTCCGGCTGGACTGACCCGCACGCTGGACCGCACCGAAGTTGAAGCCAGGGACAGAATCGGCGCCGATCTTGTCCCTGGCTTCAGTTTCGGTGTTCTTCGGTATCCCAAACGCGGCCTACTTGGCGTTGATGAGGCGCGCGACTCCACGCATCACCGCCCGAGTGGCCTGATGCCGCACCTGATCCAGCGCAGATGGCGCCGGCGGCGCTGCCACCGTACCCAGCCTCGGGAAGAGGGCCAGCGCGTTGTTGCGGTTGATCGCCTGGTGGCCCACCGCATCCAGCCCGTCGTAGGTGTCCAAACCGGCGGCGAACAACTGGCTGGCGGGAAGCGGGGCGAACGGCCAATCGGAACCGAAGGTGATGTGGCCGGGTTTGGCGAATGCGAGCAGGGTGGGTAGCGCGGCGGCACTCGACGACAGCGCGGTGTCGAAGTAGAAGCTCGCGAAGTCGTCGAGGATGTCGGCTGGGCTGCGGCCGGTCTCCCCCATGATGGCGACCGCCATGCGGTGCGACGCATACGGGACGAATCCACCGGCATGGCTCAGGATGAACTTGATGTTCGGGTACCTGCGCCGGATTCCATTGCGCACCAGCAGATAAGCCGCCCTGGTGGTGTCGAGGAGAAAATCCGTCGCGAACGGTGGGACACCGGGCACCGTCGGGGCGGGAAGATCGGCCGGATGGATGAAGACCACGGCGGACCGGACGTCGAGCGCGGCCCACAATTCGTCCTGTCCATCCTGTCCTAGGTAGGTTCCGGCGTTGTTCGCCAGGAGCACCACTCCATCTGCACCTAGTGTGTCGAGGGCACGGATGGCCTCTGTTGTCGCCGCCTCGACGTGCGGCATCGGCAGCGTGGCGAAGAAACCGAACCGGTCCGGATGCGAGGCGAACAGTTCGGCCCCGAAGTCGTTGAGATCGATGGCCAGTGCGGCGGCATCGGCCTGGTTCGGCAGGAAGGTGGTGCCCGGCGTCGACACCGACAGGATCGTGGTGGCTACCTCGAGCTCAGCCATGGTCTGCAACGAGCCCTCGGGGCTCCATTCCGGCAACGCACGTCCACCAGCATCATCGATCCCGGCCTTCTGCAACGCCTTTCGATAGCCGGGCGGAATCATGTGGTGGTGGGTATCGATTCGATTCATGATCGTCCTTCCCTAGCTGTCGGCAATACCGGCACCGGCCAGCGCCGGGACGCTGTCCTCGGCCCGCAGTAACGAGCGGGCGCCGACCTTGAACTGGGCGAGTTTGTCGATGACCGTCTGTCCCTCCGGCGTGTGCCCCCAGATACTGATGCCCCGGTGGGTGGTGGGTTCCCAGGTCGCCTCGTCGACAACCAACGGATTCCACCCCACCTCCCATTCAAACCCCGATGGGGTCATCGCGTAATAGGACAGTTCACGGTCGTTGGTGTGCTGCCCGACCCCCAGCGCCATGCCGAAACCCAGTTCCCTGATCCGTTGGTACGACGCGGTCATGTCGTCGAGGTCGGCCACCTGGATGTTGAGGTGCTGGATACGGGTACGAATCGGGTTGATGGGTAGGCGGTTCACCGAGGCGATGGCCACCGAGTGGTGACGCTGATTGACCCGCAGGAACCGGATCTTGACCTTGACGCCGCCGATCGTCTCGTCGATGTAGTCGGACAACCGGGCGTCGAACACGGTGTTGTAGTAACCGCGCACCTGCTGTGGCTTCTTCGTGGTGATCGCCACGTGCCCGATGCCGCAGTCACCCGTCACGAACCCGCCGCGCACCGTCATCTGCAGTGGTGTGACGGCGAGACAAGCTCGGGTGAAGATCTCCTGCGTCAACCCGTTGGGCCCCGGGAACCGCACGAGGCGCTCCACCCCGCGCAGAGCGGCTTCTTCTGTGCTTCCCTCGGTGACCGGCACACCGTGGCCGACGACGCGTCCGACGATGTCGTCGAACGTGGTGTGGTCATCGACCTGCCATCCGAGCGCCGCCACATCCTCGGACGGGCCACGCTGAAGCAGGAAGCGACATTCGTGGTCGTCGAGCCGGAACCGAAGGACATCCGGCAGGACGTCGTCGAGGTGCATCCCGACCCCATCGCGCCCGAAACGCCGCCAATCTGCGAACTTCTCGGTCTCGATGACGACGTAGCCGAGGTGGACGTTGCCGAACACGCTAGGCATGAGCGAGCTTCGAATCGGGGCCGAGAAACTCGGTGACGAGTTCGTTGAACAAATCGGCGCGTTCCCACTGCATCCAGTGGCCGGTGCGCGAGGTCATCACCAATTCGGCATTGGGCATGGCGTTGAGCAGCATCGGGCCGCCGGACGGCCGGTTCACCTTGTCGTCGCGGCCCCACAGGATCAGGGTGGGTGTCTGCAGCGCCTTCAGCCGGTTGTCGCGAGTGAGATCCATGCGCCACAGCGTGCGCAATGCTTTCGGTCCCGACGGCCGGGTCAGCGGCGGATCGGCCACCACCTCGGGATCGATGGATGCCCGGTACCGCAGGTCGATCAGATCCTCGGGCACTGAATTGCCCTCGTAAACCAGGTAATTGCGAATGAAGGTGCTCAGCTTGTCGCGGCTGGGGCCGTCGCCGGTGTAGTAGGACAGCAGGCTTCCCAGCCCTGCGGTCGGCAGTGCGCGGGTGGTGCCGATTCCGCCGGGGCCCATCAGTACCAGCTTGTTCACCCGATGTGGGGTGTCCAGTGCCAACCGCAACGCGGCGGCCCCGCCGTAGGAGTTGCCGATCAGATGCGCGGTCTCGATGTCCAGTTCGTCGAGCAGGTCGCGGATCATGTCGGCGAGATAGCCGAACGGATCGCTCTTGTCGACGCCCTTCGCCGAGCGCCCATAGCCGGGCATATCGGGCACGATGACCCGGAAATGTACTGCGAGAGCATCGATGTTGCGCGCGTAGTTGGACATCCCGGAGGCGCCCGGTCCCCCACCGTGCAGCATCACCACGGCGGGGCCGGTGCCGGCCTCGGCGTAGAAGATCTGCTTGCCAGCGACGGTCACGGTGTGTTCGGCAACCTCGGTGGTGGTCATGCGCGGGCTCCAGTCTTGGTCGGTGCCGGCCGGTAGCCGGCCGGAGGTGCGGGTAACGGCTGCCCAGATCGGGCTGCGGCATAGATGAATCCGTCGGGGCGCAACACCGCCGTTGCCGCCTTCTTGCGCCGCAACCAGGTAACGAGCGTTCCACCGAGGTCGTGGACCGCACCGGGCCGCGTCGCGTGTTGCGGTCCGTCGAGCGCGATCACGGGCACTCCGAGATCGGTCCATGCCTGTACGCCCACCGGTGCGTCACCGGTGTGGAGCACCACCCATCGTCCGGCGAAGACGTCATCGAGGCGGACCGTCGCGCCGGTGTCGTCAACAACCCACGGCTGCGGAATCTGCCGGCCGACGGCCGGATTGCCGGTCCGGGCGAACAGACCATCGCGGTATCGCGCGTCCGGAATCCAATAGCGCTTCTGACCTCCGCGCAACACCCCGGGAAGCTTGGTCAATGCCCGCAGGCTGTGGTTGCGCACGGCAGCGATCAGTCGGTTGCGCTCGGTGATCACGCGGCCGACGAGACAGGCCCGGCGGGTGACTTCTACGACGTGCGGTTTGCGTTCTGCCTCATAGGAATCCAGCAACGTATCCGGTGCCCGGCCGGACAGCACCGCGGCGAGCTTCCAGCACAAGTTGGCCGCGTCACGCACCCCGGCCGACATGCCCTGACCGATCCACGGCGGCATGGCGTGCGCAGCGTCGCCGGCCAGGAAGATGCGCCCGACCCGCCATCGATCGGCAACCCGGACATGGTGGCTATACACCACGGCCCGCAGGATCTCGACATTGTCGCGAGTGATCCCCTGATCCTCCAACACCTTCCAGATTTCGGTCTCCCTGAGCAGGGTCTGCTCGTCCTCACCGGCCCGTGCCGGGTACTCCCACCGGTGGTGCCCCAGCGGCGTCGGGCAGTCGACGGTGGGCCGGTCCGGATTGCAGTGAAAACGGAGCCGGTCGTGGGCATCCCATTCTTTGTGCACCTTGGTGTCGATGACGACCCATCGTTCGGCATAGGTGCTACCCGAATAGCCGATACCCAACTGTCCACGCGTCGGAGAGGATCCGCCGTCGGCGGCGATCACATAGGAGGCCCGCACCCGCTTGAACGTGTCGGCGCCAAGGTCGGCCAGCATCAGTTCGACGTGGTCCGATTTGGCCAGCACGCGCAGACATTCGTGTTCGAGCAGCACGTCGACGTTGCCGAACCGATCCACCCCTTCGCGGAGGACATGGTCGACCGCAGGCTGATAGAGAAACTGCTGGGGCGGGTGGCCCGAACCCCTGGGGGCGATCGTGGTCTCGATGAAGGGCACCCCGGCGGCGTCGACGAACGCGGCCGGCCGGTCCGGCAACATGTCCTGCTGCAGGCGGTCGGCGAGACCGATGGACTGCCAGATGCGCAGCACCTCTTCGTCGGTGCTGATGGCCCGGGCCCGGCCGTAGACGTCTGGATCCCGCTCGACGACAAGCACTTTCAATCCTTGCGCACCGAGCAGGTTGGCTGCGGTGGCGCCGGTCGGGCCATAGCCGACCACCGCCACGTCGTAAGAATCTGCGGTCACAGCGGCATCTCTCATCGTCGAGGAGTTGTTCTGTAGTGATCGCTACGGTAGTGTAGCGATCACTACGGAGTCAAGAAGTCCAATGATTCACGACGGGAGTGGCACATGCCCGCTGCAGAACAGCCCAAGTCGCGCCGTCGCCGACCCGACGGTGAGCAGTCCCGCGAACGAATCCTCGACGCGGCCACCGAGATCGCAGCCGAACGCGGTTACGAGGGCACCAGCATCGCGCTGGTGAGCAAGAAATGCGGGCTCCCGGCCAGCTCCATCTACTGGCATTTCAAAGACAAGGACGACCTCATCGCCGCAGTGATCGAGCGCAGCTTCGGGACCTGGCTGGCGGCGTGGCAGGTGCCCGATGACGGTAGCCCCGAAGACCGCGCCGTGGGTTTCGGCGCAAACGTGGCCAAGTCCTTGGTCGAATCGCCCGACTTCATCCGACTGGGCCTGATGCTCGCCCTGGAGCGCCGCCCCGTCGAGCCACGCGCCAGGGCGATGTTCCTGAAGGCACGCGCACGTGCACACTCCCAACTCGTCGACACCATCGAGGACTGGGCTCCAGAGCTGAGTGCCGCGCACGTCCACCAGCTGGCCACCTACGCGATCGCCGGAGCCGACGGCTTGTTCATCGCCAAAGAAATCGGTGGTGACTCGGTGGACGTGATCGCGCTGTTCGAGTTGCACGCGCGCAACGTGATCGAGGCGGCCCGTCGCCTGGTCGACGAAGGCGGCCGACCATAGGTCCCGCATCCGTAGTCTGGACCGGGTGAGCGTGCGGGGATGGCTGCTGCTGGGCGCCATGAGCCTCATCTGGGGCATTCCGTATCTGTTGATCAAGATCGCCGTCGAGGGCGTTTCGGTGCCCGTACTGGTACTGGCCCGCACCGCGGTCGGCGCGGCCGTGCTGTTGCCGCTGGTGATGTCGCGCGCCGCCTGGGCTCCGGTGCTACGGCACTGGCGGCCCGTACTCGCGTTCGCGTTCTTCGAGATCGTTGCGGCGTGGTTCCTGCTCACCGACGCCGAACGCCACCTGAGCAGTTCGCTGACCGGCCTGCTGATCGCGACCGCCCCGATCATCGCTGCGGTTTTGGACCGGCTGACCGGTGGAGAACGGTTGAGCGCCAAGCGGATCACCGGCCTCGGGGTGGGCCTGGCCGGCGTGGCGGTGCTCGCCGGGCCGGGGCTAGCTGGCGGTCACGCCAGCCCGATCGCCGAAGTGCTTTTGGTGGCAACGTGTTACGCGATCGCTCCGCTGATCGCCGCCCGGTATCTGGGAGATGTGCCGACACTGCCGTTGACCGCGGCGTGTCTGACGATCGCGGCGCTGATCTACACCACCCCGGCGATCCTGACCTGGCCCGACGAGATGCCGTCACGGTCAGTGCTCATCGCACTGGCCGCGCTCGCGGTGATCTGCACGGCGCTGGCGTTCGTGGTGTTCTTCGCGCTGATCCGCGAAGTCGGCGGCGCGCGGGCACTGGTGTTCACCTACGTCAACCCGGCCGTCGCGCTGGCCGCCGGGGTCATCGTGCTGGGCGAACCGCTGACCGTCTACAACGTCGCCGGCCTGGGGCTGATCCTCGCCGGATCGATCCTCGCGACCCGTACCCCGCGTGATCCCGACCCACAGATCGAGGCCGAGGTCAGCCGCGCAGGCCCGCGCTGAGCATCGCCTCCACCGACACGAACTTCACGCGGGGTCGTGCGGCCTGTACACCCCGGTCCCGCTCGGCGACGTCGATCGCGCGCCATCCCGACCACCCGAGCGGCTCCGCTCCCCGGGCGGCCAACAATGCATCGAGCGACTCACGGTCCTCGACATCACGAGTCAGCAGGCCGGCATCGAAATCCACCCACAGCTGAGTCACGGTCTGCTCGGCGCACAGCCGGTTCGTGCCGATCACCCCACGAGGTCCGCGTTTGATCCAGCCGGTCACGTAGGTACCGGGCACGACCCGGCCCAAGTCGCTGGGCACCGTTCCCGAATCCTCGTCGTAGGGCAGCCCGGCGACAGGCAGGCCGCGGTATCCGATCGAGCGCAGGATCAGCGACGTCTCGATCACTTCGGTACCGCGCCGGTCGCTGCCGATCTCGAGTCCTTCGGCGCGTTCGGCGCCCACGATGGCCGCCGGAGCGACACCGAACCTGAAGACCACGCGCCGGTTCCCGGGCGTCGACGTGCGCTGCGCGTATTCACGGGCGATGGCGAGCTTGAACGACGTTTCGACGTCGTCGTGCTCGTCATCGTCGGGAAGGTCCGCGGGGTCCACGATCACGTCGACGCCGTCGAGGTGCCCCAGGGCCTGAAACTCCCCCGCCGAGAACGCCGCGTGCTCGATACCGCGCCGGGCCAGGATCACCACCTCCCGAATTGCGCTGTCAGCCAGGGCATCCAGCGTGTGCTGTGCGATGTCGGTGGCAGCCAGCGCGTCGCGGTCCATCAACAGCACCCGGGCGACATCGAGGGCGACGTTGCCATTGCCGACGATGACCGCCCGCTCGCCGGACAGGTCGAACCGGTGGGCGGCGTGGTCGGGGTGACCGTTGTACCAGCCGACGAACTCGGCTGCGGCGTGGTGCCCTGTGAGGTCCTCGCCGTCGATGCCCAGTCGCCGGCTCGTGGCCGCGCCCACCGCGTAGATCACCGCGTGGTGATGGGCCAGGAGTTCGTCGTGGTTGACGGTACGGCCGACCTCCACGTTGAAATGGCTTGCAAACCGTGGGTTGGTGAACGCCCGCTCGAAGATGTCGACCACCGACTTGGTGTTTTGGTGATCCGGGGCCACCCCCGCGCGAATCAAGCCGAACGGCGTGGGCAGCCGTTCGAACAGGTTGATCTCCACCCCGTCCACATCGATCAGCTCGGCGGCGGCGTAGCAGGCGGCCGGCCCCGATCCGACGATCGCCACCCGCAACGATCCCGCCTCGACCTGCGCACGAGATGGTGCTGCCGGCACGGTCACCGGCTCGAGCGGGTGGCGCTCGAAGTAGGCCGCGTTGAGATCCTTGAACCGCTGCAGTTCGCCGGGCAGGTCCTCTTCGTAGTGGATCGCGCCGACCGGGCACTCCTCGAAGCAGGCCCCACAGTCGATGCACGATTCCGGATCGATGTAGAGCATCTCGGCCGACGCGGAATCCAGCCCACCCTCGGCCGGGCGGATGCAGTCCACCGGGCACACCGGTACACAACTGGCGTCCTTGCAGCAGTTCTGCGTGATCACGTAAGCCATCGGACCTCCCCTATCAATCTGGGCAGATCGTACTGGACACCTGTCCGATTTATCGACTCGAAAGCCTCTTCTCCGCGTCGATCGGTGCTCAATCTGCGTGAATGACAACCCAGAAAATGCGTAGATACCGGCAGTTTCGCCGAACGATTGCCTTTCGCGGCACGGCTCTATATCTTGGACACATGTCCAGGCCAGAGGTGGCTACCGTCACCCGCCTACACGACGCGCAGGGTCAGCGCACCCGCACGCAGCGCCGCGTCTTCGGAGCGGCGACACAACTTCTAGACGCGCACAACGACGTCTCGGTCCCGGCATTGGCGGCTCGCGCGAAGATGGCACCCGCGGCGCTCTACGCTCATTTCCCGTCCATCGAGGTGGTGTTCGCCGAGCTGTACCTCGACCGGGTGATTCAGCTGCCGCTCGACATCGATCCCGCGGCCAGCACCACCAGCCGGGTCACCGAGCAGCTCACCGCTCTCACACTGCTGATGGCCGATGAGCCTCGCCTGGCGCGGGCCTGCACTCAGGCGCTGATGAGCACCGACGACGAAGTGGTCGACGACGTACGTGGCCGGATCGCCGTTGAGATCACGCGCCGAATCTCCACGGCATTGGGCGGCGGGGCCTGGCCCGAGGTCCTTGCCACCTTGGAAGCAGTCTTTTGGGGCGCACTGTTGCAGGCACAGTCAGGCGCGATGAGCTACCGGCAGATGGCCCGCCAGCTCGAGACCATGGTGTCGCTGATCGTCCCCGGGAGCTGACCCTGCGGCACGCCCACTTCAGGCCATCGCGGCCAACCAACCCCGGTACTCGGTGATGTCACGTCCTTGTGTGGGAGCGGTGTGGTCACAACCGAAGCCGGTGATCCACCGGCCATCGTCGAGCTCAACCTTCCCGAGCAGCATCGGCGCGGGCAAGTCGGCCAGGAACTCACCGAGTGCAGCCGGGGACAACAGCCACTGTTCTCCGACGATCGACGCGCCACCGTCCTCAACCCGGGTCAGACCCGGCTTGGGCGGAACCGTATCGAGCGCGTAGAGACGGTAATGCGGTGCCGTGGTGATCGGTCCGGCCCAGCGCGCGCCTCGTCCGGTGAGCTGATGCTCCAACGGCTGCCCGCGCAAATGTGCACCGAACACGGCGAGCTCCGTCAGTCGCGCTCCGCCCGACTCAGGCCAGGTCTCGGGTGACGGAACGTCGAGGAACCGGGCCGCCAAGTCGGCAATGACGCCGTCGTGGAATCCCGGTGCCAGCAGGGTGATTCCGAATTGTGCCCCATCGGCTACCGTCCCTGCGGGAACCGAGATGGCGCACATGTCGAAGAGGTTGCAGAAGTTGGTGTATCGCCCCATCCGGGAGTTCACCACAACCGGGTCCGCCGCGACCTCGTCGATCCGCGGATGCTCAGGAGCGGTCGGCACCATGAGCGCGTCGCAGCCCGCGAGCTGCGCCAGCGCTTTTCCGCGGAGTTCCTCGACCCGCCGACGGTCACGCAACAGATCGACGGCCGAATACTGCCCGGCCGCGGTGATGATCGCGGCCACGGTCGGGTCGAGCCGGGCACCGGGACTCGCAGAGCTCACGAACTCCCCTACCGCATCCCACCGTTCGGCGACGAGCGCGCCGTTATAGAGAAGCTCGGCCGCCGCGAAGAAGTCGTCCATCGGGATCGGGACGGTGTCGAATCCGGCGTCGTTCGCCAGCTCCACTGCTGCGCCGAAAGCAGCCTGCCATTCGTCGTCGAGCCCGGCCAACGTGTCGGGTATCGCGATCCTGGGGGTCACCGGCGCGGCGAAGGGAACATCGGTCGGCCACTGCCGTTGTGGTGCAACCGCACTCATCACACCCATTGCCGACTGGGCCGTGGCGAGGTCGGCGGCGAAGATGGTCACACAGTCATAGCTCGCGCATGCCGGGACGACACCCTCGGTGGAGACGAGGCCGACCGTGGCTTTGATTCCGACGATGCCCTGCAATCCGGCCGGAACCCGACCTGACCCCGCGGTGTCGGTGCCGATCGCGATGTCTGCGAACCCGAGCGCGACGGCCACCGCGGAACCGGAACTCGAACCGCCGGAGATGTAATCCGGCCGACGGGAATCCCGCACGGGGCCATAGGGACTGCGGGTTCCGACCAAACCCGTGGCGAACTGGTCGAGGTTGGTCTTCCCGATGACGACAGCACCGGCGGCCTTGAGAGCGGTCACCGCCGGTGCGTCGGCATCGGGAATATAGCTGAAGTCTGGGCACGCCGCAGTGGTCGGGATCCCCGCGACGTCGACGTTGTCCTTGACCGCCACCACCAGCCCGGCCAGTGGGCCGTCGGCGGCAAGCGCCGTGCGGTGATCGTTCTCCACCTCAGCCTGCGGACGTAAGTGGATGAACACCTCGTCGCGTCCACTGGCTTCTATGTTCCGGTAGATCTCGGCGATCTTGCTCACGCAGACTCCTTCCGTGCGAATTCTCCTGCCGCCGCCCAACGCTCGCGTTCCTCGGCGCGGGCCGCTTCCATCTTCGCGCGGGTTGCGGCGATGTCGTCGGCATTGGCGGCCAGGAACTGCTCGTGCTCAGCCAGCGAGAACGTTCCATCGGTGATCTCCACGTGGCCTCGCCCGGCGGCCATGTCAGCGCGTAGATCAAGCAGTTCCTCGGCGGACACCGGGTACCACTGGATCCGGTCGAAAAAGCGCAACAGCCATGGGTGTTCGGGATCGAAACCCTGAGCGACGAGCGGGTGCCGGTGGTTCCAGATCTGCGTGGTGCGGCCGACGAACTGGTACCCGCCGGGCCCCTCCATGCCGTAGATGCACAGGTATGCTCCGCCGATGCCGACCGCGTTCTCCGGAGTCCAGGTCCGGGCCGGATTGTATTTGGTGGTCACCAGGCGGTGGCGCGGATCCAGCGGTGTGGCAACCGGAGCACCCAGATACACGTCACCGAGACCGAGCACCAGATAGTCGGCGTCATAGACGATTCGGTGCACATCGTCGACCGAGTCCAGGCCGTTCATCCGCCGGATGAACTCGATGTTCCACGGGCACCACGGCGCATCGGCGCGCACGCCGTGCATGTAGCGTTCGATCGCTTCCCGGGTCGAGGGGTCGTCCCAGCTCAGCGGCATCCGCACGGTACGGCTGGGGACCACCAGATCGTGCGCGGCGGGAAGCGATGCCTCCAACTCGGCAAGCAACGGCACCAGCTTCGATTGCGGGAGCCGGGCCGGGTCGACCTTGACCTGCAGGGAACGGATCCCGGGCGTCAGGTCGATGAGCCCGTCGGGCCGGTGCTGCTCCAGCGCATGGTGCAGGGCGTGCGCCCGGGCCCGCAATGCCAGATCCAGCCGCATCTCGCCGTACTCGACCAGGACGTTGTCGTCCCCGATCCGGCGATAGGTGACGTTTGTAGTGCCATCCGAAGATGTTGTACCGGCGATGATTCCGTCGTCCTCGTCGCCACCGGCGGAGAAGACCGCAGGGATCGACGCGCGGCGCGCAGGTCCGAAGGTGGCCGGCGCGGGAGCCGCCGTTGCCTTCACCGGGACGAACCGGATGGTGGCACCGGGGGCAAGTTGGCCCAACTTCCAGCGGTCGGCGGCGGTGACGGTGACCGGGCAGACGAAACCGCCGAGGCTCGGACCATCCGGGCCGAGCAGGATCGGGGTGTCCCCGGTGAAGTCGAGCGAACCCACCGAATAGGCGTTGTCGTGGATGTTCGACGGATGCAGCCCGGCTTCCCCGCCGTCGGGACGGGCCCATTCCGGCTTCGGTCCGATCAACCGGACGCCGGTACGGTCGGAGTTGAAGTGCACCTCGTAGTCGTGGTTGAGCAGCGTGTCGATGTCATTGCGCGTGAAGAACTCCGGCGCCGAATGCGGGCCGACGGTCACCGCGATGTACCAGTGGCCGGCGATGGCCGGTTGTTCCTCGGACAAGATGCGCCGACGCGCGCCAGCCGGCGTATCCACGGTTTCCAGCTTGTCCCCCACCGCCAGCACCCGGCCCTCGTGGCCGCCGAACCGGCCAAGGGTGAATGTCGAAGCGCTGCCCAGGTATTCATCGGCGTGCAGACCGCCGGCCATCGCGATGTAGATCCGCAGGCCCGGACCGTCGACCATTCCCACGTCGAGAACTTGTCCGGCTTCGACGAGCACCGGCACCCACTGCGGTACCCGGGCGCCGTCGATGCTGACCGGTGCGGGTGCACCCGTCACACACACCCAGGTATCGGTGTCGAAGCGTAGCGCCGGTCCGCCCATGGTGGCCTCCAGACCGGGGGCGCCCTCGGCGTTGCCGACTGCGATGTTGGCCAGCCGGAAGGACACATCGTCCATGGGTCCCGACGGCGGAACGCCGATCTGCCAGTACCCGCTGCGCCCCGGCCAATCCTGGATCGTGGTGGCCATGCCGGGCCGGATCACCTCGATCGCGGTCATGGGCGCGTCACCACCATGCGCACTGCTGTCGGGTCGAATCCGTTGCACGGGTTGTTGATCTGCGGGCAGTTCGACACCAGCACCAGGGTGTCGATCTCGGCGCGCAGCGACACGGTCTTGCCCGGGGCGGACAACCCGTCGACGATGCCCAGCGAACCGTCGGGATCCACCGGGACATTCATGAAGAAGTTGATGTTGCTGACGATGTCGGCCTTGGTCAGCCCCCACCGGGCGCCTTCGCCGACAAAGTTCTCCACGCAGGCGTGCTGGTGTTTGGTGTGATGCCCGTAGCGCAGGGTGTTGGATTCCTGCGAGCACGCTCCGCCGAGGGTGTCGTGGTTGCCGACCTCGTCGTCGACGATGGTCAGCATCGGTGCACCGTCGCTGTCGCGCAGCACCGACCCGGTGGTCAGGAAGATGTTGCCTTGGGCCGCGATCGTGGCGGGTGCGCTGTAACGCACGGTGTGGTCGTCGGCCCCGTAGAACAGGGTGTCCACAGCCTGGTTTCCGTGCAGGTCGACGATGGTCAGCACGTCTCCGGCGCGCACGACCTTGGACCACGGAGCGCGGGGCGCGACGATCTCGTCGACGATGGTGTGGGTGGCGGTGAGGGTCATCGGGCACTCCAGACGTCTTCGGAATTCAGGTAGGCGCGTTGGTATTCGGGGTCACGGTCAGCCACGGTGGCGCCGATTTCTGCCAGGTCACCCGGTGCGGACCAGGCCAACACCTCCAGCGATCCGACGGTGAACTGCGCTGCCGGATCGAGTGGGTGGGCGGTGTTGGCGATCGCCACGATCAGTGGCAGATGGGTGATCAGTTCGACTGCACTGCCGGCGCCGGCCGAACCGGTGGACACCAACGTGCCGTCGAGATCGACCCGCACGCCGTGGAAGAACGACACGCTGGGCGCGACGTCACGGCGGGTCAGCCCGTTCTTCAGGGCGGCGAGCGCGAGCAGTTCACGCCCGGCAGGACTGTCCGATTCCACTTCGCCCGCGCCGTACTTGGCCGTATTGCCGGTCAGGGTGCTGGTGCCGCACAGGGCGTCGTGGTGGCCGGATGTGTCCGACACCAGCGTGGCCAGCACCCGTCCCTGGTCGCTGAGCAGGGGATGACCTTCCGAAAGGTAGGCCTGCCACGGCACTTTCACGGTGTCGGCGACGTTGAGCCGCTCCCATGGTGCGTCGGCCCGCCACAGCAGCAGGTGAGCGCATGCGGTGCCGTCCAGATCGCGTAGGCGCAGCCGGGCGCCGCGGGCCAGCACCTTGCTGGTGTACCGGCCGCCGGGAACTGTTTCAGCCCAGGTCAATTGCTCGGGTGCCACGTTCTGCGGCGGTGTGGGCCACGCCGAGGCCGGCACGACCGGCATCGAATCGGTGATTGTCCCGGCCTGAGCCCGAGCATGCTCGCGGGCTCCGGCGGTGGTCGCTGTGGTCATCCTCAGGCTCCGATCGTGACGGGTTTCGGGTGGGTCTTGCCCCGCGGGAAGCACAGGGCGCCGAGGACTATCGCGGCCGCGATGCTCAGGGGTCCGGCCCACTGCAGGATCGGCATGTCCCCGGCGGGATTGAAGATCTCGGCTCGGGGCCAGCCGAGGTTGACGATCATCACCGTGCCGTAGAGGACGGCCAGGACGTTGACCGCGATGCCGAACTTGCCGAGCGAGAACAGCGGCAAGCCTTCGGCGTCGACCTGATTGCGCTGGGCGGGCCAGCCTTTGATGCGGCGATACAGCAGCGGCGCGGTCACCATCAGGTAGGCCAGGTAGATCAGGATGATGCAGACACTGGCCAGCGTCGCGAAGATCGCCGAGTTGCCGACGTTGACCAGCAGCACTCCGATGCACAGCAGACCGATGAGCACCGACGGCCAGATCGGTGTGCCGGTGTGGCTGTTGACCCGGGACAGGATCGACGAGGCCGGCAGCCGCCCGTCACGGGCCATCGAGAACATCAGCCGTGAGGCGGCGGTCTGAATTGCCAAGGTACAGATGGTGATCGCGATGCAGACGTCGACCAGCAGCACCGTCCCCCACGGTGAGGACAACACGGTGTCGAGCACGTACGGGAGGCCTTCGGTCGCCAGGCGTCCGTCGGTCAGGCTGGGGGCCGCCATGAGGGCGCCCAGGATCATCAGACCACCGCCGAGTGCCGACACGGACAGCGCCATCCTGATGGTCCGGGGTGCGACGCGCCGGGGATTGCGGGTCTCCTCGGCAAGCTCACCGGCCGAGCCGAAGCCGACCATGACGTAGGCCGCCATCAGTCCGCTCATGATCCAGGCCCAGACGTAGCCGGGTTGTCCTCCGGCGTGCCCGGTGTCGAACACGACCTGCGGACCGCGCTGGGCATGGGTGAAGAACACCCCGATGACGGCGATGACGCCGACGATCTCGCAGATCACCCCCGCGCTGTTGACGCGCGACATCCATTTGACGCCAAGACAATTGATCGTCGTGGTGAGCACCAGCAGGACGGTGCCGAGCAGCACGGCGTTGGCCGCCCCGCTCGGTGAGGTCAACGCCGGGTCGTCGCCGATGATCTGGAAGCCGGACCAGATCGTGGGCAGCACCACCTGCAGCGCGATCGCCGCGGCCGAGGCGGTGACGATCTGCGCCAGGATCATGAACCAGCCGCCAAACCAGCCGATCACCTCGCCCCCCATCCGGCGGGACCACTGATAGATGGCCCCCGAGATCGGATAGCGCGCGGCCAGCTCGGCAAAGCACAGTGCGACGAGGAACTGTCCGAGGAACACCGCGGGCCAGGTCCAGAAGAAGGCGGGACCGCCGAAGCCGAACCCGAGTCCGAACAGCTGGAAGATCGTGGTCAGGATCGACACGAACGAGAAGCCCGCGGCGAAGGATTCGAACTTGCCGAGCCGACGGTGCAACTGCTGGTCGTAACCAAATTCGGCGAGGTCGTCATGGTCGCCAAAACGGCCGGACACATCAGGTCCCGCGGTAGCGCTGCTGGTCATAGGCGTTTCTCTCAGGCTCTGGGGCGGTGCCGCCAGCTTCTTAACTGTCACTCGATAGATAAGCCTCTCGGCGTGACCGAGCTGTCACCCACGTGTTTCGTTCATGTAGCGAGCGGTAAGCATTGCGTTGCCGAAACCTCACCGGGCCGGTGTGCTGTCACAATCACCGACATGGCTGTGGCTGCGTTGGACGATGCCTGCCGGCGCATTGCGGCGGCGGACAACGAGCACGACCTGGTGACAGCCGGCGCCCAGGCCCGTGACGCGGTGGTCAAGGTGATCGACGCGCGGGTCGGTGCGGCGTCGGTCGCCGCGGCGTGGTCGTCGGTCATCCGCGCGGCACTGTCCACCGCGGCGCGACTGGTCGCCCCCGGGCTCGACTGGTATGCCTCGGGCAGCGTCGGCCGCGGCGACGCACTACCCGGATCCGACCTGGAAACCCTCGTGGTCCGCGGCTCCGACGTCACGCCGGATTCCGCCCTGGCCCAGGCAGCGCACGTGCATGAACTGCTGGGTTGTTGCGGGTTCCGTGCCGACGACAACGGCGCGGTCGCCTCGCGGGTGCGGTTCAACCGCACCGCCCAGGACTGGGGAACAGGGATCGGCGGGTGGGCCGCGGACCCGTCCGCCGATCGGGGAGTCGTGATGATCGGCCTGCTGGCCGACGCCGTCCCCGTCGGCCCAGCTGTCGGCGACAGCACCGACCTGCGCGAACAAGCGGGGATCGCTGTACGGGCGCAACCCACGGCGCTGGCCTCAATGCTGCAGGACGCCACCTTTGCCCGCGCCTACGTCCCGTCCCGGTTGCGCACACTGACGTCCGTCGACGTCCGGGTCGACATCAAACATGCCGCCGTCGACCCGGTGGTCCGGATCGCGCGCTGGGCCGCCCTCAGCTGCGGCTCCGACGCGCTGCTCACCGCCGATCGCCTCGGCGCGGCTGCAGGTAGCCGCTACCTCGATCCCGACGACGCCAGGGCACTGGCCAAATGTCATGCGATCGGGTCCAGCATCCGCTGGCGGGCGCGGGCCGCACGATGGGACCCCGCCGACGCCGACGACCGCATCGATGAACACGTCGAACTCTCGGGCCTGTCCCCCCAGGACCGCACCGCGCTGCGCAGCATCGGCCGCGAACTCAGCGGCGTGCGACGCAAACTCGACTATCTGGCGTCGACCTCGACGTTCTCCGCATGGTGAGCGACCCCGGCGGGTGCGCGCAGCACGCCCTGGCCGAGACCATCGCCGCCGAGCGCCTGGAAGGCTGGCGGCCCACACCCGAACAGATCGAATCCCTGACCGCGTTGCTCACCGGCAGAAAGACATATGGCGAGTACCTGGGGCGCCACCTCCCCCACCCGCGGCCGCCCTCGCGCCGGCGGGTCTTCGCACGGCGCCGTCCATATTTCATTCCAGGAACATCGGTGCTGCGCAACAATCTCGGCGTGCACGACGCCAGTGTCCTGACGCAGCTGGAATTCGTGGCGACCGCAGGCCGGATCCTGCAGGTGCATCTGCGTTGCCAAGACTCAGATCTGGATGTGCGATCGTTGCACCGACAGGTGTTCGGCGACGTGTACGCCTGGGCCGGCGAGCCACGAATCGTCGAACTCCGCAAGGGCGACAGCGCGTTCGGGCCGTGCTCACATATTCCGCGGGCCCTGGCCGCACTACAGGCCGAAATCGACCGACTCGCCGGCGAAGGTGCCGACATCGACGACGGTGCACTCTCCTACCGTCTGTCCCGAATCTATGCCGACTACAACCAGATTCATCCTTTTCGAGAAGGCAACGGACGCACCGGAACCCTGCTGCTGCATCTACTCGCCCGCCGAGCCGGACGCCGGCTCGTGCTCGAGGGAATGTCCCGTTCGGAGTGGACCGACGCGTCTCGCGACTCGATGCCGTTCCGGCGGGACGGGCGAGCCGACCCTCGACCGTTCGTCGCGGTGTTTCGCGGACGCCTGCGGCCGGCGAGGATAGTGGACGCCGATGTCTGACGACCTACCGCCGGGCGGCCGGGCGATCAGCGCCGACGAGGCCGACCGCCTTTGGGCCCCATGGACACCAGCTGAGGTGGCCGAGCGATTGGGCGGCATCGACACACCGTGGTGTGTGGCCGCGGGCTGGGCGATCGACCTGTACCTCGGCGATCCACCGCGGCCACACGCCGACATCGAGATCGCCGTCCCCCGCCGCGACTTCTCGCAAATCGCCCACGCACTAGCCGGATTCGAGTGGGACGTGGCCGGCGACGGCCGGCTGTGGTCATTCAGCGACGTCGCCGATCATCCCGACCTGCACCAGACTTGGTGCCGCGACCCGGCCACCGGCCGGTATCACCTCGATGTATTCCGCGAACCCCACGACGGCGACCAGTGGGTCTGCCGGCGCGACCCGTCGATCACACTGCCCTACGACGAACTCTTCCGGGTTCGAGACGGGATACCGTACGTGGTTCCCGAGGTGGCACTGCTCTTCAAGGCGCATCGCACCGCGCCTAAGGATGAAGGCGATTTCCGTCGCGTCGTACCGCGACTCACAGACGGCGCGCGGACACGGCTCATCGGCTGGCTGGTCCGTCTCTACCCGGCCCACCCCTGGTTGAACCGGCTACGCGCCTGAGCGCCTAGGGATTCGGATCGGTCAGATAACGCTGCACCGTCGGCCCCATCCACGCGACCAGGTCGTCGATGCTCGCCGAGGCCATCGGTTCGATCTTGAGCTGATACCGCGCGAACGCCAGGCCGACCAGGTGCACGGTCACCAACTCGACGCGCAGCTCGGCATTGTCGACACCGAACTGATCCGCGATCTGCTGGGCTACCGGACCGGCAAGGGTGTCGTGTAAAAGCTTGCGCGCCAAGGGGTGGATATCCGCTGACCGGAACACCGTCAGCAAGAGATCGAAGGACGCTCCCGCGTCCCACCGCTGAACGACGTCGCGTACCAGCCGTGCGCCGATCTCGCCGGGTCCGTCGTCGAGCAGATTCGCCAGTTGATGCAACGGATGCTGCGGGGTATCGAGCACAGAGGCATTGAACAAGCCCTCCTTGTTGCCGAAGTGGTAGTAGACCATCGCTACGTCCACGCCCGCCTCTGCGGCAATCCTGCGCACCGTCGCCTTCTCGTACCCGTCACGCATGAAGTGCTCGCGGGCCGCGTCGACGATCCGCTGCTTGTTCTGTTGGCCCGTGCGCCACCGGCCGCTACGCCCGGTCTCCGACATGGCCCGAAGTTTAGTTCAACAACCGTTGACCTATGCCGAAGCCGAAGCGTAGCGTTTTGTTCAACAGCAGTTGAAGAAAGGAGCTCGACATGACCCAACGGCGACTCTGGTGGCGGCACACCATCTCGGTGCTGATCGCCCCAGCGACGATGACGATCTTCATTCCGGCCTTGATCATCTGGACGACGGGCGTGAAAGCCCCTGATCTGACCACCACTTCGGGCCTACTGCTCGCCATCGCGGGCGCAGCGTTGATCGCGTTCGGCCTGTGGTTCCTGGTGTGGACGGTGATCCTGTTCGACCGCATCGGCAAGGGCGCCCTGGCCATCGGATCCCCGGTCAACCTGGTGGTGGAAGGTCCGTATCGACACGTCCGCAACCCGATGATGACCGCGGTGTTCTGCATCCAGCTCGGTACCGCGGTGGCCACGGCCTCACCGTGGCTCTTCGGCTGGTTCGCGCTGTTCTGCACCCTGACCGTGATCGCGATCCCGGTCTTCGAGGAGCCTCACCTCCGCAGACGGTTCGGCGCTCAGTACGACGACTTCCGGCGAAACGTTCCACGGTGGATTCCGCGCCCGACCGCGTGGGTTCCCGCGTACACCGGCCTGGACTCCACACCGGCGCACGGCCAGCCTCGATGACCGCAGAGGTAGTGATCGTCGGCGCCGGTCCGACCGGGCTCACGATGGCGATCGAACTGGCCCGGCGGGGCGTCGCAGTCCGCATCGTCGACGCTGCCGCCGCGCCGACGACCGAAACCCGCGCGCTCGGCGTCCAGCCGAGAACGCTGGAGCTGTTCGACAAGTTGGGCCTGGCGGAAGCGGCCGTGGCCGGCGGTATCCCGGTCACGGAGTTCAATGTCTTCAGTGAGGGAAAACGATTCCTGCACATCGACATCCACGATCTCGCCACGCCGCACCCCCATCTGCTGATGCTGCCGCAACCACAGGTGGAAGCACTGCTGACGGCCCGCCTGGCCGAGTACGGTGTCACGATCGAACACGGCGTCGAACTGACCGCCCTCAGCCAATCCCCCGGCCACGTCCGAGTCACTCTGCAGCACCGCACCGGCCTGGCCGAGCAGACCCACGCGCCGTGGGTCATCGGCTGCGACGGCGCCCACAGCAGCGTGCGACATCAGCTCGGCGTCCCGTTCGTCGGCGCCGCGTTTGAGGAGAACTTCGCCGTCGCCGACGTCCAGATGGACTGGGCGTTGCCGCATGACGTGTTCCACTCATTCCTCAACCGGGGCCGGTTCGTCGCGTTCTTCCCGATGCCCGGCGGGCTTCATCGCCTCACCATCGCGTACCGCCCCGGCCAATGTCCGGTCGGAGACGTGACTTCCGACGAACTACAAACCGCAGTGGACCGGTGCGCGCCTGCCGGGGCCCGCGTCGCCGAGATCACCTATGCCGGCCGGTTTCGCATCAACCAACGCAAGGTGGCCAGGCATTCTGTCGGTCGGGTGTTCCTCGCCGGCGACGCCGCGCATGTACATTCCGTGGTGGGCGGGCAGGGCATGAACACGGGTATCCAGGACGCGTTCAACCTCGGCTGGAAACTGGCTGCCGTGGTGCACGGACAGGCTGCGCCCGAGCTACTGGACAGTTACGCCGCCGAACGCTCCCCGGTGGCACACCGGCTGGTCAAGGGCACGCGAAGAGCAACCCGGATGACCCTGTTGCGCAACCCTGTTGCCACGTTCGGCCGCCGTCATCTGGCGCCGCACGTCACCGCGCGGCCCGCCGTCCAGCGGGTCTTGGAGCGCGCACTGACCCAGCTCGACGTCTCGTACCGCGACGGCGCCGGCGGCACCAACGACACGCACCTGGAAGTCGGCGACCGCTTCCCGCGCATGGAGGTACTCGACTCATCCAGGTTCACGCTGCTGTACTCCGGTCCGAAGCCACGCGGACTCCACGCCGCCATCGGGGCTCATGCGGAGCTGATCGAAGTCCGGCACGACACCGCCACAATGGGAGGCGCGGGCCTGACGCTGGTGCGTCCCGACGGCTATCTCGCACTGCTCGACGCCGATGTTCGCGAACTGCGCGACTATCTGGAGCAAACCTTCGCTGCTCCCGCTGCCGGAGAACACATCGCGTAGACGGGGTGACTGGATGCGCGAACACCCCGATGCCGTGGGCCGTCGCCTCAGTCCGATGGGTCGGAATCGCGGTGCGCTTCCAGCAGCCTGAGCCACACCTCACTGATCGTCGGGAAGCACGGCACCGCATGCCAGAGGCGGTCGATGGGGACCTCGCCGGCGACCGCGATCGTGGCCGAGTGCAGCATTTCGACCACCCCGGGGCCGACAAAGCTGGCCCCGACCAGGATTCCGCGGTCGAGATCGACGACGAGCCGAGCCTGCCCGGTATAGCCGTCCGCGTAGAAGTTCGCCCCGGGAACCGTTTGACCGATGTTGACGTCGACGGCCTTCACGCGACGTCGCTGCTGGGCAGCCTGCGCGTAGGTCAGTCCCACCGAGCCGGCTTCGGGATCGGTGAAGAATGCCTGCGGCACCGCGAGGGTGTCTGCCGTGGCGAGATGCGGACCCCAAGGTGATGTGTCGAGCGGAAGCCCTTGTGCGCGAGCGCCGATGACGTTGCCGACGATGCGCGCCTGATATTTACCCTGGTGGGTCAGCAACGCGCGATGGTTCGCATCGCCCAGTGCGTACAACCAGTCGCCTCCAACCTCACGGACAGTGCAGGTGTCGTCGACATCGAGCCATGATCCAGGCGACAGCCCGATCGTCTCCAGCCCGATATCAGTCGTATTCGGCGTGCGCCCGGTGGCGAAGAGGATCTCGTCGACAACGAGACGGTCACCGTCACTCAGGATCACTTCCACCGGTTCGTCCGGCGACGTACGCCGCAGCTCGGTGACCGTCACCTCGGTGCGCACATCGACGCCGGAAGCCGAAAGGCCCTGACGGACATGGTCGCCGACGAAAGTCTCCATCTTGGGCAGGAGGCCGGGGGTGCGCACCAACAACGTGACTTCGGAACCGAGTCCCCGCCAGGCCGTCGCCATCTCTACTCCGACTCCCCCGCCGCCGACCACCGCCAACCGTGGAGGAACATCACTGCTGTCGGTGGCTTTGCGGTTCGTCCAGGGGTGCGCGTCGGCCACGCCGGGTATGTCGGGTAGCGCCGCCGTGCTGCCGGTACACACCGCCACGGCCTCGCGGGCCGTCAACAGTCGGGGCTGCCGGCCGGCCGAAGTCACCGTGACACGGCGTGGGCCGTCGAGACGTCCGTGGCCCCGAATCAGGTCGACACCCATGGCGGCGACCGTTTCGGCCTGGCCGCCGTCATTCCACTCGGTCACGTACCGGTCCCGACGGCCGAACACGCCCTTCACGTCGATGGGGTCCGAAACTGCCTCGCGCGCACCGTCTATGCGCTGGGCGTCGGCGATCGCGAGTACCGGGCGCAAGAGCGCCTTGCTCGGAACGCAACCCCAGTACGAACATTCACCGCCGACGAGTTCGCGCTCGATGACCGCAACGGTCAGGCCAGCGGCATGGGCCCGGGCGGCGACGTTCTGCCCCATCGGGCCGGCGCCCAGAACGATAACGTCGTAGATACCGGTGTCGGAGCCCTCGGCTGGTGTTGATTCGGAGTTCTGGATGCTCAATGGTCAATCCGTTCCGTGTGTAGTCGTTGGGTGGTGGTCACGTTCCTGGAGCACCCAGGAATTGCCATCGGGATCAACGAAGTCCGCGAAGCTCGCGTAGTCCGATCGATTCGGGTCTACGCCGGGCAGAAACCCGCCACGCCACCCGCCGTCGATGTCTTTGTGCCGGATACCGCCGACGGCAACGCCTCGCCCGGTGAGCTCGTCGCGGTAACTCTCGATATCAGACACCACCAGGTAGATGCCGCGCTGGCTGCCCGGCATCGCGTCGGTCAATCCGACTCCGAACTGGATTGAGGTGCCCGACCCGGGCGGCGTCAGTTGGACCACGCGAAATTCAGGCGTCGGTGCGTAGTCCACATCGAGTACGAATCCGAGCTGGTCCCGATAGAACCGCAACGACCGGTCCGGGTCGGACACCGGCACGGTGACGACTTCGAGCCTGGCTTGGATCGTCACCGTTCGTCTTCTGACCGGCCGAGAATCTCTGCGGGGTCCAACCCGCGGTCGACGCCGTGTGGCAGGACGTTCTGTCCGGGTTCCAGTTCCAGCTGCCGTCCGTCGAGGTGGACATCGACCTTGTCCGGCTCGAAAGAGATGAGGTTGCGCACTCTGGCAACCTCTGTCCAGGCCTGTGTATACGACCATGCAGCCCGGCGCCGGTCGCCGATGTCGTAATAGCTGGCCAAACCTTTGTACGGACAGAACGTCTGCCCCTCAACAGGTTTAAGGGCGGATTCGTCGATGTCCGCACGAGGCACGTACCAGCGGACCGCGAATCCCGATTCATACAGCGCCAGGGGGTGGCTCGTCTCGGCGATCACCCGGTCACCGTGACGCACGATCAGGTTCCGGGATGTCGAGCGGATGTCGATGCGGTGGTACGCATCTGCCGCGTGACCGACAACGCGTTCATCCTCTTCGAAGAACGCATCCATCGCCCGCCAGGCGAACGCGAACCGATTCTCGAGTACACCGGCGTACGAAGGAAGAGAACTGAATCGCCAGGCGGCCCGTTTGACCGTGCGCTCCACTGACCGGGCACTGAACCATTGCACCGGCCCCAGCTCGGGGTGCTCGGTGACAACCCCTTCAGCATCAAGAACCTCTGGGCTTAGGTCGTCAGCAGGAAAATAAGCGACCGGATAGCGCCCCGGCTCGTGCAGCAGGACGACGTTCTGACTGTCGGCAATCCACTTGTCGCCCAACTTCACCCGCATTCGACGCCGTAGTGGCTCAGCGAACAGCAGTCGTTCCGGCAACGGTTGCGGAGTCAGAAACTGGCCGACGGACCCGGAGGCCAGTGGACCCTGTTGCCAAGCCAGTCCCATGGAATTTTCCCCGCTCTTCAAGTAACCGTCCGCATCGACCGATCGCAGTACGCAGACACCACAAGTTCGATCATTGGGTCTAATAACCCAATATTCTGGGTCACATCACCCACTTTTGTCCAGAGGTATCCCCCATCCGGCCAAAACGCCGGGTCCGATCAGGACTTGGCGCTGCGCCGTGAGATCGCTCGCCTTGAACGTTTCTCAGGGGTCACCGCAAAGGACGCGACATAGTCGACCGCCGCTCCGACCACCGCACGGAACGGCTCCGGGTGACCTGTGGCGAAAGCCAGCATGGTGCCGCCCTGATGCGCAGCGACGAGCGCCACCGCCAGGTGATGCGGATCGGCCTGCTCCACGAGCTCACCCTTGCTGTGCATGGCGCTCAGCCCCGAGTAGAAAAGGTCGATCCACTTTTCGTAGCCGGCTGCCAGGTCATCGAGGACTTCGGTGTCTTCGAGAAGCTCGCCGGTCAACGAGCCGTAGATGCATCCACCGCGGAGGTAGACCGTCTCGAGTTGGCGCTCACAAGCTTTGGCCCAGGCACGAATCGCTGCGATGCTGCCGAGCTGCGAGAACTCCGGCCGCCTGTGAAACTCAAGGACGTCGTCTGCCCGTGCCGCGATCACCTGCCGGGTCAGATCCCGCTTGCCAGCGAAGTAGTGGGCGATCTGCGATCCGCTCACGCCGACGGCCCGGCGCACATCATCGAGACTGGTGCCACCGACACCGTCACGGAACATCAGTTCAGCGGCACCGTCGATGATTCGAGCCCTGGTCGCCAGCCCCTTGCGCGTGAATCGCTGCGACGCGTCTTCAACCACAACTGTCGGCTTACGCCGGCCCCGCTGCCGACGCGGGGGACGCGCAACCCGCTCGGCGGGATCAGCCGCGAACAGGCGGAGGTAATTGACCACAAACCGGAGCGTGTCACTCAGCGGCCACTCCTGGCGGTAGGCGAATGTGAGTGTGCCCGCGCCCTGATGACCGGCGACGACAACCATCGCCAGAGCCTTGGGGTCCGCCGATGTCATCAGTATGCCGCGATCCAGCATGCGCTGAAACGACTGCTCCAGCAGGGAGATCCACTGTTCATACCCGGCCGCCAGCGTGTGCCGCGTTTGCTCGTCAGATTTCATCAGCTGACCCGCCAGCGCGTGGTAGGTCGGCGTTCCGGTGTAACCGATCTTGCGCAGGTAGCGCATGTTGAGATCGAGCCAGCGCTCGAAGTCGTCGAAGGTGTCCAGCCCACCGAGCACCGGCTGGCGGTGGAAACCGAGCACGACCTCCATCTGCCGTTCCATCACCGCCCGGATCAACGCCTGCTTGTCCGTGTAGTAGTGACTGAGTTGCGAACCGCTGACCGCGGCGGCTTGCCGAACCTTGTCGAGGCTCAATCCGGACAGACCATCATCGAGGATGACCCGCGCCGCGGACTGCAGGATGCGTTCGCGGGTGGCACGGCCCTTGGCCGTAAATCCTGTGGAAGGGCCTGCGGTGTACATTTGCCGAACAGTCTACCGCCCTCCCACATTATGAGATTCGCGATTAAGGCAGCACGCCGAAGCGCCGCTGCGAGCCCGCTGATCAACCAGCAATTGACGCCACCCTCCCGCGGTGCAATATTGGGGTCAGAAACCCAAAATTGCCGACCGTCTGTCCTGGCCCTCTGGCGACTCGCCGAGCGCACAGCACGGCATCGGGAAGGAGCGGCATGGCCAGGCTGCTTTCGGTGAATGTCGGAATGCCCAAAGATCTCTCCTGGCAGGGCAAGACGATCCATACCGGGATTTACAAAGAGCCCGTCGAGGGACCCGTCCTGGTTCGCCGACTCAATGTCGACGGCGATGGGCAGGGCGATCTCAACGGTCACGGCGGCGAGAACCGGGCGGTCATGGTCTACCAGACCGAGTCGTATGACTACTGGCGACGCGAGTTGGGGCGCGATGGCCTGTCACCCGGGCAGTTCGGCGAAAACTTCACCGTGTCCGGACTGCCGGACGACACCGTGTGCATCGGAGATCGATATCGGATCGGCGACGCGGAATTCGAAGTCACTCAACCCCGCGTCACCTGTTTCAGGGTGGGTATGCGCCTCGGAATAGCGGACATGCCGAGACTTCTGGTATCCCATCACCGCCCGGGGTTCTACTTCCGCGTCGTCACCGAAGGACAGGTCTGCGCCGGCGATCAGATCGTCCAAACCCGGCAAGGCCGACACCGGTTGTCCGTCGCGGCGGTCGACGCAATGCTCTACCTGCCGGATCCCGACAAGCACGGCATGCGCCTGGCCGCCGAAATCCCTGCATTGAGCCCTGGGTGGGCGCAGTCGTTCCATGAGCTGCTGTCGCCCGATCCCCCCGCCGGACCCCAATCGGCTTGGCGGGGTTTTCGTCCGATGCGCATCGGCGCCATCCGCAGCGAGACCAGCAACGTAGCGTCGTTCGAGTTGCTAGCGGATGAGCCCCTCCCCGCTCCGCTGCCGGGCCAGTACGTGACTGTCCGCATCGCTACACCCGGGCAGCCCCCGGTCGTACGCAGCTATTCACTATCGGGAGCCCCGGCGGGTGACCGGTACCGAATCAGCGTGAAGCGCGAACCTCACGGCTTGATCAGCCAGTGGTTCCATCACACGGCCACCGTCGGCACCTCTGTAGACATCGGGGCGCCGCGTGGGGATTTCCACCTTGACGATTCCCCGGGCCCGCTCATCCTGATGTCGGCAGGCATCGGTGTCACGCCAGTGCTGGCCATGCTGCATCACCTGGCGACGACGTCCAGCTCCCGACGCATCATCTGGGTCCACACCACGCATGACGAGTCCTCGCACGCGTTCCGCGACGAGATCGCCACGTTGTTGATGGCACTGCCGAATGCCGAACGGCACGACTTCTACACCGCGGCGCCCGGTCGGCGGCTTGACGACACGCGGATCGCTGCGCTGGGACTGCCGGCGAACGCCACCGCCTTCGTCTGCGGACCGTCGAAGTTCATGGAAGACATGGCTTCTGCTCTGACCGCTGTTGGAATCACGCGCATCCACTCGGAATTATTCGGCACTCGGCCGGCGGTGAATCCGGGATCGGTGCCGACGGCGCAAGCACGTCGTCCGCACCCCCCAGCCGGCGAACCCGGAACCGGCGCTGCAGTGACATTCGCCCGTGCAGGACTGACCGTGCCCTGGTCGCCGCGATACCGCACCGTGTTGGAACTGGCCGAGGCCTGCGACGTCCCCACGCAGTACTCCTGCCGGAGCGGCGTATGCCATCTTTGTGCGACCGAGGTGGTCACCGGCAGCTTCGATTACGTGACCGACCCCCTTGACCCGCCCGCCCCCGGATCGGCCCTCATCTGTTGCGCTGCGCCCAGCGGTGAACTGGTACTGGACCTCTGATGCCCGCCGGTGGATAACCAGCGATCCGCAAGGGGCGCTCTCACACTCGGTCGAGCACCTGCCGCTCCTCCTCCTGCACCGGGTCGGGACGCAGATACAGCACCAGACAGGCACAGATGAGGATCATCGCCGTTAACGGAAACCAGATCGCCACGACAGCGGAAGTGCCGAACACCCCGATCGTGACGACCGAACGCATGCGGAGTAGGCGGCGCAGTCTGGTGGAGGCTGCCTCGTGCGAGGGTTGGTCAACCGCCTCCCAGCACAACCCCACGTATGTCACGTTGACGACAACAAAAATCAATGCGTAGAGAACGACCGGCGCCGACGCCAACCGAGTATCCGCGATCCACTCTGTGGCGAACGGGATCAAAGACACCGCGAACAGGTGCAGGAAATTGGACCAGACCAACCGAGGCGTCGTTGACTGCGCATAGCTCAACAGATGGTGATGGTTCATCCACACAATCGCGATGAAAAGGTAACTCACTGCATAGCTGAGCGCTGTGGGCCACAACGGCAGCAGCGCTCCAAATGTGTCAGCGGGCGGGGGTTTCAACTCCAAAACCAGGATGGTGATGAGCACCGCGAACACGGCGTCGGAGAACAGTGCCACCCGCTCCGGGCGCGATCGCTGCACAGTCAATGAAGCACCTCCGCTCGCGTGGGGCGTGTGATGCCCGAATCATAGCCCGATTGGGTCATCTACCCCAATACTTTCCCCATTCCGCGTCTTACACGCCGCGACTTAGGTGCATTCCCCCACATCGATGGCTCACAAGCCAGCTACACCAGCCGCACCGAAGGGTCATATTGGGTTGCATAACCCATTTTATGGGTTACATTGATCTACACCACCCCCATGCACGGCCAACTCACAAGGAATCACCATGACGACATCTGCAAACCGGACGAAACTACTTGACACAGTCAATATTTCGACGATCGATGCAATCGCGGCCATCGTTGGCCGTTACGGCCTCGTAGTGGTCATCGGGTGGATCGGCGCCCTCAAGTTCGCGGACTTCGAGGCTCAACAGATTCAGCCGCTGGTTGCCCACAGCCCGTTCATGGGTTGGCTGTACAACTTTCTTCCGGTCTACCCGTTCTCCGCGCTGCTCGGCGTATTCGAGCTGACCGCGGCCGTGCTCATCGCGATCAAGCCGATCGCCCCGAAGCTGTCGATAGCCGGCAGCCTGTTGGCGATACTGCTGTTCCTCGCCACCGTCAGCTTTCTGTTCACCACTCCCGGTGTCACCGAACCCAAGGGCGGCGGGTTTCCCGCGTTGTCACTGACTGGCGAGTTCCTCTTGAAGGACATTCCACTACTCGGGCTTTCCTTCTGGACGCTGTCCGACTCCATCAAATCCGCACGTCAGCGGTCAACCCCTGCTGAGCAGTAGCTTGTTGCGCCCGAACGGCCGGGCCGATACATCCTCGGCCCGGTCGTTCGCCGCCCGAGGTCCGTCGACAGCGGCCAATCGCACTTTCGCATCACCCTGCGTCGATCTCTTCAGGCAGGTCAGACTGGGTTGGACACTCGCGACGGCTCCCGCCCGGGATTACCCGGGTGTGAGCTCGCGTTGTCGCCAGAGACCGCGACTGAAAGTGAGAACCGTCGATGGGCACCCCACTGCACCTCGCCGTCGCACTCGATGGCACCGGCTGGCACCCGGCTTCCTGGCGCGAGCCGCTGGCCCGCCCTGCCGAAACACTCACCCCGCGGTACTGGACCGACCTGGTCAGCCAGGCCGAACGCGGCCTGCTCGATTTCGTCACCATCGAGGACGGGCTCAACCTGCAGTCCGACCATCCCTTCCGCCCCGATGACCGCACCGACCGGGTGCGCGGGCGCCTCGACGCCGTGCTGATCGCGTCCCGCGTCGCACCGCGTACCCGTCACATCGGCCTGGTGCCCACCGTCATCACCACCCATACCGAGCCGTTCCACACGTCCAAGGCGATCGCCACCCTCGACTACGTCAGCACCGGCCGGGCCGGGGTGCGGGTCCAGGTGGCCTCCCGTCGGGATGCCGCAGCCCATTTCGGCCGACGCCGCCTGCCCGACGAACGTGCGGTACTGAGCGCAGAGCTGTTCGACGAGGCGGGCGACTACGTGGAGGTGTTGCGCCGGCTGTGGGACAGCTGGGAAGACGACGTCGAGATCCGCGACGTGGCCACCGGCCGATTCATCGATCGGAACAAGCTGCACTACATCGATTTCCAGGGCGCCTCGTTCTCCGTCAAGGGCCCCTCGATCACCCCGCGGCCGCCGCAGGGGCAACCCATCGTCGCCGCGCTCGGCCACGTCGACCCCGCTTACCGGCTGATCGCCGGCAGCACCGACGTCGGTTTTGTCACCCCCCACAGCGTCGATGAGGTCACCGCTCTGGTGGGTGCCATCGCCGCACCGCGACCTGCCGATGCCGCTGCGGTGCGGGTGTTCGCCGACCTGGTGGTTTTTCTTGACGACACGACTGACGCGGCGCGCGCGCGACACGAACGCCTCGACGAGCTCGCGGGATCCGAATACCGCAGCGATGCCGAGATTTTCGTCGGTACACCCGGGCAGCTGGCCGATCTGCTGGAAGCCTGGCATACCGCCGGAGCCACCGGCTTCCGGCTGCGTCCGGCCGCACTCCCGCACGACCTGCAGCAGATCACCGATGTGTTGGTGCCCGAGTTGCAGCGCCGCGGCCTGTTCCGCCAGTCCTACGAAGCATCCACCCTTCGCGGTCTGCTGGGCCTCCCTCGCCCGGCCAACCGCTACACGACCGTCTGACATCGACAGGACACGCGCATGAGCAAGCCCGTCAAGCAGATTCACCTAGCCGCGCACTTCCCCGGGGTCAACAACACCACGGTCTGGAGTGACCCCGCATCCGGCAGTCATATCGAGTTCGACTCGTTCGTGAAGTTCGCGCAGACCGCCGAGCGCGGCAAGTTCGACTTCATGTTCCTGGCCGAGGGGCTGCGGCTGCGTGAGCAGGGCGGTCAGATCTACGACCTCGACGTGGTGGGACGCCCCGATACCTTCACGGTGCTGGCCGCGCTCGCCGCGGTAACCGACCGGCTCGGCCTCACCGGCACCATCAACTCGACCTTCAACGAACCCTATGAGGTGGCAAGGCAATTCGCCTCGCTGGATCATCTCTCCGAAGGCCGAGCCGCATGGAACGTCGTCACCTCGTGGGACGCCTTCACCGGAGAGAACTTCCGCCGTGGCGGCTTCCTGCCCGAGAACCAGCGCTACGAGCGAGCCGAGAGTTTCCTGGCCGCCGCCCACACCCTGTTCGACTCGTGGCGGGGCGACGAGATCGTCGCCGACAAGGACGGCGGTATCTTCCTGTCCGATGCCACCGCCGGCGAGTTCGCCTACCACAACGATCATTTCGACATCAGCGGTCGGTTCAACGTCCCGCGAAGCCCACAGGGACGCCCGGTGATCTTCCAGGCCGGGGACTCCGACCACGGACGCGAGTTCGCCGCCGCGGCCGCCGACGCCATCTTCTCGCGGTACGGGACGCTGGAGGACGGCCAGAAGTTCTATGCCGATGTCAAGGGTCGCCTGGCCAAGTACGGCCGTCGCCACGACCAGTTGCTGATCCTGCCCGCGGCCACCTTCCTGCTCGGCGACACGGACGCCGAAGCTGCTGAATTGGCCCACGAGGTCCGTCTGGCCCAGGTATCCCCCGCCACCGCGATCAAGTTCCTCGAACAGCTGTGGAACCGCGACCTTTCCGATCATGACCCCGACGGGCCGCTACCCACCGTCGACCCGCTGGTCGGTGAGAACACCATCGCCAAGGGCCGCGCCAGTGTGCGTATCCACCGCGACCCGATCGCGGTCGCCAACGAGTGGCGCGCCAAGGCCGAAGCCGAGAACCTGACGACCCGCGAGCTCATCATCGAGGTCACCGGACGACAGAACTTCGTCGGCTCAGCGACCACCATTGCCGAATCCATCAACCATCTCGTGCAGTCGGATGCCAGCGACGGCTTCATCCTGGTCCCCCACGTCACGCCCGGCGGGCTCGACCCGTTCGTCGACCGCGTCGTGCCGCTACTGCAGGAGCGTGGTGTGTTCCGCACCGACTACGAGGGGACGACGCTGCGAGAACACCTCGGACTGGAGCTACCCCAGCGACGTCAGGAACGCTCAGCCGCAACAGGATAGAGGCCTACTCGGGGGCGTCGGGCTCGGCGCGGCTCTTGTACTCCCAGCTCGCCCCCGCGGTCAGCGTGCCGGGTTCGAGCTCGGTACGTCCGGCGTCGCGGACATGCACCGTCTGCGCGAGGATCTCGTCAGGCTTGCCGCCGATCACGATGACAGGGTGCTCGTATTCGATGCCGTAGAGCTTGAGCGCGGCGTGCACGGCATGTGCCGCGGCCTTGCCCCGCGACATCTTCGCGTTCGAGTTGACTCTGATCACCAGCCGGCGTTCCGGCGCTTCGGTTTCCTCGGCGTCTTCGGCATCCATGGCCATCAGCCTACGGCGGCCATGTTGCACGACCCGAACTTGATGCTCCTATTGATGTCAAGCGATTTGGAGCCAGTGTCTGTAGGTCTCGGCGAAGCTGTCGTCGCGCTGTAGG
>NZ_LQPP01000038.1 GCF_002102345.1 Mycolicibacterium peregrinum
TGTGGACCAAGACCGCCGACCAAATCCTGGCCAGCATCGCCAACTACTGCCTACGAATTAACGACTCAGGACACTAGGTGCGGATCTTCGGTTTCATCCGTTCCGCGTCGCTGCGCACCAGGGTCGCGGTGGCCTCGGCGTTGGCAGCCGCGGCGGTGGTCGCGGTGTTCACCATCCTGACCTCGGTGGTGTTGGCCAACAACGACTCTGCGCAGTTGGACCGAAGGCTCGATTCGATCGTCGACGCCAGCATCAACCCCGAGCACCTCCAGGATCCGACGCGTGGCGTGCTGACCACCGGCCGATCGCGTTCAACAGGGCAGGTCGTGTTCCAGCGGGGCTTCCAGTTGCCTGAGCTGCCGCCGGGAACCGAGACCGTAGAGGTCAACGGCGTCGATTACCGGGTGCGCACCGTCCACGTGGACCAGCACGGCGGAGTGCTGATGTCCATCGGCATCCGTGCCGACAGTATCTTGTTGAGCCCCAACAGGATTCCGCTGTACAGTGCGTTCGGTGTGGCCACGGTCCTGGTGGCCGGTGGGTTGGGCTGGCTGTTGGCGGGTCCGGCCATCCGACCGCTGCGCAAGCTCACCGAGCACACCTCGAAACTGGACAGCGGCACCGACAAGATGCCGAAGGTGCGCGGCGTGCGGGAGGCCGAGGACCTGTCGGAGGCCATGGCGGGGATGCTCACCCGGCTGGCCGCCGCGCAGCGCGCCACCACCAATTCCCTTCAGGCGGCACAGGATTTCGCCGCCAACGCCGCACACGAGCTGCGCACCCCCCTGACCGCGATGCGCGCGGACCTCGACACGCTGCGAATCCACAACCTGCCAGAGTCCGAACGTGACGAGGTGGTCGCCGATCTTTCCAGGGCACAACGCCGGGTCGAGGCGATCATCACCGCGCTGGGTCAGCTCGCCTCGGGCCAACTGGCCCAGGCCGAGGACCGCGAACTGATCGACATCGCCGATCTGCTCGACCGGGTGGTCAGAGAGAACGCCCGGGGCAGCGAACATGTCCGGATCGACGTCCACGTCGCCGACGACATCGGCCTGGTGATGGGCTGGCCTGGCGGGCTGCGCATCGCGGTGGACAACCTGGTGCGCAATGCGGTTGTCCACGGTGAGGCCACCCGGATCGTGCTGACCGCGCACCGCGACAGCGAGTTCCTGGTCATCACCGTCGACGACAACGGGCGCGGACTACCGGTCGAGGAGCATCAGACCGTGCTGGGCCGGTTCCGCCGGGGCAGCACCGCGATGGCAGGCGGCTCCGGTCTGGGCCTGGCGCTGGTGGCGCAGCAGGCGCAGCTGCACGGCGGCGAGATCACGTTGTCCGACGGGCCTCTCGGTGGCCTGCGGGCCAGGTTGACCGTGGCCATGTCGGGCTCACCGGCAGGGGATGCGCCTCAGGCGGATTGACGGCGCCGCAGCCCGGCGAGCACCGCGCGCCAGCCCAGCAGGAGCAGCGCGGTCGTCAGGGAGGCGACGATGATGAAGCTGACGGCCACGCCGGCGGATGTCAGCTTGCGCAGCACCATGCCGACCACCACCGTGCTGATCCACACCACGATCCCGGTGGGCGCCAGCGACGTCGGCCGCTGCCAGCCGCGGGACAGCAACCAACCCACCACGGTGCCGGTCAGAAATGGCCACGCGGTCTCGGCCACGCCGGCAACCGTGAGGCCCTCGGCGTGGCTGCGCCGGCCGATGGTGCAGAACACCACCACGCAGATCAGGTCCACCAGGAAGGCCGTGCCGCTAGCTCGTCGCATAGGTCATCACATCCAGTACCAGTGGGCTGACGTCGGTTTGGTCGCGCTCGGCGAAGCCCGGTTGCCGTGCGGCCGGCTTCCCGTCGAAGAGTGCGTCGGCGGCGCTCAGCGATGTGAGCCGGGAATCGAGCCGGAACGATTTGAAGGTAAATGGTAAGCCATTGGACGCCAACGGATCCGGCCCGTCCATCACATGGAAGTGCAGATGCGGTGCATCGGAGTTGCCGGAGTTGCCGAGGGCGCCGATGACCTGCCCGGTGCTGAGTTTGTCGCCGGGCTTGACCTTGAGGCTGTTCGGCTGCAGATGCGCGTAGAAGGCGTAGTTGCCGTCGCCGATGTCCTGCACGATGTGGTTGCCGCCGTACTGCTGCAGGGTCAGGCCGTTCGGCGTGACGCCGGGAACCTGCTCGTTGAGTCCGTCGAGCACCGCCACCACCGGCCCGTCGGCGACCGCGTGGATCTCCGAGCCGAAATACGGGTAGCTCGCCACCTTCGCCCGGTCCCCGGCGAAGATCCGGCCGTCGGCGCCGAGTTGCACGTAGTCGATCGCGAACCGCTCTGCCGCCCAGACTTTTCCGTTGATCGGATTCAGCGCCATGCGGTGCGGGGTCATATCACAGCAACTGTTGGCGTCGACCCAGTTGTCGCCGGTCAGCGGCGGGGAGATGGACACCGGCTTGCGGGTCTGCACCGACACGGGCGCCACGGATTCGGTCAGGGTGGGCGGGACAAGTGGCGGCATCGGCTTGGCCACGGTGATACCGAGTTCGTGGGTGAGCTCGGTGGGCACCTGCGTCGGATCGTCGGCGATCACGTCCAGCCACACGTAGGCACTCTGCCCGGGGCCGAGCACATTGGTTCCGACAGCGGAGTTACCAATCGCCCTGGTCCAGTACTTGAGGCTGTCCCCGGACAAAGTGAGCAGCTTGCGGTCGCCGGTCGCGGTGCTCAGTGAGTTGAGGGTGACGACGCCCGGCGAGGTGTTGGTCAGCATCAACTCGTACGCCAGGTGGGTGCGGCCATCGGTGGCCGCCACCGGGACCGGTTCGGCGAGAACCGATCCCACCACCGGTGTGACCACCGGCGGCGGAGTGGTGGTCGTGGGCGACTCCGACTGAGGGGTCTCCGCCGACGAGCACCCCGCGAGGGTCAGCACGAGCACCGCGATCGGATACCGGATTCGCATGACGTCTCCTAGCGCTCGGATTCGGGTTTTGGGCAGTCGGGATCCTGTGGCTGGATTGCCGGCCCGCCGGCGTCTGGCTGGATTGCCGGCCCGCCGGCGTCTGGCTGGATTGCCGGTCCGCCGGCGTCCGGATCGATGTCCTTCTCCGTGCGGAACATGAAGAAGAACACCACCCAGCCGATCGTGGAGATGAAGATCCAGCTGACCAGGCGGTAGATGAGCATCGCCGAGATGGCCGAGGCGAGCGTCATTCCGGAGGAGACCAGACCTGGCACCAGAACGGCCTCCACCACCAGCAGGCCGCCCGGCATCAACGGGATCGACCCGACGGCCCGGGCCGCCGCGTAGGCGACGGTGACCCCGGCGAGTGACGGGTGACCGCCTGCGGCGTAGCACGCGAAAGCCAGGCAGGCCACGTCGGCGACCCAGTTGAACATCGACCAACTGAACGCCACCGCGAGATCCCGCCGGCCCAGGCTGACCGACTCGAGTTGCTGCAGAATTTCGCGCCACTTGGCCAGCCCGGTGTTGGCCGGCTTGCCACGCAACGAGTTCACCCACGTCAACACCTTGGCGCCGATGCCGTCGATCAGTTCCGGTCTGGTCGTCACCGCCTGGGCCAGAAGGATGATCGCCAGAAACGCGCCGAGCGAAAAGATCAGTGACAGTGGGTTTTTGCTGGCACCGAGCATGAGCGCCCCGCCGAGGCCCAGCAGTGCCAGGCCGACGATCTGCAGCACCCCCGACATCACCAGCTGCCACGAGGCCACCAGCGGTGAGGCACCCCAGATGCGTTGCTGGCGATAGACGAACGTTGCGGAGAGCACGGGGCCGCCGGGCATCGTGGTGGACAGCGCATTACCGGCGTAGAACGCGGCCTCCGAACGCCATTGTCTGACGGGCACCCCGGCTGAGCGCAGCAACGTCCGCTGGATCTGGGCGAAGCTGTGCATCGAGGCCATCGCCGCGGCCACGGCCGCCAGCACCCACCAGCCGTTCGCGGTGAGCAGGCTGCGCCAGGCCTTCGCCAGTTGGTCCCAGACCAGGGTCACTTCGACGGCCAGCACCGTCACCGCGAGTGCGATGACCACCCAGCGCACCCACCAGTACTTGCCGCGCGTGGAGCCGGCCCGGTCCCGGGCTGTGTCGGCCGGCGCGTCCTGTGACACGCCCTACAGGGTAACCGCGCTGGTAGCGACGACCTCACCGGTTACGGCGGCGCGCCGCATTACGCTACCGACATGGCACTGGACCCTGTTGCTGATGAGGCCGTTACGCCGTTCGTCCGGAAGGTCGCGGCGTGGTCATGGCGTCTGCTGGTCATCCTGGGGGCCGTCGTGGCGCTCCTATGGCTGATCAAACACCTTGAGGTGATCGTGGTGCCGGTGGCACTGGCCACCATGGTCGCGGCGTTGCTGCTGCCCGCCGTCGACTTCATGGACCGCCGGGGAGCCCCGCGCGGTGCCGCCGTCGCCCTGGTGTTGCTCGCGAGTTTCGCGGTGGTGGGCGGCATCCTGAGCTTCGTCATCTCCCAATTCATCGAGGGCGCACCGCAACTCGTCGAACAGGTGACCCGAAGCATCGACGGCCTGCGCAACTGGCTGATCAGCGGTCCGCTGCAGCTGAGCAAGGAGCAGATCGACCAGGCCGGCAACACTGCGATCGAGGCGCTGCAACGCAACCAGGAGAAGCTCACCACCGGGGCGTTGTCCACCGCGGGCACTCTCACCGAGCTGCTCACCGGCGCGCTGTTGGTGTTGTTCACGCTGATTTTCCTGCTGCAGGGCGGGCGCAGCATCTTCGCGTTCGTCACCAAGGTGTTCCCGGCCCATGTGCGTGATCGGGTCCAGGACGCCGGGCGGGCCGGTTTCCACTCGCTGGGCGGCTACATGCGAGCCACGTTCCTGGTGGCCCTGGTCGATGCGGTCGGCATCGGCACCGGCCTGGCGATCATGGGTATCCCACTGGCGCTGCCACTGGCCTCGCTGGTTTTCATGGGCGCGTTCATCCCGCTGGTCGGTGCGGTGGTCGCCGGATTCCTGGCGGTGGTGGTGGCACTGCTGGCCAAGGGGTTTGTCTACGCCCTGATCACGCTCGGACTGATCATCGCGGTGCAGCAGCTCGAAGGCCATGTGCTGCAACCGCTGGTGATGGGCCGTGCGGTCTCGATTCACCCGCTGGCGGTGGTGTTGGCCATCGCGGGCGGCGGTGTCCTGGCCGGCATTGTCGGTGCCCTGCTCGCGGTGCCCACCGTGGCGTTCATCAACAGTGCGACGCGGGTGCTGGTGGCCGAGGACCCGGACGCCGAGGAAGCCAGACAACAGGAAGCCGAAGGGACGGTGGTGGCGGTGCCGCCGCCGGACGAGCCGAACGATTAGTGCCGAACGTCGGCCTGTGGTCGAGATTCGGGTGAATCTACGACCACAGGCCGACGTTCGATCAGCGAGCTCTTACAGGCGGCCTTCACGGCGCAGCAGATCCTGCGCACTCATCCCGCCGCCGCGACGCGGAGGTTCGTCGTCGCGTGGGTTGAACTTCTGGGTCGACGGATCCTGATCACGTTGGCGCGGCGCCGGATTCGGGCCGGGGCCCGGTCCGGGACGCTGCGCGTTGAATGCCGTCGTCGGCGCTGCCTCACCACCGGCAGGCGGACGCTGCTGCTGTTGCGGCATTGCGCGGGTGGCATCAGCCGACGGTCGCGGTGCCGGTCCTGGCGCCGGTGGCGGGGGAGGCGGCGGCGGGGTGCCGTTGGACGGACCACCCTTGGCCGGGCCGCCCCGCAATGCACCCAGCCACGACTCGATCTCGCGATCTTCGCGCGGCGGGGGTCCCGCCGGGCCTGCGGGAGGCCTTCCGGCCGGAGGCTGCGGGGTGCGCTCTGTGTTGGCGTTGGTGTTGCCGGTCGCGGTGTTGACCGTGTTGACGGCCGTGTTCACCGCGTTGCGCACGGCGTTGCGGGCCATGGCGAACCTGGTGGTGGACGGCTCCTGGTTGGGCTGCGGTGGTTGCTGCTCGGGCTGCCGCTGCGGCGGGCTGATCCGGGCGGTGCCCGCTGCCGAGGGGGCGTTGGTCCGTGGCATCAGCGGGCGCATGGGTTCGGCCGCCGGATGGGTCGGATCGTGGGGCCGCGGCGGTACCGGCGGGGCACCGACTCCGGCCAGTGCCCGGGGGTCCTCGCCGGAGTCCTGCGCCATCGGGCGCTTGCGCTCGTCGGGCAGTTCGGTCTCACCGAGGCCGAGCTTCTCCTGGACGCGCTTCATCCAGGCCGGTGCCCACCAGCAATCGTCGCCGAGCAGCTTCATGATCGCCGGCACCAGGAACATACGGATGACCGTGGCGTCCAACAGAAGTGCGATGAGCAGACCGAACGCCAGGTACTTCATCATCACCAGGTCGGAGAAGGCGAACGCGCCGGCCACCACCGCCAGCACCAGGGCGGCACCGGTGATGAGGCGACCAGTGGTCGCGGTACCGATGCGGATGGCCTCGGCGGTGGACATGCCGCGTTCTCGGGCCTCCACCATGCGGGAGACCAGGAACACCTCGTAGTCGGTGGACAGACCCCAGATCACCGCGATGATCAGACCGATCATCGGTGCCATCAGTGGCTGTGGCGTGTAGTTCAATATCCCGGACCCGTGGCCGTCGACGAACATCCAGGTCAGGATGCCCATCGTCGAACCGAGCGTCAGGGCACTCATCAACGCGGCCTTGACCGGTAGCACGATCGATCCGAATGCCAGGAACATCAGCACCGTGGTGGTGATGACCAGGATCGTCACCATCAGCGGCAGTCTGGAGAACAGACTGTGGATCGAGTCCTGTTCCAGGGCCGGGGTGCCACCGACGAACACGTCGATGCCGTGTGGCGGCTGGAGGGCCCGCAGGTCCGAAATGTTCGTCGCCGCGTCGCCGCGGTTGACCAGGCCGTTCTGGATCACCCGGACCGACTTGTCCTTCGAACCGCTGTCGGTGGCCGCGCGTTCCTTCCACATGGCGTCCGGATTGTTGTCCGGATCGGTGAAGCCCGAGACGGTCATCGCCTTGGCGCGCATGTCGGCGATCTGAGCGTCGGTGATCGGCTCACCGTCCTGGCGCTGCATCACCAGGGTGATCTGTTCGGTGCGGAACCCGGGGAAGAGCTTGTCGAACTGCTCCTGCGACTGGCGCACCGCGTTGTCCGGCGGCAGGTACTTCTCGCTGATACCCGCGAGCGTGAGCGAGCCGATCGGGAGGACCAGCAGGGTCATCACGACCAGGATCGGGGTCGCGAAGGCGATGGGCCGTTTCATCACGATGTTGACCAGCCGGCCCCAGAACCCCTGCTCGACTTCTTCGCGGGTCTTGGTCTTCTGGGTCTTCTCGGCGAACCAGTCGATGATCCGGCGGGAGAACGGCCAGTTGGCCAGGAACGGGATCTTCAGCAGCGTGGTCACGCCGAGGGCGTCGACGCGGGGGCCGAGGATGGCCAGGACGGCCGGCAGCACGGTGATCGACAGGAATGCCGCCAACATGACCGAGGCGATGATCGCGTACGTGATCGACTTGAGGAATCCGAGCGGGATCAGCAGCAGTGGCAGCGAGGACGCCACGATGATCACCGCGGAGAAGGCCACGGTCCGGCCGGAGGTCATCACCGATCTTCGTACTGCGGCTTCGGTGTCATAACCCTCGGCGAGTTCCTCTCGGAACCGGCTCACGATGAACAGGCCGTAGTCGATGGCGATACCGAAGCCCATCATCGTCACGACGGGCTGGGCGAAGAAGTGCACCGGTCCGAATTCGGCGGTGAACCGCAGAATGCCGAGCGCACCGCCGATGGTGAGGCCACCGATGATCGCGGGGAGGGCGGCGGCAACCGCACCGCCGAAGACGAAGAACAGCACGACTGCCACCAAGGGCACGATCGCGAGCTCGGCCCGTTTCTGGTCGGTGCCGATGGTGCCGGTCAGTTCGCTGGCCAGCGGGTTGAGGCCGGCGAGTTTGATGTCGCCGCCGTTGACCTGTTGCAGATCTGGCTCGACGGCCTGGTAGTTCTTCAGGATCGCGTCGTCGTCGTCGCCCTTGAGGGGAACGCTGATGAAGGTGTGACGTCCGTCCTCGGTCTTCATCGCGGCGAGCGAGGCGACATCAGGCGCCTTCAGCCAGCCGACCCAACCCTGGATCTGGTCCGGGTGGTCGGCGACGACTTTGTCGAGTTCCTCCGTGACCGTCTTCTGCCACGCTTTGTCGGTGACCTTCTTGTCATCCGGCGGCGTCAGGATGGCGACAACGTGGCTGGTTCGGTCGCGGCCGTAGACCTCGTCGCCCAACAGCGACGCCTGGACCGACTGGCTGCCCTCGTCGTAGAAACCACTCTGGGTGACGTGCTCTCCGAGACTGGCGCCGTAGACGCCGCCACCTAGGCACAGCGCCACCATGACACCGATGACGATGTACCTGAACTGGTACACCGTTCGACCCCACCAGGCGAACACTTAGGCTCCTAACGCTTTAACATTTCGCTTCAAAACTTGTGGTGACCCGCGCATGGATTCGACGAAGGTCTTCAGTTGTCACACCCGCGCGGTCAGTAGCGATGACAGCGGCCGGAACGGCTGCAGCCATGCTCCCTGCTCGGGAAGCGAGTCCAGGCCGATCCGTGGCAACGGTTCCCGGAACACACCAGGAATGTCCTCCAGATCGACAAACTCCAAGGTATCCGACGCTAACGCCCAGCTCGCATGTTCGCGAAATCCGAGCACCTGCACCGGGGTGCCCTCACGGGCTATTTCTTCGAGTGGATGCCGGAAGGCCTGTCCGTCCGCCGAGGCAACCAGAACCGCTGCCAGTCCCTCGCTGCGACGCAGGGCGATGTGGTCGAGCATGTCGCTGTCGACGTCGCTGTCGTCGTCGACCTTCGGTTTTGCGAAGACGGCGAAACCCACGTTACGCAACGCTTCCACCCATGGGCGCACCACATCGGCGCTACCTGGGGCGATGTTGGTGAAGACGGTGGCTTCGGGTTCCAGCGAGACATCTCCGTCATCGCCGCTTTCGGCGACCAGATCCGAGGTGTACGCGAGTAACCAGCGGCCCAACGCGTCGAAGCGGGGACGGTGCGCCGCCGTCGGGCGGCCACCCAGGATTGCGCCCAGCCCCATGTCGAGATTCGGTGCATCCCACACCAGCAACACGCGGCGTGGGGGCGTACCGTCCGGCGTGTCGGATCCTGCGCTCGATCCGGCCTCTACCTGCGTGGTGTCGTCCTGCATGTCTTCGGTCACACTCATGGCAGTTTCTCCCACACCAGCTCGGTGACGTCGGGACCGGCCAGTGCCTTGCGCTCGTACTTGGTGACCGGACGCTCGACCGAGACGGGCAGGGCCGCACCCGGCTCGACCCGGCGCAACCGGGGCTCGGCGTCGCCGACCTCGGCGATGTGCTCGGCATATCCCGCGTGGTCGGTGGCCGCGTGCAGGATTCCGCCGGGACGCAGCCGGTCGGCAATCAGGGCCACCGTGGCCGGCTGCAGCAGGCGGCGCTTGTGGTGGCGGGCCTTGGGCCACGGATCCGGGAAATACACCCGAACGGCGGTCAGGGTCTCGCTGGTGAACATGTGCTCCAGCACGTCGACGCCGTCTCCCCGAACCAGTCGGATGTTGGTGACGGGCGCCGACGTCTGGTAGGTGCGGTCGATCGCGCTGAGCAGTTGGGCCAGGCCCTTGCGGTAGACCTCGACCGCGACGACATCGAAATCGGGCTCGGCCTGGGCCATGGCCAGCGTGGAGGTGCCGGTGCCGGAGCCGATCTCCAGGATCAGCGGGGCCGAGCGGCCGAACCAGACCTTGGTGTCGAGGTCGACGACCGGTTGTGAGTCCTCGTCACGGGCCTGGATGCCGAGCTCGGGCCACAGCCGTTCCCAGGTTTGTTGCTGGGCGGGCGACAACGTCGACCGCCGGGTGCGGAAGCTGGTCACCCGGGGAAAACGGTGCGGCTGGGCAGGCGGCACGTCGGCCGCCTCATCTGCCGACGCCGGCCCACCGACGTCGGACCTGGACGGGTGCATCCGTCCATGGTCTCTTATCGGGGGCGGTGTGCCCGCATCGTGGTAGAGATTGATACCCAACAGTTGCCTCCAGCTGCCAGGGCTCAAACATCCGTTCGCGAGTCCGTCCGGGTCATGTCACGATTTTTCGTGAGGCACCGGGGTTGCGCCCGCCACCGCGTAGGGAAGGCCGCCAGATTTTCGCAGACGAGCTCACACGCTTTGCCGACCGTGACGGCGATGCGCGGTTGGCCGAGATCGTTGCGCGGGTGACGGCTCCCCTGACGGTGGGTGTGCGGGGACGTCGCGGCGTCGGCGTGAGCACGGTGGAGGACGCGCTTGCCGGCGCAGGCCTGGAGATCGCCGAAAGCGGCGACGTCACCGTCGTCGTCACCGCGGAGGTGCTCAAACCTGAGGATGAGGCCCTGCTCGCCGAGTTGAACCGGGCGGGCCGTCCCACGCTCGTCGTCCTCAACAAGGCCGATCTGGCCGGGTCCGGGCCCGGCGGTCCGATCGCCACCGCCCGTCACCGGTCCAGGCGTCTGCAGGAGTTGGCCGGAGTGCCGGTGACGCCGATGATCGCGCTGCTGAGCCGGCCGGTTCTACCGGAGCCGCTGGTAGAGGCACTCCGACTGCTGGCTGCCGAGCCCGCGGACCTGTCGTCGGTGGACGCCTTCGTCTCTGTTCCCCACCGGGTGGACGGGCCGGTGCGCGCCGAGCTGCTGAACCGTCTCGACCGGTTCGGGATCGCGCACACCACGCTGGCGCTGAGCCGCGGCGCAACCGCCGAGAGCTTGCCGGAGTTGTTACGGCGGCTCAGTGAGGTCGACCGGGTGGTCGCGGCCATCGATACCGCGGCCGCTTCGGTCCGGTACCGGCGGGTGCGGTGGGCGCTGGCAGAGCTGCGCGCGGTCGGCGGTCCGGCCGTGGGCCGCTTCCTGGCCGCCGACGAGACGGTGATCGCGCTGATGGCCGCGGCCGTGGACGTGGTGCAGGCCGACGGGCTGACGGTGGACCCCGGCGCCGACCGTGACGCCCACCTGTGCCGGGCCCGGCACTGGCGGCGCTACCGTGACGGTCCGGTGAATGCCCTGCACCGTAGTTGTGGCGACGACATTGTGCGAGGGTCACTGAGACTGTTGGGTGCGGCGGGTAAGGAACGATGACCGACGTGGGTACGGCCCGGGACGAGGCCGTGGCGGATGCGGTGGCGGCGGCTGACGCCGTGGTGGCGGCGATCGATCCCGGCCTGAACTCGCCGGGGGTGGAGACCCGCGACGCGGTGCTGGTGGCCGGTCCGTGGTTGGCCGGATCGACCAGCGTGATGGCGGCGTTGCGGGAGCGGATGCCGCAGACCACGTTCGTGGAATCCACCGAACTGGTGGCCGGTGAGGCGCCGGCGGCTGTGGTCTTCGTGGTTTCGGCGGCCGCTCCGATCACCGAATCCGACTGTGCGCTGATTGATTTGGCGTCGCGTTACACCGACCTGGTGATCGGTGTGGTGTCCAAGATCGATGCCTACCGCGACTGGCGCGACGTACGCGACGCCGACGCGGAGATCCTCAGTGGACGCGACGAGCGCTACGAGCGCATGCCGTGGGTGGGGGTTTCGGCGGCACCCGATCTCGGCGAACCGCAACTCGACGAACTCGTCGACCTGCTGTCCGGCCGTTTGGCCGATCCCGACATGGCCCGCCGGAACAGGTTGCGCGCCTGGGAAACTCGCCTGGAAGCAGTGATCGGCCGCTACGAGGCCGACGGGTCGGGGGCTGACCGTCAGGCGCGGGTGGATGTGTTGCGGGAGCGTCGCGCAGAGGTGGCCCGGGCCCGGAGGCTGACCCGCACCGAACGCAGCATCGCGTTGCGCAGTCAGATGCAGCAGGCCCGGGTTCAACTCGGCTACTTCGCCCGTAATCGCTGCAATTCGGTTCGCACCGAACTGCAGGAGGATGTCGCAGGCATCAGCCGTCGCCGGATCGCGACGTTCGAGGAGTACGCCCGTCAGCGCGCCGGCGAGGTTGTCGGTGAGGTCGACGAGGGCATCACCGCACACCTACGCGGGGTTGCGACAGAACTTGAGCTGGCCCTGCCCGAGCTGCCGGCTCGGCCGGAGGTGCCCGACCTGCCGTCACCGCCACTGAAATCCCGCACACCCGAGACCCGACTGATGCTGGTTCTGGGTGCGGGGTTCGGGCTCGGTGTCGCGGTTGCGGTCAGTCGGCTGCTGGTCGGTGCGGCGCCGCGGCTTGCCGTGGCCGGACTCGTGGTCGGCGCGGTGGTGGGCCTGCTCCTGGCGGTCTGGGTGGTCGGAACCCGCGCGCTGTTGCACGACCGGGCGGTGCTCGATCGTTGGGTCGGCGAGATCACCACGACGCTACGTTCGGCGGTGGAACAACTCGTCGCGACGCGGGTGCTCGTTGCGGAATCCGCACTTACCTCCGAGCAGGCGGCCCGGGAGGAAACCGACAGCGCCGCGGCGGCGGAGAAGACCGCCGCGATGGACGCCGAACTGCGGGAACATGCCATCGCCACCGCGCGGGCGGCGGCTCAGCGGGACCGCCGGATCCCGCCGCTACAGCGGGCGCTGGACGCGGTTCGGGCCGATTTGTACGGCAACAGCGATGCTACTGACGAGTAACCAGCTGATAACGTCGATCTGAATCGTTCCTGTGAGTGATCGGACATACCACTGGTTCACCGTGGGTATGTCACCCGCGTTAACCTCTACCCAAGGGGTAGCCGTGACCGCGTCGTGACGCGGGGTTGGGTTACACAAACCTACGCAGGAGAATTTGATGACCTCAGCGACCATTCCGGGTCTGGACACCGCACCGACGAAACATCAGGGACTGCTGGCCTGGGTTCAGGAGGTCGCAGAGTTGACTCAGCCCGACCGGGTGGTTTTCGCCGACGGGTCCGCCGAGGAGTACGACCGTCTGGCCGCTCACCTGGTCGAGGCGGGCACTTTCCAGAAGCTGAACGAGGAGAAGCAGCCGAACTCGTACCTGGCGCTCTCCGATCCGTCCGACGTCGCCCGCGTCGAATCACGCACCTTCATCTGCTCCGAGCGTGAGATCGATGCCGGCCCCACCAACAACTGGATGGATCCCACCGAGATGCGCGGGATCCTGGCCGACCTCTACCGCGGTTCGATGCGCGGTCGCACCATGTACGTGGTGCCGTTCTGCATGGGCCCGATCGACGCCGAGGATCCCAAGCTCGGGGTGGAGATCACCGACTCCGAGTACGTCGTGGTCTCGATGCGCACCATGACCCGCATGGGGCAGGCCGCGCTCGACAAGATCGGCGACGACGGCTTCTTCGTCAAGGCGCTGCATTCGATCGGTGCACCGCTGGAGCCCGGTCAGAAGGATGTGCCGTGGCCGTGCAACGACACGAAGTACATCACCCACTTCCCGGAGACCCGCGAGATCATGAGCTTCGGCTCGGGCTACGGCGGTAACGCCCTGCTGGGCAAGAAGTGCTACTCGCTGCGTATCGCCTCGGCGATGGCCCACGACGAGGGCTGGCTGGCCGAGCACATGCTGATCGTCAAGCTGATCTCACCGGAGAACAAGGCCTACTTCATCGCCGCGGCGTTCCCGTCGGCCTGCGGTAAGACCAACCTCGCGATGCTGCAGCCCACCATCCCGGGCTGGCGTGCCGAGACCGTCGGTGACGACATCGCCTGGATGCGGTTCGGCAAGGACGGCCGCCTCTACGCCGTCAACCCGGAGTTCGGTTTCTTCGGCGTCGCGCCCGGCACCAACTGGGATTCGAACCCGAACGCGATGAAGACGATCGCCGCGGGCAACACCGTCTTCACCAACGTGGCCAAGACCGACGACAACGACGTCTGGTGGGAAGGCCTGGAGGGCGAGCCCGACCACCTGATCGACTGGAAGGGTCAGGACTGGAACCTGCGGGAGGCCGAAACCAAAGCGGCGCACCCGAACTCGCGTTACTGCACCCCGATCTCCCAGTGCCCGACGCTGGCGCCGGAGTGGGATGACCCGCAGGGTGTGCCGATCTCGGCGATCCTGTTCGGCGGGCGTCGCAAGACCACGGTGCCGCTGGTGACCCAGGCCCGCGACTGGCAGCACGGCGTGTTCATCGGTGCCACCCTGGGTTCCGAGCAGACCGCCGCCGCCGAGGGCAAGGTCGGCACCGTCCGCCGCGACCCGATGGCCATGCTGCCGTTCCTCGGCTACAACGTCGGCGACTACTTCCAGCACTGGATCAACATCGGCAAGAACGCCGACGAGTCCAAGCTGCCCGCTGTGTTCTTCGTGAACTGGTTCCGCCGGGGCGACGACGGCCGCTTCCTGTGGCCGGGCTTCGGTGAGAACAGCCGCGTGCTGAAGTGGGCCGTCGAGCGCATCGAGCACAAGGCCGACGGCAAGAGCACCCCGATCGGCATCGTGCCGACCGCGGCCGATCTGGACCTGTCGGGGCTGGACGTGGATCCCGCCGACGTGGACGAGGCCCTGGCCGTCAACGCCGAGGAGTGGAAGGCCGAACTCCCGTTGATCGAAGAGTGGTTCGAGTTCGTCGGCGAGAAGCTGCCCACCGGCATCAAGGACGAGTTCGACGCCCTCAAGCACCGCCTGTCGGAGGCTTAACCCCGCGAGCGTGCGTGTCTGCCGCTGGACACGCCGCACCGCGCAAGCATTACGCGCACCCTCGTGAATCACGAGGGTGCGCGTTTGCGTTGGGGGCCAAGATGTTACGCCCGCGCCGGCCACCACATGCGCTCGCCGAGCAGGCTCATCGCGGCGGGCACCAGGTACGTCCGCACCACGGTGATGTCGAGCAGCAGGCCGATGCCGACCGTGGACCCGATCTGGACCAGGTTGAGCACCGTACCGCTGGTGAGCGCGAACATCGTGATCGCGAAAACGACTCCGGCGGTGGTGATCACGCTGCCGGTGCTGCCGAACCCGCGGATGATGCCGCTGATCACGCCGCTGTGGGATTCCTCGCGGATGCGGGCGGCGAACAGCATGCTGTAGTCGGCGCCGACGGCGACCAGTGCCATGAACGACACCGGGAAGACCGACCAGTCCAGGTTGATCCCGATGAGGTGTTGCCAGATGAGAGTGGACATTCCGGCCGCCGCGCCGAAAGACAACACGACCGCGGCGATCATCAGCACCGGCGCCACCAGGCTGCGCAGCATCACGATCAGCACCAGCAGCACGGCCGCCACCGCGACGATCCCGAAAAGTGCGAAATCACGCCAGGTCTGATCGATATGGCGTTGGGACAGCGAGGCCAGGCCGGTCGAATTGATCTGGGCGTGCTCCAGCACGGTTCCCGTTGCGGCATTGTTCGCCGCGGCGATGAGGTCCGGTATCGCGCCCATCGCCTCGGCGCCGTACGGGTTGACCGACCAGACCACCATCATGCGGGCGCTGTGGCCGTCCGGGGAGATGAGCATTCGTTCACCTGCGGTGAACCGTCGGTCGGCGCGGCCCTCCTCGGGCAGGTAGAAACCCCGGCCCGCGCCGGTACTGGTGTCGGCGGACATCCGATGCAGGAAGTCCGACGCGCGGTTGAGCCCTGCACTGAGTTCGGTGGTCAGCGCCATCATGGTGTCAGTGCCGGACTTGACCTGGCCCAGCCCGGTGGTGAGTTGGCCCAGACCCGTTGACAGTTCGCTGATTCCGGACATCAGCCGGTTGAGATCTCCGCGGGTCTGCTCGGGCGTGCGAGTGCCCAGCTGGTCGAGCATGGTCCGCAGGCCTTTGATGCCCGCGCGCAGGTCGGGCAGCGTTTCCAGCGCGGTGGTCACCGGGCGCTCGGGGACCAGCGGGGCGGCGAGCGTCAATCCGGTGATCGCGAGCTGCGCCTTGCCACCGGTGGCGGCGTTGAGGTCGGCGAATGCCTGCCGTGCGCGCATGCAGTCCGCCGTGCAGTCAGGACCGGGATCGGATGTCGTGAGTGGGTCGAACACCGCATGTACGGCTGCCGTGGGGACGGCCAATTTGTCTCGGGTGGCGTCGATCTCGTTCACCGCACCTTCCAGTGCATCGGTGGCGCCGGACATGGTGCGCACAACCGCCGCCACATCGAGCGATCCGTCAGAGACCGTGTCGACCACCCGGTTCGCGGATTCCAGGGTGCCTAGCAGGTTCCGGGTGAGCGTGACGAGATCGTGGGCGCCCTTGGCAAGTTCGGGCAGTCTCTCGGCGGCGTCGGCAGAGCCGTCGTGCAGCTGGGTCACCCCTGAGGCCAGGCGTTTGAGCTGCGGTATGGCCTGTTCGACGCGATTGTGGGCGTCCGCCAGACCGGCGCCGACTTGCGCGGTCTGAGAACCGATGGCCGTTTCGGGCAAGGGTTTTCCCTCAGGCCGCGTGATCGAGCGGACGTAGGCGACCTGGGGAAGGTTGCCGATGGACATGGCGATCAGGTCCAGCGCGGCCAGGTCATTGGTGTTGCGCATGTCGTGGTCAGCCCGGATGGTGACGAACTCCGGGGCGGCCTCGTTGACGCCCCAATGGCGGTAGACGGCCTCGTAGCCGCGCTTGCTGTCGGTGGCGCGCAACTGCATGGCGTTCTCGTCGATGTTCGGTTCGAACGTGAACAGCACTGAGCTGGTGGCGAGCAGGAACGCCAACGATGCGGCGACGAGGGCCGGGGCCCGGCGGATGATGGCCGCCCCGCGCTTGCGCCAACGTCGTTCGTCGAGCGGCCGGGGTTCGGCATAACCGCGCCGGCCCCACAGCGCCATGACCGCAGGGGTCAGCGTCAGACTGACCGCCGCCGCTATTGCGATCGCCAGCGCGATGGGCGGTCCGGCCGTGCGGAACATCCCGATCTTGGTGAAAATCATGGCCATTCCGGCACCGGCAATGGTCAGAGCGGAGGCGATGACGATACCCGCGGTATGCGCGCCGGAGCGGGCCACCGCGTCGTCGACATCCAGCCCTCGCCGTCGGCCTTCGTGGTAGTTGGCCAGCAGGAAGATGCCGTAGTCCGTGGCCGCGCCCAGCACCATCGCGGTGACCAGCGCGATGGTGAAGTTGGAGACGGTCATCAATTCGTGCCCGCCCAGCCAGGAGATGACCGGCCGCGCCACGGCCAGTGAGATACCCACGGTGAGAAGGGGAATCATCGCTGTCAGCAGCGACCGGTAGACGGCGAGCAGTAGCAGCGTGATCAGCACGACCGATACCACGGTGATGATGGCCAGCGAGGTGTCGATGGCGGAGAACAGATCCGACAGCGTCGGTGCGGCGCCGGTGAAATGTACGTCGAGCCCGGCCGGGCGGGGAAGTTCTTCGACCACGGCACGGACGTTCTCGGTGGACCGGTGCGCGCGGGTCGAGCCGACGTCGCCGGTGGTGGCCACGATCAGGTGGATGGCCTTCCCGTCGGGGCTCAGGCCTAGGTCCTCCAGCCCGGGGGTGCCGTAGGTGTCGAGCACGTAGGCGACGTCGTCCTTGTCGGCCACCAGTCGCGATACCAGGTCGCGGTAGTAAGCGGTGTCGGCGGTGCCGAGAACCCGGTCGCTGGACACCACGATGCTGCCGACGGCGGTGGTGTCGGGGACGTCGAAGTCCCGCGACATCTGCCGCAGGGTTTCGGTGGTCGGACTCTCCGGGGTGAACGGCGCGGAGTGCTCGGCCACGGTGCGTTCGAGCTGGGGGATGGCCAGATTGAGCACGCCGGCCAGGGCGAGCCACGCCCCCAGGACCACCCACGCATACTTCGCGCAGACTCGGGCGAGTTTGCCGAAGATCGCCAGATTGTGCATTTCGGCATCGTAGACCAATCGGTCTATGTGCGGTCAACTAGGATGGACCGACTGGTCTATTTGATGATGGAGAGAGGTGGCTGCGGTGGCGGGCCCGCGGGAACGTCTCATTCTGAGCGCGATCGAATTGATGCGTGAGTACGGCGTCCACGGCACGGGCCTCAGCGACCTCCTGGAGCGCAGCAATACCGCCCGAGGTTCGATCTACCAGCACTTTCCGGCCGGAAAAACGGAGCTGATGGAGCAGGCGACGCTGGAGGCCGGGCGGATCATCACCGCCAGGATCGAAGAGTTGACGCAGGCATTGCCCGCCGAGGACGTGATCCACGCCTTCATCGGCGGTTGGAAACAGAACTTGATCGACAGTGATTTCACCGGCGGATGTCCGATCGTGGCGGCCGCCCAGGCAGGCCCGGACGCCTTGGCGGTGCGCGAAGCTTCGGCGAAGGTGTTTGCTGATTGGGCCAGGGTGATCGCTACTTCGATCGAGGCCAAGGGCGTGGACGCCGCGACCGCCCTCTCACTCGGTAGCTTCATCGTCAGTTCACTCGAAGGCGCCATCATCCAGTGCCGCAGTGCCCGGTCGCTGCAGCCGCTCGATGACGCCGGTGCGGGCCTGGTGTTGCTGTTGCGGGGAATGGGCGCCGAGTGAACGTCCCGGTTCAACCTTCGGCGGCCAGTTCGGATCGGGCCCGGTCGATCTGGTCGAACGCATAATCGGCAATCTCGGGGGTGGTCATGATGGCCCCCGCCGTTGCCAGTGACTGGTAGCGCTGCTCGCCGAGAACGTTGCGCAGATGGGTGATTGCGGCGTTGATCTCGGGAAAGCTCGGGTGTCCGATTGCAGCCACGGTGAATCCCATGATGGTGGCCGCAGGCTCGTGAAAGCCCAGTCGAACAAGCAACGCCGCGAGTAGCCCGAGCGTGACTCGCATGAGTTCCGTGGTGCCGGAATCGTAGTAGTGCCGGACGGTTTGGGTGATGTAGTCGAAGGCCTCGGTAAGTTGGCCGCGGTCGGCTGCGAGTCCAGTCAGGAGCCCCGCGATGATGGAAGTCTGCTGGCGGTCGCCACTTTCGCCGGCGATCGCCAGTGCCCGGCGAAGGGCTGTGTAGGCCTCGGTGGGATCGGATTCCCGCCGGGCCCAGCCATATCCGAGCAGCGCGGCCCCGGCCAGGCTCGGATTGTCGGCGGCGCTAGCAGCCGAGAGCAGGTTCTTCGATACCTCCATCGCCTCGCCAATGGCGCCGCACACGGTCAACGCCACTACCATCACCGCGTCGCTGGCGGTGTGGTGGCTGGGATTCCGTGCAATGGCGGCTTTGCACCAATCAACTGCCAGGTCGGGCCGGCCCGTGGTGCTGTAGCCGGCGGCCACCACACACGAGAATTCGTCGCCCACGCTGTTGAACTCTCCGCTCTCGATCGCCGCCCGAGCTGCCTTGGCGTACTCGTCGAAGTCGTCGAGCCGGCCCAATGCCGCGCAGTTCGCTGCCCCTACGTGGAGTTGCGCCAGACGTGGATGCCGTGCAGCTTTCGCAAGCGGGATGATCTCCTCGACCCAGGCAATGGGCTCCCACTGTTCCAGGAAGTACCCGAGGAATATCGAGGAAACCGCGATTGTGGCAGCGGTATCAAGGTCGCGGTTGTCGGCGGCCCAACGGAATCCCGCACGCAGGTTCGCCAACTCGAGGTTGAACCACTCGTAGGCTTCGCGTTGGCGCGGACTGTCCCACAACGCATGCACTTCGGGTTCCATACCCGCGAAGTGCTGTGCGTGTGCGGTGCGCGCCGCCGCCGCGTCGCCGTGGCTGACGAGTTGTGCCTCGGCGAATTGCCGGATGGTCTCCAGCATCGAGAAGCGAGTGTATGGCGATGTCCGGTCTGCCACCAACAACGACTTGCGGACGAGGGCGTCGAGCAGATCGAGCGTGCCCAGTTCATCGCCGGACTCGGCGACCGCGCATGCCGCCGTCAGATTGAATCCACCGTGGAAAACGGAAAGCTTTGTCAACAAGGATTTTTCATCACCGTCGAGCAGATCGTAGGACCATTGCACGGCGTGGCTCAGCGTCTGGTGGCGTTCCAGCCCCCGGCGCGAGCCGACCAGTAACCGGAACCGATCGTCGAGGCGGTCGCGGATCTCGGTCGCCGTCATCGACACGATGCGGGAAGCCGCAAGTTCGATGGCGAGCGGGATGCCGTCCAGGCGGCGGCAGACCTCGACCACCGCAGCCGACTCTGTGGGGGAGGTGAACGTCGCATGGGGTGAGACTGCCTGAGCTCGCTCGATGAACAACGCGGCGGCTGTGGAACCCATGTCGTCGCCGATGTCCAGGGACGGAACCGGCCACAGCTGTTCGTCTTTGAGCCTCAGCCCTTCGCGGCTGGTGGCAAGGATGGTGACGGTCGACGACTGCGCGAGGATCGTCTCGATCAGGTCGGCGGCGGCGTTCAGGACGTGCTCGCAGTTGTCGAAAATGAGGATCCGTGAGCGTCCCTGGAGGGCCGCGGCGACGCTCTCGGCGACGGTGAGCCCGGCCTGCTGGGTGATGCCGAGCACCGTCGCGACGGAGTCCGGAACCGCGGCCGGATCGCCGACCGCGGCGAGTTCGATCACGAAGACCCCGTCCGAGAACGCATCGGCCGACCGCGAGGCGACCTCCAGGGCCAGTCGCGTCTTTCCGACACCGCCGACCCCGGTCAGTGTCACCAGACGATGCACTTTCAGGGCCGCGTCCAGCTCGGCGAGATCGAGTTCGCGTCCGACAAGGCTGGTCGTCGGAGCCCGCAGGTTGCCTCGCGCGGCGTTGATGGCATTCAACGGCGGGAACTCGGTGCGCAATCCCGGGGCTCGGACCTGATAGATGTCCACAGGTTTGGCGATGTCGCGTAGCCGTCTCGACCCCAGCGGGATCAGGTCGACGGCGCTCAACAGGCCTGCCGTCACCCCGTCGAGCAGGATCTGTCCGCCGTGGCCGGCCGCCATGATCCGGGCTGCCCGGTTGAGCGCCACCCCGAAGTAATCGGCGTCGCGGAGCTCGGCTTCGCCGGTGGCGATGCCCATCCGCACCGGCAGTTCGAGCACCAGCTGGGCCGCCAACGCGGCCTCGACGGCTGACGTCGGTGACGTGAAGACGGCGCAGATGCCGTCGCCGGTGTGTTTGAACACCCGCCCGCGATTGGTGTCGACGGCGGTGCGGAGCACGTCGTCGTGCCGGGTCAGGGCGGCTCGCATCGCATCGGCGTCGGCTTCCCACCGGCGGGTGGACCCCTCGATATCGGTGAACAGGAAGGTGGCGATGCCGGGTGGCATATCTGGGCCGTCCTCAGCGCCGTTCGGTGAATCGCATCGGCGCTCCCCACGCTCGATCCGCTGGGCGTTCTGACATCGTAGGTCCGCCGCACCCGGCCAGGGCCGTGATTGGCGGTGGGAGCGGTCCTGGTGCTTCTGCAGTCAAACACCTGCTCACGGCCTGCCCGTCGGGTGTAACCCCGCCCTAATTGACACCTGTCAAGTGGCGCCGGTTACAGTGCCATCATGCAGATCCGCGAGCATGCCGAGGCCAACCCCGAAAAGCCGGCGATCATCCTCCATCCGACCGGAACCGTCGTCACCTTCGGTGAGCTCGAAGCCCGCGCGAATCGGCTGGCCCACTACTTCCGGCAGCAGGGTCTGCAAGAGGGCGATGTGGTCGCGATTCTCATGGAGAACAACGAGCACATTCACGCCGTGATGTGGGCGGCCCGCCGCAGCGGGCTCTACTACGTGCCGATCAACACGCATCTGACCGCCGCCGAGGCGGCCTACATCATCGACAACAGCGGAGCCAAGGCCATCGTCGGCTCCGCTGTCCTCAAGGACGTCCTGAGCGGTCTGGAGAAGGAGCTGCCCAACGGCTTGCCGGGCACGCTGCTCATCGCTGACGGCGAACTCGACGGTTGGAAGCGCTACCCGGAGGCCGTCGCGGACCTGCCGAGCACCCCGATCGCCGACGAGTTGGACGGCGATCTGCTGCAGTACTCGTCTGGGACGACGGGCCGGCCCAAGGGAATCAAGCGCGACCTCCCGCATGTCCCGCCGTCGGAAACCCCCGGCATGATGTCGGCGCTCGTCGGGTTTTGGATGCAGCCGGACTCGGTGTATCTGAGCCCCGCGCCGCTCTACCACACGGCACCGTCGGTGTGGTCGATGCAGACCCATGCCGCCGGCATCACCACGGTGGTGCTCGAGAAGTTCGACGCCGAAGGTTGCCTGGACGCCATCCAGAAACACAAGGTCACCCAGGGTCAGTTCGTGCCGGTGATGTTCACCCGGATGCTGAAACTGCCTGAGAGTGTGCGTAATTCGTACGATCTGTCCAGCCTGCGACGCGTGATGCACGCCGCCGCACCGTGTCCGGTCGAGATCAAGAAGCAGATGATCGACTGGTGGGGGCCCATCGTCGACGAGTACTACGCCTCTTCCGAGGCCATCGGTGCGACGGTGATCTTCGCCGAGGACTGGCTGACGCATCCGGGTTCGGTCGGTAAGCCGATGAACGGTCTGGTGCACATCCTCGACGAGGACGGCAAGGAGCTGCCACCCGGTCAGGCCGGTGAGATCTTCTTCGAGGGCGGTGCCGATTTCGAGTACCTCAACGACGCCGAGAAGACCGCGTCCTCGCGGGATTCTCATGGCTGGAAGACCGTGGGCGACATCGGATATGTCGACGAGGACGGCTACCTGTACCTGACGGACCGGCGCCACCACATGATCATCTCGGGCGGGGTGAACATCTACCCGCAGGAAGCCGAGAACATGCTCGTCGTCCACCCCAAGGTGATGGACGCCGCGGTCTTCGGCATCCCGGACGACGAGATGGGGCAGAGCGTCAAGGGCGTGGTGCAGACCGTGGACCCGGCCGATGCCACCCCGGAGTTCGCCGAGGAACTGCTGGCCTGGCTGCGTGACAAGCTGACACATTACAAGTGCCCGCGGACCATCTCGTTCGAGCCCGAGCTGCCCCGCACCGATACCGGCAAGCTGTACAAGCAGGGGCTGATAAACAAGTACTCGTGATCCACGAGCTACCCGCGGGAATCCGGGTCGGGGTCGACACCTCGACCGATGCTGTGACGTTCACGTTGACCGAACGCCCCAGCACTGACCGGCGAACGGTCGCCGTGGACTCGGTTCAACGGGCTCTGGACGAACTCACTGAGCGCTGCCAGACGTGGCCGCAGGCCGCCGCGGTGTGTGACGACGTGCTGCGCTCTTTCGACCCGGACGGGCCGACCCGAGCCGGGGTGATCACCGAATCGCTGGCCTACTCGACGCTGCAGTCCGGAGGAGAGTTCGCCCGATGGCTGGCCGATCGAGGACCGGCCACCGCGCCGCTGCTGCCCGACCCGGTGCAGGCTCACCGTGACGGGAACACGCTGCACGTCCGCTTCAACCGGCCGCAGCGGCACAACGCGTTCTCCACAGATGCCCGGGGTGCCCTGCTGGAGGCCCTCGAAGTCGCTCGGCTGGATCCATCGGTCGACGAGGTGGTGCTGGGCGGAAACGGCCGATCCTTCTGCAGCGGCGGCGATCTGGCCGAGTTCGGGACATTCACCGACCCGGTGAGCGCTCATCTGGCCCGGACCCGGCACAGCCCGGCCCTGGTGCTCGCCGAACTCACCGAACGGTTGGCGCGGCGCTGCCGCGCCGAGGTGCACGGTCAGGTGCTGGGCAGCGGTCTGGAGATGGCCGCTTTCTGCGGATGGGTCCGGTGCCACCCGGACGCCGTGATCGGCCTGCCGGAACTGGCTCTGGGGCTGATTCCCGGCGCAGGCGGCACGGTGAGCATCACGCGGCGCATCGGCCGGTGGCGCACCGCGTATCTGGTGCTCTCCGGGCGCACTATCGACGCCGCGACGGCGCAGACGTGGGGCCTGGTCGATGAGGTGCGGCCCGAAACGGTGACTCTGCGGTGAGGGCCGTCCCTTCTCGCACTTCCGCGCCCTAGCCGAAGGATCAGCGTCGGTGAATGGCATAGTGCCAGATGTGAAACAGGGTGGTCCGTACTTCGATGACCTGGTGGTTGGCCAGGTATTCGACACCGCACCGTCGATGACGCTGACCGCCGGCGCGGCAGCGACGCACCAGGCGATCCTCGGCGACCGGTTGCGTCTGGCGCTCGATACCGGCCTCGCCACCGCGGTGACGGGGGAACCGGGGCCGCTGGCACACCCGGGGTTGGTCTGCGATGTGGCGATCGGCCAGAGCACGCTGGTGACGCAGCGGGTCAAGGCGAACCTGTTCTACCGCGGACTGGCGTTCCACCGCTGCCCGATGATCGGTGACACCCTGTACACCCGCACCGAAGTGGTTGGTCTCAAACAGAACTCGATCAAGCCCGGACGGGCGGCCACCGGCCTGGCTGCCCTGCGGATGACGACTGTCGACCAGTTGGACCGCAAGGTCCTCGACTTCTACCGCTGCGCGATGTTGCCCCTGTCCGGAGATGACGTCGACACCGGGCACGCCGACGATCTATCGGCGATCGGGGCCGATACCGCCGCGCCGAACCCCACTGCCGACTGGGATGCCGAGGCATTCCGCACCCGGGTACCAGGGCCGCATTTCGATCCGGGCCTGTCCGGCGCGGTGCTCCACAGCACCGCCGATGTGGTCAGTAGCGCCCCCGAACTGGCCCGGCTGACCTTGAATATTGCTGCCACCCATCATGATTGGCGCGCCGGTGGTCAGCGCCTGGTGTACGGAGGACACACCATCGGGCTCGCGCTGGCCCAGGTCAACCGGTTGTTGCCCAACCTGGTGACCGTGCTGGGCTGGGAGTCCTGTGACCACACCGGTCCGGTGCACGAAGGTGACACCCTGTTCAGTGAGCTGCGCGTGGAATCGGCCGATGCCGGGGTGCTGCGGTTGCGCTCGCTGGTGTACGCGGCCGGCGGACCCGACGACCCCGACCGCCAGGTGCTGGACTGGCGGTTCAGCGCGTTGCAGTTCTGATGGCGGAGTTGGCGATTCCGAGGGCACTGCTGAGGCAGGCCCAGGAGGTCGCCGACGGCTTCACGGCACACACCGGTGTCACGCTCGATGCCACCGAACTGCTGACCGGCCGCGCCGCGCTGATGGATATCGCGCCCCGCGGACAGATCTCGACCGGTGGGGCTACGCACCTGTTGGCTGCTCGCGACGGATGGTGCGCCCTGACCCTCTCGCGGCCCGACGACATCGCCATGATCCCCGCACTGCTGCAGGCTGATTCGGTAGCCACCGATGCCTGGCCGGCGATCCGGAGATGGGTGGCGGAAACCGGCGCCGCGACGGTCGCCGAACGCGCTCGCCTGCTCGGATTGCCGGTCGGCGTACTGGGTGAAACCCGGCCGGCGCCCCCGCTGGTGCACCCGCTCGGCTCCGCCGGGCCCGCGGCGCTCGCCGGGGTACTGGTGGCCGATCTGTCGTCGATGTGGGCCGGGCCTCTGTGCGGTCAGCTGCTGGCCCGGGCCGGCGCCACCGTGGTCAAGGTCGAAAGCTGGAGCCGGCCGGACGGCACCCGCGCCGGTGAGCCGGAATTCTTCGACTGGATGAACGGTGGAAAGCTCTCGTACGCTACTGATTTCGACGATCCCAGTGAGCTGGCCGCACTGATCGACGCGGCCGATGTGGTGATCGAGGCTTCGCGACCGGCCGCGCTGGCCCGTCGCGGCCTGGGGCCCGACAAAGTCTCGGACAGGCCAGGGCGGATCTGGCTGCGCATCACCGGTCACGGTACCGACGGGGGCAGGGCCGACTGGGTGGCGTTCGGCGACGATGCTGCGGTATCCGGTGGTCTGGTCGAATACCGCGACGGTGCACCGATGTTCAGCGGGGACGCCATCGCCGACCCTCTCACCGGACTGCACGCCGCTGCCGCGGTGGCGCAGTCACGGGCACGCGGTGGCGGTGAACTGATCGAGTTCTCGATGGCGGCGGTGGCTGCCGGATACCGCTCTTCGGACGATGACGGCACCCGGGCGCAGGCGGTCCGTCCCACACCAGGTGCGGCAGGCCCCGAACTCGGAGCCCACAACGAGGCGGTGCGCCGGTTGGTGGCGGAACGGACCGATGCCCCATGCTGATTCGTCGTGCGACGTTGCTGGACGGAGCCGTGGTCGACATCCGGGTCGGTGAGACCATCGAGCAGGTCGCGGCGTCGCTGTCGCCCGAGCCCGGTGAAGAGGTGCTCGACGCGGCATCGGGTGCCGTGATCCCAGGGCTGCACGATCACCATCTGCACGTGCATTCGGCTGCAGCTGAACAGGATTCGATCCGGGTCGGCCCGGCCGAGGTGGTCGGCGAGGCCGCACTGGCGCAGGTGCTGACGACCGCAGTGGTGGGCAGTGACGGGTGGATCCGGGCCGTCGGCTATCACGAGGCGGTGGCCGGCCCGTTGGACCGGCACATGCTGGACCGGTTGATGCCGGGCACACCGGTGCGGGTGCAGCACCGCAGCGGGGTGATGTGGACGGTGAATTCGCCCGGTCTCGCGGCCCTGGGATTGGGCGATCATCCCGATGGGCGGTTGCGCAGCGCGGACCCGACCTGGTCGGATGCATTGCAGCGGCGTCCCACCCAGATCGCGGAGTTCAGCGCCCGCCTGGCCGGCTATGGCGTCACCGGCATCACCGATGCGACCCCGGACCTTCAGCCCGCAGATCGCCCCATCGGGATGCGGCAGCGCGTGCACTACCTGGCGCCGGGCAAGCGAATCCTGCACGATGACGGACTTGACCTGGACAAGCTGACGGCCTGGATTTCCGAGCGGCACCGTGGCGGTCAACCGGTGGCTGTGCACTGCGTGACGGCGGCCCAACTTGTCGTCACCATCGCCGCGCTACGCGCCGCGGGCAGTCACCCGACCGACCGGATCGAGCATGCCGCGATGGTGCCCGAGGACTGTATCGACGACCTCGTGTCCCTCGGGATCACGGTGGTGACCCAACCCAATTTCGTCGCGGAGCGGGGCGACCAGTACCACGCGGATGTGCCTCGCGCCGAGCACGGTCAACTGTGGCGGCTCGCGACTCTGCTGGCCGCCGGGGTGTCGGTGGCGCTGTCCACCGATGCGCCGTTCGGCGCCCCTGACCCATGGGCGGCCATGCGCGCTGCGGTGCACCGCCGCACCCCGCACGGTGTGGTGCTGAACCCGGTCGAACGGATCTCGGGGCGTCGTGCGTTGACGCTCTTCCTGGGCAGCGCCGGGAATCCGGCCCGGCCGCGCAGCGTCGCCCCCGGCCAACCTGGTGACCTGTGCCTGCTGGCGGGCTCTCCGCAGCGCGTGGTGGATACGCTCGACGCCGATCTGGTGGCCGCCACCATCATCGCCGGTGCGGTGGTGTTCCGGCGGTGACCCGCGACAGTGTGTGGCGGGTACCAGGCATGCCCGCATTGCTGGCCTGTGCCGCACTGGGATTCGCCGGCTTCTCCCTGCTGCTGCCGGTGGCCCCGATGTGGGCGGTCCGGATCGGCGCGGACAACTTCGGGGCGGGAGTGGTCAACGGCCTGCTCATGCTGTGCACCGTCATCGCGCAGTTGTTGGTCGGGCGGTTGTTGCGGCGCGCGGGATGGGCGCTCACGCTGACGCTCGGGTTGGTACTGCTGGGAGCGCCGGCACTGCTGCACCCGCTGACCACTTCCCTGTGGCAGGTGTTGGTGCTGGCGGCGTTGCGTGGACTGGGTTTCGGCGTCCTGACGGTCTGTGGTGTCAGCGGTATCGCGGCGCTGATCCCGCAGGAGCGCCGCGGCCGGGCGATCGGCGCGTACGGCCTGGCCATCGCGGCACCGCAGTTCGTGCTCATCCCGCTGGCGCCGTGGCTGGCCGAGCATGTGGGATATCAGCTGGTGTTCGTGCTGGCCGCCGCCCCGCTCCTGGGGCTACCGCTGGCTTTCGCCCGCCCGGCACCGATCCTGTCCCACGAGGCGCACTCCGATCGGCTGCACGGTGTCGGCGGACTGGTCGGACCGATCGCCGCACTCGTGGTGATCACCGCGGCCGGCGGCGGAATCCTGACCTTCGCCCCGCAGCTGGGTGGCGCCACCACCGCATTCGCGGCGCTGCTCGGAATGACCGGGACGGCCGCGCTGGCCCGGTGGTGGATCGGGGGTGTCGCCGATCGTCACGGCCCGGCAAGATTCATCGCCCCGATGCTGGGAATCGGTGCGGTCGGCCTTGCGGTGATCGCGATCGGTATCGGTGTCGGCTCGACCCGCGGCGCAGCCGGGGTGATCTTCGGCTGTGTCCTGCTCGGGACCGCCTACGGGGCGCTGCAGAACCTCACTTTGGTGCAGGCGTTCGCCGCGACCGGTGAGCACGCGCGCGGTGCGGTCAGCGTGGCCTGGAACGTCGGATTCGACACCGGTACCGGTCTCGGCTCTCTGGCTGTCGGTGCGCTGGCCACCTCGTTCTCGTTCCCGACGGCATTCGCGGTGATGACAGCCGCGTGTGTGGCGGTTGGGCTGATGTGGGTACTCACCCGCCATGACGGGCAATCAGGCCGCGGCGCCGCTGCTTGACGCGCTGCACGAGTACCACATTTCCAACCGGTACGGGTTCTCGCCGCCGGGGCATCGCCAGGGCCGCGGGGTCGATCTGCGGGTGCTGCGGGTACTGGGTCGAGAGCCGTTCTTCAGCGATGTGTTGGCCAGTGGCGGTCTCGATGACCGACGGATGAGCAATGGCTATCTGAAGCAGGCGGAGGACCTGATGGCCGAGGCCGTGGGAGCGCGGGCGGCCTGGTTTTCGACCTGCGGCAGTTCGCTGTCGGTCAAGGCCGCCATGATGGCGGTGGCCGGGTGCGACGGCGGTCTCCTGCTCAGCCGGGACAGCCATAAATCGGTGGTGGCCGGCCTGATCTTCTCGGGTCTCGTGCCCCGCTGGATCACCCCGCAATGGGACGCCGAACGCCACCTGTCTCACCCGCCGTCACCGCAACAGGTCGAGCAGGCCTGGCAGCGGCACCCGGATGCGGCCGCCGCGCTGATCGTCAGCCCCAGTCCGTACGGCACCTGCGCCGATATCGAGGGCATCGCCCAGGTTTGCCACCGCCGGGGCAAGCCGCTGATCGTCGATGAGGCGTGGGGCGCGCATCTGCCCTTCCACGAGGATCTGCCGACTTGGGCGATGAACGCGGGTGCGGATGTCTGCGTGGTCAGCGTGCACAAGATGGGCGCCGGTTTCGAGCAGTTATCTGGGGTCAGATTCTGATGTTTACTGTTGTTCCCGCTGAGGCGATCTGATCTAGTCGGGCCTGATCGGAAACAGGTTAGGCTGTTGGTGTTTCCGGTTAGGGGTTGGTTGGTGCGTTCTGGTTGACGCGACGATTCAGGAGCCCATCATTCCGCGGCCGCCCATCATCGGGCCCATCATGGCGGGCATGCCGTCGGTGACGAAGCCGGTGACTTCGTGTGCGTGGGCGCGGATGGTGTTGGTGAGCTCGGGGTCGGAGGAGGTCTCGGTGGCGATAACTCCGTTAGGTGTCAGTGTGATTCGCCGCTGGTAGTCGGTTGCATGGCGGAACAGGGTGGGCAGGCTTTGACTCATGCAGCTCACTTCGGCGCCTTGGTCGAGATGCTGATACATCGAGGAGACGTGGGCGTGCAGTTGCGCGACGAGATCGGGGGCGTCGGATTCGGTGGTGGTACGGATGCCTCCGGGGATGTTTTCCACGGTGCGGCGCAGTTCGGTGTGGCGGGCGAACATGGTCATGTAGCGATCCATGTCGGTGCCGGAGACTCCGCCCATCATGCCGGGACCGTTGGCGTTCCCGGTGGGCATGCGAATACTGTTGGTGCGCAACAGGTATCCCAGTGCGGCGATCGCCCCTGCCCCACTGAGTAGGGCAAGTGCGGCGCGTCTGGTGAATTCGGTCATGTGCGGCTGCTTTCGTGATGGTGTCCCGCTCGGACCCCTTGGCTGCAGGGCAGGTCAGGTGGCAGGGGTTTTGTGGGCGACGACGCGTTCGACGAGGCCGAGTGTGAACCGCTCACGATGGTCGATCGCGAGGTCGGTCGCGGCCCGCAGGTGCTCTAGGGGGCGACGTAGGAAGTGTTCGCCGCCGAGGGGAATGGTGAATAGTTCGAGGCCCCGCTGCACGGCTCGGACTGGGGCGGTGCTGCTGCGGATGTGGTCGACGAGGATGAGTTTTCCGCCGGGGCGCAGGACTCGGGTCATTTCGGTGAGGGCTTGGGTGTGGTCGGGGATGGCGCAGAGCCCGAAGGTGCAGACGACGGTGTCGAAGCTGGCATCGTCGAACGGCAGGTGATGCGCGTCGGCTTGTTGCAGGGTGGCGGGGTGACCGAGGTCGGCGGCGCGTTGGCGGGCGATGTCGAGCATCTGCTGGCTCCAGTCGATCCCGGTCAGGGTGACGTTCTCGGGGTAGAAGGCAAGGTTGAGTCCGGTGCCGATCGCGACCTCCAGGACGTCGCCGGTGGCTTGGCTGCAGACCCATTGGCGGGAGTCGCCGAACAGGTGGCGGTCGAAGAACCCGATCTCACGGTCATAGGTGCGAGATTTCTTGTCCCAGTACCGGTTCCAGCGGGCGGTGCGATCATCGGTGGGCATGGTTCACCTCGCGTCGGCGGTCAGACGGTCAGGCGGCGTCCGATGTAGGGAACGAACCGGCCGACAGCCCCACAGTAGTCCCGGTAGGCCTGGCCGTGGATGGTGTTGAGGTAGGGCTCTTCGACCACTCGTACCTGCAGTTCGATCGTGGCCCACAAGACGGCGAAGGCGGCCAGGGCAAGCGGGTTTGGGGTGATCAGGGTGATGCCGGCGGCGAAGATCAGCATGGCGGTGAAGATGGGGTTGCGTACCAGCGCGAACACGCCGTGGCGCACCAATGTGGTTGTTTCGCTGGGGTCCACTCCGATGCGCCACGATGGGCCCATGTCGCGTTGGGCGTGGACGGTGGCGGCGATCCCGGCGACGGCCAGCACTATGCCGGTGGTCTGGATCCACGGCGCATCAAGCACGGCCATCGGGGTGAGGATGTCGAGCAGTTGCAGCAGGGGCGCGGCCGCCCCGGCGAGGATGGCGGCGATGAATCCGACACCGGCCAACCATTGCAGCGACCCGGGCCGACCGTGGATGCCGCGGAATCCGGTGGATCCGGTGTGGCGGTATTGGGTCCAACTGCGCCAGCCGAACCCTAAGACGGCAAAGATCACGTAGAAGATGAGCGCGGTGGCGGGCATGGGTGAAACCTCCTGGCCGGGACTGGGATAGGTGCCGATGTGGAGATGGGCGTTAAAGCCGATGGACGTGGGACGGCGCGGTTAGTTCTCGGCGAGCGCTTGATCAAGGGCCTTGGCGAGGTCTTCATAGCTGTGCGGTTGGATGCGGGTGCCGTTGAGGAAAAACGTCGGCGTGCCCTGCACCCCCAAGGCCCGGCCGTCGGCCATGTCGAGCCGGATGCGCTCCAGCGTGGCGGGATCGGCGTAGGCCGCGTCGAAAGCGGCCATATCCAGGCCGAGTTCTGCTGCGAATCCACGGAATACGTCATCGGCCGGGGTTTGCTTTTCACCCCACTGAGCCTGGGTGTCATACATTTTGCGATACACCGCCTCCAGCTGGCCCTGCTGGGCGGCGGCTTCCACGGCCCGGGCGGCCCGCTCGGCGTTGACGTGCGCTGGCAGCGGGAAGTGGCGGATCACGAAATTCACCCGGTCCCCGTATTCAGCCCGCAACTTTTCGATCTCCGGGTAAACCGCGCGGCAACCCTCACATTCGAAGTCGAGAAACTCCACGAACGTCACCTTGCTCTCAGGCACCGAGTTGAGCCGGTGACTGTTCTCCCGCACCACCTGCCCGATCTCGCTGGTATCGGACTGCGCTGGGGCGGTCGAGTCACGGTCGCGCACCGACAGGTAGACCAGCGCACCGATCGCCATCGCGGCGATGACGAACGCGGTGAGCAACATGCGGCTGGCGCGCGCCATTCAGATACCTCTTTCGTGGGATCGGCGGCTATATCGCATGGCATCGATGTTGGCGAGGTTGACCGATCAATAGCATTGGACGCTATCATCGTTATGTGGCGATGAAAAGTGGTTCGGTCGATCCCGCGGTGTGCGGGAATGTGGATGCGGCGACGGCGTTGTTTCACAGCCTCTCGGATGCGACCCGGTTGGCGATCCTGCGCCGCCTGGCGGGTGGTGAGGCCCGGGTGGTGGATCTGACGGGCGAGTTGGGGTTGGCGCAGTCGACGGTGTCGGCGCATCTGGCCTGCCTGCGTGACTGCGGGTTGGTGGATTTCCGGCCGCAGGGCCGCGCCTCGGTGTATCGGCTGGCCCGCCCGGAGCTGCTGGAGATGTTGCGCGCGGCCGAGGCGGTGCTGGAGGCCACCGGCAACGCGGTGGCGTTGTGCCCCAACTACGGCCTCCCCGATCAGCGGAAGAAGGTTGCTCGATGAGTGAGGCGTGTGGCTGCGGCAGCGACGAACGTAGCGACGACGAGCACGAACCCGAACGGCTCTGGGAGATCACCGAACTGCGCGCCGCCGCGGTGGCGGGTGTGGTGCTGCTGGCCGGGTATGTGGTCGGCGGGGCCGGCGGGCCCCGCCCGGTCGAAATCGGGTTGTATGCGCTGGCGTTGGCGATCGGGGCCTACACGTTCGTGCCCTCGACGCTGCGCCGGCTGACCCAAGGCAAGATCGGGGTCGGCACGCTGATGACGATCGCCGCGGTCGGCGCAGTGATCCTCGGCGAGGTCGGCGAGGCCGCCATGCTGGCGTTCCTGTTCTCCATCAGCGAAGGTCTCGAAGAATACTCGCTGGCCCGCACCCGCCGCGGCCTGCGCGCCCTGTTGTCGCTGGTGCCCGATGAGGCCACCGTCCTGCGCGACGGCGCCGAAACCATCATCCCGCCAAGCGAATTGCGGGTGGGTGACCGGATGCTGGTCAAACCCGGTGAACGCGTCGCCACCGACGGGGTCATCGTCTCAGGCCGTACCGCGCTGGATGTTTCGGCGATCACCGGCGAATCCGTGCCGGTGGAGGCCGGGCCCGGTGATGAGGTGTTCGCCGGGTCGATCAACGGCACCGGGGTGCTCGAGGTCGAGGTCACCAGCAGCGCCGCCGACAACTCGCTGGCCCGCATTGTGGCCATCGTGGAGGCCGAGCAGTCCCGCAAGGGCGAAGCCCAGCGCCTGGCCGACCGCATCGCCAAACCCCTGGTCCCGACGATCATGATCGCCGGCGTCCTCATCGCGGCCATCGGCAGCGTGTTGGGTGATCCGCTGGTGTGGATCGAACGCGCCCTGGTGGTGCTGGTGGCGGCCTCCCCATGCGCGCTGGCGATCTCGGTGCCGGTCACCGTGGTCGCCGCGATCGGCGCGGCCAGCAAGCTCGGCGTCCTGGTCAAGGGCGGCGCGGCGCTGGAAGCCCTGGGCGCGGTCCGCACCGTGGCGCTGGATAAGACCGGCACATTGACTGCCAACAAGCCCACCGTCATCGACGTCGCCACCACCAACGGCGCCACCCGCGAGCATGTGCTGGAGGTCGCGGCGGCGTTGGAGGCCCGCAGCGAACACCCCCTGGCTGCAGCGATCCTCGCCGCCGCCGAGGGCCCGGTCCGACCCGCCGAGGAGGTGGAGGCGGTCACCGGCGCCGGCCTCACCGGGTATCGCGACGGCCGCCGGTTGCGGCTCGGTCGGCCCGGCTGGCTCGATCCCGGCCCGCTGGCCGAACAGGTCGCCAAGATGCAGGCCGCCGGGGCGACCGCGGTGCTGGTCGAAGACAACGGTCAGGTCATTGGGGCGGTCGCGGTGCGTGACGAACTACGGCCCGAAGCCGCCCGGGTCGTCGAGGCGTTACGCCGTGGGGGTTATCAGGTGGCGATGCTGACCGGTGACAACCAAGCGACCGCGACCGCCCTGGCCAAGCAGGTGGGGATCGATACGGTGCATGCTGATCTGCGGCCCGAAGACAAGGCCGCGCTGATTAGTCAACTGCGCCAACATTCCTCGACGGCCATGGTCGGTGACGGCGTCAACGACGCCCCCGCCCTGGCCACCGCAGACCTCGGCATCGCCATGGGCGCAATGGGCACCGACGTGGCGATCGAAACCGCCGACGTCGCCCTCATGGGTGAAGACCTGCGCCACCTCACCCAAGCCTTCGCCCACGCCCGCCGTGCCCGGCGCATCATGCTGCAAAACGTCGGCCTCTCACTGGGCCTGATCACGGTACTCATTCCGCTCGCCCTCACCGGGATGCTGGGGTTGGCCGCGGTCGTCGCCGTGCACGAACTCGCCGAAATCGTCGTCATCGCCAACGGGGTCCGCGCCGGACGCACCAAACCCCTCCGGGGCGCCATCATCGAAACCGGAACCGACTCCCACCGGCTGGCACACACCCGCACCCAGGAAACCACGACAGCCAGTTGAACTCGGGGCGCAACAGGATCACGTCACAGCCAAGAGGGGTCGGCCGAGCAACGGGGTGAAACCCCGGATCGATCAGGTCAACGGTGTCGCACTCCGCAGCGCCGCCAGCACGCGATCCCTGGTCGGAAGGTCCAATCGGCATGCATCAGCTGCCAACTCAGTGCCCGGCTTCATGATATCCACACCATCAACGAGCACCGTCGGCGATGGATATGCACCGACCCTTTCCACCACCACATCGTCAGCGATACCCACCTCAGACAGACACTCGGCGAGCAAGCGCCGAGCCGCCGCCGCATTCGGACACCCCGGGCTCGTGAGAAGCTCCACACGCATACATCCAGCTTCGCTCAACCCGCGCGAGTTCTGCACGCCTCCAGGCGGGGCCAACTGACACCGCCCAGGCGGAGCCAATTTAGGTTGACATAGGCACGGTGCACGAAATCGTCGTCATCGCCAACGGTGTGCGCGCCGGACGCACCACACCACTGGCCGCTGGTGCCACGACCGAAGCGCCGACGGCGGCTGCAACGCACACATAGGCCCACCACCAGTGGTGGCGCTGCTGGCTGACGCTGGCCTGACCGCTCAGCGGGCGCTATGCGCGAAGCCAGTCCCATGCGGGTTCGAGTTGATCGCGTGGAAACGTCTTCAGTTGACCGCGGATGAGCAGTGCCGCGGGTATTTTGACGCACCATTCTTCCCATTTCGGGGCGCCCAGCATGGCGATCTTGTCGAAGTGACGTCGATGTTTGAGGTCGAAGATCGTGTTGGCCCAGGCCGCGGGAAGGGTCCAGCCTTCAAAGGATTCGTCGATCAGGATCAGCACCCGCAACGTGGTGTACTGCTCCAGAAGGGAGTCGATTCGTGGGCCGAGCACGTCGCGGTAGGTTTGCCGGTTCAGCTTGCCGCTGAACCGGATTCCGACGACATTGCCGGTGCTGCAGGACAGGAACTCGATCACAGCATGCCCCTCCTGGGGAAGTGTCAGTGCGCGCGTGGGCCGTACATGATCACGGCGACGCCGGCCAGGCAGACCAGGGCGCCGATGATGTCCCAGCGGTCGGGTCGAAACCCGTCCAGCGCCATGCCCCAGGCCAGTGAGCCGGCGACGAACACGCCGCCGTAGGCGGCCAGGATCCGGCCGAAATGCGCATCCGGCTGCAGGGTGGCGACAAACCCGTAGATTCCGAGTGCGATGACGCCGAGCCCGGCCCATAGCCAGCCGCGTTGCTCGCGCACACCTTGCCAGATCAGCCACGCGCCTCCGATTTCGGCGACCGCGGCCAACACGAACAACAGGATTGAACGGATCACCATGGTGATGACCCTAGGAGACCTGGCCGGGCACTGGGGCCGCTGCCGGCTGTGATCGTCGGCACCGGCAACTGGTGTTCGTGTTCGGACGAGTGCACTGGCAGGTGTCGGCTCCGCGTCGGCGGTAGGCGCGGATCTGTGACACGACCACCCCGACGACTCCGACGGCGATGAGCGCGAATCCGAGTGGCTCTAGCCACCGGGAACCGACGAGCAGCATGCCACCGCCGGCGATGCCGGCCGCGGCCAGCAGTGGCACGACCACACAGCAGCCCACACATGCCAGCGCCCCGACGCCGATCGATGCCCACCACGCCTTGCGGGCGCGGTCGTCAGCAGCAGCCACCGGTGCCGCCTTTCGTCTCGTTGTCGGGTTCTGCGGTGAATGGTAGTGGGCAGCAGGGGCTTTCGGCGCAGGCGAGGAGGTCGTCACAGCCCGCGGCGAGCGCAGCACGCAGCGTGTCGCGCACGGCGGTAAGTTCGGCGAGCTTCTGGTCGACCTCGGCCAGTTTGGTGGCCGCCCGGGTGTGTAGTCCGGCCTCGGAGCGGCTACCGAGTCGGGTGGCGGCCAACAGGTCGGCGACTTCGTCGAGGGTGAAGCCCAACCGTTGCGCGGCCTTGATCACCCGCATCATGGTCACGGTTTCCGGTGGGTATAGGCGGTGTCCACCCAGTGATCGCTGCGGCTGGCGCAGCAGGCCGCGTCGCTCGTAGTAGCGCAGCGTCTCGGTGTTGACCCCGGCTGCGGCCGCGACCTGCCCGCTGCGCAATCCGCTGTCGCTCACCGCGTCTGCCCCGTCGTCATGTCACCGATCCGCTGTGCGAGGGCGTCGAGCACGTCGGTGTGCGACGGGGGAACGCCGATGCTTATCACCACATCCGAACCGGCCGTGTCGAAGTCGAAGCGGAAAAACGAGCAGCAGCCGACTTCGCGTGCCGCCAGGTCGCGGGCAGCGGCCTCGGCGTCGGCGGCCAGCACAAGATCCAACCGTGTGGCACTCACCCGTACCGACCGCAGCACCGATTGACCGAATAGCCCGTCGAACTCGGCCACCCGCAACGGCCGATCAACCGTGGGTAACGAGCACGAATCGGGCACCCAACCCGTAGTTTCCTCGCTGGCCATACGTCGACGATAAACCCGTACCTAGGTACGGAATGCAACCCTCAATCGGTGGCGAACGGCAGCGGGGTGGCCCTCAACCGTCTCGGCGGTCGGATTGTGTTGACTGGCCGGCGGGTGGTGCGGCCGCGGTGGACAAGTTGGCGGCCAGGGCCTGGACGCGCGTGGTGATGTCGTCGCGGATGATTCGCATGCGGTCGATGCCGTCGATGCCGCGCAGGGAGGGTTCGTCGGTGTCCCACCGTTGGATGGTGGTGCCGGGATGGTCCTCGAGTTGGGCTTGGGTGCCGACGATGACGACCAGATCGGCCTCGTCGAGCATCTGCTCGGTGAGTTGGGTGGGCTGATGGTCGCTGATGTCGACGCCGACTTCGGCCAATGCCTGCACCGATTGTTGGTTGACTGCACCCTTGGCGTGGGTGCCCGCCGAGGTCACGCGGATGTGCGGGCCGGCGATCTGCCGCATGAGCCCGGCGGCCATCACCGACTTGCCGGCGTTACTGACGCAGACGAACAACACGGATCTGTCGGCCATATCGGTGTTTTCCTTGGGTTTTCGCGATTAGCGGGTGATGGGCACGTTCAGATCGGTCAGGAGTCGGTGGATGCGTTCTTCGATGTCGTCGCGGATCGGGCGGACCGCGTAGAGGCCTTGGCCGGCGGGGTCGGGGAGTTCCCAGTTTTCGTAGCGTTTTCCGGGGAAGATGGGGCAGGCGTCGCCGCAGCCCATGGTGATGACGACGTCGGCGGCTTGCACGATTTCGTCGGTCCAGGGTTTGGGGTATTCGCCGGTGATGTCGATCCCGACTTCGTGCATGGCCTCGATGGCGGCGGGGTTGATCTCGTTGCCGGGTTCTGACCCTCCGGACCAGGCGATCGCGTTGTCGCCGGCCAGGTGGGTGAAGAAGCCGAGGGCCATCTGGGAGCGGCCGGCGTTGTGGGTGCATAGGAACAGGACGGTCGGTTTGCCGTCGCTGATCTTGCCTTCCACCCGGGCCAGGGCGTGGAGGCGCTGGCGGGCGAACCGTTCGGCCAGCAGCGGCAGGAAGTTGGGAATGGTGGCGCGGCCGGCGAACTGGTCGTAGGACGAGCAGAGGAACCGTTCGATGGTTTCGGTGCCGAAGGTGCCGTCGAACTCGCCGTGCAGACGGCTCGCCGCGGTTTTCAGGGCGAGTTGTTGGTCGATGGAGAGGTCGTGGCGCAGTTGGTGGGTGACGGGGCTGTCAGTCATCGGCTGGTTCCGTTCTCGTCGTCGAGCCGGTGGGCAGGTGTTGGGAGGTGTGGTGGCTGAACCGATTACGTAGCGCCAGCGAGACGTAGACCAATCCGACCAGGACCGGGACTTCGATGAGCGGGCCGACGACCCCGGCCAGCGCTTGGCCGGAGGTGGCGCCGTAGGTGGCGATCGCCACGGCGATGGCCAGTTCGAAGTTGTTGCCGGCGGCGGTGAACGCCAGGGTGGTGGTGCGCTCATAACCCAGATCCAACAGCGTGCCGAGCAGGTAGCCCCCGCCCCACATGACGGCGAAGTACGCCAACAGAGGTAGGGCGATGCGGGCGACGTCCCAGGGTTGGTGGGTGATCTGATCGCCTTGCAGGGCAAAGAGAATCACGATGGTGAACAGCAGACCGTAGAGGGCCCATGGGCCGATCGTCGGTAGGAACTTGGCCTCATACCAGTCGCGGCCCTTGGTTTTCTCGCCGATGCGGCGGGACAGGTAGCCGGCCAATAGCGGGATGCCGAGGAAGATGAGTACGGATTTGGCGATCTGCCACGGTGAGGTGTCGATGGTGGTTTGTTCCAGGCCGAGCCAGCCGGGCAACACCGACAAGTAGAACCAGCCCAGCACGGCGAACATGATGACTTGGAAGATCGAGTTGAGCGCGACGAGGACGGCGGCGGCTTCGCGGTCTCCGCAGGCCAGGTCGTTCCAGATGATGACCATGGCGATGCAGCGGGCCAGTCCGACGATGATCAGGCCGGTGCGGTATTCGGGCAGGTCGGGCAGTAGCAGCCAGGCGAGTGCGAACATCAGCGCGGGTCCGAGCACCCAGTTCAGGACCAGTGAGGAGAGCAGGAGTTTGCGGTCGCCGGTGACGGTGTCGAGGCGGTCGTAGCGGACTTTCGCCAGCACCGGATACATCATGATCAACAGGCCCAGGGCGATCGGCAGCGAAATCCCGTCGATCTGAACCTTTTCCAGAGCGGTGTTCAGGCCGGGGATCCAGCGGCCCAGCAGCAGCCCTGCGACCATGGCCGCGCCGATCCATAAGGGCAGGAACCGGTCGAGGGTGGAGAGCTTGCCGACGACCGCTGGAGGGGATGTGGTGGTGTCGGTCATGCCGATACTCCCGCCACGGTGTGGGCGGTGGTCGCGCCGAGGAGCACGGCCAGGCTGGCCAGCGCTTCGGGCACCACGGCGTAATACACCCACGACGCCCGGCGCTGCGAGGTCAGCAATCCAGCGTCCCGCAGCACTTTGAGGTGATGGCTGATGGTCGGCTGGGAGACTTCCAGCCCGGGTGAGATGTCACAGACGCAGGCCTCGCTGCCGGCGTGGCTGGCGATCGCCGAGAACAGCTGCAGCCGCACCGGATCGGCCAGCGCCTTGAGCTTGACCGCCATATCCGCCGCCACCGCCGCCGATATGGGTTCGTGCAGCAGGGCGCCCGGAGGGCAACACACTTGATCGGCCAACATCTCCCGGGACTTCGACATACATCGATATTGACAGCTATCGAATCAGATGGCAAATGAACGTCAGGTGAAGATGAGCTGGGCCGCGTGGAAGTCGAAATGGCGCCCTGGGTAGCGGTAGACGTCTTCGAGCGTCATGTAATCGGAGAAGAACGGATCCCATCCCGGCGGGAAGTGCATGCCGCGGCGCAGGGAGTCGTCGGTTTCTCGGGCGAGTCGTTGTTGCAGCGCGGCGATGACCCGGTCGAGTTTGGCGCCCATCCTGACCCGGTTGTAAACCAGGGCGGCGGCACACGATCCGTAGTAGTTGACGTGATGAAACGGCGTGGTCGCGGCGTTGAGCACCCGGGCGTAGGTGACGCTGACGCGGTCAGGCAGTCGGCCCATCACCCGCACCAGGGGCAGCAGTCGCTGCACGACCATGTAGCCGAACACCATGTGGAACAGCAATTGCTCGTTGGTCCAACGGGTTCCGCGCGTCGGGGCGCCCCAGTCGTCGGGACCGGCGGCCGCCAGTAGCTGGTGAAACGTGACACGCGCGCGCTCCAGATCGGCAGCGATGGCGTCGCGGTCCATGCCCCGATCATGCGCCTACCGCGGCCCGTGTGGCCACGGCCGCGGCAGGTCGCGAACGGTCGGCTAGCAGCAGGATGCTGCGGCTTGATCTGACTCCTTGGATGCGCCGCCGCAGCACACATCACCGTCACCCTCACTGGATTCGTCGAGGTGCTGTGGGCTGGCGCCGAATGTGTCGGAGTCGGCCAGCACGGTGTAGACCTCCCATTTCTCCCCGGCCGGGCCGGTCACCCAGACCTTGTCCTGGGTGGCGAAGCAACAGGTGGTGCCGATCTCCTCGTCGGTGAACAGCCCCTCGCCGGTCAGCCGGGCGATCTCGGCATGGACGGCTTCCCTGGACTCCACCTCGACGCCGAGGTGGTTGATGGTGCCGCCCTTACCGGGGTTTTCCAGCAGCACCAGCTTCAGCGGCGGCTCGGTGACGGCGAAGTTGGCATAGCCCGGCTTCACCTTCGCCGGAGTGGTGTTGAACAGCTTGGAGTAGAACGTGATCGCCTCATCGAGATCATCAACATTGAGGGCGAGTTGAACACGGGACATAATCCGCCTCCTCTAGGGCTGAGACATATATCGAATTGACGCGTCGACCTCAGGATGCCACCTTTTTGATATATGTCAAGATTGGTGGCAGGATGGGGTCATGCCCAAAGCGCTGCCCGTGATCGACATGTCCGCGCCGGTATGCTGCGCCCCGGTAGCCGCGGGCCCGATCAGCGACGACGACGCCCTGGCGGTGGCGATGCGCCTGAAGGCGCTCGCCGACCCGATGCGGGTCAAAATCATGTCTCTACTGTTCAGTTCGCGCCCCGGCGAGGAGACCAGCGGGGAACTGGCCGGGGCGCTCGACTTGAGCGAATCCACCGTCAGCCACCACCTGGGCCAACTCCGCAAAGCCGGGCTGGTGATCTCCGACCGTCGCGGCATGAACGTCTTTCACCGCGTCAAACCCGAAGCGCTCCAAGCACTCTGCGTGGTGCTCGACCCCGACTGCTGCACTTAGCCGACAGGTGAGCTGGACACCGTCGCCGCGCGCGCGGGTCAGCTGGGATGCTCCGGAATGACCGCCCCACGGTGAGATGATCAGGTGATCTGTTCGTGAAGGGTGTCGAGTTGGCCGTAGAGCAGCTCGATCGTTGATTGTTGTTCTGCCACGGTGGCTTTGAGTGCGGCGATCTCTTTGTCTTTGGCGGCGAGCCGGTGGCGCAGCGCAGCGTCGATGCTGGTTTCGCGGCCGGCCGGTGCTGGCTGGCGGGCGGCGGGGCGGTCGCGGTACTGCTTGATGAGGGCCACCAGGTCGTCGTGTTTGTAGATGGTCTTGCGGGACACCTTGGCGCGGCGGGACACGGTGGAGAAGTTGATGTCGGCGTTGGTCTTGCGCAGGTAGGCGATCGCTTTTTCGACGGCACGCCGCTTCTCATCGCTGCGGCCGTCGCGGTATTCGGCCAGCGCATTCAGTGCTTTCTGGGTGGGTGGCGGCGGCTTGGGGCGACTCATCGCGGCGTGTCCGGGTCAGCCTTGCGCAACACTGATTCGTGGCTTCCGCGGGCAGCAGTCTGCATCGTGGGTGCCCGGTTGGCGGTACCCGCACCGGCGACGCTGTTTGCGCCGTCATCGGTCACGTCGTCGCGGTGGAGCCGGTCGAGGATGGCGTCCAGGGAGGCGATTTCGCGTCGACGCTCATGGATCCACACGTTGTCGTCGGTGAGCTCGCGCCCGGTGCGGGCACGGTACTGTTCGCGGCGGACGTCGATCAGTTTCAGGGTCCTGGCGCGTTGGTCGACCAGTTCGTCGAGGTGGGTGGCGTCGGTGGCGAAATGCCCGCATGACAAGCAGGCGTTGCCTTTGTCGCAGGTGGCTACCGGTGGCAGCAGGCATACCCCGTTGGGCAGCACCCGGTCGGTGCGGGCCGAGAGCTGGGTCATGTCGTAGATGTCGGACGGGCTGATGGTGATATCGGTGCCATGGGCGCCGATCTTTTTGTGCCGCAGGAACTCCGCTTCGGCGGTCGCTTGCAGGGTGGCGGCATAGCGCAGGGTCATCGCCGGGGAGGCGTGTCCGAGATAGCGCTGCACCACATGGATCGGGACGCCGTCGTTGAGCAGCTCGGTGGCCCGGGTGTGGCGCAGCCGGTGGGTCTGGGAGAACCGCAGCGGGTGGCCGGCGGTGTCGGTGAGACCGTGGATGTTGTCGAGCCGATTGAGGATCCGGCTGTAGGAGTCATAGCTGCGTGGTCGTTGGCCCTGGTGCTGGTAGCGCACCCCGAGGAACAGGTACTTCGTCTCCAAATCCGGGTAACGCCGCCGGATCCAGTCTTGCTGTTCGCTGATCACGTTGACCACGGCCTGCTCGACCAGAATGGTGGGCACCACCCCGTCGACTTTGGTCTGCTGGTAACGCAGTTTGGCCACGAACCCATCGGGAACGTCGGTGGCTCCCGCGGGGCGGTCATGCCCCGGGATCGGCTGCAGCGGGTCGAAATCGAGCATCAGAATCTCCGAGGCCCGGCGCCCGGTCAACGCTTGCAGCAGCCAGATCCGGGCCGCTTGCGGATCGCCGAGACCAGCCACGACCGAGATGGTGGAATCGGGATGGGTGATGACCACCGGTTTGCCCGCATCGGCGGCCAGCACGTCGAGATAGCACAGCATCCGCTGCAGCTCGGCGGTCGAAAACCAGGTCAGCTCCCGGCCGCCGGTAGGGCGTCGGCTGCGAAACGCCGCACCCCACAACCGGGTATGGGTGTCGGTCAACCGGCTCCAGCGAGGATCTCCGGTCGCTGCCGCGGCTTCCTCGGCATGGTCCACCATGAACGTGTAGAACATCTGAATCTTGGACTGGACGACCGCGATCGTCGCCGCCGACAGCGGACGCTCCGGTTTGGCCCGCGCGGCAGGTGATTTGAGGTATTCGGTGAACTCGGTGAACACCAGCCGCAGCGCCGCCCGGTCGGTGCTGATCACCGGATCATCGATCCCGCGTTCGACCAAGAATGGACCCAGATGGCGGGTGATGCCGCGGGTGCGGCCGATCACCGACGACCAGCGCAGCAGTTCAGCCGTCAAACAGGTGCGCAGCCAGAACCGCACCCCTTCACGCAGCCAGACCGGTTCGATCCCTCCGAGGCGGGCAACCTGGTCATGGCAGGGTTCGTGCTCACGCTGCGGGATGCGGGGATCAGCGTCCAGATCCCAGATGTCATGAGCCCACCATGGCCGGTCGGTGCAGCGGACCGACACGTACAGGTGCAGGTGCTCGATGAAACTGGCCACGTTGCGCCGAAACCCGGCCGAGGGCAGCCGACCGGTGCGGCGCTCGAACTCGCGTACCCCGTGACGCACGATGGCCTCGGCGCTCAGATCAGCGACACTGACCGGGTAACGCCGGTGCCGTTGGTGGTAGTCGGCGGCGGCGATGCTCAGTGCACCGCTGGTCCATTTCAGCAGCGACGGTTCGATCTTGCGACGTTCTTCGTGTCCACACAGCCACACCCACCACGCGAGCTCCTCGCACAACCGTTGCGGCACACCCTGCGGGGTGAAGTCGTGGCCGTCCGGGGTGGGCCGGTAGCGCGGGTTGCGCTGAAAGACCGTGTTGGCCGGGCCGGTATCCAGGTGATAGACCAGCCTGCGCCACTGCGGCGGCACTTGTTGCCACTGCTGTGTCCACCGATCCCCGGCGGCACCGCGCGTCGGTGGGGTATGCGCTGGTGCAGGACTGTCATTGCCCGTCACGGTTCACCTTCCACCCAGCGACATAGTTCTTCCATTCGGCCAGCGTGCGCATCTCGGCGTCGGCGGTCACCCACCCGTAGGTCGACAACGTGGTCTGCACGTCGGCGTGACCGAGACGACGCATCACCACATGCACATCCACCCCAGCCAGCAACAACGCGGTGGCGTGGGTGTGGCGCAGCCAGTGCGGCGTCCACTGCTCAGGCAGCACGCCGGTTCGGCGCGCGGTGATCAGATCCACCTTGTCGTAGATGGTTTCCGGTCGCAGCGGGGCATAGCGCACGCCTCGCACCAGGTTGACAAACACGAAACACGACGCCAGATCGCCGACCGTGACATCCGCGCCGGCGGCCACCAACTGCCACACGTACTCGGTGTAGAGGGCGACCAGATCGTCGCCGATGTAAATCCGGCGCGGGCCCGATTTCGCGCGCACCCCGTGCGGATGATCATCACGGCCCGCCACCATCACCGATGGGGTACCGCCACCGGCAATATCAAAATCACTGTGGCGCAACGACAACGCCTCACCGAGCCGCATCCCGGTTTCGGCCAACACCGCGAAGAACAACCGGTCACGCAGCCCCGCCCCGCCGCCCGACCATTCACCCGAGACCGTCTGGACACTGCACGCATCCAAGATGGCGTTGACCTGCACCGGCAGCAGCACCGGTGTTTCGGCGCGCTGCAGGCCGCGGAGCCGGTGAATCGGCCCGTCCTGCTCGCGTTTCGGGCCGACCCCGGCCAGAAACGGTGCATAGCGGCCCCGCCGGGACGTACGAGCATGACTGGCGTACAACCGCCGGTAGGGGCGCACCAGGTCATGGGCATTGGCGAAATACCGGTACATCGACAACACCGCCGCACTGCGCGGCAGCAGCGAGGATTCGGCCAATCTCTGCTCCGGTTCACCGATACGGGCCACCCCAGGCAGATCCCCGGTGCGCAGATAAGCCAGGAACTGGCCAAACAGACTGGTGGGGAAGTCATCCCACGCGGTACCGGTACCCTCCAGCACCGTCCACCACGCCGCCAGCCCATAGGCATAGGCGCGCAGCGTGTTCGGTGAGCCCCCTTGGTTGCGCAGAAACGTCAGGTACTCGCGCGCCGGGGCCACGGGCAGCTTGTCGACGCCGACCACCGTGTAGGTGGGTGGCCGGTCCTCAAAGCGCACCCGCTGCACCTGTGCCACCGTCAGCCGCACCCCACCACATTCACGATGGCCTGCCCTTACGGAAATCGTCCAACCGGATCACCTGGGAGCCGCCATCGGCCGGTGGGGCCGCGGTGCGGCCATGGCCGACACTGGCCGCGACCGGATTATGCTCGGCCGCCGGCGCCGGCCGCTGCGTGGCCAAAAACCAATCCAGCACATCAGCGGGATAGATCATCGAATCCCGGGCGCTCAGCATCCGCACCGACGCGCCGCCGTAGCAGCGCTCCACCCACTTACGCAGCAGCCGGGGCCGCTCCGGGACGCGGTCAGCCCACCCCGGTTCCGTCATACCCCACGTGTGCCCGGTATCCGGGTTGATCCGTGAATGCAGCTGGGTGGTCAACATTTTCGCCCGATCCGGCGCGATCAGCCCCGAATCCCGCAGATGCATGATCAACGACCCCAACGACAGACCCCACTTGGCTTTGAGCGGACGCAGATTCAACAGCGACATCACCCGCGGCAACTCACCGGCGATGACCCCTGCCGGGGCCAACAACTCGGTCGCGAACCGGTTTGCCTCCAACTCGTCGGCGGCACTGACCGAGCAATAGGCGTGACTGTGCAACACCAAATGACCGAGCTCATGGGCGACCGTGAACCGGGTCCGCTCCCACGAGTCGCTATCCCTCAACACCAGCAGCGGCCGGTCCCGTAACCGGCCCACCCAACTCGAATACCCCAAATGCCGCTCATCACGAGAACGCCCACCGGTAGCGGCGAATTCGCTTTCCCATTCACCGGCGACCCGGCGCCGGACAATCACCGGAGCACCCAGCCGCTCGGCCTCATACATCAAATCGTCAAGCGGCTCATCGGGTTCCAGTCCCATCGCCTCACGCAGACGTGCTGCGGCCACCGTGATCGAACTGTGTGCCAGCTCATCGGGACTGACCGTCGGAACCTTCACCGGAGGCAGCTTCGACCGGCCATCGAGCTCACCGAGAAAATCGCCTGCCAACGACGCGAACGTCGCCAGAAACTCCTGCTCACCCAACGTCATTGACTTCGGCGCCCGAAACAGCAACTCGTTCGCGGTGATCCGTGTCCGCGGCTCCGAGCTGAAAAACGCTGCAGGAAACCGGAACAACCCCGCCAGCAACGCAACATCGCCGTCGTCGAGCCGCACCGTCAGCGACTTCTCAATCTGGGACTGCCGTGACGTACTCCAGCCTGTGGCTTCCACCACCGACCGTGCCGTCATCCGCCTCAACAACCGGGCCTGCCGGACCCGTGCACCAAAAACCTCAATCATCGTGCGCTCAATTCAACGTCACCGGGTTGGGAAACCCACATGCACCCAACACTGTGCACGATGGCTACGACGATTTCGGCGGACCGTCCTCCTCGTCCTGATCGCTCGCAGCGTCCTCGTCGACCTCGGCGAAGTCGTCGTCGCGGCGCCGTGTCCCGAAAGTCCCCGGTCCCGCGCCCTCCCGACGGCTCCCGCCGAGACCAACATTGAATGAGCGGTCCTCCATGATCGGCGGCGGCAACGGTGTCCGACCGTAAAGAACCTCCACATTGTCGAGGAGTAGTCCCGCCGCGAGGACCGCGCCGCCGAAAAACCCGCGACCGTCCGGCCACCACAACAGGTATTCCCGATACTTCTGCGGCTCGGGAATACCCTCTTCGCCACCGATCGGGTGACCCAGCACCTCCTCGATGCTGTACTGCTCCCCACCCGGCACAAACGGCACAGTCTCGATCAGCTGACCAGTCCGCCGATTGCGCGGATGCTTGCGCACATAAATCCGCGAGCCCTTCCCGTCGAGCAGAAGAACTCCCATCCCGTTGCCCGCCTTGACTTTTAGAGTCGAATCGGGAGTCTCCCGCCGTAACCGCGATAGCAGAAACGTTTCCAACACCGAGCACGACACCGTGATCGGTCGCACATTGCTGCCCTGATCGACAAAACGATCTGGGACTTCCGGATGCCGCGCAGCCAGATTCCCATGCGCCTCGCCCAAAACCTGAGCATGCTGCCGGACGAGTTCCTCCACCAACTGCTGAGGATCGTCGTGTAGTTCCATGGGGTAAACATTTACCCCGGTATCCCACACTCAACCTCGCGCCACGCCGCTGCCGGTCGGCAAAATTTTGGCTGCTCATACCTAATAGGTTACATGTATGCGTGGATAAAACTGCACTTCAACACACCTTTAAGGCGTGTTTTGAGAATTTAACGCCTGATAAGCGGCGGGCTCGGTGTTTCATCTGCAGGGCGACCTCGTGGACCAGAACCGGTTATCGGCATGTGCGGATCTCCTCATGACGACGAGCCCGAACGTACTGGTGTACAGCGCGATTGACGGCTGGCGTCGGCAGATGGTCGAACACGGCCACGAGTTGATGGGCGCCGCACTGGAACTGGCTGAACGGACCCGGCGCGAGATCGAGGAGATCGACGACGTCGAGGTGCTCGACAAGGAGCTGATGGGCAAGCAGGCCTCACACGATCTGGACCGGTTGCAGGTGCTGATCGATGTGTCGGGCACCGGTACGTCGGGCTACCAGGCGGCAGACTGGTTGCGCGAGCACTGTGAACTCGACCTGGGGATGACCGACCATCGCCGGGTCCTGGCCACCATGTCGTTGGCCGACGGCCCGGACACCGCGGGCCGGTTGGTCGAGGCGTTGAAGCTTTGGCGGAAGGCCGCTTACGATTTCGACCCGCCGCCGCGGGTCGACCTGCCGTCGCCGACGGAGTTGGAGCTGGAGACCGTGGCGTCGCCCCGCCATGCGTTCTTCGGCCGGGTCGAGGATGTTCCGGTGGAGCAGGCGGCCGGCCGGATCTCCGCCGAACAGATCACCCCGTACCCGCCGGGCATTCCGGCAGTGGTTCCCGGTGAACGGATCAACGAGGCAGTGCTGGATTACCTGCGTACCGGTTTGGCGGCAGGGATGAACGTGCCGGACCCCGCCGATCCTTCGCTGCGCACGGTTCGCGTCGTCGCGTAGGCGATCCGAAGGTCGGCGACCAGTCCGTCGAAGGCTTCGTCGCGGGTCTGCGACCGTCCGCGCAGCACGGCCGACGGGTGAATCGTCGCCACCAGCACCGGGTGCCGGTCGGACATCAGGCCCGTGGCGTGGAGGATCTCCCCTCGGTGGCGCGAGACCCGAAAGTCGTTGCCCAGCAGGGATTTGGCCGCAGTCGCTCCGAGCAGAACGACGACGTCCGGTGAGACCGCGTCCAATTCAGCGAGGATCCATGGCCGACAGGCCTCCACCTCGGTTCGGCTGGGGGTCTTGTGGATACGGCGTTTGCCGCGCTCGTTGGTGGTGAACTTGAAGTGCTTCACGGCGTTGGTGAGATAGAGCTCGTCGCGGTCGATCTCAGCGGCGGTCAGGGCCTTGTCCAGGAGACGGCCCGCCGGACCGACGAAGGGCTCTCCTGCCCGGTCCTCCTGATCGCCCGGCTGCTCGCCGATCAGCATCACCCGTGCGGACGGTCGTCCGGACCCGAAGACAGTCTGGGTGGCGTCGCGATACAGCGGACACCCTTCACAGTGCCGCGCCGCGTGGGCCAGTTCGGACAACTCATGTGTCTCGGGGACGAACGGCGCTGCGCTGTGCATTGCCGTGGAATACCCGATCGACCGTTTGCCACGCGCAAGTGCGGGTATTCGTTGTGATGACAACAGGAGATGATCGACATGACCGGGGCATACGCGGCTAAACGGGTATTGCATCGCAGGAGCAGCCTTGAGGCCGCGGTCCTGGGATTCGGCTGTCGATTGGCCGTGAAGAACGCGATCCGTGCCTGGGCGTTGCAGCCCGATCTGGCGTGGCCGCTCGGCTCCATCGATCATCTTGTCGGATTGGTCCCGCGGCGCGCTGCGGTGTCGGTGCAGCCCGTGGCACTGCCGAATTGCCCGGCGGAACTGGTGCGCGCGCCGGGGACATCGGGGCGTAACGCGATTCTGTACTTGCACGGTGGGGCGTTTCTTACCTGTGGGCTCAACACCCACCGTGCTCTGGCTTCTCGATTGTCGGCTGCGGCAGACGCACTGGTGCTCAACGTCGGCTACCGGATGTTGCCCGTGTGCGGCCTTGCCGACGCCGTGGAGGATGCTCTGGCCGGGTTGTCCTGGCTTCGGCGGCGGGGTTACGGCGCCGAGCGGACAGTGATCGCCGGTGACTCGGCCGGCGGATACCTGGCCTTCGGGACGGCGTTGAGGTCGTTGGCCCGCGGTGTGGTGCCGGCTGCCGGGCTGGCCGCGATCTCGCCGTTGATCGATCTCAACCCGGCGCAAAAACTGGCTCACCGCAATGTCTCTCGGTGCTCGATGTTCACCGGTGCGGCGTTGTCGGCCTTCGCGCACTGTGTGCGGCGCAGCCAATGTGAGCCCGGCCGGTGTGACGCCGAGCCGTTGATCGACCCGGCCACAGCGGAGCTGGCGGGCATGCCACCGGTCATGATCCATGTGGGCGCGGACGAATTACTCTTGGCCGACTCGGAATTGGTGGCCGCCCGGCTGGCCGCTGCGCATACACCCTGTGAGCTTCACGTCTGGAGCGGCCAGATCCACGACTTCCCGCTCGCCGCCGAGGTCCTGCCGGAAGGCAGGCGGGCCATCGGTTATATCGGTGACTTCGTCAAAGGTGTGACCGCTGCGCCTGCTCAGAGTGCGGCCTGATCGATCTGCCGGAGTTTCCCGCGGCGGTGCCGTGGGCATCCCACCACCATGAGCGATATCGAAAATGGCCCGGACGACACTCTCTCGCCGAGTGAGTCGACCGATTCCGACGAAGTCGCCAATGCCGACGGCGACGATGTGGTCGATCCCCCGGAGCAGTGGCACGGTGCTGACCGTGCGGGCGAGCCGGAATCGCTCGAGAGCAAGCTGGATGCGGAACGGCCCGACAAGCCGCCCGGGCCGGGGCCTGCGCGCGACGTCGACGAGGCGATCGCCGAGCCCGAGGGCCTCCGGATCATCAGCCCCGACGATGAGCCTCAGGACGGGTGAGATCCGCTTCTTGGCCAATCCCGTGAAACTCAGCCGGGCGGCCGAGCATTCAGTCAGCCGGCCTGGCGCTGCAGTGTGACCGAGGCGGTGTTGGCATCGGCGTGGGTGGCGATGCCGCTGCCCTTCGCCGTGACGGCCAGCGCCGTGCGGTCCCCGCGGAACAGGTCGCGGGAGAACTCGCACGGGGAACCGTTCTGGTCGTAGGTGATCCGCGTGATCAACAGCAGTGCCGCCTTGGGCTTGATGCCCAGCAAGGTGGCTTCATTGCTGGTGGCGTTGACTGCCTCGATCCGCTCATCGGCCCGGCCGGTGACCAAACCGTATCGGGATTGCAGGATTTCGTAGAGTGACCCACCCAACTGCTGGTCCAGCAGGCCGGGGAAGGCGTCCGCGGGGAACTGGGCGTGTTCGAGCGAGATTGGCGAGCCGTCGGCCAGGCGGACGCGCTGGATCTCGATCACGTAATCGCCTGCACCCAGACGCAGCGCGCTCCGGGTGGCGTCGTCGGGGGTGGTGATGCGCGTCGAGAGCACCCGGGTGCCCGCGACATACCCCTGGTTGGCCAGGAAGGCGGGCCCCCCCACCACATCGGAGAGATGCCGCTCTACCTGACCGTGGCTGATGAAGATGCCGCCGGCCCGGCCGATCACCCGGTGCACCATCCCGGCTTCTTCCAGCGCGGCCAGCACCTGGCGCAGGCTGGAGCGACTGGTGCCGTAGCGTTCGGCCAGGTCACGCTCGCTGCCGAGTTTGGCGCCGGGGGTGCCCGCGTTGATGTCGGCGACGATGTGCCTGCGCAACTCTTCGCTGTGAACTGCCACCCCGGCCCCCTGCCCGTGTATTGGTCCAGCCAATTCTATCCAGGTTGAACTAGAGTTCAGCGATGGCCATGTGCGATTCGGGCAGAATCTGTCCGCCGTCCACGACCAGCGACTGTCCGGTGATGTAGGCGGCCTCGTCGGTGGCGAAGAACAACGCCGCATTACCGATGTCGGCGACCGAACCGAGGCGACCGGCAGGCACTGCCGAGGCCATTTGGTTGAGGTAATCGGGGCCCATTTCGTCCAGGCCCTCGGTGACGATGTTGCCGGGCAGGACGGCGTTGACGGTGATTTTCTTGGGTGCCAGTTCCATCGCCGCGGTGCGCAGGAAGCCCAGCTGGGCAGCCTTGGATGCACCGTAGTGCGACCAACCGGGGTATCCGGTGATCGGGCCGGTGATCGACGAGGTGATGACGACGCGTCCATGGCCGCTGGCGGTCAGTGCCGCCAGGGCGGCCTGCACGATGTAGACGGTGCCCTTGAAGTTCACCGCGAGGACCTGGTCGATGTCGTCGGGGGTGAGGTCTTCCAGACGCCCGGACGGGAAGATGCCGGCGTTGGCGCAGACGATGTCCAGTCCGCCGTGCCGTTCGACGGCGGCGTCCACCACCTGACGGGCGTCTTCAGGGCTGGTCACGTCGGCGCGCAGGGCGCTGACCCGACCCGGGGTGCCGGTGAGCGCCGAGACCGTCTCATCGAGGTCGGTCTGGTTACGGCCGGTGATCAAGACGTCCACGCCGGCATTTGCGAAAGTCTGGGCGATGCCGCGGCCGATGCCCTTGCTGCCGCCGGTGACGATGGCCGAGCGGCCCTGAAGCGATGCGAACATGGTTGAGATCCTTTGAGAGTCAGGTCAAGGTGAGGCCGTTGGAGCGCAGATAGCGCTCGGCGAGTTCACAGCTACCCGCGGCATAGCTTATGGCCTTGGTGGCCGATTCCCTGGAGTGGCTGTGGCTGCCCATCCAGGCCAGCAGCAGCAGCCTGCGCAGCAGCACGAACGAGGCCAACATATCCTCGTCGGAGGCCGGCAGGTCGCGTCGCGTGCGGTAGCCGCTCACCCAGGCGTCCTGCCATTCCGGCAGGGCTGGGTCGTGTTCGATGAACGATACTGCGGTGCCGAAATCATAGAAATGCCAACCGAATCCACAGTCATCGAAGTCGATGACGGTGATGTTGGGAGCTCCTGCGGGGTCAGGGTCCACCAACAGGTTGGCCAGCCGCAGATCGGCGTGGATCAGCCCGTAGACGTCGGAACCGGTGCCGTACGCCTGCAGCCGGTCGTGCAGCAGCGCCTGGGCGCGTTCGAGCACTTGTTGCTCGGCCGGGCCGACGCCTTCGGCGTCGTGCCAGCGGCCCCACCGCGGTTTCGCGCCGAGGCTGTGCTCCCAGTCCCACGAGAACCGGCCGAATCCGGCCGGCCGTTCCCACCGCTGCGAATGGTCGTGCAGCGCAGCGGTGATCCGGCCCAGCGTGTGGAAATCGTCGAGGGTCAGCGACCCTTCGTCGGGTTCGGCCCCGGCGACCATGCCGAAATGTACGACATGCCGGGCGATTCCGCCGGTCTCCTCACCCTGGACCGTGACCAGTCGCCGACCGTCACTGGCCGGCAGCACCGAGGGCACCGTGACGTCACTGTCAGTCTGAAGTGCCTGCAGCCAGTCCAGTTCGGACTCGATCTCGTGGGGCCGGTGGTAGTCCTGCCGGTGCACTCGAAGGATGGACCGGGTGCTGCCGTCCTCGACGAGATACGTGGCATTCTCGGACAGGTTCAGCAACCTCAGGGTCGCGTCCGTCCCGATGTCGTACTGGCGTAACGCCAGTTGCGCGACATCGATCTCGTCGGTGATGACCATTAGTGATCCCGTCCTTCGATACTGTCGAGCACTGCAGTGATCCGGTCCCGTGCCACCGTGACATCCGCGGTGCTGCCACCGATGTAGAGCCTTCCAGCAGCGCCGATCATCTGCACGTCGACCACAGTAAGCCCGGGTGCGGCGCGCTCCGCCTCATTGGCCGCGACCGCTGCGAACAGCGCCGGGGTCATCTCGTACACCAGCAGTGACTGCCCGGGCAGGATCATCGATGCCTGCCGGTTGCGGTTGAGGATCACCGCGTGCTGATCGGTGATGTTCTCGATGATGTCGTGGTAGAGGACCCGCGGCCGCAACTGATCAGATGCCTTGTTGCCGGTGCCGGCCAGGATCGCCTCGCCGGCGCGCCGGACATCGTCCAGGTTGGCCGAGTGGATCTCCAGAACGCCGAACTGGCGCTCCACGTAGAGGATTCCGGGCTGTATGCCGGGGACTTCACGCAGGGCCAGATCGATCACCCGCTCGATGGCCAGGGCGGGGGATACCTCGACGATGAGCGCATGCTCACCCTCGTACGGCGGGTATCCCCTGGCCCGGGTCGGCGTCCCGAGGTATGCAGCGAACTGGCGCTGCAGGTCCTCCACCAACAGGTAGACGCGGATCTGGGTGCGAATCCGCGTGCTCTCCTCCGCTTTGGTAGGCATGACTACTTGCTGGCGACCGAGAAGTGCGCGCCGAGCTCGTTGTGCGGACGCGGGATGACGTGCACGCTGACCAGTTCGCCCACCTGCGAGGCAGTCTCGGCGCCGGCCTCGGTGGCGGCCTTGACCGCACCCACCTCGCCGGTGACGATCACGGCGACCAGGCCGTCGCCGACCTGCTGCCGATCGGTGATGGTGACGTTGGCGGCCTTCACCATGGCATCGGCGGCGGCCAGCGCAGCCACGAAGCCCTTGGTTTCGATCAATCCGATTGCGTTGCTGGACATAGTTGTTTCTCCTTATTTGTTGGGTTCGGTATCAGGGTTGGGTGTCTGAATTGATATCGATGGATCCGATGATGAGGGCGTCGACGGGCGGCGGAGTTCCGGTGAACCAACCCGATGCCACCGAGCCCTGGGCCACGAGGACGTGCTCGCCCACGCCGGTGCCCAGGACATCGAAGGCGATCAGCTTCGATCCGGTGCCGTCGACCTCGACCTCGAGGAAGGCGCCCGCGGGGATACCGTCGACGCGCCGGGTCGACCACACGTTGCCGGTGACAGTCGCTGCTAGCACTTTGGCTCCTTTTCAATCTTGATTCCCAAGGTGCGGGCCTTCTCCCGGGCCAGTGGGGTGAGCACCGCCTTGCGACCGAGCACGAGCGTGCCGCCGGCCATGTCGGCGATCTGACGTTCGGTGACCGCGCCACTGTCGATGCGTCTGGTGGCCCCGCCACCCGACGTGCGGGACGCTCCGGCCAACCGGAAGCTGAGCCGGCCGGCCTTCAGGTCAGCGCGTGTCTTGGGGCTTTCGAAGAGGCGCAACAACTTCCGGACGAACGTGTCGAGGTCCCTGTCGTTGGTCAGCTGCACGGTCTCGGTGCGGTTCTTGCCGTCGACTGCGCGGGGCCCGGTGGGTTCGACACCGAACTGGGCCGCGACCGTCGGTGGTGCCGACAATCCGGCGACCGTCGGCGGCACTTTTGGAGCCGGAGCCGGTGGTGGGGGGACAGCCACCGGCCCCGGAGTCTTGGCGGCGGCGCCGGCATCCCGGACGGCCTCCCGCACCACCTCGCGCACCAGGGCGCGCAGCTCGTCACGGTTCATGCCGTGGCCCTGGCGAGTGCGTCCTGGGCGGCCTCGGCCGCGGTGCGGATGTCGGCTTCGGTACCGGAAAGGTAGACGCGGCCGGTGGCGCCGATCATCCGGAAGTCGACCACCTTGATGTCGGCGGCCTTCTCGGCCTCGTTGGTGGCCAGGATGGCGTACGACGCGGGCTGGACCTCCAGCACGAACAGCGATTCACCCGGGAGCACCATCGACCCGATCTTGTTGCGGTTGATCAGGAATGCGTGCTGATGGTCGACGCTCGAAATGATCCGCGAGGCCAGCACATTCGGTGCCACAGCGCTTCCGGTGTCGCCGCCCAGCTCATCGAGCGCGGCGTCGGCAGCGGCCTTGACGGCCCCGGTCTCGCCGTGGAACTCCAGGTAGCCGAATTGCCGTTCGACAACCAGGATTCCGGCCTTGACCTCGGCGTGTTTGAGGGCGACGTCGGTGACGCCCTCGATGTCCAGACCGGGAGCCACCTCGATGATCTGGGCGGCCTGGTTGGCCCGGGGCAGGGCACCTTTGATCCAGGTACCCAGATACGACATGGTCTGCGGTTGCAGCCGGTCGATGAAAATGAAGGAACGAAGTTCAGCCACAGCCCTACCTCTTGATCAGTTGTGCGAGTTCTTCGACGACCAGTGCGCGGAGTTCGGCGCGCAGCGTGTCCAGCCCGGGATCCGACGACCGGTTGGCGGTCGGGTATGAACGGCGCGGCGTGACGGGGACGCCGTCGCGGTCGTTGGAGGCGCGGGGATATTCGGGCACCGGACCGGCGGGGGAGTGCCACGGGTTGATGCCCGCGAAATTGCCCATGGGCACCCCGGCGTCGCTGTTGTAGGCGACACGGGCCCAGTTGATCAGGTTCTGCGGCTGCAGGTTCTCTCCGATCGAACTGCGACCGACGAACCCGGTGCCGATGGTCATCGACGGTGCCAGGTTGGTATCCAGTCCCGAGCTGCCGGTGGAGTTGCCGACGTTGACCGAGACCCGTAGCACGGGAACCTGCGCGGCGAATTCGGTGATGACCGAGGGGTTCTCGCTGTGGATGGCGGCCGAATGCCCGGCCCCGCCGATCCGCACCACGGCCCGGGCCGCCCGGATTCCCCGCGCGGTGTCGGCAGCGGTGGTCATGCCGAGTACCGGGGACAGCTTCTCGTGGGCCAGCATCTCTTCGGTGATCACGTCGTCGAACGGCGCGATCAGCACGCGAGTCTTCGGGGTTACCCGCAGGCCGGCCTGCCCGGCGATCCATGCGGCGTCCCGTCCGACCACATCGGTGTTGAGGTGGCCGTCGGCGAACATGTAGGCCCGCAGCCGCCGGGCCCCGTCCTCGTCGAGGATGTGTGCCCCGGCCCGGGTCAGCGCCGAGCGCAGCTTGTCGGCGACGGCCTCTTCGACGATAAGCACCGACTCGTTGGTGCACAGCACAGAATTGTCGAATGCCTTGCTGTCCACGATCCGCTTGGCGGCGGCGTTGATGTCCGCACTGGCGTCGACGAACACGGGGACGTTGCCCGGGCCCACCCCGAGCGCCGGGTTGCCCGACGAGTACGCGGCACGAACCACGCCGCTGCCACCCGTGGCGACGATGACGTCGGTGCGTTCGTCGGCCATGAGTGCCTGGACCAGGGGAATCGACGGCTCATCGACGACCTGCACGATGCCGTCGGGCGCACCGGCCGCGACGGCGGCCTCGGCGAGCACGCGGGCGGCCTCGGCTGAGCACTGCTTGGCCCGGGGATGGGGCGCGACGACGACGGCGTTGCGCGTCATCAGCGCCAGGATCACCTTGAAATACACCGTGGCAACGGGATTGGTGGTCGGCGTCAATGCCAGCACCACCCCTGCGGGCCGGGGCAGTTCGACGATCTTGCGGGCGTCGTCGATCCGGGGAGACACATAATCTTCTCCCCGGTAGTAGTCGACAATGCCCCGGGAGCAGGCCCGGTTCTTGGTGACCTTGTCGGCCACCACACCCATGCCGGTCTCGGCGACCGCCTCGGCGGCAAAGCGTTCGGCCTCGGCGTAGCCGGCCTCGGCCACGGCGTTGACGATGTTGCTCACCGCGGCTGCGTCGTAGTCGGCGTAGGCCGCGGCGGCCCACCTGGCCCGTTCGAGCATGTGGCCGGCCTGTGCAGTACTGGTCATGATGCCTTCCGTCCGATGGCGGCGGTCTTGGCCCGGCTCACCGCTACTTCGAGGCGGTCCAGGACGTCTTCGCACAGCTCGCGCGAGAGCAGAAGACCCGGTTTGAACTGCAGTACACGGGGATCCAGTGTCGAGAAGATCGCCCAGACCCCGTTCTGGTAGAGCTCGCGCATCACGAACTTCGCGCCCTCGGGATGGTCGAACTCCAGACCGATCACCACACCGTTCTGCCGGATTCCGACGAACCAGTCCGGGTGGTCGGACTGGATGCGGCGCAGGCCCCGGTCGAAGATGTCGGAGATGTAGTGGACCATCGAGCGCACCTCGGGGCGGGTACAGATCTCGAGGGTCTTGATCGCCGCGACACAACCTAGTTCGGCGCCGCCGAAAGTGGAGATGTGTCCGAAGCCGTCCTCATCGAGCCACTGCGCTGGACGATCGCCGAGCAGGGCGGCGGTGATCGGGTACATGCCGCCGGACAGGCCCTTGCCGGTGACCAGGATGTCGGGTTCGATGCCGTGTTTGGTGATGGCCCACAGTTCACCGGTGCGCATCAGTCCGGTCTGCACCTCGTCGGCGATGTAGAGCGTGCCGTGCTTTTCGGTAGCGGCCTTGACCGCTTCCAGGTATCCCGGTGCGGGAAGGGGGAATCCGTAGGTGGCCGGGATGGTCTCCATGATCACCGCGGCGACATCGCCGGGGGCCAGCACTTTCTCCATCGCGGCGATGTCGTTGAACGGCACCTGGAGGAACTCATCGGGCTGGTCGGCCAGGAAGAACTTGGCGAACCTGTCGTCGCCGGTGGCCACCGCCAGGCCGGTGTGGCCGTGATAGGCCTTGACGATCGAGACGATCTTGCGGCGCTTGGTCGCGTGCCGGGCGCTCTTGAGCGCGATGTCGATGGCCTCGCCGCCACCTGACCCGAACGCCACCTTCTTGATCGACGCCGGGGCCGTCTCGACCAGGCGCTGTGCCAGGGCGGTACGGGCCACCGAGGGGAAATGGTGGTTACCGACGTCGAAGTGCTGCATGCCTTCGGTAATCGCCTGCATCACTTCGGGATTGCGGTGACCCAGGTTGTAGGTGCCGCCGTTGAGGTGCATGTCGATGAGACGACGCTGCTCCATATCCCATAGGAAGTAGCCTTCCCTGCGGTCGATCACCAGATCGACACCCGTGTCGGTCCAGAACTGCGTCTTGTCTGGATTCCAGAACGTCTTCGCCCTATCCAGCACTTCGGCTTTGGATTCGAACGTGAACGTGCCGTAGTCGTACATGCGGCTCCCTTGAGTAGCTACCCGGTAGCTGTGATGGCCCTCACCGTAAACGGTCGCAACCATTTGTGTCAATGGTTGCGAGTAGCGCTTGCGAACCGCTTTTGGTCGTGCCAATATGCCTTAGGTTCGCACTGTGGCCCAGGCCACATCGAGCATCCACTGTTACCTGGAAGGTATTCCGCTAGATGACCGAACAAGTTGTCGCTAAGAGCGAATCTGCAGCTCACGATGTACAGCGACTAAAGCGCAACGCCGTCGGGACGGTCGGCGTCATCTTCATGGCGGTGGCGACGGCTGCACCGATCACCGCAATGGTCGGCAATGTCCCGATCGCTGTTGGCTTCGGAAATGGTTCACACGCCCCCGCTGGCTACATCGTGGCGACGGTCGTCCTCGGCCTCTTCGCCGTCGGCTACGCGACCATGGCCAAGCACATCACCACCACCGGCGCGTTCTACGGCTACATCTCCCACGGCCTCGGCCGTATCGTCGGGATGGCCAGCGGCGGGCTGATCACCATGGCCTACGTGGTTTTCGAGGCCTCGCTCATCGGGATCTTCTCGTTCTTCTTCCAGAACTTCATGCAATCCCAGCTCGGTGTCCATATCCATTGGATCATCCCGGCGTTGCTGATGCTGGTGATCAACGCGGCCCTGACCTACTTCGACGTCAACCTGACCGCCAAGGTGCTCGGCGTGTTTCTGGTGACCGAGATCGTGATGTTGGCGCTCGGCGCGGTGGCGGTGCTGTTCAAGGGCGGCGGCCCGCAGGGATTCGCGATCGCCGAGACCATCAACCCGATCGGTGCCTTCTCGCCGGCAGCTGGAATCGCCGGTGCCAGTGCTGGATTGGGCCTGTTCTTCGCATTCTGGTCATGGGTCGGGTTCGAGTCGACCGCCATGTACGGCGAGGAGTCGCGTAACCCCAAGAAGATCATCCCCCGCGCCACGATGCTGAGCGTCGTCGGTGTCGGCGTGTTCTACGTGTTCGTCTCCTGGATGGCGATCGCCGGCACCGGCCCGCAGCACGCGGTGGAACTGGCACAGGACTCCGCCACGTCTTCGGAGATCTTCTTCGCCCCGGTGCGGGATGCCTACGGCGAATGGGCCATCACGGTGTTCAACGTCCTGCTGGTCACCGGATCGTTCGCCTGCGGGATGGCATTCCACAACTGTGCCTCGCGCTACCTCTACGCGCTCGGTCGCGAAGGTCTGTCCAAGGGACTGCAGAAGACCATCGGCTCAACACATCCCACACACGGTTCGCCCTACATCGCCTCGTTCGTGCAGAGCGGTATCGCGCTGGTGATCATCCTGGCCTTCCTGTTCGCCGGAATGGACCCCTACGTGCACATGTACACGCTGCTGGCGATCCTCGGGACGATGGCGATCCTGATCGTGCAGTCGCTGTGTGCCTTCTCGGTGATCAGCTACTTCCACATCCGGAAGAACCACCCGGTGTCCAAGCACTGGTTCAAGACGCTCGTCGCCCCCGGACTCGGCGGGATCGGCATGCTCTATGTCGTGTACCTGCTGTGGGAACACAAGGACGCCGCCGCGGGCACCGCATCCGGCACCCTGCTGTTCAAGCTGACGCCGTGGATCGTGGTGGGCATCTTCGTCCTCGGCGCGGGCATGGCCACCTACTTCAAGCTGCGCGATCCGCGCCGCTACGAGTTGATCGGCCGGATTGTTTTCGAGGACAACGTTGTTCGAGACTGACGCGTTCGACCGGTAGATGGACTCCTTCGAGCGTGTCCTGCTGAAGTTCGTCCTCGCGTGGGCTCCCTACGGGGGTCCGCGCGAGGACGACGTCTGGCTCGAGTTCGGGATGACCGCCGAGCAGCTGTTCGTGCGGTTCGCCGGGATCGTCTCCGGTCAGGTGCCCAGGGTCAGGGCGCTGTCGGCGGCCGACAGGTCACTGCTCGGGCTGGCCTGCCGGCACTTGCGCGAGCAGCGTCAATCAGGCGAACGCCGCGCGTAGACGCTCACACTGGCTGGCCATGAAGGCTTGGGCCACCGGTGTTTTCGCGGCGATCTGGTCGAATCCGTGGAACGCCCCGTACACCTCTTCCACCTGACAGTCGACCCCGGCGTCCCGCAGGCGCTCGGCGTAGGCCATGTCTTCGTCGTGGAACAGATCCAGTGTCCCCACGCCGATCCAGGCCGGAGGCAGGCCGGCCAGGTCGTCACGACGTCCCGGCACCGCGGTGGCCGGATCGGCATCGCCGAGGTAGGCCGACCAACCGAATTTGTTGCTGCCCTGCGTCCACAGCCGGTGGCCGGGATTCTCCAGCTCCGGGCCCACCGACCGGTCGTCGAGCATCGGGTAGACGAGGATCTGCGCGGCCAGCGACACCTCGCCGCGATCACGGGCGAGCAGCGCGAGGGCGGCGGCCAATCCACCGCCCGCACTAGCGCCGGCCACCGCAACCTTCGAGGCGTCGACCGCGGGAAGCGCGGCGAGCCATTTCAGCGCGGAATAGCAGTCCTCCAACCCGGCCGGGTAAGGGTTCTGCGGTGCCAGCCGGTATTTGACCGCCGCCACCGTGATGCCGAGTTCCCTGGCGAAGCGTCGGCACAGGGCGTCGTCCTGCGCCGGGCTGCCCAGCACGTAGCCGCCACCGTGGATCCATAACAGCGCCGGCGCCGGCTCGGTGACCCCGGTCGGCCGGAACAGTCGCACCCCGGCACCGGAGCTCAAGGTGAGCACCTCGACGTCCTTGGGTGTCTGCCGGTTCTGCAGCACCGTGAGTCGCTGCAGGAGCGGCAGCGTGCGCCTGGACACCAGCTTGCGGGGGATGAAACGGGCGATCCGCTCCAGGTCTGGGTGAAAGGCTGTCCGGGCGTGTGTGCTTGAAGTCACAATTACCGTTCTACCCGGTGATCTCGACGCCATGTCAAGCAGGCCCTCCGTTGATCGTGCGTGCCGTTTTCCACGCCGGGTAGTGCATCGCGTCGCACCGCGACCCGCAAGTAGAAACCGGCGCGCCAGCGCCCAGCGGGCCTACTTCAGCAGCGGGTCGCGAGGGAGGCCGAGGATGCGCTCGGCGATGGTGTTCCGCGTGATCTCGGAGGTCCCGCCCGCGATGGTCATGGCTCGGTTGCCCAGGTAGGCGCGGGTCAGCTTCGGCGTCTGCCCGGTCACGCCGGCCGAGCCGACCAGATCCATGCTCAGTTCGGTCAGATGCTGGGAATGCTCGGCCACCAGCAGCTTGGTGACGTTGCCCTCGGGTCCGGGCTCGGTTCCGGCGATCGCCCGGCTGACCCGGCGCAGGTTCAGCAGACGCAGCGTGTGGCCCACGGCGATCACCTCGCCGGCGCGTCGCACATAGCGGGCGCCATCCGGATCCGCATCGATCAGCGAAACCAGCTCGTCGGCGTCGAATCCGGTCGGCGCCGCCGAGCCGCCGCCGATGGAGATACGCTCGTTGCCCAGGGTGGCCCGGGCCACCAGCCAGCCCTTGTTCACATCGCCGACGACATCGGCGTCGGGCACGAACACATCGTCGAAGAACACCTCGTTGAAGTGTGCGTCACCGGTCAGACCACGCAACGGATTCACCGTCACCCCAGGGGATTTCATATCGATCGCCATCATGGTGACGCCCGCGTGCTTGGGTGCGTCGGGGTCGGTACGCACGGTGGCCAGGCCCCACTGGCAGTGCTGAGCCAGGCTGGTCCACACCTTCTGACCCGTTACCCGCCAGCCGCCGTCGACCTTCTTGGCCGCGGTGCGCACGGCGGCGGCGTCCGAACCCGCCCCCGGCTCGGAGAACAGCTGGCACCACATCACCTGTCCGCGCAGCACCGGCTCCACCCAGCGCTCGCGCTGATCGTCGGTACCGGCTTGGGCGATGGTCAGGGTCACCCAGCCGGTGATGCCCATGTCCGCGCGCTCGATGTCGGTGAATTCTTCCTCGATCACCAACTGTTCCAACACATCTGCGGCGCGGCCATACGGCTTGGGCCAGTGCGGCACCAGGTAGCCGGAATCCACCAGGTAGTCGCGGCGCTTGTCCTCGGGCAGCGCGCGCACTGCCGATGCCGCGGCCTGCGCGTCCTGGCGATACTGCTCGGCGTCTTCGGGCAGTGTGAACGACGCCCCGTGCGCCTGCCCGTCGCGCTGACCGTCGACGACGTCGACCAGCGGATCGGCGCCGTCACCGAGTACGGCGGCGAGGGTCCTGGCGCGTCGCAGGTACAAGTGTGCGTCATGCTCCCAGGTGAAGGCGATGCCGCCGTGCAGTTGAACGTTGGTCTGGGCGCAGAAGATCTGGGCCCGGATGGCGTGGGCGGCGGCCACCGCGGCGGCGAACTGGGCACCGTCGAGATTGTCGGCGCGGGCGGCGTCCCACACTGCTGCGGTGGTCTGTTCGGCGTCGACGAGCATGTTGGCCGCGTGGTGTTTGACGGCCTGGAAGGTACCGATGGTGCGACCGAACTGCTCACGCACCTTGGCGTACTCGACGGCCATGTCCAGTGCGGCCCAGGACACGCCGACCGCTTCCGCCGAGCCGAGGATCCGGAACACTGTGCGGGCCCCGCGTGCGGCCCCACGCAGGATCCGGCTCTCGTCGACCGCCACCGCGCGCAGGTCCACTGCGCCGATGCTGCGGGTGGTGTCCAGGGAATCCTGTGCGATGACGGTGATTCCGTCGGCAATGGCGTCCAGGACGACCATGTCGTCTCCGGCGGCCAGCACGAGTACCTGCGCATCGGGGGCGCCCAGTACCGCGCGGGCGTGACCGCCGAGGAGTCCGCCGGCGTCGATGCTCACCGAGCCGGCCAGTCCGAGTGCCGCCACCGTCGTTCCGTCGGCGAGGCCCGGGAGGAGTTCGGCGCGAACGGAATCCGGTGCATAGCGGTCGATGACCACCGAGGCGGACACGGTGGGCAGGAAAGGTCCCGGGCACAGTTCGCGTCCGGCGACCTCGGCCACCACCGCGAGCTCGGGCAGGCCGAAGCCCGAACCCCCATGCTCCTCGGAGATGGCCAGTCCGTTCCAGCCGAGGGCGGCGCCGGCTGCCCAGATCTCGTCGGGATAGCTGCCCGCCTTCTCCAGGGTGGCGCGGGCGGCTGCGCGGCTGTCGAGGCGGTTCAGCTGTCCGAGCGCCGCGTCGGCGAGATCCAGGTGCTCTTCGGTGATGGCCAGCGCAGACTTAGTCATGGTTAGCGAAGCTAACGGGGGTTACGCGGTTAAGTCGACGTGATGCAGGTCACAATTCGACGCCGGGTGGACAAGTCGGCGAAGTTGTCGCCTGAGTCAATAGGCAGCGGGGTACGCTCGCGCAATGACGGCACGACCGGATAACCGGTACCCCGCACCGACGCTCGCTGATCGGGCAAAATGGTTGCTGCATGCCAAGCCTTCCGACCACATGCTGGCGCTTAGCGTGGCATCGGCTTCGCTGCCGGTGGTGGGCAAGCACCTGGAACCGCTCGGCGCCCTTACTGCCATGAGCGTGTGGGGATTCCGCCATCTGCCCGAGTTCGTCGCCTCCTCGGCGAAGTCCTGGTTCGCCCCCGATGACAGCGAGTTGCGGAAGTCGGAGCGGGAGCAGACCAACGCCGTCGCCCAAGAGGCGCTGCGCGGCGTGGTCTCGCCGGCCGACCTGGCCATCGACTGGCCGGCTCCCGACAGCCTGGCGCCGTTGTGGCACACCTACGAGTACCGGCGCGATGTGTACCGAACCTCGGTGCGCTACGGCGACGACCCGACCCAACTGCTCGATGTGTGGCGGTCAAAGGATCTGCCCAGCGCTGCCCCCGCTCCCGTCCTGTTGTTCGTGCCGGGTGGTGCCTGGGTACACGGCGGGCGGATCTTGCAGGGCTACGCACTGTTGTCACATCTGGCCCAGCAGGGCTGGGTGTGTCTGTCGATCGATTACCGGGTGGCCCCGCATCATCGCTGGCCGCGGCACATCACCGACGTCAAGGCCGCCATCGCCTGGGCGCGGGCCAATGTCGACAAGTTCGGCGGCGACCGCAACTTCGTCGCTGTCGCGGGTTGCTCGGCAGGCGGTCATCTGGCCGCGCTCGCCGGGCTCACTCCGAACGACCCCGAGCTCCAGGGAGACCTGCCGGAGGGCGCCGACACCTCGGTCGATGCCGTTGTGGGCATTTACGGGCGCTACGACTGGGAGGACCGCTCCACCGAAGAGCGGGTCCGGTTCGTCGACTTCCTGGAACGGATCGTGGTGGGCCGCAAGCTCGATCGGTATCCGGAGATCTTCCGGAAGGCCTCACCGATCGCGCAGATCCATCCCGATGCACCGCCGTTCCTGGTCATCCACGGCACCGGCGACAGTGTCATCCCGGTCGCGCAGGCACGCAGTTTCGTCGACAAGCTCAAGGCGGTGTCGCGGGCCGTGGTCAGCTACATCGAGTTGCCCGGCGCCGGACATGCCTTCGACATGACGGACGGGGCCAGAACCGGGACGATGGCTACGGCAATCGGCTTGTTCCTCAACCAGATTCACCGAAACCGGGCGATGGACGAGGCTAAAGCGGTCATATAGACGTTTCCACACCTGGGGAGGGACACCGTGAAGCGGTTGAGTGGGTGGGACGCGTTCCTGCTGTATACCGAGACGCCCAACGTGCACATGCACACGTTGAAGATCGCGGTCATCGCGCTCGAAGACATGGGTGAGCGGACTTTCGGGATCGACGAGTTCCGGGAGGTGATCCGCGGGCGGCTGCACAAGCTGGACCCGTTCCGCTATCAGCTCGTCGACATCCCGTTCAAGTTCCACCACCCGATGTGGCGGGAGAACTGCGACGTCGATCTGGAGTACCACGTCCGGCCGTGGCGGGTACGGGCCCCGGGCGGACGCCGTGAACTCGACGAGGCCATCGGTGAGATCGGCAGTACCCCGCTGGACCGTAGCCGGCCGCTGTGGGAGATGTACTTCGTCGAAGGCCTGGCCAACGGGCGCATCGCCGTGGTCGGCAAGATCCACCACGCCCTGGCCGACGGGGTCGCCTCGGCGAATCTCCTGGCTCGCGGGATGGATCTGCGTGACGGCCCGGACCGCGACGACGACTCGTATGCCACCGATCCTGCACCCAGCAAGTCCGAGCTGGTGCGCTCCGCGTTCGCCGATCACATGCGTCAGCTCGGCCGGCTGCCCGGGACCATGCGGTACACGGCCAAGGGGTTCGGGCGGGTTCGACGCAGCAGCCGCAAGCTGTCGCCCGAGTTGACCCGGCCGTTCACCCCGCCGCCCAGCTTCATGAACCACATCCTCGACGAGAAGCGCCTGTTCGCCACGGCCACACTGGCATTGGCTGACGTCAAGGAGACGAGCAAGAAGCTCGGGGTGACGATCAACGACCTGGTGCTGGCCATGTCGTCGGGGGCGCTGCGCACGTTGTCGCTCAAATATGACGGCAAGGCCGACCATCCGCTGCTGGCCTCGGTGCCGATGAGCTTCGACTTCTCGCCGGACCGCATCTCGGGTAACCGCTTCAGCGGTGTGTTGGTGGCGCTGCCGGTGGATGTCGCCGACACCGCCGAGCGGGTACAGCGTGCGCACGATGCGGCCGCGCTGGCCAAGGAAAGCCATCAATTGATCGGTCCGGAACTGATCGCACGCTGGGCCGCGTACATGCCGCCGGCGCCGGTCGAGGCCGCGTTCAAATGGCTGTCCCATCAGGACGGCCAGAACAAGGTGCTCAACCTCAACATCTCGAACGTGCCGGGACCACGGGAACGCGGCAAGGTCGGCGGTGCCACCGTCACCGAGATCTATTCGGTCGGGCCGATCACGACGGGCAGCGGGCTGAACATCACGGTCTGGAGCTACGTCGATCAGCTCAACATCTCGGTGCTCTCCGACGATGCCACGGTCGACGATCCGCACGAGGTCACCGACGGCATGGTCGAGGAGTTCCGCGAAATTCGCAGGGTCGCAGGGCTTTCGGACAAGCTCACCGTCGTCGAGAGTGCGATGCCGCAGTAGCGGACGAGTGCTCGAGTTCACGTCCGACTCGTGGTTCACGATCACGGGCCGTACGATCTGGTCCTGTTGGGTGTTCGCTATTGGCGCAGTCGCGCGGTCTCGATGAGCGGACGCCCCCAGAGCTGGAGTAACTCGTTCGCCGTGCCCACGGCTGCCGCCACGTCCTGGTCGCCTCCCCCGATCCCGGCAGCGAGCAACTGGGAGGGCACCTGTCCGACATCGAGCAGGACGCGCCACTCGGCCAGCTGCTCGGGAGTGGCTGGGGTGGCGTCGGGAATCTTCTGGGCGACCAGCCGGGCCAGGGCGGCCGGGTCGGCGCTGTGTGCGGGGCCGGCGGCCACGGTCGGGTCGGGGCGGCGACGGTACAGGGCGGGTAGCGCTCCGTCGTGCAGGACAAGAGTCCCAACGATGCCACCTCCCGGGAGACTCGTGACGCAGCCTGGTAGCTCGATCAGGTCGACTTCGCGGATGCCCGAGCGGCTGGATCGCAGGACCACACCAACGCAGTCGATGTCGTACTGCTTGGCAAGGGCGAACAGCTCTTCAGACCAGTCGTGTCCGGACAGTCCCCGGTTGGGACTGTTGCCGTCCATGCGGTGGGATCCGGCCATGGAACCCTGCCCGACGGTCCCGGTGTATTCGACAAGGTCGACGCCGGGCGGGGCGTTGCGCAGCTGGGCTTCGAGAGCGGGCAGCCAGACGGTCAGATCGCGAAGCGCGGACACGCGCCGAAGTGTAAAGGTCCTCGGTTGGGGCTTGCCCGACAAATGAGCCAAACGGAAGGATATGGCGAATGGACATCGGGGATTCGGACACTGGTGATCTCGCCGAACTGAAGGAGGAGCTCAGGCTGCGATTGGTCGCTGGGTTCTGGGACTACGACGACTTAGTCGTGTGGGCATCCGATTCCGAAGTTGTGCCGCCTGATGACGCGGCGCTCCTGGTGGGATCGATGTGGGATGAGCGGGTGGCCGAGCAGGCCGCCTGGCTCGACACCGGTGATTACGGACGGCTGAAGGACACGTTCACTCAGCTGGAATCGGAGGGCATCCTCGGTCGGATGTGCTTCTCCTGTTGCATGACCTGTGGCACCAGCGAGATCGATGACGAGCGCACCCTCAATCCGAATCCGCCGGACTGGTATCGCTACCGCGAGTGGGCCTATACCTTCTTCCACGAGCAAGATGCACTGCGGCTCGGTGAATACCCGCCGCAATTGGCGTTGGGATACAGCTCTTTTCGTGCGCATCCCGACTTGCCGGAGGCTTTGGTCCAGGCATCCTACGCCGGCGACGAAGCGGCGACCGAGGAGGTAAAGGACCGCACCGACACCATGGTGGGGCAGCGAATCGTCGCAGTGGCGGAGAGTTTCGGTCTGACGACGTACTGGTCGGGGTCACGCCACCAGCGAATTGAGATCGGGATCAATGAGTGGCGCAAGCCGCTGTCGTCCCGCAGCCCGGCATCGGTGCAGGGGGAAAGCTGGACACGGTCGGGTCCGATGCGCTGGCTGGGGAGTCTGCTGAAACCACTCGGCGGTAACTCCTAGCGGCGGAGCGTCACAACGGATGTTGCGGCTTGGCCGCCCTACTCGTCGTCTGGAACGAGTTGGGCGAGGTAGCCATCGAAGGACTCGGCAACAATGGATTCGATGTTCGGTTCAAATTTCTCGGTATCGACAACGACGATCGCGGGGTGCACCCGCAAGCCGGACGAATCGGCCGGCGAACGCCGATAGTCGAGACAGAGGTCCCAATGCCCGTCGCCGTCAAAGGGAATCAACCACTCGGCGTCGGCAGGTCGCGGCGGGCCCCACTCCGGGTCATGCCACCAGGCGTCCTTTTCGATGCGCGGCCATTTCGGGCCGATGCCCCGGATGGAGTAGTGGACGGTGTTGTAATTGCGCCCGGGCGGAAAGCGGAGCTGAAGAACCCCGCCGTTCCTTGCACGCAGCAGGGCGACCAACGCCTCAGGTAATCGCACACCGAGTTGACTTTCGGTGGCATCGAGCAGCTCGTCCGTCAGTGGGGTTTGATCGGACCCCGGCTCAGTCAGGTCCCTCCACACGTGCGCCGGGTGCATGTCGCCCAAGGTACACATCGCGCCCTTTGCGTTATGACCGGCGTCGGCGAGATCCTCACGCACTTACCAAAAGACGCGCACCCATCCTCGATTTGCCGTTTCAGCGCGTCTGTTCGCCGGTTGAGCAGTAGGGTTTCTACAAACAGAACTTGGATAAACTCCTCTGGAGGCTACCGTGCGCGTAGAAGTCGACCTGGATCGCTGTGAGGGCAATGCCATCTGCGAGAAGCTCGCGCCGCAGCTGTTTCAACTCGATGAGGACGACTACTCGGTGGTCCAACTCGATCCGGTGCCGGCCGGGCTGGAAGAAGTCGCCGCAAAAGCGATCGAGGAATGCCCACGGGCGGCCCTGCGCCGCGGCTAGCCTCCCTTGCGTGGCAGATAGATTGGTCGCCGATTTCATCGTCGTCGGTGCGGGTTCGGCCGGATCGATCGTGGCAGCCCGGCTGGCGTCGGCAGGTGCCGATGTGGTGCTGATCGAGGCCGGCGGCACGGATCACCGGCCCGACGTCCGCGTACCTACCGGGATTGCCTCGCTCTACATGACGGCGAATTGGAAACACCAGTGCGCACCCGACCCGAGCAAGGGCGACATCACCGAGCACTTCCCCGGTGGCCGCATCATCGGCGGCAGCGGCTCGATCAACGCCATGGTCTACGTGCGCGGACGCGCAGCCGACTACGACGGATGGTCCGAGGGTGGATGCCCAGGGTGGTCGTTCGATCAGGTTCTGCCGCATTTCAAGGCAATCGAGGACTGGGTCGGCGGCGGTGACGAGTATCGCGGTGACGCCGGCCCGATTCCGGTGTCGTGGTGTGGACACCACCACGAGGTTGACGAGGCGTTCATCGCTGCCGCCGCCGAGGCCGGGCATGACCTCAACCCGGACCAGAACGGCCGGTCACAACTGGGCGTGTGCCGAACCCAGGTCAACCAGCGTCGAGGGCTGCGGGTTTCCTCGGCACGTGGGTTCCTCCGATCGCTGCCCCGAGATCGACGGCCGCGGCTGCTGGCCAGGACGACGGTGTCGCGGGTCCTCGTCGAGAACGGTCGAGCTGTCGGTGTCGAGTGTGGTGGCCGCAAACTTCTTGCTCGCCAAGAGGTTATCTTGAGCGCAGGTGCAGTCGGCTCACCGACGCTGCTGTTGCGCTCGGGCATCGGGCCGGCAGGCACCGTGCTCGAGCTTCCCGGCGTCGGCGAGAACTTCCAGGACCACCTGGTCGGCACTCAGTTCTGGGAATCGAAGGTGCCGACGGCAAATACGCTCGGCCCGATCAGGGTGTTGAAGGGCGTCGGCTCACTGCTGCGAGGTGGCACAGGAATACTCACCATGTCGCCGTTCGAAGCCCAGATCTTCACCGACGATTTCCAAATCGCGGTCAGCCCGATACATTACGAGCTCGACGGGAGCACGGGCCGCACGGCCATCGAGCGCGTCGACGGGTTCACCGTCTACACCGTGCTCATGCATCCGCAGACCCGGGGCCGGGTCGGACTGCACGACGGGAAGGCCCGGATCGAGTTCGAGCGCTTGGGCGACGGAGACGACGTCGATCGGCTGCGCGGGGGGATGAGCCATGCCCGTGACGTCGTCGAGGGCGCCTCGGCGATGAAAGGCATTGCGGGCGCGTACCTGAACACCGGCGATCAGGATCACGCATGGCTGGCCCGCCGGGAGACCAGCATCGGCCACGCGGTCGGAACGTGCCGCATGGGTACCGACGACGCGTCGGTCGTGGACCCCGAGTTGCGCGTGCACGGCATCGACGGACTCCGCGTCATCGACGCATCCATCATGCCGACACTGACCTCGGGCAACACCAACGCGCCCACCATGATGATCGCCCACCGCGCCGTCGATCTCGTACTGCGCAGCGCCTGACCGGATACCGTTGAACGTGCGCAGAATGTCGCTGCTGTGCGGCGGGTCGGGAGACAGACACGCACTCAGTGTGAATGTGGTGATGCCGCTGTTGCGGTGGTTGGGTTCTTTTCACCTGGTGTTTGGCTCAGACACGCACTGCCACCTCTGTGGGTTGGCATTCGAGCATTCTGCCGACATCAGGTGGGAAGGACCGACCGGCGTGACTTGATAGGAGCGTGGCACCGCCCCCACTGA
>NZ_LQPP01000039.1 GCF_002102345.1 Mycolicibacterium peregrinum
CTAGACGGTATGGGTGACCGTCGGCGTTAAGTCGGGGGTTGCGGGCCGGGGCCCCACTCACCCATGTTCGTGGGTTACCGAGTAGGGAGCGCCTGCTCGGTCTATCCGACAGTGGTGGGAGGCCCCGGTGTTTACAGAGCGTACGAGTGTTGGACTGGACGTGCACGCACGTTCGGTCGCGGCAGCGGCAATCGACAGTGTCACCGGCGAGGTGCAGCAGACTCGCCTGACGCCGTCCTATGAGCACATCCGGTCGTGGTTATCGCAGTTGCCGGGCCCGGTGGCGGTGGCTTATGAGGCTGGTCCGACTGGTTTTGGTCTGCAGCGGGCGTTGACGGAGGCGGGGATCCGGTGTGAGGTCGTCGCGCCGTCGAAACTGCAGAAACCGTCCGGGGACAGAGTCAAGACCGACGCCCGTGACGCGCTGCATCTGTCGAGGTTGCTGCGCCTGGATGAGATCACCTCGGTGTCGATCCCGACCGTAAGCCAGGAAGCGGCCCGTGATCTGGTCCGGGCCCGTGAAGACTGCCGCGGTGACCTGATGCGGGCGCGGCATCGCCTGTCCAAGCTGCTGCTGCGCCACGGCATCGTCTACTACGGAGGTGCGGCTTGGACCGGTGCCCATGATCGGTGGCTGCGCACCGTGGCAGCATCCCAGTTGGCGGCACCGGCAACGCGGATGGCCTTCGATGCCGACTACGACCACGTGTTGACGATGCAGGCGCGCCGGGGACGTCTGGACTCGGCGATTGAGGAGATGGCTGCCGATGGTGAGTTCGCCCCGATCGTGCGGCGGGTGTCGTGTCTGCGGGGTGTAAACACGTTGACCGGGTTCGCGTTGGCGGTGGAGATCGGTGATTGGAACCGGTTCACCGGCAACACAATTGGTTCGTTCGTCGGGTTGGTACCTGCGGAGTACTCGTCGGGTTCCTCGCGGGCGCAGGGACCGATCACCAAGACCGGGAACGCCCATGTCCGGCGGTTGCTCGTCGAGGCGGCGTGGCACCACCGGGCCCGGTATCACGTGGGTGCGGTGATGCGGTCGCGGTGGGACCGAGCCTCCGCTGCTGCTCGTGCTCGTGGGGATGAGGGCAACCGCCGACTGCATGGCAGGTGGGTGGGTTTCCTCGAACGACGCAAGCGACCGGTGGTGGCCAACGTCGCGATTGCTCGTGAGCTGGCCGGTTGGTGCTGGTCGCTGGCGGTTATGGACGACTGACCGCCCCTTGAACTGCTTCCTCATCGAGGCCAGTGGTGGCAGCGCGTGGATCGACCCGCGACACACCTATGAGCAGCCTTCGGACGATGCTCGATGCTAGACACGCGGATGCGATCCAGCCGAAACCCCGTCCTGCGGTACCCAATCCGCGTATATCAGTCTGACCGCGCGTCGCCAACCGACACGCTCACCACAGACTCGCCGGGGAAGCAAAGAGGCGCCGTCGGGGTAGCTCCCCGACGGCGCCTCACCTTGCCTCTTGACAAACTTCACTACATATCAG
>NZ_LQPP01000040.1 GCF_002102345.1 Mycolicibacterium peregrinum
CGCCGATCGATCCCATGGCCGCTCCGGCGCCCATGGACCCCTTCGCCCCGCCGCCTCCCGCCGACGCGATGCCGCCCGCGGCGCCGATGGACGCGCCGGCGCCGATCGTCCTGGACGTCCCGCCCCCTCCGGCTCCTCCCGCGCCCGGCGAGCCGGCCCCGATGGCCGTCTGACATCACACCGGTCGGTGGCCGGCCGACCGCGAGCATTCGGATAGCGTCTGGATGTGCTCGTGCTCCTGCCACCATCGGAGACCAAACGCACCGGCGGGGACGGCCCGCCGGTGCGTTTGGACATTCTGAGCTCGCCAGAGCTCAACCCGCTCCGCAAGTCACTGATCGACGAACTGGTCACCCTGGCCGCCGACCCACCGGCCTGCCGGAAGGCCCTGGGCATCTCCGCCGGCCAGGACGCCGAGATCGAACGCAACGCCGCGCTCCGCCAGGCGCCAACCATGCCGGCCATCGAGCGATATACCGGTGTGCTCTACGACGCCCTCGACGTCGGGTCGCTCCGCGGCGCGGCCGTCACACGAGCCCGCCACCGGCTGGCCGTCGGATCCGCCCTGTTCGGCCTCCTACGCGCCGACGATCCGGTGCCCGCCTACCGGCTGTCCGCCTCGTCCAAACTGCCCGGACAACCGGGCCTGGCCAAACGTTGGCGCCCGCTGCTGGAGCCCGTCCTGGCCGATATCGCCGCAGGCGAGCTCGTCGTCGATCTGCGGTCCGGCTCCTACGCCGGTCTGGGCCGGATCCCCGGTGCGGTCCGCGTGCAGGTTCTGGCCGACCATGCCGACGGGCATCGCACCGTGGTCAGCCACTTCAACAAGGCCCACAAGGGCCACCTGGCCCGCGCGCTGGTCAGTTCCCGAAGTGAACCCGACAGCGCCGCCGGCGTCGCAGCAGTCGCCCGCCGCGCCGGCATGCACGTGGAACGCGACGGCGATGAACTGACCGTGGTGGTCCCGGCCTGACGTTCAGGCCGCGTCGAACGGCTCGCCGTCGAGAGCCTGCGACGGCCGGCCGTCGGGTCCCTGGGGCACATCCCCCACCAACGTCACGCGATACAACCGGCGGTCGTGCTCGCCCGTGAGATCCGACGGTGCCAGATGCACAGTCGCACGGTTGTCCCAGAACGCGATGCTGCCCGGCTCCCACTTGAACCGCACGGTGTACTCCGGACGCACCAACTCGTCGTAGAACAGGCCGAGCAGGCGACGACTCTCGTGCGGTGACACGTCAACGATATGGCTGGTGAAACCCGGGTTGACGTAGAGCGCCCGCTCCCCCGTCTCCGGGTGGACCCGCACCACCGGGTGCTCGGTCAGCAGCGGACGGCGATTCACCCGGCGCTGATAGTCCTCGGTTGCGGTCGTGCCGTCCGGTGGTGCGAACCGGTGCACCGCCCTCAGTCCGTCGGCGAGCCGCCGCAGCGGTGCGGACAGTCCGGCGTAGGCGGCGACGGTGTTCGCCCACTGGGTGTCCCCGCCGTAGGGCGGGATCACCTCTGCCCGGAGTATCGATGCGGCAGGCGGATTCACCGCGGCGGTGACATCGGCATGCCAGTTGGCCTTGTCGTAACCGCGACTGCTGCCGTACCGGGCCTTGAACCGGTCGGCGAAAATCGGATAGATCGTCGGGTAGTCCGGGTCGGGGATGGAATCGAACAGCGGATGCGCCGGGGTCGGAGAGCCGAAGGCCCGGGCCAACCGAAGGTGATCGTCGTGGCCGATGAACTGGTCGCGGAAGAACACCACCTTCCATTTGAGCAGTGCGGCACGGATTTCGGCGATGTGCTCATCGAGTAGCGGTGCGGTGAGATCGATTCCGTGGATCTCGGCACCGATCCAGCCGGACTGTGGCCGAACGCTCAGTGCGGACGCCAGTTGTGTCATCAGTGTTCTCCTCGATTCAGTTTGAAGCCGTTAGGATTTCAGCGATTTCGGTGTGACACCGTCGAGTTCGTTCTGCGCAATGACGATGTCGTTGTAGCGACCGTCCACAAAGGGCTTCACGTCAACACGGCCCTTGATCGTTCCCGTCTCGTGCAGACCGTCGGCGACGGTCTGGAACAACGCCGTGGACTGCTCGTCGATCGGGTAGTACGAGGCGATCCCGTCCTCTTCGTAGAGCTTCTTGCCCTGGTCGAAGGTGATGCCCTGAACCTTGACGTAGTACTGGTCGATCCACTGGTAGGCATGCGTGTCCTTCCAGTTGTTGGCTGCGACGGCGCGTCCGAGGTAGTCGCCGATCGCCGCCACCTTGGCGGGATCATCGAGTACATCCCTTCGCACGATCAGGGTCTGAATGCCGGTGTTGATGCCCTTACCATCACCGAGGATCGGCGGCTCTCCCAATTGGTAGTACTGGTTACCCAGCACGATGGCGGCATCGACCGCGCCGGCGGCGAACGTCGGCACCACCTCTGCCCCAGCGAGTTCCACCGGCTGCACATCGGTTCGCAGGTCCAGACCGTGGCGCTTGAGCAGCCCTGCGGTCACCATGTGGCGGCCCGACCCGGGCGGATAGGCGACCCGCTTTCCGCGCAGATCCTCGATGGTCCGGAGCCCGCTGTCGGGGCGAGCCACCAGGTAGTAGCCACCGCTGGTACCCGGATTCGCCTGCAACCCGATGGTCACCAGGTCTGTGACGCCACTGTCCACCGCGATCGGTACCGGTGCCTCACCGATGGAGCCGACGTCGGCCGCGCCCGACCGCAGTGCCTCGATGACCGCGGCGCCGCCGCTGAAATCGGCGAAATCGACCTCGTAAGGTGTTCCCTGGCCGGCATTGGCCAGGTTCCACGGCAGCGACTGTGTCCCGTTCTGCTCGGCGACGACGAGCTTGGTGCCGGCCGGTACCTCGGTCTTGGCGGCGATCTTCACCGTGTCGATGGCGCCGCCGGACTCGTCGTCGGACAACCCGCACGCGCTGAGTAACAGCGGAACCAACAACAATGCGGCGGAGCGCAACCGAACTCGACGGTCAAATGGCATCTGATGGTTCCTTGTCTTCGGATACGCCGAGTTCGGACAGCAACCGCTTTCGCAGCGCGGTGAATTCGTGGGTGTCACGGGCGCGCGGTTTGGGCACCGTGACGTCGACATCGAGAGAGATGACGCCGTCGGTCAGCACGATCACACGGTCGGCGAGCAGGATCGCCTCATCGACGTCGTGGGTGACCAAAAGGACCGCCGGGGTGTGTCGGCGGTACAGATCCATCAGCAGGCCGTGCATCCTGATCCGCGTGAGCGCGTCGAGTGCGCCGAACGGTTCGTCGAGCAGCAGTAGCTGCGGTTCACGCACCAGGGCCCGGGCCAGCGCGACCCGCTGCGCCTCTCCGCCGGACAATGTGCGTGGCCATGCCTTGGCCTTGTCCGCAAGATTGACCTCGCGCAGCGCCGCCAGCGCGCGCCGTTGTACCGCTGCGCCGGCGGGCAATCCGATCGTCACGTTCGCCAGCACCCGCTGCCACGGCAGTAATCGGGAATCCTGGAAGACGATCGCCCGCCGCTCGGGCACCCGCAGGTAGCCGTCCACGTCGCTGTCGAGAGCGCCCAGTGCCCGCAGGAACGTGCTCTTGCCTGAACCACTTCGGCCGAGCAGGGCGACGAACTCGCCGGCTCGGATCTGCAGATCGAGCCCGTCGATGATGACGTTGTCCCCGAACCGCTTCCGGATGTCGCGGGCGATCACCACCGCCGCCGCGTCAACAGGGGCGGGCAGCGTGTCAGTCCCCGTCATAGGCCCGCCTCCAGGTGAGAAGCCGGCCTTCGAGGAAGCGGACCACCAGAATCGAGACAAGCCCGAGAATCGCGTACACAGCGATCAACACGAAGACGATGTCGATCTGGAAGTACTCGCGGGCGTCGGTCATCATCCGGCCCAGTCCCTTCTTGGCATTGATCGTCTCGGCGAAGATCAGCGACAACCAGGACGCCGTCAGCGCCAGCCGCAGGCCGACCAGGAATCCCGGAAGCGATCCGGGAATGATGACCCGGTAGATCATTTCGGCCCGGCCGGCACCGAACGATCGCGCCGCCTCAACCAGCGTGGCATCGACGCTGCGGATCGCGCTGAACGTGTTGATGTAGATCGCCACGGCAACGGCGAGTGTGATCAGCAGGATCTTCGGCAGCTCGCTGATGCCGAACCACACGATCAGCAGTGGCACCAGCGCGAAGTTCGGAACCGCGCGCAGCACTTCCATGTTGGCATCGACGAAGTTCTCCCCGATCCGGGACAGCCCCGAGATGAGGGCCAGCCCGAGGCCCAGCACGATGCCGAACGCGAGGCCGTATCCGACGCGCAACAGACTGGCGGTCAGATGCTCCTGAAAGGTCCCGTCGGCGATCAGCGTCCACGCGGCACCGAGCACCCGGGTCGGCGGCGGCACGGTGCGCTCGTCGAAGATGCCGACCGTCGAGAGCAGCTGCCACAGTCCGACCAGCAGCACCGGGCCCAGAAGCCGCTGCACCGAACGCGGCACCAGCGGTTTGCGCTGTGCCCGCCGGACCGCCGCCCGCGGGTCGACCAGTCCGCTGGGCGGGTCGGCATGCGCGACACCGGTCGGTCGCGACAACAAGATGGCCATCTCAGGCAGCGCCGAAGTAGTCGCCCGAGATCGACTCCGAGGCAACACCATCGGGGCCCACCGGAATGTCGCCCACCAGGGTGATGCGGTGCAGCACCCGATCACCCTCGACGTGTTCGAAGTCCCGCGGTGCCAGGTGCAGGGCGGCGCGGTTGTCCCAGAACGCCACACTGCCCGGCTCCCACCTGAATCGCACCGAGTACTCGGGCCGGGCGATCTCCTCGAACAACAGATCGAGCAGGTGCCTACTCTCCCGGGGCGAGAGATTGACGATCTCCCGGGTGAAGGACGGATTGACGTAGAGAACTTTCTCCCCGGTCTCCGGGTGCACCCGGACCACCGGGTGGATCGTCGCCAGTGGATTACTGCGCACCAGGTCGCCGATCTTCTCGTTGCTGCGTTCGGCCGATGCCGTCGAACCGAATCGGTGCTCGGCACGCAGCTCGTCGACGAGCGCCTGCACCGACGGAGACAGACCCGCGTACACCGCAGCCACATTGGCGAACTGAGTGTCACCCCCATAACCGGGCACCTGCTCTGCTCGCAGGATCGAATGCGACGGCGGGTTGATCAGCGGCGTGACGTCGGCGTGCCAACCCGGACCGTTGGGACTTTGCCGCTTGCGGTACCTGGTGCCGTAGCGATGGTCGTAGGCGGCCGGGGACACCGTATGAATCTGCGGGAATCCGACTGGGGCAGAATCGCCCTCGTAGGGATGACCCGGGGTGACTTCGCCGAACTGGGCACCGAACGCGATCTGCGACGCGTGGTCGAGGTCCTGCCCGCGGAAGAACACCACCTTCCACCGGTGCAGGGCCTCGCGGATCGCCGCCACCTGTTCGGGCGGCAGTGGCGCGGACAAATCGGCCCCGTCGATCAACGCTCCGGTGAATCCCGACAGCGGACTGATAGTGAGTCCCGTGGAAGACATGGCCACACTCCCCTCGAAAGCGGCTGCATACATCGGCCATTCGAAGCTAACGAGGCTGCCCGCAGGGCCAACCGGTTTGAATCGACGTGACGGGAAGTGCCGTCGTGGAGCGGGTGACCGATTTGTCGTTGCCGGCCGCGGACCGAGTTGGTCATCCAAATCGCTTCTGCCTGCGGCGCACTGACTCTTTGCGAGGATACGACTGCGAATGTCACTGTTGCCGAGCTACTTTCAGCGCAGTGCTGCCACAGGAGCTCGACCGACCCACACCCCGACCGGATTTCGGCGAATTCCCGGGTGTCACCCACAGCGCCCGGTCTCGTCGTGCACAATATGAGCTCGCGTCAGCGCCCGTCGCCTGTGCCACGCCCATCACACCGCCGTTACCCGGGAGCAAGCTTGGTCACCTTCCCAGTCTCCACACCGCATCCGCCGTATCAACCGGTTCGCCGTGGACGTCACCGGAAGGCGCCGCAACGACAGTGGCTGCCCGTCGGGATCGGGGTCGCCGCCGCAGCCGTGGTCAGCTCCATGCTCACCGCGTTCGTCATCATCACCACGTTGGCTTCCAAATTCTCCGCCCGGGATTCGGTGTACGCCGTCGGCGCCAGAACATATGAGGTGAAACCGAACCGCCTACCGGAACCCGTCGCCACCGAACGGTCTGCCGCCGCTCCGGCCACCGCCGCATTCGCCTCCGACGGATCCGGTTTCGTCGACTCCCAGGCGCGGTGCCGCGACAACCAGACCGCCAGGGCCATCGGGCGCACCGAAGGCTCACTCGTCGTGATCTGCCTGGACCGCACCGGACGCCTGGAATACCACGGTGTACGGCTTTCCGACCGGGCCGCCCTGGCAGCGTCGGCGGACCTCACACCGGGCCGCAAGTTCGTCGCGCGCAACTTCCAGGCGAACTACGCAGTCTCACCGACCGAGTTGCTGGTCACCTCGGGAAGCGCGGTCCTCAAACGCGAACCGATGGTCGAGTACCGCGAGATCCTGTCCACACCGGTGGTCGTCGCGCCGCGGTAACCACGCTAAACTGGCCGCTCATCGGCCGTGCGGCGGGAGATCGATGTCCACTTTCTGGCGGTACGTCCGCATCCAGGTCATGGTGTTCGTCTTCGGTATCGTCGGGCCGATCTTCCTCATCGTTTACTTTGCCGCGCAACCCGATCCGACACTCAAGTGGATGTATTTCGTCGGCCTGATCCTGACGGGGGCCGAGGTACTGATCGCGCTCGAGCTGACCCGTCGAAGTACGCCGTCGGACACCACCGTCGAACTCCTGGAGTGAGGTGACATGGATTCCTCGTCGGCATTCGAACTCGCGGCCACCGATGCCATCGGGCAGGCGGCACTGGCCGCATCCGGTGAGGTCAGTGCCGTCGAGTTGCTCGAGGCTGCGATCATCCGGGTCGAGGCGACGCGCACCCTGAACGCCGTGGTCACCGACCTGTTCGACCGGGGGCGGGCCCAAGCCGCGGCACTCGACGAGTCCGGCGTACTGCGCAAGGAGCAGGCCGGGCCGCTGGCCGGGGTGCCGTTCCTGCTCAAGGATCTGGGTGCCGCGCTGGCCGGTGCCCGCGAGGCGATGGGCTCGCGGGCGTTGCGCGACCATGTCGCGACCGAAAACGCGTGGACGGTGGACCGCTACCTGGACGCGGGCCTGGTCGTGTTCGGAAAGACCAACACCCCGGAGTGGGGCAACCACTGCACCACCGAACCGTTGTTGTTCGGTCCCACGATCAACCCGTGGTCCCCCTCCGTCACCCCCGGCGGGTCCAGCGGAGGTTCGGCCGCAGCCGTGGCCGCCGGCGTGGTGCCCGCTGCCTCGGGCGGGGACGGCACCGGGTCCATCCGGGTGCCCGCCTCCTGCTGCGGCGTCGTCGGTCTCAAGCCACGGCGCGGGCGGTCGTCCTTCGCCCCCGACGGTGGCCACGGCCTCGAAGGCCTCGTGAACGGACACGCCCTCACCCGCACGGTGCGCGACAGCGCGGCTCTGCTCGACGTCATCGCCGGCACCGCACCCGGTGATCCGTACAGCGCAGCGGCTCCTGCCGTCCCGTTCATTCAGTCGGCCGCGCAGACCCCGTCGCCACAGCGCATCGTCATCGCCACCTCGTCACCGTTTCCCACCGACCGGATCGACCCGGAGGTGGTGGCTGCGGTCGAGGCGACCGGCCGTCTGCTGGAAAGCCTCGGACACCACCTCACTCCCGGGGCCCCGACGATCGATCCGGATGCCGTCGCCGACGCCATCGCGGTGCTGCACACCGTCAGCAACGCAGAACTACATGACCTGGCCGCCGCCCATCTGGGACGAGCACCCCTCGAAGACGAATTCGAGCCGAGCACCTGGGTGATGATCCGGGAGGGCTTCACCACCACCGGACTGGCGTACGCGAACGCGATCTCCGCCGTCCACGCCCAGACCCGCCGTTTCGCCCGGGAAATGGCCGGTCACGACGTGCTGCTGGTGCCGACACTGCTGACCGGTCCGCCGCCGTACGGACTGCTGAATCAGCCCCGGGGCACCACCCGGGCCTTCTTCGACGTCGAGTTCGCCACCACCGGTTGGACCGCCTTGGCCAATGTCACCGGTTGGGCCGCGATTTCGCTGCCGCTGGGCCAGACCGCCGAGGGCCTGCCGATCGGCGTGCAGCTGCTGGCACCCGACGAAACCGTGCTGCTCAGCCTGGCCGGCCAACTCGAGCAGGCGGCCCCGTGGGCCGGCCGTACCCCGCCCCGATGGGTGGGCGCTACCGCTGTGAGCTGGCCGCCTATCCTCTGAGTCGAACTGTGCGCCACTGTGGTGTGCGCCTCAGCAGCACAACTACATCAGGACACCGTCTTCAAAGGAGTAGACAACCTCATGGTGAACCAGCAGCAGGCCGACAAGATGACCACGGGCAAGGGCTTCATCGCCGCGCTCGACCAGAGCGGTGGGTCCACCCCCAAGGCGCTGCGTCTCTACGGGGTCGAGGAAAGCGCCTACTCCTCCGAAGAGGAGATGTTCGACTTGATCCACCAGATGCGGTCACGCATCATCACCTCCCCCGTGTTCAACGGTGACCGCGTGCTCGCCGCGATCCTGTTCGAGCAGACCATGGACCGCTCCATCGAGGGCAAACCCACCGCCACCTACCTCTGGGAGGACAAGGGCGTGGTGCCACTGCTCAAGATCGACAAGGGCCTGGCCGACGTCGAGAACGGCGTGCAGGTGATGAAGCCGATGCCCGGCCTGGACGATCTGCTCGCCCGCGCGGCCAAGGGTGGCATCTTCGGCACCAAGGAGCGTTCGGTGATCGGCGCGGCCGACGCCGAAGGCATCGCGGCCGTGGTCGCCCAGCAATTCGAGGTGGCCAAGCAGGTGCTGTCGCACGGTCTGATCCCGATCATCGAACCCGAGGTCACCATCTCGATCTCCGACAAGGCCGAGGCCGAGGACCTGCTCCGCGACGAGATCACCAAGAACCTCGACGCGCTGCCCGCCGACCAGAAGGTCATGCTCAAGCTGACTCTGCCGACTCAGGCCAACCACTACCAGTCGCTGGTCGAACATCCCAAGGTGATGCGGGTAGTGGCGCTGTCCGGCGGCTACTCGCGCGATGACGCCAACAAGATGCTGGCCGAGAACACCGGCGTGATCGCGAGCTTCAGCCGCGCGCTCACCGAAGGCCTGTCGGCGCAGCAGAGCGACGACGAGTTCAACGCCACGTTGGACAAGTCCATCCAGTCCATCTACGACGCCTCGGTCGCGGGCTAGACGCGGACCCGGCGAGGCACACAGATGGTCATCCCGATCGATCGCCCCAAACTGGAGGGCAATGTCGCCGTCGGCGACGGCCGTCAGCTCGGCTTCGCCGAATTCGGTGACCCGCAGGGCCGTGCGGTCTTCTGGCTGCACGGCACCCCGGGAGCGCGTAGGCAGATCCCGACCGAGGCGCGGATCTACGCCGAGCGCAACCACATCCGGCTGATCGGGGTAGACCGGCCCGGTATCGGTTCCTCCACCCCACACCAGTACGAACGGGTGCTGGATTTCGGTGACGATCTGCGCACCATCGCCGACACCCTGGGCATCGACAAGATGGCCGTCATCGGGCTGTCCGGTGGCGGCCCCTACACGCTGGCCACCGCGGCCGCCATGCCCGACCGGGTCGTGGCGGCCGGGGTGCTCGGCGGTGTGGCCCCGATGATCGGCCCCGACGCGATCAGCAGCCCGCTGATGCGGCTCGGTGCGGCAGTCGCGCCCATCCTGGAGGTGGCCGGTGCGCCGATCCGGCTGGCCGCCTCCGGACTCATCCGGCTGATCCGTCCGGTCGCCTCCCCGGCCCTCGAGATCTACGCGCGGATCTCCCCCGAGGGCGACCGGCGCATGCTCGGCCGCCCTGAGTTCAAGGCCATGTTCCTCGACGATCTGCTCAACGGCAGCCGCAAGCAGTTGGCCGCCCCGTTCTACGACATCGTGGTGTTCGAGCGGGACTGGGGCTTCCGGCTCGACGAGGTCAAGGTTCCGGTGCGCTGGTGGCACGGCGACCATGACCACATCGTGCCGTTCGCGCACGGTCAACATGTGGTATCCCGGTTGCCCGATGCGGTGATGACCGAGTTGCCCTACGAAAGCCACCTGGGTGGTCTGGGTTGCGCGGAGGAGATCATGGGCACCATGATCACGATGTGGGACAAGGCCGGCACCGACTGATCTCGTTCGGGGTTGACCTCAACCATTGTTGAGGGTCGAGGCTGGGATCATGACCACCTCGATGACCCGGATCCGGACCGATCTGTGGGAAACGCGCACGGACACACCGTTTCCCGGCCTGACCACACACGCCTACCTGTGGACGCCCGCCGGGCACAACGCACTGTTCTATTGTCCGGCCACTGATGCCGACTTCGCCGCGCTGGACACGCTCGGCGGGGTTGACGACCACTACCTCTCCCACCAGGACGAGGCGGGACCGATGCTGGCCCGCGTCGCCGCGCGGTTCGGTTCAAGGTTGCATGCGCCCGCCGCCGAGCGCGAGACGATCGGGCGGCACAGCCCGATCGACGTCCCGCTGGGATCCCGCCACATCGACGACCGCGGTGTCGAGGTGATCCCCACCCCCGGGCACACTCCCGGCAGCACGAGCTATCTGGTCGAGGGCGCCCAGGGCCGGTACCTGTTCACCGGAGACACCATGTTCGTCGCCGGCGACGGTCGATGGTCGACGTTCGTGATCCCCGGTGTCGGTGACACCGCAGCCATGGCGGACAGCCTGGATCTGTTGGCGAACCTGCGACCCGATGTCGTCATCTCCAGCGCGTTCGGGGCTCGGGCGGTCACTGTCCTCGACGAGGGAGCCTGGCCGGCCTGCGTCGAGCAGGCGCGGCGCTCGATACCGGTGACCAGCTGAGGTTCGAGTAGCGCACTACTCTAGGCCCGGCTCCGGCCCGCTCCGATACTTCGAGCAACTGGTGATGTGCCAGCGGTCCGGAGGTCGGCAATGGCAACGATCGGCAAACACGCAGTGGTGCTGGGCGCGAGCATGGGCGGGCTGGTGGCAGCCCGGGTGCTGGCCGAGTTCTTCGAGACGGTCACCCTCGTGGAGCGCGACGTACTCCCCGGCGGTCCGGCCCAGCGGCGCGGGGTGCCGCAGGGCCGGCATGCCCACGGGCTGCTCAGTGGTGGGCTCCGGACACTGGAGAAACTCTTTCCCGGCCTCCCCGAAGACCTGGCCGCCGACGGCGCGACGGTGCTGGGCGGGGAGAACCTCTCCCTCATCTCGCTGACATTCGGCGGCCACAAGCTCAATCTCAGCCGGACACCGGAGCAACCGATCGATTCCTATCTGGCCAGCCGACCGTTCCTGGAAGCACATGTGCGCGACCGGGTGCGCGCCATCGACAACGTCGACATCCTCGACGGGCATGACGCGGTCGAGCTACTGATGACCGGCACCCGGCGGGTGACGGGCGTCCTGGTGGCCGGCCGCGACGGTGGTACCGGCAAGGCGATAGCCGCCGATCTGATCGTCGACGCGATGGGACGCGCCGGCCGCACCCCGGCGTTCCTCGAAAGTGCGGGATTCGGGCGTCCGGCCGAATCGCGGGTCGAGGTGAAGGTCGCTTACTCCAGCCAACTGTTGCGCTTGACCGGCGACGCGCCCCGCGACCGGCTCATCCTGGTCGGGGCCGTCCCTGAAAGACCTTACGGCGGTTCATTGTTCGCCTACGAAGACGACACCTGGATGCTCACCACGGCGGGGATGAACGGTCACGAACCACCGTCCGATCTGGCCGGGATGATCGGCTTCGTCGAGGATCTGTTCCCAGTCGACGCGATCGCGGCTCTGCGCGGCGCCCAACCGGTGGAGCCGGTGGCCACCTTCCGTTATCCCGCGAGCGTGCGTAGGCGGTACGAGCGCATGCCCCGTTTCCCCGAGGGCCTGCTGGTGTTCGGCGACGCGATCTGCAGCTTCAACCCGGTGTACGGACAAGGCATGTCAGTGGCCGCGCTGGAAGCGCTGGCGCTGCGCGACTGCCTGTCGCGAGGCGCCGATGATCTGGGGCCCCGGTTCCTGCGCGCCGCCGCCGGCTGCGTCGACACGGCCTGGCAGATGGCGAGCGGCGCCGACCTGGCGCTCCCGCAGATACCAGGCCACCGCCCGGTCTCGGTACGGGTGTCCAACTGGTACACCCAGCACGTACTCGCGGCCGCCGAGTCCGATCCGTTGGTCACCGAGGCGTTCTTCCGGGTGATGAACCTGATCGACCCACCCAGCAGACTGCTGCACCCGTCGATCGTGGCGCGGGTGGTCCGCGGCGCGCCGCGTCGGCTCCGCGCGGTGCGGGCCACCCCCGCGGCAACCCCGGTGGCAGCCGGTACCTGAGGGCGGCAGGTCAGTCGTCGACTCCCGTGAGCGCCCGGCGCAGCAGGTGCATCGCGACCGTGGTGGCCCGCTCCCGGATGTCGGAACGGTTGCCGGGGAGCCGGAGGGTGCGGGTGATGGCCACCGGTCCCGACCGCACCGCGAAACACACGGTGCCGACCGGCTTTTCCGGGGTACCGCCGTCCGGACCGGCGATCCCGCTGATGGCAACCGCGGTATCGGCACCGAAATGGTGCAGCGCGCCGGTGACCATGGATTCGACCACCGGTTCCGACACCGCGCCGTACTCGGCGATCAGCACCGGATCCACGTTCAACAGTTCAGCCTTGGCCTCGTTCGAATAGCTGACCACCCCGCCGGCGAAGTAATCCGAACAGCCGGGGATGTCGGCCAACCGGGCCGCCAGTAATCCGGCGGTGCAGGATTCCGCGGTGGCGATCCGGTGCCCGGCCAGCAGGCCGGCCACCTGCTGGTCCACCGTCGCGCCGTCCTCGGAGTACAGCGCGGCACCGTGCCGGTCCCGTAGCAGGGCCAGCAGCGCCTGGTAGGCGCCGGCGGCGTCGGGCTCGTAGCGGGTGACGATCTCGAGTTCGCCGCGGCGCAGGCACGTCGTGATCTCCAGCGTGTCGAAGCCCGAGACTGACGACTCGGCGTCACGCAGGGTCTCGGCCAGGCCGGACTCGGCCAGGCCGAACATCCGAACCATTTCCTGCCGGTACTCGGTCCGCCCCGAAATCGCTTGTTGCACCGCCTCGGTCGCGACAGCGGTATGCCACATCGGTTGCAGCTCGCGCGGCGGCCCCGGCAGTACCACCACCGTCGGGCTGCCCGGAACCACGACACCCGGGGCGGTACCGACGGGCGCCAGGACCTCCGCGCCCAACGGCACCATGGCCTGCTTGCGGTTGGCGGCGCGCACCGAGTCGAAATCCACGCCGGGCCGGTCGCCGATCAACTTGCGCAGGATGGCGGCGATCCGCTCCTCCATCGCCTCGTCGAGCACGAGTTCGCGGCCGCAGAACTCGGCGACCGTCGCCACGGTGAGGTCGTCGGCGGTCGGTCCGAGCCCGCCGCTCGTCACGATCAGGTCCACGCCCTCGTCGGCGAGGAACCGCAATTGTGCCGCTATGTCGCGGGGCCGGTCACCGCAGATGGTGATGTGTGCGAGTTCCACCCCGAGCTCGAGAAGCTGATCCGCCAGCCACGGACCGTTGCGGTCCTGAACCCTGCCGGTGAGAACTTCGGTTCCGGTTACGACGATGCCTGCGCGTGCGCTCACCCCGTGAACACTACGCAGCACGTGTCGGACGTGGCCTAGAAGCTGTAGCCCAGCTCGGCCGGAACGTCGCTCGCGAAAGCCGCACCGAGCCGCTGCACCAAGGCTGAGTCCTTGCTGCGCAATCGGTTTGCGGCAACGAATGCTTCCGGATGATGAGCGCCGAGATAGAGACTTCCGAGCACGTCGAGGTCGAGTTCGATGTCCGCCGGCGCGTCAGTGGGCGTACACCGTGCGCGGCCGTCGCGAACCTGCAGGGCGAAGCGTCCGCCGTCGCCGCGGAAGCCGTCCGCAACCTCCAGGACGACGTCGAGGTCGGCTTGATACCCCCTCGCCTCGAGGGCCACCGGGATGTTCATGATCCGGATCCACAGGTCGTCACTGCTCGAGGTCACGCGGGCCAGCCGTGGATTGGTCAGCAGGTAGGGCAACGGATCGCCGGGGTGAGTCCAGGTGCTCACCTTCTCCATGAGGTCCATCCCGAGCAGGGCCCGCCACAGGGCGATGTAGGCGTCGGTGGTCACCGCGGTGACTTCGCGGACCCGCAGCGTCCGCGATTCCTCGCCGTGAACGCGATACAGCGCGTAACCGTCGGGGTGCAGGAACGCGAACCAGGCCGAACCGCCCTCGCGGGTGTCCTCCCGGTCGGCGAGCATGTCGTCCCACAGCGCCGTCGTACACGCCAGCCCGCCCGGGGTCTGCCGCCGCCAGCGGTCGTAGATCGCGGAGAAGTCGTCGCGGTGCTCGGCAGGTTTGACCATACGGACGCCACCTGGGTCGGGGACAGAGGCATGGAACTCGGCGAACCTGCGGTCGACGGTCATCAGGTGCACGGTGGTGGCCGGACCGTAACCGAATCGGCCGTAGATTCCGCCCTCACTGGCGGTGAGTGCGGCGATCGGATGTTGCGCCTCGGCGATCCGCTGGTGCAGCTCGGTGTACATCGAGCGCAGGATGCCGCGGCGTCGATGGGTGGGAGCGACGGCCACATAGCTGATTCCCGCCGTGGGCAGCGTTGCGCCGCCCGGAACGGTCAGGGTGAGGTCGAGGAAGATCGACTGTCCGACGATGTCGCCATCGCCATCGCCGTCCCGCGCCACGACGCCACCGTCGGCAGGCACCAGCTCGCGCCATGCCGCCATCGAATCGGGGTGGTTGACCTCACCGAACGCGGTGTTGCCGAGCAGCGCCATGCCCGCCCAGTCAGCGTCGGTGATGCTCTGTATCGCGAGCGGTGTTGTCGAGGGTGCCACGTTGTCGATCACAGAATCCGACAGTGCCACACCGTCACCGGCGAGGGCGACCGATTTTCCGGCCGCCCGGCCGGGACGGCCGGTGACTCAGCGCTTGAGCCAGTTGTTCAGCGTCGCGAGTTCGCGGGTGTAGGTGGTCATGATGTCGTCCTGGTACAGCGTCGCCCCGCTGATCGTGGTCGGCCCCTGCCACACCACCCTGATCCGGTTCGCACCGCGCTGGTAGACGTCCACCCGGTCGAGGTCACGGTGCAGCCATCCGCCGCTGTCGGCCAGCCGGCCGACCTCATGGCGCTCATCGGTTGTGGTCATCAGCCGATCCTATCGTCGTGCCCGCTGGTCGATCGGTACCACCGTCGGTGCACTGTTGTAACCGCCGACCCGGACCCAGTTGGGTCCGTGCTCCGATCCGGTCACCGTGCCGCTGATCTCCGTCGTCTCACCCGGGTACACGGTGACGTAGTTGTCGGAGTATTCGATCGGCAGGATCTCGTCACCGTCGCGGGTCGTGGTGATCTCGGCTCGCTCGAAGAAGGCGATCTGACGTCCCGGGTTGTGCAACCGGATCGCCACGCTCGCGCTGCCGTCGGTCGACTCGGTTCGGTGCGCGGTCACGTCCAGCCTTGCGGGTGCCATGGTGTTGAGCGGTGTCAGGTCGGCCCAGCTGCTCTGCACCAGATCGAAGGCCTGGTCGTTGACCGGGGGCCCGACATCGTCAAGTTTCTGCGACTGCCAGTACGTGTTGTCGGCGACCACGGCGCCGGACTCGTCGACCAGTTCACAGCGGATGAAGACCACTGGTGAATCGAGGGCCAGTCGGGGCAGCGTCAGTCCGGATGCCACCCCGTTCGAAGGTACGGCCGGCACCTCGGAACTGCGGTCGTCGCGCATCCGGCCGGTCAGGTCGTAGGTGCGCACCCGCACCCGCAGACCGGTCCGCTCCTGCGGCGACTGGTTGACCACCTTGACGTTGGCGGTGTCGTGGTCGCCGGTCGCGTACGAATCGAAGACGACCGACAGCGGGCGTAACCCCTTCTTGGCGCCGAAATATGCGCCGCCGGGCCGCAGGTAGTAGTCGAAGAGATGCCCGAAGAACGACGGCCAGTGGTTGTTGAGCATCCAGTAGATGGTCATCTTGTGGTTGTCCCACCCGCCTGCGGCGAACGCCTCGAACTGTGCGCGGGTCGACTCGTAGTGGGCAAGCTGGGCTTTGCGGGCGAATTCCTCTGCGCCGCGCGATGATCCGTAGCGCTGCATGACCGCAGTGCGGATGCTCTCCAGGGCGGCGTTGCTCGGGTTCGCCCCGGCGTGGAAGTACCAGGCCTCGTTGATCGGCCACAGCTTGTCCGGCGGGATGAACTTCTGCAGGCTGGCGAACGGCGGGATGTGTTCGTTGTCGCCCTGTTCGGCATTCGAACCGCGGGTGGCCTGATAGCGACCGTCGAACCAGTAGCTCGGCGGGCGCCAGGTGTACGGGCCTGCCATGTGGATGCCGTCCCAGTCCGGCTCGCCGTTGGCGTCGCGGGCCAGCGATGACACCGTGTCGACGACGGTGTTGGGCCAGTGCAGCTCACCCAGGATGCGGCGGTAGCCGTCGAGCACCGGCGCCGGGGGCTTGCCGTCGCTGCCGTTGGCCCACAGGAATGCCGAGGCGTGCCCGCGCAGCGACAGGATCTGCGAGCGCATGCTCTCGTCGGCGACCCGGCGATCCTCGTCGTCCCACTGCCACCACTTCTCCCACTGGTTGCAGCACATCCACCCGTACATCAGCGGGATGCCCAGTTCGTCGGCCCGCTCGATGATGTTGTCGCCCGGGAACTTTCCCTCCAGGCGCACCATGTTCAGCCCGAGATCCCGGACGTAGCCGAGAATGGCATCCTCACGCTGCGGGTCGTACTGGAACAGCAGATCGGGTGTGTATGCCGCACCCCGGACCAAAAAGTCGCGCCCGTTGACGGTCAGGTAGAAGCTGCCGCCGCGGCCCAGATCGGGAAATTGCTCGTCGTTGTCCCGGTGCTGCGTCACGGTACGGATGCCGAATCGGGAATCGACGGTGTCGATGGGCCGGCCGTACCGCACGAACTCCAACCGCAGGTCATACAGGTCCGGCCGGCCCATGGTGTACGGCCACCACAGATCGGGGTTGCTCACCTGCAACGCCGCGAAAGTGTCCGGGTCGAACCGGATTTCACGCTTCTCCCCCGGCGCCAAGCTGACCGCTTGATCCACCGAGATGGTCGGCTTTCCCGGCCGGCTGATCCGGGCCCGAACCACGCCTCGCATCGGGACGTCGGCGGTGTTGCGGATGTCGGAGTAGACGGTGAGCCGAGCATGCGAGGTGTCGGGCAGCGGCAACTCGGTGGTGACGAGTGGGTCACTGAGCACGACCTGTCCCGAGAAGCTGAGGTAGACGGGTTTGAAGATGCCCGCGTTACGGTCGGGCACATAGGAATTGCCGCGCAGCGGATTTTTGTCCGGGCCCTGGTAGCCGATGCGGTTCCAGTTGAGCCAGTCCCACCAGCTGTCGGCGAGCTCGACCCCGTCGATGTCCTGCAACGCCTGCTCGGGAGTGACCCTGACCGCCAGCGTGTTGGCGCCGCCGGGGTTGATCCACGGCGTGGCGTCGATCTCATGGGTCGTGTGCATCCCTACGAGCAGGGAATTACCGGCGATCATGGTGCCGTTGAGCCAGACCTCGGCGCGGTAGTTGATGCCGGGGAAATCCAGCCGGTAGCTGGAGCTGCCCTGCGGCGCGGTGAAGGTCGTCCGGTACCACCAATCCTGGCGGAACAGGTCGTCGGGCACATCGGCCAGGTTGTCCCCGAAGTACAGGTCCGGGTAGGTGCCATCGTCCTGCAACGCCGCCAGCACCGTCGACGGCATGTGTTTGACGTCGTGCCAGTCGGCCTCGACCGCGCCCGGGGTCGACAGCGCGGCGCCGTCGGCCGTCACGGTTCGCGCCGAGGCCAGCTGCCAGCCCTGTGCCAGCTCCACCCGTCCCGACGGGGGCTCCGGCGTGGCGAACGGCGGGAAATCGGCGGCACACAACGAGAACACCAGCACCGCGGCAACGACCAGGCCGACGAAACCCGTGAGGCTCAGGCCTGCGCGGCGACTCCGGGCGGAAATGGGCAGCTCCTCACAGACCGGTACGGCACCGTGTCGATGAGTCGATGCCCTGCCGGGTCATTCTGCCGTGGCCGGTACCGCCGCGTGCGGCCGGTGCGCACTCAGAGCTTGTGCGGGACGTCGTTGACGAGGCCGCCGTCCATCACGAACTCCGCGCCGGTGGCATAGCGGGATTCGTCGCTGGCCAGGAACACCACGAAGGTCGATACCTCCTCGGGTTGCCCGGACCGGCCCAGCGGAATGGTCAGCATGTCCTCGGGGAAATGCTCGGTCATCGGGGTCCGGATGAAGCCGGGGTGGATCGAGTTGACCCGGATCTGTTTGGGTCCCAGCTCGAGTGCCGCAGACTTCGTCAGGCCGCGGACCGCCCACTTCGAGGCGACGTACGGGTGCACCATGGCCGCACCGCGCAACCCCTCGATCGACGAGACGTTGATGATCGAACCGCCGCCCGCGGCCTTCATCGCCTTGACGCACGCTTGCATGCCCAGGAAGGTGCCGGTCAGGTTGACGTCGATCACCTTCTGCCACTGGGCCATGTCGAACTTGCCGATCTGGCCGAGCGCGACGATGCCGGCGTTGTTCACCAGCACGGTGAGCGAGCCGAACTCCGAGGTGGCCGTTTCCACGGCGGCGTTCCATTGGTCTTCCTCGGTGACATCGAGGTGCACATAGCGGGCCGAATCGCCGAGTTCGGCGGCCAGCGCCTTCCCCTCGTCGTCGAGGATGTCCCCGATCACCACCTTGGCGCCTTCGGCGATCAGCGCCCGGGCGTGCTCGGCGCCCATTCCCCGCGCCCCGCCACTGATGAGTGCCACTTTTCCGTCTACCCGTCCCATGACGGGTGAGGCTACCGCCTGCGGTGAGAAATTAGAACCTGTTCCAATTTTTATGCGGGATCGGCATACTGCGATCAGACCGAACACTTGAGGAGACCTGTATGGCCATTCGCGTGGCGATCGTCGGCACCGGAAACTGCGGCCGGTTGGCCCTGATCCAGCTCATCGAGGACCCCCGGTTCGAACTCGTCGCGGTGGGCACCTCGACCGAGGCGAAGGTCGGTCTCGACGCCGGCGAACTGGCCGGACTGGGCGGCGTCACCGGGGTCACCGCCACGCTGGGCATCGATGCCGCGATCGCCGCCAAACCGGACTGCCTGGTGTACTGCGCGATGGGCGACACCCGCCCCGTGGAAGCCACCCGCGATGTGATGGCCGCACTGGCGGCCGGGATCAATGTGGTCGGCTCGGCCCCGGGCGGCCTGCAGTTCCCCTGGGGCGCCATGCCGGAGAAGGCCATCGCACGGGTGGAAGAAGCTGCCCAGGCCGGTAATTCGAGCGTGTTCATCACCGGTGTCGACCCCGGGTTCGCCACCGACCTGGTGCCGTTCGCGATCGCCGGTACCTGTCAGCGCATCGATCAGATCAAGACCATGGAGATCGCCGACTACGCCACCTATGACGGCACCGAGGTGATGTCGATCGTCATGGGATTCGGTAATCCGATCGACCAGCCCGGAATGTTGTTTCTGCCCGGAATCCTCAGCGCCGCTTGGGGGACCGCGATCCGGATGCTGGCCGCCGGACTGGGCGTCGAAGTCGAAGACATCACCGAGCACTACGAGTTGGAGCCCGCGCCCGAGGACATCGAGGTCGCGACCGGCGTCATCGCCAAGGGCACGGTGGCGGCGATGCGCTTCCAGATCAACGGCATGGTCGGCGGTAAGCCGGTGATCGTCGTCGAACACGTCACCCGGGTGCGTGCGGACCTGCGACCGGACTGGGCGCAACCGGCCCAGCCCGGCGGCTCCTACCGCGTCGAGATCACCGGCGAGCCTTCGTACGTGGTCGACATCTGCCCCACGAGCCGCAAGGGCGACCACAACCACGCCGCGATCGTCGCTGCGGCCGGGCGCATCGTGAACGCCATACCCGACGTGGTGGCCGCCGCGCCCGGCATCCACACCACCCTGGACATGCCGCTCGTCACAGGCAAGGGCCTGTACAGACTGGACTAGGCGCCGGGTCGGAGCCGGCGTTCGCCACGACGCCGGCCACCGGGACGCGGCAAGCTGAGCACCGGCCAGTCCTGTTCGGTAGCGGCCGAGGCCAGGCCCGGCCGCGGATTCACGGGCCGCGGATGGCCCACCAATCGCATCAGTGCGCCGTCCTCGGGACCGTCCGCGTAGAAATAGCTGTGGGCCAGATCGACCTGCTCGGCTCGGCAAAAGGCTTGCACCGCATCGGCTTTGCGGGCCCCCCAGATGATCGGTTCGACGATCCCGCCGGTGAGCCGGCCCTGATCGTCGGTCAGAAAGTGATTGCACAGCACGTGGTCGATCCCCAGGTGCCGCGCGACCGGCTCGGCGTGGATGGTCAGGGCCGACGAGCTCATCACGACGGTGTGGCCGCGGTCCTGGTGACGGCGCACCACGTCGCGCATGTGCGGGTAGACCCGCTGGTTGATGCGGCTCGCGAACAGGTACTCCCCCAGCTCGTCGAGCTCGAGCAGCGATTCGCCGCGAAGGTATCCGGCCGCCCGGACCAACAGCCGCTCGAACGGCATCCGGCCGATCCGGTACCGGACCGAGGCTTCGACGATTCCGAGGATCTCGCCGACAGCGGCCTGCCGCCGCCGGATCCGATGACCGGCGTGCGCCGTGGCGGTGAACCCGTCCACCAGCGTGCCGTCCAGGTCGAAGAAGGCCCCTACCTGCGCACCGCCCGGACCGTCCCCGATCTCCTCAAGTGACTCGGGTGGCGAGAGCAAGCGGCCCATGGGCCTAGTACACCAAGCCGGTACGACAATCGGCCAGTCGAGACCGGATCCGGACTAGAACAGAAGGATGTCCGCACAAATGCAATCCATCGCGATCAAGGACGTCGCGGCCGTCATCGCCACGGGTCGGTTCGAGGAGACGAGGGCCTGGTACGCGCGGCTACTCGGCCGGGAACCTGATCTGGAACCCGTTCCAGGGGTCGCTGAATGGCAGCTGACCGCAACCGCCTGGCTACAGGTCGTCACCGATCCGGTCCGGGCCGGGCGGTCTGCCGTGCGATTCGGCGTCGACGATCTGGAGCACACCGCCGCAGGGCTGCGCCAGGATGGTGTGCCGATCGGAGAACCGCAGGTCATCGCAGACATGGTCGCTGTCATCGACGTTGCCGATCCGGACGGAAATGAAGTTTCGTTCGTCGCCGAACTCGCATGAAAATTCCGGGTCGTTCCCCAAACGAGCCCCGGGCCGTACTAAACTAGAACACGTTTCATTTCCATGCGGGCCGGATCGGCCGAGGACTCTCAAACCGCACCGCCACTACACCGCCACCACAAGGAGCTCCGAATGCACACCGCACTCTGCGACGAGCTCGGGATCGACGTCCCGATCTTCGCGTTCACCCACTGTCGCGACGTTGTCGTCGCCGTCAGCAAGGCCGGTGGTTTCGGCGTGCTGGGCGCCGTCGGATTCACCCCCGAGCAGCTCGAGATCGAGTTGAACTGGATCGACGAGCACATCGGCGACCACCCGTACGGCGTCGACATCGTCATCCCGAACAAGTACGAGGGCATGGACGCCAACATGTCCGCCGACGACCTCAAGGGCATGCTGCAGTCCCTGGTGCCTCAGGAGCATCTGGATTTCGCCAAGAAGATCCTCGCCGACCATGGCGTGCCGGTCGACCACAGCGACGACGACGCCCTGCAGCTACTGGGCTGGACCGAGGCCACCGCGACGCCTCAGGTCGAGATCGCGCTGAAGCACCCCAAGATGACCCTGATCGCCAACGCGCTGGGCACGCCGCCCAAAGACATGATCGACCGCATCCACGCCGAGGGGCGCAAGGTCGCAGCGCTGTGCGGTTCGCCGTCACAGGCCCGCAAGCACGCCGACGCGGGCGTCGACATCATCATCGCCCAGGGCGGCGAGGCCGGCGGACACAGCGGCGAGATCGGCTCGATCGTGCTGTGGCCCCAGGTGGTCAAGGAAGTGGCCCCGGTTCCGGTTCTGGCCGCCGGCGGTATCGGCAGCGGTCAGCAGATCGCCGCCGCCCTGGCTCTCGGCGCGCAGGGCGCCTGGACCGGCTCGCAGTGGGTCATGGTCGAGGAGTCCGAGCACACCGAACAGCAGCACGCTGCGTACGCAAAGGCCACCAGCAAGGACACCGTGCGCAGCCGCTCGTTCACCGGCAAGCCGGCCCGCATGCTCCGCAACGACTGGACCGACGCCTGGGAGAACCCGGACAACCCGAAGCCGCTCGGCATGCCGCTTCAGTACATGGTGTCCGGAATGGCCGTCGCGGCGACGCACAAGTACCCGAACGAGAGTGTCGACGTCGCGTTCAACCCGGTCGGCCAGGTCGTCGGGCAGTTCAAGAAGGTCGAGAAGACCTCCGCCGTGATCGAACGCTGGGTGCAGGAGTACCTGGAGGCGACCGGCAACCTCAACGCACTGAACGAGGCCGCCGGGGTGTGATCGAGGCCGCCGGCAGCGGGTTCCTCATCGCCGTTCTGTGGATGGACCTGATCTTCGACGTTCAGGTCCTACCCCACCGCAGGTCGGCCGAATTGCCGGAACCCGTGCTGGCGTCCATCGCCGGCTACTACCGCCGCGCGACCACCACATCGCGCCCGATGGGCCTGCTGATCGCCGCCGTCATGCTGGTGCTGTTGGCGGCGTTGACTTTTCACGCATTCGACGGTGCCGACCCGGGTTGGCTGACCGCGTTGTTCGCGCTGCTCGCCGGCGGCCCCGTGCTACTGGCCCTGCTGCGCACCCTTCCCAACGCTGTGGCCCTGGGCGCGCGCACCGCCGGCCCGGCCCAGCAGACGCGATTGGCCCGCGCCGTCTGCCGCGACCATCTGCTCTGTCTGACGAGCATGTCCATTTTTCTCGTGCTGTGGCTGGTGACCGCCGCTTAGATCATCAGCGCGGCGAATTGCAGTCAGCATCGAGCAGCAACCCGCCGCTCAAGTCGTAGGTGATGGGCGATAGACCCGGGCCCCGCCCATTATGTATGGTTACATACATAGAATTGGCGGAAGGGCTTCGGATGACCAGTCCTCGCGAACGCATGGTGGCCTCGGCCGCACTGTTGATCCGGGAACGCGGCGCGCACCCGACGGCGATTGCCGATGTATTGGCCCACAGCGGCGCCCCACGCGGCTCGGCGTACCACTACTTCCCTGGCGGTCGTACCCAACTCCTATGCGAGGCAATCGATTACGCGAGCGATCACATCTCGGCGCGGATCGACGAGGCGGACAGCGCCGTGGCGCTGCTCGACGCGATGATCGCCGGGTTTCGTAAACAGCTGTCGGCCACCGACTTCCGGGCCGGTTGCCCGATCGTGGCGGTGACTGTCGAGGCCGGCGAACCCACGGCCGCCGAACCCACTCCCCTCGACCGCGCCGGGGTGGCCTTCACCCGCTGGACCGGACAGATCACCCGCCGCCTGCAGAGCGACGGAATCTCCACCGAGCGTGCCGAGGAACTCGCCACGCTGATCCTGACCGCGATCGAAGGTGCCGTGGTGATGGCCCGGGCGACCCGTGACGTCAAACCACTCGATCTGATCCACCGTCAACTTCGCGCACTCCTGCCGGAAGGAATCCCGTCATGACCGTCGATCAATGGCAGCCCACCGCCTGCATCCTGTGTGAGTGCAACTGCGGCATCGTGGTGCAGACCGAAGGCCGGGCCATCACGAAAATCCGCGGCGACAAAGACCACCCGGCGTCGGCGGGCTACACGTGCAACAAGGCGCTGCGGTTGGACCACTACCAGAGCAGCACCAACCGCCTGACCTCGCCGCTGCGCCGCACACCCGACGGCAGCTACGAGGAGATCGACTGGGACACCGCGGTTTCCGAGATCGCCGCGAAATTCCTGGCAGTCAAGGACGCTCACGGCGGGGACAAGATCTTCTACTACGGTGGCGGCGGCCAGGGCAACCACCTCGGCGGCGCGTACAGCGGCGCGTTCCTCAAGGCGATCGGCTCGCGGTACCGGTCAAACGCCCTGGCGCAGGAGAAGACCGGTGAGGCGTGGGTCGACGCCCACCTCTACGGCGGGCACACCCGCGGCGAGTTCGAGCACGCCGAGGTCTCGGTGTTCGTGGGCAAGAACCCATGGATGTCGCAGAGTTTTCCACGGGCCCGCGTCGTGCTCAACGAGATCGCCAAGGATCCGGACCGCGCGATGATCGTGATCGACCCGGTGATCACCGACACCGCCAAGCTCGCCGACTTCCACCTGCGCGTGCGGCCGGGGACCGATGCGTGGTGCCTGGCGGCGATGGCCGCGGTGCTGGTTCAGGAAAACCTGTGCGACGAAGAGTTCCTGGCCGCTCACGTCAACGGCGTCGAACCGGTCCGTGAGGTGCTCCGAGAGGTTCCGATCGGCGACTATGCCGCGCGGTGCGGTGTCGACGAGACCCTGCTGCGCCAGGCTGTGCGCCGTATCGCGGGGGCCGGCAGCGTCGCGGTGTTCGAGGATCTCGGCATCCAGCAGGCACCCAACAGCACGCTGTGCTCATACCTCAACAAGATGCTGTGGATCCTCACCGGAAACTTCGCCAAACGCGGTGCGCAACATCTGCATTCGTCGTTCGCCCCACTGTTCGGTTCAGGCGGGGTGGGCCGCAGCCCGGTCACCGGCGCCCCGGTGATCGCCGGCCTGGTGCCGTCCAATGCGGTGCCCCAGGAGATCCTCACCGACCACCCCGACCGCTTCCGGGCGATGATCGTCGAGAGCAGCAACCCGGCCCACTCGATCGCCGATTCGGCGGCCGTGCGGGCTGCCCTGGAATCGCTCGAACTCCTCGTGGTCATCGACGTCGCGATGACCGAAACCGCCCGCCTGGCAGATTATGTGCTGCCTGCGGCCAACCAGTTCGAGAAGCCCGAGGCGACGTTCTTCAATCTCGAGTTCCCGCACAACAGCTTCCACCTGCGCCACCGGTTGTTCGAACCTTTGCCCGGCACCCTGCCCGAGCCCGAGATCTGGGCCCGCCTGGTACGCGCGATCGGTGCGGTCGACGATGCCGAACTGGATCCGTTACGCCGTGCGGCCCGCGACGGCCTGGATGCCTATGCCGCAGCGTTTCTCGGCGCTGTGGGGGCCAATCCGGGCCTGGGGCGGGTGCTGCCGTACGTGCTGTACGAGACGCTCGGACCGGTGCTTCCGGATGGCCTCGCCGGTGCCGCGGCACTGTGGGGGCTGGCGCAGAAGACCGCGATGACCTATCCCGATGCCGTGCGTCGCGCCGGCCATGCCGACGGCAACGCCCTCTTCGAGGCCATCCTGGCCGGCCGGTCCGGGCTGACCTTCACCGTGCACGAATATCCGGACGATTTCGCTCTGATCGGCCACTCGGATCACAAGATCGCGCTCGACATGCCCGAGATGCTCGACGCGGTCCGGGCATTGCCGACCATGCCGTCGGCACTGACCTCCGAGGAGTTCCCGATGGTGCTCTCGGCCGGCGAACGTCGGGCCTACACCGCCAACGACATCTTCCGCGACCCGGCCTGGCGCAAGCGCGACAGTGAGGGCGCCCTGCGGATCAGCGCCGACGACGCCGAGTCCATCGGCCTACGCGACGGAGACCGCGCCAGGCTGACCACCGCGACGGGAAGCGCGGAGGTGACCGTGGAGGTCAACGACGCGATGCTGCCCGGACACATCTCGCTGCCCAACGGATTCGGCCTCGACTACACCGACGGTCAGGGACGGTCGATCGTGCCCGGCGTAGCCCCCAACGAGCTCACCTCGTCGCAGTGGCGCGATGAGTACGCGGGCACACCGTGGCACAAGCACGTGCCTGCCCGGCTCGACCTCCCGGTGGTAAGCCTGCCGGCCTGATCAGATTCCCGGCCCTCAGGGCGCCGGCACCGGAGCAGCCGGGGCCGGCGCTGCCGGGGCAGCTGGACCGGCGGGCACAGCGACAGCTGGGCCGACGGGAGCGGCGGGCAACACGGCGGGTCCGGCGGGAGCGCCCGGCTCGGCTACGGCCGGCCCGCCGGGCAGAGGTGCTGTCGGCGCTCCGGGGGCCGCAGGCGCGGTCGGAACGTTGGGCCCGGGTACCTGGCCCGGGACCGGCGTGTTCATGCCGCGCTGCGCGAGCCCGAGTACCAGGGCTTCCTTGCCACTGATCTCCTGGTTCTGCACGGCGTGCCACAGATCCTTGAGGTAGCTCAGGTTGGGCGTCTCGGTTCCCTGTCCCGTGGGATCCATCGTCGCGCCCGGCGGCAGGGCATCGGGGCTGGCCAGGTGGGGGGTACCGGCTGCGTCCGCAGCAGCCGGTGCCGCCGGATCTCCGACCGCTGCCTGAGCGGCCGGACCGGGCGCAGGCGCCGGCGCGGGGGCAGGCGCCGGATTGGGTGGCTCCGCGGCCGCCGCGGCGGCCATGGCCAACGCGACGACAGGACCCGACACGCAGCCCGTCAACACGATCCCGAACCTACGGACGTCGACTCGCATAACTGGTTGGCCTCCTGCTGTTGCTCCAGGGACGAATGGTAACGCTGAGTGCATCGTCGCGCTCGTTCAACCGTTACAACGCAAGAATCGGAACACGTTCCAATACCCACGATGTGGGAGTTTCCGAAACCCGCTCCGAGGGGCCCCACCTGTGGTGTAGCAATGGGTTTACGCCACTACACAACGTCGTCGCGAGGAGCGCCAACGCCATGCCGACTCTGAACCTCCCGCCCGGATTCGACTTCACCGATCCCGACATCTACGCCGAACGGCTGCCCGTCGAGGAACTCGCCGAGATGCGTAGGTTGGCCCCGATCTGGTGGAACGAACAGCCGCTGGGCCAAGGGGGGTTCGACGACGGCGGGTTCTGGGTCGTCACGAAGCACAAGGACGTCAAAGAGGTGTCGCTGCGCAGCGACGTGTTCTCCAGCCAGGAGAAGACCGCCCTGCCGCGCTACCGCGACGGCACCGTCCAGCAGCAGATCGAACAGGGCAAGTTCGTCATGCTCAACATGGACGCCCCACACCACACCCACCTACGCAAGATCATCTCGCGGGCCTTCACACCACGGGCGATCGAACGCCTGCGCGCCGACCTGGCCGACCGGGCCCGGGACATCGTCGCAGCCGCCGCTGCCGAGGGTTCGGGAGATTTCGTCGAGCAGGTCTCGTGCGAACTACCCCTGCAGGCCATCGCGGGGCTCATGGGCGTGCCGCAGGAAGACCGCATGAAGTTGTTCGACTGGTCCAATCAGATGGTCGGCGACCAGGACCCGGAGTTCGCCTCCAACGACGCGATCAGCGCCTCCGTCGAGTTGATCATGTACGGGATGCAGATGGCGGCCGAGCGGACCAAGAACCCCGGCGACGACCTGGTCACCAAACTGCTGCAGGCCGACGTCGAAGGACACAAGCTCTCCGACGACGAGTTCGGCTTCTTCGTCATCCTGCTCGCCGTGGCCGGAAACGAGACGACCCGCAACTCGATCACCCAGGGCATGATGGCCTTCGCCGACCACCCCGACCAGTGGGAGCTGTTCAAACGCGAGCGCCCGGGCACCGCGGCCGACGAGATCGTCCGGTGGGCCACGCCCGTCACGTCATTCCAGCGCACCGCTCTGGAGGACACCGAGCTGGCCGGTGTGCCGATCAAGAAGGGGCAGCGGGTGGTGATGTTCTACCGTTCGGCGAACTTCGACGAGGACGTGTTCGACGACCCGTACAGCTTCAACATCCTGCGGGACCCCAACCCGCACGTGGGGTTCGGCGGTACGGGCGCGCACTACTGCATCGGCGCCAACCTCGCCAGGATGACGATCGACCTGATCTTCAACGCGATCGCCGACGGGATGCCCGACCTGACTCCGCTGGCGGCGCCCGAACGTCTCCGGTCGGGTTGGCTCAACGGCATCAAACATTGGCAGGTGGACTACCGCGGCCAGTCGGGTAGTCGATGACGGATCGCCAATAGTCCTCCGGGATTTCGGTATTCGACCGCAGTACGATCGCCAGACCGGTTGCCATCGCGATGCCGAGTAGCCCGAGCCACAGGCCGGCGATCGCGATCGCGACCCAGAGCACGGTTGTCAGGGCGGGCCACGGCGATACCATCGCGAGCACCGGCGCGAAGAAGAATCCGGTGCCGACGTAGGCGGCCGACCCGGCCCGGTCGGCCGCCATGACGAAGTGCAGCCAGCGTGGAATCGGTTGGCCGGACTGAGGTTTGTCGCTCACTGCTGCCTCCTTCGTGGGGACTGGACACCACAGTGACCCGGGCCGGGTAAGCACTGCAATTACCCCGCAGGTAGTGGTTATCTCCCGGCGTGTGAGTGAGACTCGGATGGTGACGACTGCGGCAACCCAGACACCTATCGGATCGCTGATGCGCGACTGGCGATTACGCCGCCGCATCAGTCAGCTCGACCTGGCGATCGAGGCCGACGTCTCGGCGCGTCATCTCAGCTTCATCGAGACCGGGCGGTCGGTACCGAGCCGGGCCATGGTGCTGCGGCTCGCCGAGGCACTGGAGGTGCCGCTGCGGGATCAGAACCAGCTGCTCCTCGCTGCGGGGCTGGCACCGGTCTACGCCGAGCGGACTCTGGAGGATCCCGAGATGACGGGCGTGCGCGACGGTGTGGCCCGAGTGTTGGACGCCTACAACCCGTTTCCCTGCGTGGTCGTCGATCGCACCTGGAATCTGTTGCAGGCCAACGCCGGTGCCGCAGTCATGCTGGACGGTGTAGCACCGCATCTGCTGGCCCGGCCCAACGCGCTGCGGATCACTCTGCATCCCGAGGGCATGGCGCCGCGCATCCGGAACCTGGCAGAGTGGCGCCACCACCTGATCAGCCGGTTGCGCCGGGAGGTCACCGTGAGCGGATCGGCCGAGCTGGCCGCCCTTCTTGCCGAGATCGAGTCCTACCCGGGCGGGATGGAACCCGTGCGAGATCTCGGCGGAGTGGTCGTCCCCCTGGAACTGACGGGCCCCGACGGCGCCGTACTGACCTTCCTGAGCACCGTCACGACTTTCGGGACTGCCTTGGACCTGACCGCCGCGGAACTGAGCATCGAGGCGTTTCTGCCGGCCGACGCCCAGACCGCGGCCGCCCTGCGTTGAAAATCAGTGGTCTGACCACTTGACCTCTTACCCCCAGGCCGGGCAGCATGGGTCGCATGGCGCTCCAACCGGTGAACCGTCGCTCCGTACCCGAGGACGTTTTCGAGCAGATCGTCGCGGAAGTACTCAGCGGTCAGATGCAGCCCGGCGAGCCGCTGCCCAGTGAACGCCGCCTCGCCGAGGTACTGGGCGTGTCCCGACCGGCTGTGCGCGAGGCGATCAAGCGGCTCACCGAGGCGGGCCTGGTCGAGGTTCGGCAGGGCGACTCGACCACGGTGCGGGACTTCCGCAAGCACGCGGGCCTCGATCTGTTGCCCCGACTCCTCTTGCGCGCAGGCGAACTCGACGTCAGCGTGGTTCGCAGCATTCTCGAAACCCGCCTGCACAACGGACCCAAGGTTGCCGAGTTGGCCGCCGAGCGGGCCCCGTCCGAGGTGATCGCGCAACTCGGCCGCACCGTCGATGCCCTCGCGGCCGAACCGGACCCGGTCGAGCAACAACGTCAGGCACTCGGCTTCTGGGACCTGATCGTCGACGGTGCGGATTCGATCGCATTCCGCTTGATGTACAACACCCTTCGGCAGACCTACGAGCCCGCGCTGCCGGCGCTGGCCACCATGATGGCCGCGGAGGTCGGCCGTCCCGAGGCGTATCGCCGGATCGTCGAGGCGATCGAAGCGGGCGACCCCGCGGCAGCCCGTGTCGCGGCCCAGGACCTGCTGCAGCCTGCCACCAACGCGCTCATGGGCGCACTCGAAGCGTTGGAGGAGACCCGATGACGCGCAATGCTTTCACGTTGACTGACGCAGCACGGGAGTTCGTCAAGCACCCCTCCCCCTGGATGATCGGCACCACGCTGATTCTCAGCGTCGCAGCGCGATGCGCCGTCGGAGACTGGCAACTCACCGACGCGCTCGTACCCGCGGTGATGCTGGTGATGTTCCCGTTCTTCGAATGGATCGTCCACTTCTTCGTACTGCACTGGCGCCCAAGGCGATTGGGCCCGATCACACTGGATTCGCTGTTGGCTCGCGACCACCGCCTGCACCACGTCGACCCACGTGACATCCCGTTGATCTTCATCCCGTGGCGCGCTCTGCTGTGGATCCTGCCCGTCGCGGTGGCCGTGGCCCTCCTGGTGTTCCCACGACCTGGCCTGGGGCTGACGTTTCTGTCTCTGCTGACCGTTCTCGGCCTGGCCTACGAGTGGTGTCACTACCTGATCCACAGCGACTACAAGCCGAAAAGCCGTGCTTACCGTGCGGTTTGGCGCAACCATCGCCAGCACCACTACAAGAACGAGCACTACTGGTTCACGGTGACCACCGCCGGGACCGCCGACCGCGTCCTGAGGACCTATCCCGACCCGGCGACGGTGTCCACCTCACCGACCTCGAAGAACCTGCACGCGGCTATGCCTGCACGACAATAGGGTCGCCCAGGTGCACCGTGTTGAAGTACCAGTCGGCGTTGTCGGGGCTCAAGTTGATGCAACCGTGGCTGACGTTTGCATAGCCCTGGGATCCCACCGACCAGGGCGCCCCGTGCACGTAGACACCACCCCAGGTCACGCGGACCGCGTCGTAGACGGTGAGCTTGTACCCCTCCGGGTCGCTCAGCGGAATACCGATCGTGCGCGAATCCATCACCACGACAGGCTCTTTGGCCAGCGCGGTGAAGGTCCCGATCGGGGTCGGGTGCTTCGGCTTGCCCATCGACGCAGGCATGGTGCGGGCCACCGTGCCATCGATGCTGACCGTGAAGGTGTGCGCATCGATGTCGGCGACACCGAGTACCTGGGCCCCCGTCTCGAAACTCGTCTTCGCGCCGCCGGCACTGACCGAGATCTTCGAATGAGCCGGCCACAGCTGATCCGGCTTCCACTGCATCACATCGTCACTGAGCCAGGTGAAGGTGCCGGTGGGGGTCTGGGGAGAGCTGATCTTCAGGCTGCTCTGTGCCGCATCGCGATCGGTCACCGGATCGGCGAACGTCACCGTCAGCGGCATGGCGACGCCGACCACCGAGCCGGAGGCAGGCTCGATCTTCACACCGGGTGCGGGCGTGCTCACCGCAGCAGATGCCACATTCACCGTGCTCGCAGCGGCCAAGGTGGCGACACCGATCGCCGCAAACACTTTCAGAACCGACGCTCGAACGGTTCCGAACGACGACGATGGGGCGGTCAGCATTCCACCAGTGTAGGTGAGCGCCGACGGTGCACCTTTTAGGCGCAGCGTGGCGACGGCAATTCGAGGTCGGCGGTGGCGCAGTGGGTTGCCCATGGTGAACTCATCGGCCGGGCAACCCAGAACGTTTCACCGCACCATCGGTGCCTTGGCATGAATCTCAGCAACGTCACAGCGCTCAGGGCGCGGCGGGAACCGGCACCGGAGACTCGGCGGTCGCCGGCAGCTGCTCAGGTGCCGGTGGCGCCACTTCCGTCGCGACCGGCGCCGGCTCCGCCGCAGGCGGTGCCGGTTCGGTGACGGGAGCCTGCGCGGCCGTCTGTTGCACCGGTGCCGCCTCTGGCGGCGCGGGGGGCGCTGGGGGCGCCACCTCGGGGGCCGGAGGCGGGGGCGGCGCCACCTCCGATGTCGAGGACGGTGGCGGCGGCACCTGGCTCTCGGGCACGGGCTGCTGGCCCGGCTCCGGCGGCGGCGCACCCGGGGCTTGTTCGGGCAACGGTGGTACCTGCTCCGGCGGCGCCGCCTCCAGCCCGGGCCCAGGAGGCGCCATCAGCTCGCCGGTGTTCTCGGGTGGTGCCGTGACGGATTGATCGACGACGGGCTCGGGCGGGGCGTCCTGTACCACCGGTTCGAGCACCGGGGGCGCTTCGAGGGTCGAGGCCGAGGGCACCGGTGACGTGACCGCCGAGGTCTGCTGCACGGCGGCCGAATCCCCCGATGTGCTCACCACCGGACGCGTGCTCTTGTGGGGTGTCGGCTCCGAACCGGGCAACAGCTGCTGGCCGATCGCCAGCGAGAGCGACACGGCGAAGGCCAGCACTCCACCGACCAATATCGCGAGGGGCGTCAATTGCTTTGGGGGCCAGCGCCATCCGGCCTTGGTCATGCTGTCGTCGGATGCCCAACGGCTCCTGCGTACCGCGGCCAACGCGGCTCCCCTGGCCAACGGCAATCCCGGTTCGGCAGGTGTGAACACCGGCGCCGCCAGTGCCTGCTCCAGTTTCGGCAGTACCGAGTCCAGGTCGACAGCGGACCCCACGACGACCAGCGCATCCGGGCGCGGGTCGGCCGCATCGAACAGGTCCGACAACCAGGCCGTCAGGCCGGCCACGGTTTCGATGCCACGGCTGACCGTGGTCTGTACCGGGCTGTCGCCGCTCACGGTCATCGCCTGTACGACATCGGGTTCCAGCACGCATACGCCGGTCGTGTCGAATCCGACGATGCCGGCAACGCGCCGAGCCAGCGCGTCCGTCGCGTGCGGCAACCGGACCGGGATCACATCGGCGAATCCGGCGTCCGCGAACTTCTTCAACAGCACCGCGGCCTCGGCGGCGGCGCCCGAACTCCATGTGACGCCGATGGCCGCCAGCCGCAAACCACGTTCTGCGGCAACCCTTTCGGCACGCCGAACCGCCTTCACGACGTCGGCGCAGATGTCATCGGTGCGTGCGGGAGCAAGGCCGCGAACGTCGAGTGCCTCATGGTCGACGGTCGCTCCGTCGGCCTCGCAGCCCTCGACCAGGACCAGACCGACGGTGGACGGTGTCAACGACACACCGAGCACCGCGTCCACATGCACCCCCGAAAAGTGTGGCCGTCGTCCAAACGTTTCACGGTGACATTACCCGGTGGCAGCTTCGTTCCCATCTCCTGCACCGTCGGCAACCTTCCACCACCTGCGACGAAATGTGCTGTGCCGCAGAATCGCCAGTACACAACGCAGTCACAGTTTGCCGTTCGGGCCGTCAATTTCGGCCAACTGACCGTCGGCATGGCAAGGTGGTGGCGCATGCAGGAAGTCCAGGATTCTCCGCGACACCGGACGTTCTTCGGCCATCCGCTGGGACTGGCCAACCTATCCGGGGTGGAAATGTGGGAGCGTTTCTCCTTCTACGGGATGCTCACCATCCTCGGCTACTACCTGTACTACATGGCCGCCGACGGCGGGCTCGGGTTGCCCAAGAGCACCGCCACCGGCATTGTCGGCGCCTACGGCGGTCTGGTTTATCTGTCCACCGTGCTGGGTGGCTGGGTCGCAGATCGCATCCTGGGCATGGAGCGCACCGTGTTCTACGGCGGAGTGGTGGTCATGGCCGGCCATATCGCTCTCGCGGTCGTTCCGGATCTGGCCGGCGTCGGTGTCGGCCTGGTGCTCGTCGCGCTCGGGTCCGGCGCACTCAAGGCCAATGCGTCCTCGCTGTTGGGCACGCTCTACGCCTTGAACGACCCGCGCGCGGACGGCGGCTTCACCCTGTTCTACCTCGGTGTCAATCTCGGCGCCTTCGTCGGACCGCTGGCCACGGGATTGTTGCAGACCCACACCGGCTTCCACTACGGCTTCGGCGCCGCTGCCGTCGGTATGGCGCTGGGGCTGGCCCAGTACGTGATGTTCCGCCGCAACCTCGGAAGCCACGGACGTGTCGTGGCGAATCCATTGCCGGCGCGGTCAATCCGAAAGGTGATCGCCGTGGTGGCGGCGTCGGCCGTGGCCGTGGGGGCGCTGTTCTCGGCACACCTGGTCAAACTCGCGAACCTGTCGCAGATCACCACCGCGGTGATCGCCGTGGCCTCGGTGCTGTATTTCGCGGTCATGCTGACCAGCGTCAAAGTCTCAGACACCGAACGGGTTCGGGTCCGGGCCTTCATCCCGCTGTTCATCGCCAATGCGGTGTTCTGGTCGCTGTTCCAGCAGACGTTCACGGTGTTGGCCGTCTACTCCGACGAGCGGGTCAACTGGTCGCTCTTCGGCTGGACCGCGCCGTCGAGCTGGATCGGGTCGATCGAGCCGGTCTGGATCATCCTGCTCTCGCCCCTGTTCGCGGTCCTGTGGACCCGGCTGGGCAACCGGGCACCGACCACACCGCGCAAGTTCGGCTACGGGGTGATCGGGATGGGCGCCGCATTCCTGCTGTTTCTCCCGACAGCGCCGCACCAGGGCAAGGTGGTGCCCGCGCTGCTGGTCGCAGGCATCATGGTGGTGTTCGCGGTGTCCGAGCTGCTGGTGTCACCGATCGGCCTGTCGGTCACGACAAAGCTTGCCCCAGAAGCGTTCCGTGCCCAGATGATGGCTCTGTTCTTCTTCTCGGTCGGGCTCGGCACGGCGATGTCCGGGGTGCTGGCGCAGCATTACGACCCGGCCCACGAGTTCGCCTACTTCGGCACGCTCGGGGTGGTGGCGATCCTCACGGGTGTCGTGGTGCTGCTGGTCTCAGCGCGGATCAGCAGGTTGATGGAAGGTGTTCACTGACCTTCGGCGAGGATCTCGGCCAGCAACGGTATCGCGATGTTTCCACCGGAGACGATCGCGACCGTCGGCCCCGGCGGCGTGGCTGCCGTGCGATATCCGGCCAGCGCCACGGCACCGCTAGGTTCTGCTACCAGATGCGCTTTACACGCCAGTTCTCTTACCGCCGAACGGATCTCGTCCTCGCTCACCGTGATCACACCGTCGAGTACCCGTTGCAGGTGAGCGAAGGTGAGCTCCGACGGGGTCGCACGCAAGCCGTCGGCGATGGTCCGGTTGCGTTGGGCTACAGGCCATTCCACCAGGTGGCCGGCGGCCAGACTCTCCGCGGTGTCCGCGGCGAGTTCGGGCTCCACGCCGAATATCTTGGCCCGCGGGCACAACGCGCGGATCGCGGTGCCCACTCCAGAGGCCAGACCACCGCCACTGATCGGGATCAGGACTGTGGCGACGTCGGGCAGATCCTGCGCGATCTCCAGGCCGATGGTGCCCTGGCCCGCGATCACGTCGGGGTGGTCGAACGGCGGCACCAGAACACCTCCGGTGCGCTCGACCAGTTCGGCGGCTACCGATTCACGCTCCCCCGCCCCACACAACACGACCTGCGCCCCGTGGCCCCGGGTGGCCTGCACCTTCACGGCCGGGGTCTCCTCGGGCATGACGATGTGGGCCGTGACTCCGAAGGCCGCAGCCGCATACGCCACGGCTTGAGCGTGATTGCCGCTGGAGTAGGCCACCACTCCGGCTGCCCGGACCTCGGGAGCGAGCCGGCCCAGCGCGTTGAACGCGCCGCGGATCTTGAAGGCGCCGATCGGTTGCAGATTCTCCGGCTTCAGCCACAACGGACGGTCAGCCTCTGACCACCTGGCCGCCAGCAGCGGGGTCCGCACGATGTCGGGGGCTATCCGCCGGGCGGCGGCGTCGATGTCGTCGAGGGTCACCAGGTTCACCAGGCAAGTGTCTCCCGACGGTCGGTTACCGTGCTGACGTGACCCAGTACAGCTTCGGAATCGTTCCGCGTTATGCCGAGATCGACCAGCAGGGTGTGGTGTTCAACGGCCACTACCTCACCTGGTTCGACGAGGCGTGCACCGGGCTGTTCGACCACCTCGGCGTGAACTTCACCGAGCTGATCGCCAACGGCATCGACATGCAGGTGGTGCACACCGAGATCGATTTCCGGGCTCCGGTCCGGTGGCGCGAGCCGGTGCGGATCGCCGTCGGGTGCGAGCGCATCGGCACCACCAGTTTCACCATCGGCTTCACCGTGCTGGGCACCGACGCCACGGGCGACGAGCACGCCCGGGTGTGCGGACGGAACGTCTATGTGGTGGTCTCGACTGACGACTGGGCCAAGCGGCCGGTCCCCGAAGACATCCGCGCCGCGCTCACTTCCGTTGCCGGTCAATGATTCTTCCGTCCGGGCTGTGCCGGGATGCCCGCGGCGGTAATGTCTGGCCATGACACATGCTGAGCGTGGTGAGTTCGGCGACGATGTCCCAGAGGCCGACGTCGTGGAACAACTGATACCGGTCGGCGTCGACGACGAGGATGACGCGCTGTCGGAACTGGCCCCGGTGCGGATCTCGACGGATGCCGATGCCACCGAGGCCGACCTGATCGATCAGGCGATCGCCGTACCGCTGGATGACGAGTCCGACTTCGACCGTTGACAGGAAGGATCCCCCGGCATGCGCCTGCCCGATGCCCTCGACAGCATCTCCACTGATACCGCGACCACCTCGCGGGTGTTCGGTGACCCGTACCTGACGCCCGACGGAGCGACGGTGATACCGGTGAGCAAGGTCCGGCACCGGACCGACAACGGGCGAACCAGCTCAAGGCCGCTGGGGATTTTCGTCGTCAAGGACGGCAAACCCACCTGGGTACCCGCCGTCGACAACACGCGGATCGCCTTGCTGGGTGAACTGATCGGGTTGGTGGCAGCGACTTTGGCCACGGCCGCTATGGTGCGTCGTCCGCCGTGGCCGGACGTGCGCGGCGAGTTCTCGCGGCGACTCTGACCCGCCGGGTACGCCACCCGAGTCCGAGCGCGACCAGTGTCAGTAGGGCGAGCACCCACGGCCATGCGCCGTGCTGATGCACCCATCCCGCCAGGACACCCTGGACGCGCCCGGCGGCCGCGATCACCGGGTCAGCGGGATTTCCTGCGGCGCCGAACAATTGGATTTCATACCAGCCGTAGTAGGCGACATAGGCGCCGACGGCGATCAGCAGGACTCCGCTGATCCGGCTGATGTACGGGACGACGCTGCGCAACCGGTCGATCACGACGGTGCCGGCCAGCGCCGTGGCCACGGCCAGCACGCCGACGACGAGGGCGAAACCTCCTGCATACGCGCCGAACACCGCCACCCGGTGGACTGCGGTACGTGATCCGAGGGTGGCGCCGGTGACCGCCAGGAAGGGGCCCACCGTGCACGACAGTGACGCCAGCGCATACCCGACGCCGTAGCCGGCCATCGAGCCCAGCCGCGCAGTAGGCGCCCAGCCGGGACGGCCCGCCACCGCGTCGGGCAACAGCAACCCGAGCCTGCGACCGGCCAGCAACCAGACCCCCAGCCCGAGCAGGGTGATCCCGATGACCAAGGTGACGTACGGAAGGTAGCGCTGCACCGTGTTTGCGGCGGCGACGGTCAGCAGCCCGAAGGTGCCGAACACGGCAACGAATCCGGCGGTCATCACGATGGTGGCGGCGAGCGCCCGCCCCAGCGCGTTCACCGGCCCCCGCGGCGAGGCGCCCCACACCACCAGCGCCAGGTACCCGGGCAGCAGTGCGAAACCGCACGGATTGAGTGCCGCGACGAGTCCGGCGCCGAACGCCAACCCCACCAGGTTTTCTGGCACGCCGGGCGGCTAGCTCTTCAGGGCCGCGACCCGATCGGCCAGTTCCTGCTGCGGCATCGCCGACGTGGGGTTGTTGACGAACGTGGACGACCCGTCGGCGCGGTAAAAGACGTAGGCCGGCTGCCACGGGACGTTGTAGCGGGCCCAGATCGACCCGTCGGCGTCATTGAGGTTCGGGACGTTGAGGTGGTACTTGTCGACGAACCCCTGCATGGCCCCGACATCCGAATGCGCCGCCACACCGACGAAGCTGACCTGTGGATTGGCCGCGGCGACCTGGCTCACCGACGGTGCCTCGGCGTTGCAGAACGGGCACCACGGCGTCCAGAACCACAGCACTGCCGGACGCCCGGCCAGGCTCGACCCGTTGAACGGGGCACCCGACAAGGTGGTGCCGGTGAACTGCAGCCGGTCGTCGGCGGCGGCCGTCGGCGCGAGCACCAGCGCGGACACCATCGCGATCGTGGACAGCAGGCCGGCCAGCACGGATATGACCGATAGGCGCAACTGCGGGAATCGAAGTCGCATCCTCATGACTGTCTCCTTCGCTCAGGCGCAGCGCACGCTCGGCCTGCACATACCCGCTAACACGGCTGTTGACACTCTCCGGTTCAAAAGCAGGACTTCGCCCGGCCTCAGTTCTGCCGCGGCAACAGCTCGGTGGTGAACCGGTCCAGGAACGCAGCGCGATCGGTGGGGCCTGCCGCCCTGATCACGAACTTCGTCAGGCCGGCGGCCAGGTAGCCGTCGATCTGGCGGTGCAGGTCGGGCCAGTCCGCCGCCACCAGTTCGGCCGGGTCGACGTCGGGCCTGCGGCGACGCACCGCGGCGAGCAGTTCGGCGGGCAGCTCACCGTCGCCCACTGCGAGGCTGATGCCGTAGTGGTCGGGTTCGATGGTCCGGCCCGCGGCCTCCGCCGCGAACTCGATGCCCCGGCGCGCTGCACCTGCCTCGTCCGGGGTGAGGAAGCTGCCGAGCCACCCGTCGCCGAGTCTGCCGATGCGGGTCAGCGCTGCCGGCACGGATCCGCCCAGCCAGATGTCGATCGGTTTGGCGGGGAGGGGCTGCACCTGTGCGGAGCGGACGGTGAAGTACTCCCCCTCGAACGACACGTCATTGCCGCCGAGAACCGATCGCAAGAGGTCAAGCGATTCGTCGAAGACCGCGGCCCGACGGCGGTCGGGAACCACGAAGATGTCCCGCTCGGCGGGCAGTGCCGAGTGGAGCCCGAATACGGGCAGAACCCGCTTGGGTGCGAGCGCGGCGAGCGATGCCAGTTGTTTGGCCACCAGCACCGGATGGCGGCCAGGCAGGATGGCCACCGAGGTGCCGACCTTCAATCGCCGGGTACGCGCCAGCGAGTAGGCCATGCCGATGAACGGATCCACCGCAGGGGTGTAGACCAGTTCGGAGAACCACAGTGAGTCGACCCCGGAGTTCTCCAAGTGATCGACGATGCCGCCCAGTTCGTCCGGGGCCGTGTCGGCGCCGACTCCTACCCCGAACCGGACCTTCATCGGACGTTTCCCATGTCATCCATGGTTGACGCAACACCGCGCGGGCGCCTCTTGTGCCCGGTCGTCCGGCGGTTCAGAGTAAGACAATGAGCGAACAATGGATTCAAGGGTGCTTGGTCCAGCGGATCGCGTTTCGCGATGGCCTGGTGCTCAACCTCGATGACTACAACGAACTGGTCATCTCGGTCCCGCTGGAACTGACGCTGCCGGCCACCGGTGCCGACGCTTCGGAAGTGGTGTCGCTGGACCCGCGGTCACTACGGAACGAGGTTCGGCCGCTCTTCGATTTCGCGGGGCAGCGTTGCACGCATGCGGACTGGGAAGACAACGGCAGCCTCCACCTGAGCTTTTCCGACGGCCACCGCATCGATGTCCGGCCCGAGGAGGACCGGACATCGTGGGAGCTGTATGGGAAGTACCACGGCTACGCGGCGTGCCTGCCCCACGGGCGGGTCCGCGTCGTCCGTCACGATCAGGATGACGTCGATCAGGACGGCGACGAGGGCCCCACCCGCGAGAGCGGCTGACCGCTACCGAGGGGGCATCAGCCGACGCCGACCCCGAGGATCGGGACCCAGACGCCGAACAGCCAGACGCCCCACTGCCTGAATCCGTTGTCCCACACCGGATTCAAGTTGTAACCCCAGTAGTTGATGGTCGGCGGGAGTGGGCCGCCCCGCCACTGGAACGGCGGCGGTGGGCCCCAGCCCCACGGTGGCGGGCCCTTGCGGTCGTCCCACCAGTCATGCCGGTTGTTCGCCCACCACGGACCCTTGTCGTCCCAGTGGTCGCGACGGTCGAAGTCCGGGCCCCGATCGGGTCCCCGTCCGCGACTGTCGAAGTCACGGTCGTGCCCGGGCGGTCCACCGTTGCAGAACGGGAAGCAGTCGTCGTTACCGTGCCCCGGCTTGAGCGGAGCCGGCACAGCGGGCGACGCCGACGCCACCGGGACCCCCAGCCCCGTGACGCCCATTGCGAACGCGCCGGCTGTCAGCGCACCCGCCACGAACTTGGCCAGTTTCATAGCTGAACCTCCTACGGTCTCGTGACCCCGGCGCCGGCCATCCCCCAATGGCCCGGCGCCGCAACGCCTTGCAACTCACCTGGCTGCGAGCGGCGAAACGTGCACCCCAGAGAGGTATCGCCACGGCCGATCCGAGCGTTACCCGTTTTCCGGGCCCGCGCGGGCCTTACCCTGGCGGGGTGGGTATCGCACCGCGGATCAATGGGGCGCGTCCCGACGACGTGCCGCGCTCGGAGATCGACCTCGGATCGTGGCAGTTCTGGCGCGAGGATGACGATGTCCGGGACGGCGCATTCGGCGTGCTGCGCCGGGAGGCCCCGATCTCCTTCCACCGGGCCTGCGTCCTCGACGGCTCCCCGGAGAGCGCCGGGCACTGGGCGGTGACCAGGTACGACGACGTGTTCCACGCCAGTCGCCATCCCGACATCTTCAGCTCCGCCTCCGGAATCACGATCGGCGATCAAACCCCGGAACTGGCAGAGTATTTCGGCTCGATGATCGCGTTGGACGATCCCCGTCACACCCGGCTGCGCAACATCGTGCGCAGCGCGTTCACGCCGCGGGTGGTGGCGCTGATCGAGGATTCTGTGCGTGACCGGGCCCGCCGTCTGGTCAGTGACATGGTGGCCCGGAATCCCGACGGCACCGCCGAGCTGGTCACCGAACTCGCCGGACCGCTACCGCTGCAGATCATCTGCGACATGATGGGCATCCCCGAAGACGACCACCAACGGATCTTCCACTGGACCAACGTGATCCTGGGATTCGGCGACCCCGACCTGACCACCGATTTCGACGAGTTCGTCACGGTCGCGACGGACATCGGTGCCTATGCGACCGCGCTGGCCGACGAACGACGCGCGGCGCCCACCGAGGATCTGACGACCAGCCTGGTTCAGGCGGAGGTCGACGGGGAGCGGCTCACCTCGGCCGAGGTGGCCTCGTTCTTCATCCTGCTGGTGGTCGCGGGCAACGAAACCACCCGCAATGCCATCAGCCACGGCGTGCTCGCGCTCACCCGCTACCCGGAGCAGCGGCAGAAGTGGTGGTCGCGGTACGACGAGCTGGCCCCCACGGCGGTGGAGGAGATCGTGCGCTGGGCGTCGCCGGTGAGCTACATGCGCCGCACGGTCACCCGGGACACCGTGCTGGGCGGGACAGCGCTGCCCGCCGGTGCAAAGGTGACGCTGTGGTACGGATCGGCGAATCGCGACGAGTCGAAGTTTGCCGATCCGTGGATGTTCGACGTCACCCGCCACCCCAACCCCCACCTCGGATTCGGTGGCGGCGGAGCGCATTTCTGTCTCGGAGCAAATCTGGCGCGGCGTGAGATCACCGTGGCGTTCGAAGAGCTGCACCGCCAGTTGCCCGACATCGTCGTGACCGAGGAGCCCGACCGACTCCTGTCGCCGTTCATCCACGGCATCAAGCGCATGCCGGTGGCCTGGCCCAGCCGCGCAGCGTCTACTTGACGGTCAGAGTGCCCAGCATCGCGGGGTGATAGAGGCAGTAGAACGGGTACTCCCCCGGTTCCCGCGGAGCCGTCAGCGTCGCCCGCCCCTTGCCGTCGACGTGAACGTCGAACGTGCCCTTGGTCCTGGACGTCACCGAATGCTCGACCTCGTCCTTGTTGACGATCGTGATCTCGGTTCCCGGCGCCACCGGCCCCAGTGCACTGAATCCCATACCTTCGATCGCGATGACGGGGCCGGTTGGCATGGCCGTACCCGGACTGGTGGTGACCGTCTCGGAATGCCGGCCGTGATCGGATGGCGAATTGGCTTCTCCACAGGCAACAGTCGTACCCGCGAGCAGGAACAGCGACACGGCCAACGCTGCGAGTCGATACATCCGGGACCCCCTGGGAATCGTCTGAGACCGCAGACAATTATCTGCCCCGCCGGGGGTGTGATGTGCCCGATTCAGCCGACCCGGCGACCCACGACCACACCGGCCGTGAACGCGGCGACGAGGACACCGACGATGACCCAGGCCAGCACGCTGGAACCGCCGACCAGGTCGTTGAGGTTGGCCAGGATCAGCACCAGGGCGCCCAGCAGCCCGGCCAGGCCCAGCGCCGGGGCGACCCGCACCCGCCACAGTGAATGGCCGTGCCGGTCGCGAGCGAAGAAAACCAGGACCGCCACGCTGGTGGCGATCATCAGCAGCACCACACCGACCGTCGTCGCCCCGGCGAACCAGGTGTAGAACTGGGCGGCCGGGTCCAGCCCGAAGACGACCGCCAGAAGGACGCTGATCGCCACGACCCCGGAGATCCACAGCGAGGCCCGATGCGGTGAGCCGTGCCGATCGTGCGGTCGGCTCAGCCGCGCGGGCAGCACGTCACGCTGCGACAGCGCGAACACGTAGCGCGAGGCCACGTTGTGGAAGGCGAGGATGCAGGCGAACAGACTGGTGAAGTACAGGACCGTGATGATGTCGGCGCCCGCCGTGCCGATGTAGCGGTGCGCGGTGTCGCCGAGGAACGTGGCGCCCGAATCGGTGGCGCGGGCGACGGCCTGCTCGTCGCCCCAGCCCGAGATCAAGGCCCGGCTGGTGACCGCGTAGAACACCCCGATGAGGATCAGTGCCAGGTAGGTGGCCCGGGGAATCGTGCGCTCGGGAGTGCGGGCCTCGTCGCGGAAGATCGCGGTCGCCTCGAATCCGACGTAACTGATGATCGCGAACAACAACCCGATGCCCAGCGACCCGGAGAAGATCGCACTCGGGTTGACGATGCCCGAGGACAGGCCGTGCTCGCCGCCGTTGGCCACGATCACCAGGTCCAGCACCAGCACGATCGCGATCTCCGCGGTCAACAGCACGCCGAGTACGCGGCTGGACAGCTCGATGTTGCGGTACCCGAGGTAGGTGGTGACGGCGAAACCCACCGCCGCGAACGCCCACCACGGCAGAGCCGGCCCGCCCGCCAGCTCGACGACGCTCGCGCCGGCCGGGCCGAGCAGCCCGTACACACCCGCCTCCAACGCCACGTAGCTGACCAGCGCGACGAACGCGATACCGATGCCGGCCGGCAGCCCGAGCGACTGACGAACGTAGGAGAAGAAGGCGCCCGCCTCGTCGACGTACGGAGTCATCGCGGTGAAACCCACCGCGAACAGCAACAACACCAGCGTGGCGGCGATGAACGTGGCGGGGAATCCGGCTCCGTTGCCCGAGGCGATACCCAAGGGCACCACCCCGCCGATCACACCGAGCGGCGCGGCGGCGGCCACCACCATGAAAACGATCGAGGCCACTCCCAGGTTGCCGCGCAGTTGGCGCCCGGCCGCCGGCGGCGGGTAATCCAACGATTCTGGGGCTGTGGTGGTTTCGGACATGCTCGACCGTCCTTCGGGCAGCGTGCGCAAATATGACCCGCGGAACATAGGGCCGGGACGGGGCCGCACACCAGGTCTGGCGTCAGCGTGCGCAAAACCCGGCTTGTTACCCGGCTCCGAGCACGTCAAGCATTCCGGCCGCCGACCGCGGCCAGGTGAACTGTTCGGCACGCTGACGCGCTCTGCTGCGCCGCAGCGGTTCGGGTCGGCCGATCACGGAGGTGACGGCCTGTGCGATGGCACGTGGGTCGTTGTCGGCGGTCGCTCCGCTGTCGCAGGTGAGGATCTCGGCCAGGGCCGACGTCCGCGACACCACCGCGGGAGTTCCGCAGGCCAGCGCTTCCAGTGCGGCCAGGCCGAACGTTTCGTGCGGGCCCGGTGCCAGCGCGACGTCCGCCGAGGCCAGGATGGTCGCCACGGTGTCGCGGCAACCGACGTATCCGGTGAAGGCCACCGGCAATCCGCTGGCCTGCCTCTCCAGCCGGGCCCGTAACGGTCCCTCCCCGACGACCACCAGTTGCGCGTCTACACCCGAATCACGCAGTGCGGCAACGGTATCGATGCTTCGGTGAGCGTGCTTCTCCACTGACAACCTGCCGCAGTGCACCAGCAGGGTCTGCTGTGGCGCAGCCCAGCGACTGCGCATCTCGGCGCACCGCCGCCGGGGGTGGAACTGCTCGAGGTCCACCCCGAGTGGCACGGTCGCGACGTTGTCCGCACCGATGCGGTCGAACTCCTCCCGCGCAAAACCCGTCGTGCACACCACCGCGTCGTAGTTCGCCGCGGTGCGGCGGTTGGCGAAGTCCGCCACCATGACCGCCGCCGATCGCGGCAGCACCTGACCGACCAGCCGGTCCAGGCGTTCGTGGGAGATCATCACGGTGGCCACCCCATGCCGGCGGCCCCACGGCCCCAGCGACCGCAGGGTCAACCGGTCCGAAACCTCGATCGCGTCCGGACCGAGCTGTTGAAGCAACGCGGTCACCGGGCCCGGCAGCACCGCGCGGTAGCCCGCGGTGAACGGGATGAGCCTGGCGGGCAGGGAAATTCGCACGACACCGGTGCCGAGCAGGTGTCGCTGTGGATGTGAACCCGGAACGATGAGATAAACCTCGTGGCCCAGCGCGCAGTACTCCGCGCCGAGGCGGTCGACTGCGGTGCGCAGACCGCCCGATCGCGGGCCGTAGAAGTTGGCAACCTGGACAACCCGCATGTCACGATGAGAACCGGGCCGCGTGTGCGGTCAACAACAACGCCGCAACCGGGGCTTGAACAGCCGCTGAACAAGCCCGGGGATCAGGCCAGATGTGCCCCGAACCAGTCCCGGATCCGGTGCCAGGCATCGGTCGCGGCCGCGGGGTTGTACCGCTCGCCGGTGTCGTTGAAGAACGCATGGTTGGCGTCGGGCTCGGTGATCAGCTCGTGCACCATGCCGGCGCGTTCCAGCGCCGCGCGTACCGTCGGTTCACTCGCGTTCACCCGCTGGTCCAGAGCACCGTAGAACGCGAGGGCCGCGGCAGCACGGGAATCACTGAAATCCGGATCGTCGGGAGCCGGGCCGTAGAACGGCACCGCGGCGGCCAGCGCCGGAGTACCCGCCGCCAGGAGTCGCCAGACCAGCCCGCCGCCCATGCAGAAACCGACCGCGGCGACCTTGCGGCCCGGCACGCGGCGTTGCACCTCTTCGACGCCGGACTGCAGATCGGCAATCAACTGCGCCGGCTCGATCCGGCTCAACGCGGCGGTGGCACCCGCCGGGTCGGCGAATGCCGCCGTGCCGCCCTGGCCCGAGAGCAAATCGATCGCCAGCGCCGAGTACCCGATACCGGCGAACCTTCCGGCCACCGAACGGATGTGGTCGGTGAGCCCCTTGTTCTCGTGGATCACCAACACCGCGCCCCTGGGTTCCGGCGCGGCGGCCCAGGCTCCCTGCAACTCCCCTGCCGGGCCCGACCAACTGACCGGCGTGGTGGGCAGCGCGTTCTGCAGCCCCGGCGGTTCGGCCGGCCCCGGTGGCGTGCTCGGGGCGGTCGCGGGCGCCGGCTCCTTCGCCTCACCGCAGGCGGCGATCAGCGAGGCTGCCGCGGCCGCACCGATTCCCAGCAGTCCCAGCCGGCGCAGCGCCTCGCGACGCGACAACAGCCCGTCGAGGTGATCGGTCGCGATTTCCTCGGCGATGTAGCGCTGCAGTGGAGTCACCTCAGCCAGTATGCGCTGAAATGCCGAACCGCAGCTATAGAACTGCACGCGGCGGGATACTCATCGGATGGCCTGGACACCCGACCCGGAGGCGCTGCGCGGACGCATCGCCGTTGTCGCCGGGGCCACCCGTGGCGCGGGTCGGGGCATCGCCGCGGCGCTGGGCGAGGCCGGTGCGACCGTGGTGTGCACCGGCCGCAGCAGTAGATGCGGTAGCCGCGACTCCGACTATGCCCGGCCCGAAACCATCGAGGAAACCGCCGAATTGGTCACGGAACTGGGCGGTTCCGGCGTCGCGGTACAGGTCGATCACCTCAGTGTGGCGCAAGTGCGCAAGCTGGCCGGGCGGCTCAAGGCCGACTACGGGCACATCGACATCCTGGTCAACGACATCTGGGGCGCCGAGGTGCTCAAGGGCCCGCCGGACACCTGGGGCCGGCCGATGTGGCAGCACGACCTCGACGACGGTTTGCGGATGCTGCGTCTCGGACTGGACACGCACCTGATCACGTCGCACTGCCTGCTACCGCTGCTCGCCGACCGCCCTGGCGGGCTGTTGGTGGAGATCACCGATGGCACAACCGAATTCAATGCCGAGAACCCACGGCTGTCGGTGTTCTACGACCTGGTCAAGAACGCGGTGAACCGACTGGCGTTCAGCCACGGGCACGAACTCGCCGCGTTCGGCGCCACCGCCGTCGCGGTCACGCCGGGATGGTTGCGCTCGGAGATGATGCTCGACAACTACGGCGTCAACGAGGCCAATTGGCGGTGCGCACTCGACCTCGCCCGCACGGACGGTTACCCGGCCGCACCGCCGGGATTCGCCGAATCCGAGTCCCCCCGTTTCGTCGGCCGCGGTGTCGCCGCCGTGGCGGCCGACCCGCACCGGGCGCAGTGGAATCAACGTTCCGTCAGCTCGGCCGCATTGGCACGCCAGTACGGCTTCACTGACCTCGACGGGCGGGTGCCGGATGCTTGGGCTCCGCTATAACCCAAGGTCAGACTGCGGCATCGACATTCAGTAGACATTTTTTCAAATCTGTTCACCATTTTCATTGACACTGCCACCAACGGGACTGTTCTATGGCTGGGTGAGCTTCGACACAATCATTCGCAACGGCCGGTGGTTCGACGGCACCGGAGCCCCGTCAGCGGTGCGCAACATCGGAATTCGTGACGGGCACGTGGTCACCATCTCCCCGGACCTCCTCGACGAGACGGACTGTCCACAGGTCATCGACGCCACCGGCAAGTGGGTCATGCCCGGAATGCTGGACATCCATACGCACTACGACGTCGAGGTCCTGGGCGGCCCGTCGTTGTCGGAGTCGCTGCGCCATGGCGTGACCACCGCGATGCTCGGGTCCTGCTCGCTGTCGACCGTGCACGTCGGCGGCGTCGACGCGGGCGATCTGTTCGGCCGGGTCGAGGCGATCCCGCGCGACCAGGTGATCGCCGCCGTCGACGACAAGAAGACGTGGACCACCTGCGACGAGTACTTGTCGGCACTCGAATCACTACCGCTGGGCCCCAACCTGGCCGCCTTCATCGGGCACTCCGACATGCGGACCGCGGTGATGGGACTCGACCGGGCGACCCGTAAGGATCAGCGGCCGACGGCAGCCGAACAGGCCCGCATGGAGCAGATGCTCAAGGAGGCCCTCGACGCGGGCTTCGTCGGGATGTCCTCACAGCAACTGCTTTTCGACAAGATCGACGGAGACACCTGCCGGTCCCGCACACTGCCGTCCACCTACGCCAAACCCCGCGAGCTCCGCCGGCTCAAGTCGATGCTGCGGCGCGCCGGCCGGGTCCTGCAGTCGGGACCCGATATCCAGAATCCGCTCAACCTGGCCTCGCAGGTGGCCCAGTCGCTGGGGCTGTTCCGCAAGCAGCTGAAGACCAGCCTGCTCTCGGCTGCCGACATCAAGGCCAACCCGTATGCGATCTGGATGATGGGCCCGCTGGCCAAGGCGGCCAACACGCTCGGCGGCAACTTCCGCTGGCAGCATCTGCCGGTGCCGTTCGAGGTGTACGCAGACGGTATCGACCTGGTGGTGTTCGAGGAATTCGGTTCCGGCGCAGCGGCTCTGCATCTGCGCGACGAGGTCGAGCGCAACGAACTGCTGCGTGACGAGTCCTACCGGCGCAAGTTCCGCAAGGACTACGACAGCAAGTTCGGCGTGCGGGTCTGGCACCGGGACTTCTTCGACGCCGAGATCGTCGCCTGCCCCGACGAATCCGTGGTCGGCAAGACCTTCGGCCAGGTCGGGCAGGAGCGCGGCGAACTGCATCCGGTCGACGCCTTCCTGGATCTGGTGCTCGAGCACGGCACCGCGCTCCGCTGGCGGACCACCATCTCCAACCACCGTCCCGAGGTGCTCAAGAAGCTCGCCCGGGATCCGGGTATCCAGCTCGGCTTCTCCGATGCCGGCGCCCACCTGCGGAACATGGCCTTCTACAACATGGGCCTGCGGCTGCTGCGGCACGTCCGCGACGCCGAGCAGGCCGGAGCGCCGTTCATGTCGATCGAACAGGCCGTGCACCGGCTGACCGGCGAACTCGCCGACTGGTACCGGATCGACGCCGGACATCTGCGCATCGGGGACCGCGCCGACGTGGTGATCGTCGATCCCGAGTACCTCGACGACTCGCTCGATGCGTACGCCGAGGAGATCGTCGACCACTACGGCGGGTTGTCGCGCATGGTGAACCGCAACGACGACACCGTCACCGCGGTGCTCGTCGGCGGACGCACCGTGTTCGCCGACGGTGCGCTGACCGACCTGGTGGGCAAGCAGCGCACCGGCCAGTTCCTGCGGGCCGCACACCGTGTCCCGTCGATCTCCGCCGAGGATGGGAAGTTGACCAGTGTCCGTTGAAGACATCTCGATCGAAGAAACCGTCCACGGCATGTGGAAGGCACTGTCGGAACGTGACTGGGACCATCTCAAGACCTACCTGTCGGACGACTGCATCTACCTCGACATGCCGGTAGGCGCAGCCGCGGCCGCCAGAGGCCCGGAGGATATCGTCAAGCGGCTCAAGATCGGCCTCGAACCGCTGGCGTCCTACGAGAACTTTCCGGGCCTGCTGGTCGACAACGGCCGTGATGCCATGTACGAACATCACGAGGAATGGCATTGGGCCACAGGCGAATCCGCCGTCCTCAAGTTCGTCACCGTGCACCGGGTCGAGAACGGCAAGGTGACGCTGTGGAAGGACTACTGGGACATGGGCGCCCTGGCCAACCACGCCCCGCCGGACTGGCTGGAGAACTTCGCCACCGCCGACATGTCGTGGGTGTTCGACGCCACCGGGCTGGTCTGACGACTTCGCCGCTCAGTCGATACCCCACACCAGGCAGAACGGGTGGCCGGCCGGATCCCGGAACACCCGGAACAAGGTCTCCCCGACGGCATCGGTGACGCGGGTTGCGCCCAGCGCCAGCACCTGACGCTGGGCCGCATCCGGATCGTCGACCTCGATGTCCAGGTGAATCTGCTGCGATCCCCGCGGATCGGGAAACAGCGGCGGCTCATGCTGCGGTGAGTACTGGCAGGCCAACCGCCGGCCCGCCGGGTCGGTGACGACCACCCACGTGTCGTCCTCGGCGGCGACCTCGCCGCCGAGGACCTCGGCGTAAAAGGCCGCCAGCGCACGAGGATCCCGGCAGTCCAGCACGATGGAGCGAAGGCTTCCGATCATGGCATGCGGTATTGCCGCCGCGTTGCCTGGGTAAACCGGGCCGCGATCGCGCGGGTTACAGCGTGATCCGGCAGGTTTGACCGATGTCGAGGGTCCGCAGCATCCGGCCCATCCCGAGCCACATCGCGCACGACAGCGCCAGGTCGGTGAGCAGTTCGGCATCCAACTGCTCACTGGCGCGATCCCAGAAGTCCTCGTCGTCGCGCAGTCCGGTGTGATCGCTCGCGAAGCGCTCGGCGAACTCGGCGGCGATGCGCTCCTGCTCGCTGTAGCCCGGCCAGGTCCGCCACTCGGCGGCGTGGTCGTAGAGGTCCTCGTCCACTCCCGCCGCGGCACCGTCGGAGTCGCGGGTGTTCTGGCACACCACGCACTCGTTGTTGAGTGCGATCACCATCCGGGCCAGTTCGCGCACCCGGAGCGGCAAGCGGCCCTTGGTGTACACCGCGTTGGTGAAGTTGGCCATCGCGGTGCCGATCTCGGGAGACTTCAAGATCCAGCCGGCCACGTCGTCGTCGGGAAATTCTCCGATTCGGCTCATGGCCGCATCGTACGCAGATTCCGGCAGTTCTGGAACAAGTTCTAGTTTTTGGTTCCCGAGCCGGTCAGCTCGGCGGCGCGGTCGTCGTCTCCCCAGTCCCGCTGCACCACAATCCGGTGCGCGATGCGCTCGAGCGCAGCCTCGACCTGGACCCGGTCCGGGCGGCCCTCGTACGACGACGACTCACCCAGTTTGTCGACGATCCGGCCCACCAGCGCCGCCGAGACACCCTCGACCTGCCGCACCCCGGCCTGGGTCAACCACAGGTTGTCCCCGGTACGAAGCACATAGCCGTCCTGCACCAACCGGTTGAAGGTCGGCTCGAGCACTTCGAAGGGCACGACCAGGCGGTCGGCGATCTCGGTCAGGCGAGCCGAGCCGAACACCTGACCGTGCCGGTAGATCTTGAGCAGCGCCCACAACCCCGCGACATCCAGCTCGCACCCCGGCCCGCCGGCCACATTTCGCAACCGGATCTCGGGTGAACTGCGCATCAGCCTGCTGACCACGGTCTCGAGGACCTGGTCCGCCGATTCCGAGCTCGGCATGCCGAAGCCCTCGCCGAGATCCGCCGCCATGGTCGCCTCGGCCTCCAGCAGGGGCACCTCCTTGAGGAACAACGCCACGATCAGGCCGATCAGCGCCACCGGCGCGGCACACAGGAACACCAGGTCCAGCGCATCCGCATAGGCGTTGACGATCGGGGCCGCGACGTCGGGCGGCAGTTCGTGCAACGCCTTGGGTGAAGCACCCGCCACCGCTGGAGCCCCGCTGGAAGCCAGTGCACCGGGCAGGCGATCCGACAGGAAGCCGACGAACAACGAGCCGAAGATCGCCGCACCGAACGAACTGCCGATGGTCCGGAAGAACGTCACCCCGGAGGTCGCCACGCCCAGATCGCTGAAGTCGGAGGTGTTCTGCACGATGAGGACCAGCACCTGCATACACATGCCGATGCCTGCGCCCAGGATGAGCAGATAGAGCGACTGGATAGGAATCGGTGTCGCAGCGTTCATGCGCGACAGCAGCACGAAGCCGATGAGCATGATCGCCGTGCCGGCGATCGGGTAGATCTTGTACCGGCCGGTGCGGCCCACCAGACTGCCGCTGACGGTCGAGGTGATCAGCAACCCGATGACCATCGGCATGGTGCGCAGCCCGGATTCGGACGGCGATACGCCGTCGACGAACTGCATGAACGTGGGCATGAAAGTCAGGGCACCCAGCATGGCGAAGCCGACGACCAGCGACAGCACGCAGCACATCGTGAACACCGGGTTGCGGAACAGCCGCATCGGCAGAATCGGTTCGGCCGCGCGGGTTTCCGCCCGCACGAACATCGCCAGCGCCAGGACGGAACCGATGACCAGTCCGATGATGGTCGGCGAGGTCCACGCCAGTTCGCCGCCCAGGCTGGTGGCCAGCGTGAGACCGGATGCCCCGATTCCGACCCACACGATTCCGGCGTAATCGATCAGCGGGCGCGCGCCACGCGACGCCACCGCCGGGATCGTGGCGGCCGCGACGATCAGCACGACGACACCCACCGGGATGCTGAGCCAGAACGCCCACCGCCAGCCGAGGTGATCGGTGACGAAGCCACCCAGCAGCGGGCCGGCGACGGTGGTGACACCGAAAACCGCACCGAGTGCACCCTGATAGCGCCCGCGATCCCGCAGCGGGATGACCTCCGCGATCAGCGCCGAAGACGTCACCATGATCGCGCCGCCGCCGATCCCCTGCAGCGCCCGCGCGGCCACCAGCATGGCCATCGATCCCGACAGGCCGCTGAGGACCGATCCGATCAGAAAACACAGGACCGCCGCCTGGTACACCACTTTTCGTCCGAAGATGTCGCCGACCTTCCCGACGACGGCGGTGACGACGGTGGAGGCCAGGAGATAGCTGGTCACCACCCATGCCTGGTGGCCCGCACCGCCGAGGTCCGCCACGACAGTGGGAAGCGCGGTGGCGACGATCGTCTGGTTGAGCGAGGCGAGCAGCATTCCGAGCAGGACGGCAACGAACACCAGGTTGCGCCTGCGCACGCTCAGGATCGGGGCGCCGGTCGGTTGCTCGCCGGTGGATGTTGTCGGGGTGGTCATAACTTCCTTTCGCCGGCCTGCCGGTTCACCAGCGATATCGTTAGACAGGCTATGAAAGTTACAGCACGAACAAAGCCGCCCCGAACAGCCGGCGGTTCACCGGCTACCCAGGGCGGCTTGGACCGAAACGCCCGAGCTACTGCGGCGGGCGGGAGACGCACTGCGCTGCGTAGAGCGCGTCACCCAACTTCTCCATCAACTCGAGCTGGGTTTCCAGGTAGTCGATGTGACCTTCCTCGTCCGCCAGGATCGTCTCCAGGATCCGCGCCGACGTCGCGTCCTGCTTTTCGCGGCACATGATGATCCCGGGCTTGAGACGGGCAACCACCTCGTACTCGATCGCGAGATCGGCCTCGAACTGTTCCCGAAGTGTCTGCCCCACGCGCAGCGAAAAGAGTCGCTGATAGTTGGGCAGCCCGTCCAGGAGCAGGATTCGGTCGGTGATCGTCTCCGCGTGCCGCATCTCTTCAAAAGACTCGGAACGGGTGTGTTCGGCCAGTTCGGTAAATCCCCAATTATCTTGCATCTTCGAGTGCAAGAAATATTGGTTAATCGCAGTAAGTTCGCTCGTCAATTGCTCGTTGAGCAATTTCAGAACATCCGGATCGCCTTGCATCGTCACTCCTAAGCACCTGAGGGCTGGTCAAGTGTTGCCGTTTGCCGTGCACATCCAATCTAGTCCAGGAAGCACGGTGTGACGCAATGATTAACGGCCAATTCGGCGTGTTCGTGCGAACGCTTCCGGACCCATGGGGGCACGGGGTCCCAAGCGTGGCCACGAGGAGTGGACTGGCTGTCCTAACTAAGGTTAGACTGCGCTAATCCGCGATCGCCCCCGAAAGAAAGGTCGACAACAAATGAGTGAGTACGATTTACACTCGCTCATTCTGTCCTGCGATTTCCGTGTCGACGACGTCGACGAAATGTGGAAATGGATGCGAAAACATCGCTCGGGACTATTGTCGATCGGCGCGCATCATGTCGTGCTTTACAAATCAATTTGGGAGCCCGGCCGGGTATTGGTGACAATCGGCATTAGGCATGCCAGGTCCATCCGAGACGTACTGCGTTCGCCCGCAATTTTCGAGTGGTTCGATATTTCCGGCGTCGAAGATATTCCGCCGATATTCGGTGGCGAAGTGGTGGAGAAGATCGATCTGACCGACCCGTCCCCGCAGGGCCACGTGGCCGGGGTGATCGTGGGCGCGGTGGCCACCGTCGACGACGTGCCCACCCTGATGCGCAAGGTTCACGACGGCCTCGAGCGCTTCGAGCAGGGCGGCATCCGCAAGATCTGGGTCTACCAGGCACTCGACGACGGCCAGGAAGTGATGATCCTGCAGGAGGTCGCCGACGAGATCAGCGCCCGGCAGTGGATCGACCATCCGGACGCGGCCGCCGAGTGGATGACCACGGCGGGTTTCGGCGCCTACCCGAGCCTGTTCGTGGGCAAGTTGGCCCACATCATGAACGTCGACGAGCAGGACGACTGATGTTCGTCTGCCTGTGTACCGGGGCGACCAGTCAGGTCGTCAACGAGATCATCGAGTCCGGCGCCACCACCTCGAAAGAGGTGGCCGAGGCGTGTGGCGCCGGTGCCGACTGCGGCCGGTGCCGACGCACCATCCGCGCCATCATCGCCGCCCATCAGGCCGCCGAGGGGTGCCCCACCCAGTTCAACGGCTGCCCGTCACGGGCCACCCGCTAGCGCTTTCGGTCGGCGAACTGAGCCAGCGCGTCGACGTTGGCCGCCGCACCCACCAGCTCCACGAACAACGCCTTCTCTCGCTCCACGGCCGCCGAGATCTGGTCGCGGATCGGTGCCACCATGGCCTGCTTGACGGCCACCAGGCTCGAAATAGGCTTGGCCGACAGCGTTTCGGCGTATTTGCGAGCCTCGGCCAACAGCGCGTCGGGCTCGCAGACCTTCCACACCAGACCCATCTCGCGGGCCTCGGTGGCGCTCACCCACTCCGAGGACATCAGCAGCCACGCGGCATTCTGCCTGCCGAGCAGTCGCGGCATCAGATACGAGGAGGCCGCCTCGGGCGCCACACCCAGGCTGGTGAACGGGCACTTCAGCCGCGCCTCCGACGACATGAACACGAGGTCGGCGAACCCGAGGATGGTGGCGCCGATACCCACGCCTACCCCGTTCACCGCACAGATCAACGGCTTCGGGAAATCCGCGAGAACTTCGAGCATCCCGTAGAACCCGTGCTCGCCCGGGGTGGATTCCGGGTTGGTGATGCGCTCCTGCATCTCGACGAGGTCGTTGCCCGCACTGAATCCCCGCCCGGCACCGGTCAACAGCACCACTGCGACGTCGGGATCCTCCGCCGCCGCACGCAGGGCCACGGTCGTCGCGTCGTACAGCGCCTCGTTGAACGCGTTGAGCGCGTCGGGACGGTTGAGGGTCAGCGTGCGAACCCGGTTGTTGTCCTCGATCAGCAGGGTCATCTCTGTCTCCTCGCGTTCGCGCCGTGGCCGCTGCAGCCTAACTAGAACACGTTCCACTCTTCTCGGCCGGGTCTACCGGTGCGCCGACGAACGGGCTGGAGTAGACGTACCGACTGGTCGGCACGGTGTCGATGTTGCTACTCGCGCCGAACGCATCGGTGCTGGCGACCATGCGCCGCATCCGGTCGGCCAGATCGTCGTCGTCCGCGGCGCCGAAGAACGCGTGCAGATCCGACACGGCCTGCTGCCGGAACAGTTCCTCCACGATGCCGTCGATCGCCGGGGCATCCTCGGTGAGGGCACGGACCACGGTGTTCTGGGTGTAGCCGAAGGCGTCCTGGGTTTCGATGGCCACCGAGGTGTGGTCGATGTGCCAACGATGCAGCCAGGTGGCCTGATCGAGGTCGGCGGGCCGGCGCAGCAGCGCGATATTGGCCAGACCGTCGGTGCGCTCGCCCACCCCGGTCGGCGGCGCGGGCATCGGGACCGATTCGGTCACCAGGTAGGCGGCGAGCGAATCGCATTCGGCAGCAAGCACTTCCAGCGTCGCCGAAATCTGCTCGCCGTAATACTGCCGGGCCCACAGACTGACCACCGCGACCACCGGAGGGTCGAGCGTGGTCAGTGTCATCAACGAATCCCGCACTGCGTCGTCGCGGACGTTGATCGTCAGGCCGGGCAACCCGAGCGCCAGCAACTGGTCTGCGACGGTAGTTCGCAGCCGCTCACACCACTGCTGATCCGATTGCGGGGCCCGTAGCAGAACGATGACTTTCTCCACAGACGGAGAACCTACCGGCGGACCGATCCGCGCCACGCGCGGGCGGATGTGCCACCGGCAGCCCGTCGCGAGTGAGAATGGTGGGGTGCACACGGGTGGACAGGCAGCCGACGCACTCCGGCTCAACACCCCCGACGCCGGTGCGGTGGCCCGAAGCCTGATCGGCGTCCTGGCGGTGACTGCGGTCGCCCTGGCGTGGGGTTCCGGCGCGACCGCGATGTGGACGCTGGGCGGCGGCGTGATCGCGAGTGCCATCGCGCTGCAACGCAGCCCCGGCGGCCGGGTCCCGCTGGTGGTGACCGGCTCGGTCGAACTGGCCATCGCGGTACTGCTGGGCACCCTGGCCGGGGGGTACAGCCCCCTCTTCATCGCGGTGGTTGCGCTGTGGTGCTTCGCCGCGGGCATGCAGTGGTCACTGGGAGCCAACGCCGGGCTGGTGGCCTCGGCGGCCAGCGCACTGCTGGTGCTCGCGCCGCCGGTCGCACCGACACTGGGCCAGTCACTGCTGGCACCTCTTCTGGTCATCGTCGCCGGAGTGGTCCAGGCCGCGCTCATCGCGGTATGGCCGCCCCGACGCTGGCGCGCTCAGCGCGACGGCCTCACCCGGGCCTACCAATCGTTGGCCGGTGATGCCCGCAACGTCGCCGCCGACTGCACCGCGACCGTCGACGACGCCCCGCTCACGTGGTTGCGGGAGGTGTTCGCCGACAGCCAGGTGAGTCAACGGCCACGCGCCTACCACGGCGGATATCGGCTCCCGGAGCGCCTCGCCGGCACCCTGGCCTCGTTGCGTTCCACCGCGGACCGCGACACCTCCACCGACGACGAGAACCCAGGTGACAGCGGACTCCCCCAGTTGCTGACCGCCGCCGCGGTGCTACTCGACGCGATCGCCGACCACGGGCACACCGCGCGCCGCGACGCCGAGCACGCACTGGTCCGCGTCCACACCGCGGCCGCCGCCGTCACCGGACCAGAAGCGGCGCTGGCACAACGCTTCTGCGAACAGCTGCGCGAGGCCGCGGTGCTGAGGTTCGGGCAGCTGCACCGGCCCGACCTGATCGGCTCGCTGGCCTCGGCACCCGCCGTGGTCCGATCACACCTGACCTGGACCTCGCCGATCCTGCGCCACGCCATCCGGCTGTCGGTGACCACCGCGCTGGCGGTGGCGGCGGCGCGCTACGGCGGGCTGGAGCACGGCTACTGGATGCCGCTGACCGCCGTGGTGGTACTGCGGCCGGAAACCGCACACACCTACACCCGGTGCGCCGGGCGCATGGCCGGCCTCGGTGTCGGCATCATCGTCGCCTCGATCCTCACGTTGGTGTGGCAACCCGGGCCGATCGGTTCGGCCGTGTGCGCGCTGGTGTTCGTCGGACTGGCGTACGGCGTCGCGCAGTTCGGCTATCTCGCGGTCGGCGCGGCCGTGGGCGCGATCGTCATGTTCGCGGTCGGGGTGAGCGCCTCCGCGCCGTGGTCCGGCAACACGGACCGGCTGTTCGCCGTGATGATCGGCGGCGCCCTGGCCGTGATGGCCCACGTGGCCCTGCCCGACCACGCCCTCATCCGGTTACGTCAACGCGCCGGGGAACTGTTGATGACCGAGATCGACTACGCAGCACTGGTGATCAAGGCATTCGTGCACGAAATCGACCACCCGGCAGAGATCCTGTCGGCGGCCTGGCAACGGGCCTTCAGGGCCCGCGCCGCATTCGAGGCCGCGTGGGGTGCGACCAGCCTGGAGCCGCCGGTCCTGCGGCGGTGGCTGCGGTCCTACCGCACCGCACTGAACTCGGTGACCAGCGCCTGCACCACCCTGGAGAACAGCCTGCCGACACATCCTTCGTCCGCCCTACATGGCGAGTTCATCGCCGCGGTGGACGATTACGTCGAGGCACTGCGCGGCGCGCCCCCGAGCCCAGCGGTGCCGTGGAGCCTCGACACCGCCGAACTGTCCACCGCACTGCGACGGGTACACAACGTGGCATCGACGCTGTCCGCCGACAACGGTGCGGCGCGCATCCTGATCGGCGAACTGAACACGATCACCCGCAGCCTGCAGGAGATCGCGATCGACCGGGTGGAACCGGCGGGCGAGACGCGCTAGCCGCGCGCCCATTTCGGCAGGATGAACACCCCTTCAGCCTCGGCGGTGATTCCTTCGGCATCGGAAACATGGCCAGAGGCAAAGGCTTTGATGCCGTCGGTGCGAGTGATCCGCCCCTCGGCGTGCAGATCGCCCAGCGGGGTGGCCCGCAGATAACGGATGGTCAGGGTCCCGGTGAACCGCGGACGATCGGAGTCGCTGGCAGCCACCTCCCCCAGCACGTGATCGAGCACCATCGCCACCATGCCGCCGTGCACGTGGCCGGGCGGACCTTCATAGGGCGCGCCGAGGTGGAAGTCGGTTCGGACCCCGCCGTCGGGGTCCTTGACCATCACCAGCGGCGGGGCGATCGGATTGCGGATGCCGATCGCCGGGTTGCCCCACGGCATCCGGTCACCGTCGGACGTGAAGCGCACACCGAACGGACCGTCGATCTGTTTGGCCTGCAGGCGCGCGGTCGCGTCGTCGATCTGGGCTCGTACCGCGGCGACCTCATCGGCATCCACCTCCGAGCGGATCGAGGCATCGATGAGCGCACGCACCGAGTCGGCCAGCGGTGACCACACCTCCCGCAGACGCTGCACGTCCGCAGAAGTGAGACCCTCGACATGCGTGTAACCCGGCATCCCAGCACTAGAACATGTTCGACGCGCCGGTGTCGAGCCACCCGGGTAGCGTCACCCCCGTGACGGATCCCGCCCACACCGAACCGTATTACCGGCTCGGGACCTATCACCGGCCGACGGACACCCCCTCGCCGCCGGCCCAGGTCTGGTTCGACCGCGGCATGGTCTGGTCGTACGCCTTCAACCACGAAGAAGCGATCCGGTGCTTCGATCGTGCCCTGCGACTCGACCCGGAGTTCGCCCTCGCCCGATGGGGTATCGCCTACGCCGTCGGCCCCAACTACAACAAGGCTTGGGACGCGTTCGACCCGGCCGATCTGAACGCGTCGCTGAGCCGGGCCCGAGCCGAACTCGAGCGGGCAGCGACCGGCCGGGCGTCGACGTTGGAACGCGACCTGATCTCTGCGCTGCAGAAGCGATTTCCGACCGGCGACCCCGATGACGCCGAAGCCCTGACGGCCGGGCACGCCGACTACGCCGATGCGATGGCAGCGCTGGCCGTGGCCCACCCCGACGACATCGATGTGCAGACCCTGGCCGCCGACGCCCTGCTGAACGTGACCGCGTGGGCACTGTGGGACGGCCGCACCGGTGAGCCCGCCCCGGGATCCCGTGTGGTGGAAGCCAAACGGATCCTCGATGCCGCGCTGGCGACCGCGGCCGGGCGACAACACCCAGGGGCGCTGCACCTCTACATCCACGCGATGGAGATGTCGACGACCCCACAGGCCGCGCTGCCCGCGGCCGATATGTTGCGCGGATTGGTGCCCGATGCCGGACACCTGCAACACATGGCCAGCCACATCGACGTGCTGTGCGGTGACTACCGCAGTTCGGTGACGGCCAACCTCGCCGCGGTACACGCCGACCGCAAATTCGTCGAACGCGAGGGTCCGCTGAACTTCTATTCGCTCTACCGTGCCCACGACCTGCATTTCGTGGTGTATTCGGCCATGTTCGAGGGCAGTTCGCAGATCGCGCTGGACGCGGCGGAGGAACTGGCTGCCCAGCTGACCCCCGAGGTGCTCTCGGTCGCCTCACCTCCGATGGCGGACTGGCTGGAGGCGTTCGTCCCCCTGCGGGTGCACGTGCTGGTTCGGTTCGGCCGCTGGAACGATCTGATCGCCGAACCTCTGCCCGCCGATCCCGAGCTGTACTGCACCACCACCGCGACGATCCACTACGGGCGGGGCGTCGCCTACGCAGCGACCGGACAGGTGGAGCGGGCCCGCGCGGAACGGGACAGCTTCCTGGCGGCTTACGCGCGCATTCCCGACTCGCGCTACCTGTTCAACAACACCAGCCTGGACATCCTCGCCATCGCCGAACAGATGCTCAACGGCGAAATCGCTTACCGCGAAGGCGATTACGACACCGCCTTCGGCTATCTGCGCCGGGCCATCGAACTCGACGACGCGCTGCCCTACGACGAACCGTGGGGCTGGATGCAACCGACCCGGCACGCCTACGGCGCACTGCTGCTCGAGCAGGGTCATGTGGAGGAGGCTGCCCACGTCTATGCGGCCGATCTGGGCCTGGATCCGACGCTCAGCCGGTCCAGCCACCATCCGAACAACGTGTGGAGCCTGCATGGCTACCACGAGTGCCTCCGTCGGCTCGGCCGCGACGCCGAGGCCGCGATCATCGGCCAACAGCTGGAATTGGCGCGGGCGCGGGCCGACGTTGCCGTGCGCGCCTCCTGTGCCTGCCGCCTCGACGTGGCAGATCCCTGCTGTGGCGGCGCCTGACCTGCCCGAGGCCGGGACCGGCGTAAACTCGCGTCGTGGCCATCAGCGAGAACGACCTCGGTCAGCTGCGCAAATGTGTCGAGTTGGCCCGTGAAGCACTAGAGGACGGCGACGAGCCCTTCGGCTCGATCCTGGTCGACGAGGCGGGGACGACGGTGTTCACGGACCGTAACCGTGTCAAGGGCGGGGACGCCACCCAGCATCCCGAATTCGCCATCGCCCGTTGGGCCGTCGAGCACCTGCGCCCCGAGGACCGGGCCCGCGCCACGGTGTACACCTCCGGTGAACACTGCCCGATGTGCTCGGCGGCGCACGCCTGGGTCGGCCTCGGCCGCATCGTCTACGCCACGTCCTCGGCTCAGCTGAGCGGCTGGCTCGCCGAATGGGGTGTCCCGGCCGGGCCGGTGGCCCCACTGCCCATCACCACCGTGGCTCCCGGTGTAGACGTGGACGGGCCGGCCGCCGAACTGGCCGAGACCATGAAAGACCTGTACGCGGCGAAGTTTCGTGGCTGAGCCCGCGTGGGTCGCACATGCCATCTGGTGGCAGATCTATCCACTGGGTTTCGTCGGCGCGTTCCCCGCGGACCCGCCGCCGTCCGCCGATGAGCACCGGTTACGCCGGATCGTCGGCTGGTTGGATCACGCCGTGCAACTCGGCGCCTCGGGCGTCGCGCTCGGACCGATCTTCTCCTCGCGCACCCACGGCTACGACACCACCGACCATTTCCGCATCGATCCGCGCCTGGGTGACGACGAGGATTTCGATCACCTGGTTGCCGAGGCCCGAGGACGCGGGCTGCGCATCCTGCTCGACGGGGTGTTCAACCATGTCGGCACCGAGTTCGCCCAGTACCGGCAGGCGCTCGACGGCGGCCCCGACCATCCCGCGTCCCGTTGGTTTCGCCGTCGCGGCAAGGATTCTCGATTCGACACGTTCGAAGGTCATGACGAGCTGATCGCGCTCAACCACGACGAGCCCGCGGTGGTGGAACACACCGCCCGGGTGTTGCGGCACTGGTTGGGCCGAGGCGCCGACGGTTGGCGCCTCGACGCGGCGTACGCGGTACCCGATCGGTTCTGGGCTCAGGTGCTGCCGTCGGTGCGCCGCGAGTTCCCCGACGCCTGGTTCGTCGGTGAGGTGATCCACGGTGACTACGCCGCGACCGTCGGCGCCTCCACGTTCGACTCGGTGACCCAGTACGAACTGTGGAAGGCGATCTGGAGCGGCCTGAACGACGGCAACTTCCACGAACTGGACTGGGCACTCAAGCGGCACAACGACTTTCTCGGCACGTTCGTACCGCTGACCTTCGTGGGCAATCATGACGTGACCCGGATCGCCAGCCAGTTGCAGAATGCCGCGCACCTCGAGCATGCCCTGGTGTTGCTGATGACGGTCGGTGGAACCCCGAGCATCTATGCCGGCGACGAGTCGGCCTACCGCGGCGTCAAGGAGGAGCGGCGCGGCGGTGACGATGCCGTGCGCCCGGAATTCACAACCGCACCAGAGGATTCCGATGCGCTGAGACTGCATCAGTATCTGATCGGACTGCGGCGGCGGCATCCGTGGCTGCACACCGCGACCACGTCACCGATGCTGTTGACCAACACGCAGTATGTCTACCGCACCGCCGCCGGTCCTGAATCGCTGATCGTCGCGCTCAACATCGGCGATGGACCGCTGCCTTTGTCGCTGCCCGACCTCGGAGTGGCATCGGGTCGGGTGATCGCGGGGTCGGGTGCACCACCGCAGGACGACCTCAGCCAGACGGAGATTCCTCCGCACGGCTGGCTGATCATCCAGCCGCACTGAGCATTTCGAGAGTCCTCGGATCACCGAGGCCGTCGTAGAACTTGTCGAGCACGGCCTGGAAATCTGTGCGGTCGGCCGGATCGGAAACGCCGGCGAACAACGTCATGGAAGAGCGGACCTTCAGGCAGTCCGGCCGGCCGAAGATCTGCTCGGCTGTGCGCCCCTCGGCCTGCGCAACCAGCCGAGCGCATTCCCGCAGCCTCGAACCCAGAGTCGGGTGGGCCAGGTACGCACGCGCCTCGTCGGCGGAGGCGATGCCGTAACGGTCGGCGGTCGGACTACGCCCGAGTCCGCGCAGCTGCGGGAAGATGAACCAGATCCAATGACTGCGCTTGCGGCCGTCCCGCAACTCGGTGCAAACGTCGGCATAGACGCCGGCCTGGGCGTCGACGAATCTCTGCAAGTCGAACTGATCAGTCATGACGAAGTTTGTCGCGCAGCCTCACGCAATACATCGTGACAAGCTAACCTTCGGGATTCAATGACTACATCAGCCCCCGCCGAGCGCGTCGCTCCCACCAGGACTGTGCGTCGGCGCGTCATGTCCCGGATCAGCATTCAGTCGAAGCTGCTGGTGATGCTGCTGGTGACCAGCATTCTGTCCGCCGCCGTCGTCGGCGCCATCGGCTACCAGTCCGGTAGGTCATCGCTTCGCCAGTCGGTGTTCGACCGGCTGACCGAGGTCCGGGAATCGCAAACACGTCAGCTGGAATCGAAGTTCGCCGACCTCGAGGACTCCCTGATCGTCTACACCCGGGGCACCACGACCATCGAAGCCGTCGAGGCATTCTCCGGCGCATTCGGCCAGCTCAACAATGCGACGATCAACCCGCAGCAATGGCAGTCGATCGTCGACTACTACAACGACCAGTTCAAGCCGGTGGAACAGAAGCAGACTGGTGACACCGTGGACGTGGCCCGGCTACTGCCCACCTCCAACGCACAGAAATACCTGCAGGCGAACTACACGGCACCGGTCGCCGACCCGGAGAAGTCGATCAGGGTCGACGATGCCCGCGACGGCAGTGCCTGGTCGGCGGCGAATGCCCGGTTCAACGACTACTTCCGCGAGATCGTCGAACGCTTCCAGTTCGAGGATGCGCTGCTGCTCGACACTGCCGGCAATGTGGTCTACACCGCGTACAAGGGCATCGACCTGGGCACCAACATCGTCACCGGGCCGTACCGGCAGAGCCTGCTGAAGGACGCCTACGAGAAGACCCTGGCATCCAACGCCGTCGACTATGTCGGAGTGACCGATTTCGGTGACTACCAACCGGCCGACGAGCCCACGGCCTGGATGATGGCGCCGGTGGGTCCGCCCGGCCGGGTCGAGGGAGTGCTGGCCCTCCAATTCCCGATCTCCAAGATCAACCGGCTGATGACGGCCGACAAGCAATGGGAGACCGCCGGCATGGGCACCACCGGCGAGACCTTCGTCGTCGGTCCCGACGGTCTCATGCGGTCGGATTCACGTCTGTTCCTGGAGAATCCGCAGAAGTTCGAACGCGACGTCATCGACGCCGGAACACCCCCGGCGGTGGCGCAGAAATCGCTCAGTCAGCACGGGACCACGCTGGTACAGCCGGTCGAGACGGAGGCCACCCGATCCGCCCTGCGGGGCCAGAGCGGCACCGTGATCGAGGACGACTACCTGGGCAACGAGACGCTGCAGGCCTATGCACCGGTGACGCTGCACGGATTGAACTGGTCGATCATCGCCAAGATCGACACGGCGGAGGCCTTCGCGCCCGTGGCGACGTTCACCCGCACCCTGGTGTTGTCGACCGTCGTCATCACCTTCATCGTGTGTCTGGCGGCGATGATGCTGGCTCGGTTGTTCGTCCGGCCACTGCGCAGGCTGGAGGCCGGCGCCCAACAGATCGGCGCAGGCGACTACGACGTATCGCTTCCCGTGCAATCCAGGGACGAGTTCGGTGATCTGACAACAGCATTCAACGACATGAGCCGCAACCTGGCGATCAAGGAAGACCTGCTCGCCGAGCAGCGCCGGGAGAACGACCGGCTGCTGCGCACGCTCATGCCGGAGTCGGTGGTGCAGCGGTACCGTGACGGCGAGGAGACCATCGCGCAGGACCACCACAACGTGACGGTCCTGTTCGCCGACACGATCGGGTTGGATGAGCTGACGTCCGAGATGCCATCGGAGGAAGCGTTGGCCATCGTCAACCGCCTGGTGCACCAATTCGATGCCGCCGCAGACGATCTCGGAGTAGAACGGGTACGCACGCTACGCAACGGCTACTGGGCCAGTTCCGGGTTGAGCGTGCCGCGGCTCGACAATGTACGGCGGACGGTCGACTTCGCACTCGAAATGCAGCGCATCATCGAACGGTTCAACACCGAGGCCGGGACCGAGCTGGAACTGCGTGCGGGCATCGATACCGGCGCGGTGAGCAGCGGCCTGGTGGGACGCTCCAACCTCGCCTACGACATGTGGGGGTCGGCGGTCAACCTCGCCTACCGGGTTCAGCGGGGCTCACCACAGCCGGGCGTGTACGTGACCGAGCGGGTGTTCGAGGTGATGGGCGATACCCGCGATCTCCAGCCGGCGGGCACCGTTCAGGTGGACGGGGCCGACGAGCCGATCTGGCAGCTACGGGACCGACGATGAGCGGCGTGCTCGACGCTCCCTGGTTCTACTGGGCCGTCGGTGTGGCGGTCGGATTTCCGGTCTGCCTGGTTCTGCTCACCGAACTGCAGAATGCATTGCGCCGGCGCGGCAGCTTCCTGGCCGGTCCGGTGCATCTGGTCCGCACGTACATCCTGCCGCTGGGCGCGCTGCTGATCCTGTTGATCCAGGCGATGCAGATCTCCGGAGAAGCCACGCCGGTGCGGATCGTCTCGACGGTGTTCGGGTTCGTCGTGCTGGTTCTGTTGCTGTCCGGACTGAACGCGACGCTGTTCCAGAGCGCACCGGAAGGCAGCTGGCGCAAACGAATTCCGTCGATCTTCCTCGACGTCGCCCGGTTCGCATTGATCGCCATCGGCATCGGCTTGATCTTCGCCTACATCTGGGGCGCCAACATCGGCGGGCTTTTCACCGCCCTCGGCGTGTCCTCGATCGTGCTGGGCCTGGCCCTGCAGAACTCGGTGGGCCAGATCATCTCCGGGCTTCTCGTACTGTTCGAGCAGCCGTTCCAGCTCGGCGACTGGGTCGATGCGCCGTCGGCGCGCGGCCGCGTCGTCGAGGTCAACTGGCGCGCAACACATATCGACACCGGCAGCGGCCTGCAGGTGATCCCGAACTCCGTGCTGGCCGGAGCGTCGTTCACCAATCTGAGCCGCCCGCTCGGTGCGCACACCATCACGGTGATCACGGTGTTCGCCGTCGATGACGCCCCCGACGAGGTCTGCCGAGTACTCAACGAGGTGGCCCGCCGGCTGCCCCAGCTACGTACCGACGGCACGGTGTCCACGGTCCCGGCCGGCTCATTGCAGTACAAGACCCAGATCCCGCTGCATTCCCCTGCCGACGATTTCTCCGCCAGATCCACGTTCCTCCGCTGGACCTGGTATGCCTCGCGGCGGGCCGGTCTGCACCTGGACGAGGCCGAGGACGAGTTCGCGACCACCGAACGCGTCGAACAGACGCTGCGTCTCATCGCACCGACACTGCGCCTGAGCCAGGAGGACCAGAGCGAGTTGCTCCCGCACGCCCGGCTCACCCGTTACGGCAGGGACGAGGTCATCCAGGTCGTCGGGCAGGTTCCCAAGCGCATGACTTTCATCGTCGCCGGCACGGTGCAGTTGGCCGTGGCCGGTGCGGACGACCTCTTCGTCCCGGTGCTGTCCCTGGAACAGGGCGACTTTCTCGGGCAGACCGCTCTGACCAGAGAACCGGTCACCACCACGGCATACGCGCTGACCGAGGTCACCGTTGCGCAATTCGACCGCGATTGCATCGAGGATCTGGTCGCACGAAAGCCGGTGCTGCTTCAGGACATCGGCCGGGCGATCGAGGAGCGCCGGGCCAACGTCAAACAGGCGCTCACCACGGCCGGACGCTGAGCCTCCCGGCAAAGGGTCTCGGCGCCGAGTTCCAACCGTTAGTAAACCGCGATCTGCACGACCGGTGTTGTTACGCGTGTGACTGATGTGGCACATGTTTCACTACCGGAGACAAGCGGCAAACTGCTTGAGATACGTGCAGAAAGGACGGTTGGTTGCCGTTATGAAGTTCCTCAACAAGATTCGCGGAGCGTGGACGCGTCGACTGGCGGCCGGGGCAATGGCCGCAGCCACACTTCCCGCGCTGATCGGTATCGCAGGAGGTTCGGCGACCGCTGGCGCATTCTCCCGTCCGGGACTGCCGGTCGAGTACCTCGATGTGTTCTCGGCGTCGATGAACCGCAACATCCGCGTGCAGTTCCAGGGTGGCGGACCGCACGCGGTCTACCTGCTCGACGGCCTGCGCGCCCAGGACGACTACAACGGCTGGGACATCAACACCCCGGCATTCGAGTGGTACAACGGCTCGGGCCTGTCGGTGATCATGCCGGTCGGTGGGCAGTCCAGCTTCTACACCGACTGGTACCAGCCGTCGAAGGGCAACGGGCAGGACTACACCTACAAGTGGGAGACCTTCCTGACACAGGAACTCCCCACCTGGCTGGCCGCCAACCGTGGCGTGTCGCAGACCGGCAACGCCGTCGTCGGCATCTCGATGGCGGGCAGCGCGGCGCTGACCTACGCGATCCATCACCCGCAGCAGTTCATCTATGCCGGAACGCTTTCGGGCTTCCTGAACCCGTCCGAGGGCTGGTGGCCGATGCTGATCGGTCTGGCGATGAACGACGCCGGTGGCTACAACGCCGAAAGCATGTGGGGCCCGTCGACCGACCCGGCCTGGAAGCGCAATGACCCGATGGTCAACATCAACCAGCTGGTCGCCAACAACACCCGCATCTGGATCTACTGCGGCACCGGTACCCCGTCGGACCTCGACGCCGGGACCAACGGCGGCAACCTGATGGCGGCCCAGTTCCTCGAAGGGCTGACACTGCGCACCAACGTCACCTTCCGGGACAACTACATCGCTGCCGGCGGCACCAACGGAGTGTTCAACTTCCCGGCCAACGGAACCCACGCCTGGGGCTACTGGGGACAGCAGCTGCAGCAGATGAAGCCCGATATCCAGCGGGTGCTCGGCGCACAGTCCGCCACCTAGAGATCCACCCGCCCGGGGAGCCTGTCGTCACCCCTAACGGCAGGCTCCCTGCCTGGTGTCCGGAGTAGGTTGGGTGACGATGACCGAGTCCTCGTCGGGCCCCCCGTCCGAGCCCTCGCCGAACGCGCGCATGCTCGGCGGAGTTGCCGCCGCCGCGGTCGCGCTCGGCGTCGCCATGCTGGTGGGTATTCCGTTTGGGGCACCGGCCGATCCACGCAACGCGGTCGGCTCGGCGGTCGTTGACCTGACCCCGGGTCCGGTCAAGGAATGGGTGATTCAAACCCTGGGCAGCCTGGACAAGCTGTTCCTCGCCGTCGTCGTGCTGGCGGTCATCGCCACCGTCGCCGCCCTCGCCGCGACGTACGAGACCAGGCACCGTCCGATCGGCAGCGCGATCTTCGTCGTCGCCGGGCTGATCGCCTGCGCGGCCGTCCTCTCCCGGCCCGGCGCAGCAGTGCTCGACATCGTGCCCACGGTGGTGGGCACCGCATGTGGGGTGGCGGCGCTGCGACTGCTCGTGCAGCGGGTCTGGACCGCCCCCGATGCCGACACCGATACCGATACCGAGCACGTCGACACCTCCAGAAGGACGTGGTTGGCCACCGCCGGTGTACTCGGATTCGGTGCGGCGACCGGACTTCTCGGTTTCGTCGTCACCCGCGTGACGAGTTCGGTCGCGGCCGAACGCGAGATCTCCGTACTGCCCCGGCCCCGCGTGCCGGCTCCCCCAGTTCCGCCTGACGTCCAACCGAAAAACGTTGCCCTGCCGAGTTTCATCACCGATGGTGGGGATTTCTATCGGGTGGACACCGCGCTCAGCGTTCCGCAGCTGAGTCGCGACGCGTGGCGGCTGCGCATTCACGGCATGGTCGCCCACGAGATCACGTACAGCTTCGACGATCTGGCCCGGTTCGAAGCCGTCGAGAAGGCCGTCACACTCACCTGCGTGTCCAATCAAGTTGGTGGCGACCTGATCTCGAACGGCATGTGGACCGGCTACCGACTCGCCGACCTGCTGGCGGCGGCGGGTGTGGACCCGGGCGCCGACATGCTGCTGTCCACCTCCGTGGACGGATTCACCGTGGGCACCCCGGTCGAGGCAGTCAACGACGGCCGGGACGCGTTGTTGGCCATCGGACTCAACGGGCAGCCGCTACCCGTCGAGCACGGCTACCCGGCCCGGCTGGTGGTCGCCGGACTCTACGGCTACGTGTCGGCCACCAAGTGGGTCACCGATCTGGAATTGACCCGATTCGACCGGGCCGAAGCCTATTGGACCAGACAGGGCTGGGCGCCGCGCGCCCCCATCAAGACCGAGTCACGCATCGACGTACCGAAGCAGGGCCAGCAGGTGCCGGCGGGGCCGACGACATTCGGCGGTGTGGCCTGGGCACAGAACCGCGGCGTCCGCGGCGTCGAGGTCCGAATCGATGACGGCCCATGGCAACCCGCCCAACTCGGCGCCGCCTATTCCGACCAGACCTGGCGGTTGTGGAGCCTGCACTGGCAGGCGAGCGGCCCGGGCGACCACACCATCACGGTGCGGGCTACCGACAACACCGGGGCGGTTCAGACGTCAGACCAAGCCCCGACCGTGCCCGACGGCGCCACCGGCTGGCATACGGTGTACTTCACCGTGACCTGAGTTTGCGCCAGCTGAACGCCGCGATCACGATGCCGATCACCGCGGTGATCGGACCGATGACCGACCAGGTGACGGTGTTGCTCATCGGACTGCCCTGCAGCACACCGAATCCCTGTAGCGCCCAGATGAGGCCGAACAGCGCCACGAGCACACCGACCGCCAACGCCACGACGTATCCCCTGTTCATGATTGGGATGCTACGTCGCGCAGGCGCCATCGGTCACGGCTGCAGCACCAATTTTCCTCTGGTATGGCGCTTTTCCAACTCGGTGTACGCAGCCCGGACATCGTCGAGAGCGAACACTCCGGCAATCGGCACGTCGAGTTCCCCGTCGGCTGCGAGATTCGCCAACTCCGCGATGACCGCGATGTCAGCACCCTCGGCATTTCCGGCACTCTGGACACCGAACTCCTCGATCGCCGGGAAATCGATGATGGTGTCGACGCGTTCGGGTGCGACACCCAACGCGTCGACGGCCAGCTTCACATATCCGCCGCCGAAGAAATCGAGGAAAGCGTCGACGCGACCCGACGGGGACGCGGCGCGGAGCCGGCCGGCCAGATCGTCGCCGTAGTTGACCGGGATGGCGCCGTGCGCGGTCAGCCAGTCATCGTTCGCGGACCCGGCGATCCCGAGCACCGTAGCACCGGCGCGCTTGGCGAGCTGCACCGCGATGGTGCCGACACCGCCGGCGGCCCCCGCGATCGCCACGGTGTCCCCGGGCTGCAGGCGCACGGCACGTACCGCGGCGTAGGCCGTGGCCCCCACGACATACAGCGATCCGGCTACCTCCCACGGCAGAGCGGGCGGCTTGGGAGCCAACTGGGTGGCGGGCACGGCCACGTATTCGGCGTGGCTGGCCCGCTCGTCGGTGAACCCGAGAACCTCGTCACCGACCTCGAACCCGGTCACGTCCGGACCGAGCTCGGCCACCACACCTGCGAGGTCGCTGCCCTGGCCGGACGGAAAGGTGGCCGGGAACCGGTCGTGCAGCGCGCCACGACGGATCATGGCCTCACCGGGATTGATCCCCGCGGCGCGGACCTTGACGAGCACCTCGCCGGGCGCCGGGACGGGCCGCGGCACATCACGGACCTGCAGGACGTCGATGCCGCCGTATTCATCGAATTGAACTGCCTTACTCATGTTCTCTACGACGGCTCCGGCCCCGGAAACATTCCGAGCGGCGTGACGTGGGAGACAGTGTCACCGCGGCGGAGTAAGATCGAATGTACGTTCGAATCGATCGTGAAAGTTGATCCCACTGCCGGCGAGGCGGCATTGCGGGACCGAATCGCCGAACTCGAACGCCTCAAATGCGCCGCCGCAGCCGGACAAGCCCGCGCCACCGTCGCCCTGGAGTCCGCCCGACACGCCGCCGAAGCCGCCACCAGGGTTCCCGTCACACGACGAGGCCACGGACTGGGTTCAGAAATCGGACTGGCCCGCATGGACTCACCGGCCAACGGCCGTCAACACCTCTCCGACGCCCGCATCCTCGTCCACGACCTGCCCCACACCCTCGCTGCCCTGGAATGCGGGGTGCTCACCGAGGCCCGCGCCCGGCTGATCGTGCGCGAAGCCGCTTGCCTGTCCCCCACTGACCGGCGCCGCCTCGACCACGAACTCTGCGCCGACCACACCGGTCTCATCGGCCGCGGTGACACCCGCATCCGCAACGACGCCAAAACCATTGCCTACCAACTCGACCCGGCGGCCGTCATCGACCGAGCCACCAGAGCACCCCAGGATCGCCACGTCACGTTCCGGCCCGCCGCCGACAACATGGCGATCCTCACCGCCCTACTGACGGCCACCGACGCAGCGTCGGTGGCCTACGCACTCACCCAAGCGGCCGACCGCTGCACCGACGGCCGCAGCCGCGGTCAAACCATGGCGGACACCCTTGTATCCCGCGTCACCGGCCGCGACACCACCACACCGATACCCGTCGCCGTCAACCTCGTGCTCTCCGACGACACTCTGTTCGCCGGCAGCACCCAGCCCGCCCACCTCCAGGGTCATGGGCCCATTCCCGCAGCAGCAGCCCGGCGCATGATCGGCGACGCACTCGCCGACAAGAAGTCCTGGGCCACCTTGCGACGGCTCTACGCCGCCCCCGGCACCGGAGCCCTCGTCGCCATGGAATCGCGCTCCCGACGCTTCCCGAAAGGCCTCGCCCGGTTCATCGCCACCAGGGATCAGACCTGCCGCACCCCGTACTGCGATGCCCCGATCCGACACGTCGACCACGTAAAGCCACATCATCGGAACGGGCCGACCTCCGCGGCCAATGGCCAGGGACTCTGCGAACACTGCAATTACGCCAAAGAAGCACCCGGCTGGCAGGTGATATCGGGGACCGACGAAGCGGGCCGCCACACCACCGACCACATCACCCCCACCGGCGCGACCTACCGATCCACCGCGCCGCCGCTGGCCGGCGGCCTGCGGATACTCACCCGCGAAATCCACGTCGTGATCAACAAGCGCGCCGCTTAGCTTCCGTTCACTCACGGCGAACCCGGACACCGGACGCGCAGGGAACAAACCCGACCCCGCCAAGGTTGAGCGCATCAGACTGAACTTTGGAGGTATTGATGCCTGAACAAATCGCAGTGCCCGTCCTGTTCTTGAGTGAGCCGATCGTCCTGCCCGGAATGGTGGTGCCCGTCGAACTCGACGACGCCGCCCGCGCGGCCGTCGACGCCGCTCAGGCCAGCGAATCGGGCAAGCTGCTGATCGCGCCGCGCCTGGACGACCGCTACCCCACACACGGGGTGATCGCGTCGATCGTGCAGGTCGGGCGCATGCCCGGAGGGGCCCAAGCCGCCGTCGTGCGCGGTGAACGCCGTGCGCACATCGGCTCCGGAACCACCGGGCCGGGCGCGGCCCTGTGGGTCGAGGTGGAGGAGGCCGCCGAACCCGAGTCGGTGACCGACGACACCAAGGCGCTGGCCGCCGAGTACAAGAAACTGCTGCTGGCCATGCTGCAGCGGCGCGAGGCCTGGCAGATCGTCGACGTGGTCAACAAGATCACCGACCCGTCCGCTCTGGCCGACACGGCCGGCTACGCCTCGTACCTGACCGATGTGCAGAAGCGTCAGCTCCTGGAGACCGACAGCACAGCGGAGCGGCTGAGCTCGCTCATCCGGTGGACCGGCGAGCACCTGGCCGAGGTCGAGGTCAACGACAAGATCGCCGAGGACGTCCGGTCCGGCATGGACAAACAGCAGAAAGAATTCCTGCTGCGCCAGCAGCTGGCCGCGATCCGCAAGGAACTGGGTGAAGGCGAACCCGAAGGGTCCGATGACTACCGGGCCCGCGTCGAGGCCGCCGACCTTCCGGAGAAGGTGCGGGAAGCCGCGCTGCGCGAGGTCGGCAAGCTGGAACGCTCCAGCGACCAGAGCCCAGAGGGCGGCTGGATCCGAACCTGGCTGGACACCGTGCTGGATCTGCCGTGGAACGAGCGCACCGAGGATTCGACCGATCTCAAGGGTGCCCGCGAGATCCTGGACGCCGACCACCACGGACTGGACGACGTCAAAGACCGCATCGTCGAATACCTGGCCGTCCGGGCCCGTCGGGCCCAGCGCGGCATGGCCGTCGTCGGTGGACGTGGTTCGGGTGCCGTGATGGTGCTGGCCGGTCCGCCCGGGGTCGGCAAGACCTCGCTGGGTGAGTCCGTGGCCCGGGCGCTGGGTCGCAAGTTCGTGCGCGTCGCCTTGGGCGGCGTCCGTGACGAGGCCGAGATCCGTGGCCACCGGCGCACCTACGTCGGGGCGCTGCCCGGCCGCATCGTTCGGGCCATCGGCGAAGCGGGTTCGATGAATCCTGTTGTGCTGCTGGACGAGATCGACAAGGTGGGCTCCGACTACCGGGGCGATCCGTCGGCCGCGCTGCTGGAGGTGCTCGACCCGGCGCAGAACCACACGTTCCGCGACCACTACCTGGAGTTGGACCTGGACCTGTCCGATGTGGTGTTCCTGGCGACGGCCAACGTCATCGAGAACATCCCGTCCGCGCTGCTGGACCGCATGGAGCTGATCCAGCTCGACGGCTACACAGAGGACGACAAGGTCGCCATCGCGCGTGACTACCTGCTCCCCCGGCAGGCCGAGCGGGCGGCGCTGACCGACGCCGAAGTGACGGTCACGGACGCGGCATTGCGCAAGATCGCCGCGGACTACACCCGCGAGCCGGGCGTCCGGCAGTTCGAGCGGTTGCTGGCTAAGGCGCTGCGCAAGGTGACCACCAAGTTGGAAGACGGCGGAATCACGAACATCATCGTTGATGAGCCGAATTTGGTTGATTACCTGGGCCGTCCGCGGTTCACGCCAGAATCCACCGAACGCACCGCGGTGCCGGGTGTGGCGACCGGTCTGGCCGTCACCGGCCTGGGCGGCGACGTGCTCTACATCGAGGCCAACTCCAACGAGGGCGAGTCCGGGTTGAAGCTGACCGGTCAGCTGGGCGACGTCATGAAGGAGTCGGCGCAGATCGCGCTGTCCTACGTGCGGGCCCACGCCGAACAGCTGGGCGTCGATCCCAAGGCACTGGACCGCCAGATCCACGTCCATGTGCCCGCGGGCGCGGTGCCCAAGGACGGGCCGTCGGCCGGCGTCACCATGGTGACCGCGCTGGTGTCGATGGCCACCGGGCGGCAGGTGCGCGGCGATGTCGGCATGACCGGTGAGGTCACGCTGAACGGCCGGGTGCTGCCGATCGGCGGCGTCAAGCAGAAGCTGCTCGCCGCGCAGCGGGCCGGACTGAAGACTGTCTTCATCCCGGCGCGCAACGAGCCTGACCTGGACGAGGTTCCGGCCGAGGTGCTGGAGGCTTTGGAGGTCAAGCCGATGACCGACGTGGCCGACATCATCGCCCTGGCGCTGGAACCCGTTCGCGAGTCGACGTCGGCCGCCGCGTAAGCAGCCGACGGCTTCCCGTCGAAAACCGCCGTCCGCCGTTGTGACCGAAAGTCGCAACGGCGGACGGTTTATTTATTTGGCATTTGGGTCAATCTGGCGGCGATGGACGAAAGCGAGCTCGACCAGTGGGATCCCGCCGTCACCCGACAGATGAAGTCGTTGGCGGGCCCGATCGCGAAGTGGTGGTTCCGCTCCGAGGTCCGCGGCCTGGAGAACATCCCGGGCCACGGCGGTGCGCTCGTGGTCGCGAATCACTCCGGCGGCATGCTGACGCCCGACGTCCTGGTCTTCGCGCCGGAGTTCTACCGCCACTTCGGATACGACCGTCCGCTGTACACGCTCGCCCATTACGGCGTACTGCTCGGCCCGACCGGGGATCTGTTCCGACGACTCGGAGTGATCCACGCCAGCCGGGAGAACGCCGCGGCTGCCCTGCAGTCCGGCGCGGTGGTGCTGGTGTTTCCCGGCGGCGACTACGACGCCTACCGCCCCACCGCCGAGGCGAACACCATCGACTTCAACGGGCGAACCGGATACGTCCGCACCGCGCTCGCGGCCCGGGTCCCGATCGTGCCGACCGTCTCGATCGGCGCCCAGGAAAGCCAGCTGTTCCTGACCCGGGGCAACTGGCTGGCCAAGCGCCTCGGACTGCCCCGCATCCGCCTGGACATCCTGCCGGTGAGCATCGGGCTTCCGTTCGGCCTCAGCGTCCTGGTGCCGCCCAACCTGCCCTTGCCGACCAAGATCGTCACCGAAGTCCTGCCCCCGATCGACATCACGGCACGCTTCGGCGCCGACCCTGATGTCGACGCCGTCGACGCGCACATCCGGGAAGTCATGCAGACGGCACTGAACCGGCTCGCCTCACAACGCCGGTTCCCGATATTGGGCTAGCCGCCGAGGAAATGCCGGGCTGGCTGCAGCCGTCATCTCCTCGCCTGCAATCCTTCACGGTGTGACGTCAGATACATCCACGGACGAACGGCACCTTTCCCGTCAGCTGTCGAACCGGCACATCCAGCTGATCGCCATCGGCGGCGCGATCGGAACGGGCCTGTTCATGGGCTCCGGAAAGACCATCTCGCTGGCCGGCCCGTCGGTGCTCTTCGTCTACATGATCATCGGCTTCATGCTGTTCTTCGTCATGCGGGCCATGGGCGAACTGCTGCTGTCCAACCTGCATTACAAGTCATTCGCCGATTTCGCCGCGGACCTGCTCGGGCCGTGGGCGGGGTTCTTCACCGGCTGGACGTACTGGTTCTGCTGGATCGTCACGGGCGTGGCGGACGTGGTGGTGATCGCCGGCTACGTGGCCTTCTGGTGGCCGGACCTGCCCCTGTGGATACCGGCGCTCGCCACGGTCGTGGTGCTCATCGGACTGAACCTGCCGACCGTGCGGGCCTTCGGTGAGACCGAGTTCTGGTTCGCCCTCATCAAGATCGTCGCGATCGTGACGTTGATCGTCATCGGCCTGGTGATGATCTTCACCAGCTTCACCGCCCCCACCGGCGCCCAGGCATCGTTCGCCAACCTGTGGAACGACGGCGGCTTCTTCCCCACCGGCCCAATGGGATTCGTGGCCGGATTCCAGATCGCTACCTTCGCGTTCGTCGGGATCGAACTGGTGGGCACCACCGCCGCCGAGGCCAAGGACCCCGAGCGCAACCTGCCCAAGGCGATCAACTCGATCCCGGTGCGCGTCATGCTCTTCTACGTCGCCGCGCTCACCATCATCATCGCGGTCACGCCGTGGCGCGAGATCGATCCCAAGCTCAGCCCGTTCGTGGCCATGTTCAGCCTCGCGGGCCTGGGGATCGCGGCGTCGGTGGTCAACTTCGTGGTGCTCACCTCGGCGACGTCGTCGGCCAACTCCGGGATCTACTCGACATCCCGGATGGTCTACGGCCTGGCCACCGAAGGTGATGCACCCGGTCTCTTCGGTCGGCTGACCTCACGACGCGTGCCTGCAAATGCGTTGTTCCTGTCCGGCGTGTTCCTGCTGTCGGGTGTGGTGATGGTGGCCGCCGGCGACTCGATCGTCGCCGCGTTCACGTTGGTCACGACGATCTCGTCGCTGTGCTTCATCTTCGTCTGGACGATCATCCTGGTGAGCTACCTCGTCTACCGGAAGCGTCGGCCGGAACTGCACGAGGCATCGAAGTTCAAGATGCCCGGCGGCGTCGTGATGTGTTACGTCGTCCTCGCCTTCTTCGCGTTCCTGCTGTGGGCGTTCACCCAGAAAGAAGACACCCTGCAGGCCGAACTGGTGACACCGGCGTGGTTCCTGGTTCTGGGTATCGCCTGGATGGTGTTGCGGCGTCGCCCAGGACATCTGGCCCGCGAGGCCAAGTTCCACGCCGATCTCGAGTCCGCCGATTCGAAGGATTCCGACTGATCCTCGGTAGGGTTGCGCCATGGTGGATCTTCGTGATCTGAAGCGACGCGTCATCCACGGCGCCCAACGCCGCATCGTCAACCCGGTCGGGCGCCAACTGCCCCTGACCATGCTCGAGACCGTCGGCCGGAAATCCGGCCAACCACGGCATACCGCCGTGGGCGGCCGGGTCATCGGGAAGTCCTTCTGGATGGTGTCCGAGCACGGCGACCGATCGCACTACGTGCTCAACATCAAGGCCGATCCTGCGGTACGGGTCCGGATCAACGGGACCTGGCGGAACGGGACGGCGCACCTGCTGCCCGACGACGACCCGTTGGCCAGGCTCAAAGAGCTGCCGACACTCAACAGCGCGGTGGTCCGCACTGTCGGCAGCGACCTGCTCACCGTCCGCATCGATCTCGACTGACATGGCCTTCGACCCGGACCTGGCCAACCGCATCCGCGAGCTGACCGCCTCCGAGGGCGGTCTCGACGAGAAGCGCATGTTCGGCGGGTTGGCGTTCCTGGTCAACGGCAACATGGCGGTGGCCGCGACCCGGGAAGGCGGCCTGATGGTGCGGGTCTCGCGCGACGAGGGTGAAAAACTGGTGCACCGCGAGCACGTCGAGCCCATGGTGATGGGTGGCCGGGAGATGCGCGGCTGGCTGCGGATCGCCAGCCCCGGCGTGAAGACCAAACGGCAGCTCCAATCGTGGGTCGCCCGGGGTGTCGACTACGCCAAGAGCCTGCCGCCCAAGTAGTTTCCGGGACGCCAACCAGAATCGCCATTAACATAGAGGCCGCCTGACAACGACGGGGGCGCACTTCATGTTGACCGCAGTACGCAAGATTCTCGGCTTTCAGATGACCATCGCCGAGTGGATCGGAACCGCCATCATCCTCGCGGTCCCCTATCTGCTCATCGGCCTGATCTGGTCGCTCACCCACACCAGCCACCTGGCCGGCATGCACGGGGCCGACGCCGTGGTGTCCTTTCTGGGCTCCATCGTGTCCTGGCCGGTGCTGCTGTTCACCAACGTGTGCATGGCCTGACGGGGATGAGACCTATGACTTCCACCAACCGGATCTCGATCACCCGGCGCACCTCGCGCTGGTCCGACGACGACGTCACCATCGCCGATGCGATGGACCTCTGGGGCTTTGCCGCAGGCGCGGCCAACGTGATCATGCAACTGTCCGCGCCCGGTGTCGGCCACGGCGTCGTGGAAAGCACCGTGGATTCGGGCAATCTGCTCAAACATCCGTGGAAACGGGCCCGCACCACCCTGAGCTATCTGGCGGTGGCCATCCTGGGCAACCCCGAGGACCGGGCGGCGTTCCGCGATGCCGTCGACACGGCGCACCGGCAGGTCCGTTCCGGGCCGGCAAGTCCCGTGCAGTACAACGCCTTCGACCGTGACCTGCAGATGTGGGTGGCGGCCTGCCTGTTCGTCGGGCTCGAGGATGTCTACCAACTGCTGCGTGGCGAGATGACCGAAGCTCAGGCCGAGCAGTTCTACCACTCCGCCGCCACACTGGGCACCACCCTGCAGGTCGATGAGCAGCAGTGGCCGCCGACACGGGCCGATTTCGACACCTACTGGGACACCGCCTGCGCACACGTGCAGATGGACAACGTGGTCCGGGAATACCTACATGACCTCGTGGACCTGCGGATGATAAATCCGTTGCTGCGCATACCGTTCCGGCCACTGCTGAAATTCCTGACCGCCGGATTTCTCGCGCCGGTGTTCCGGGACGCCGTCGGCTTCGGTTGGGGCCGCGGGCGGCAACGGTTGTTCGAATGGCTGTTTCTGGCAGTGGCGTTCGGCAATCGGTTCCTGCCCGTGTTCATCCGGCAGGGCGGCAGCTATCTGCTGCTCGCCGATGTGCGCCGGCGGGTGGCAGCCGACAAGGCGCTGATCTGATGCACCGGATCCACCGGATCCTTGGTCACAAGCTCAGCGTCGAACAGGTGCTGGAGACATTGATGTGGCTGGCCCTGCCCTACCTGGTGATCGGGCTGGTCTGGACGTTCTTCCATCCAGAACAGGTGCAGCTGATCGAGTCGAGTCTGCTGACCAAATTCCCGGCCGGTGCCGACCTGGTGGCCTTCGGCCAGGTGACGCTGCTCTGGCCGGTGTTGCTATTGGGCGCCGATGTGTGCGTCGCGATGTGAGCGCAGCAGGCGCGCGGCCGCGCCTGACACATACAGCCACAGCACTGTTCCGACAGCCCAGACCGGCACATAGTTGAACGTCTCGGCCTGCGCCCCGGAATGGGAACCCATGTAGGCGAGAACCGCCAGGATCGCGACCCCGATCGCCGCCGACGTCACCGCCCACACCCGATCACCGATGCCGGCGAAATACCTTGCCAGCACGAAACATCCGCACGTCATGGCCAGAAAGCCCAGCCCGCCGGCCGCGCCGTGAATCGTCGCGGAGGTACTCATTTTCTCGACCTCTGGACTGCCCGGCGGGAACCCGGCCCTCGGATCGGTCGGGTTCAGCCCCACCACGACACCGGCCAGCAGTCCGTAAAGCCCCACACACACCGCCGCGATACGTCCCGACCGGATCCCGGCGGCCGCCCGCCAGATACCCGCCCCGAACGCAATCAGCAGCAGGCCGCAGACGACGAAGTCGACCGACTGGACCCACCCCCAATCCCCAAGTGCCAACATCGAATTGGCGTGCCGGGCCAGGTCGAAGCCAGGACGGGTGAAGGCCAGGGTGCAGGAAACAACGGTGAGCAACAGGCCACCCACCACGCCGGCCGCCAGCAGCGCCGAGGTGACCCGGACATCTACCGGGCGCGCTTCGGGAGTCACGGAAAGTCGACGCTACCGTTCCGGCCTCGACGCCAGTTGGCTAGGGTCTTGCGTCGTGAAGGCTTGCCTCGTCCGCTGTGCAATCTTTGGCGTCGCCGCCGCCGCTCTCACCGGATGCACGTCGGGAACCGTCGTCAACACCGACGATGCCGCCGCCCCTCCACCGACGAGCACCACCGCACCGCCGGTCCAGTTCGGCACCGCGAACCTGGTCAACGCCGCCGAGTACGCCATCGAGGTCGACGGCCGCAAGGGCTATTACTTCAGCACCCCGAGCGGGCGCTGGCAGTGCGCGATCCTGCCCCGCGACCGCGCCGGGTGCCAGCCGTCCGGTGGCACCTCGACGATGAGCGTGACGGGTGCCCCCGAAACGGTGCCCGACGCCACCGGCGGGACCGCAGCGCCGAACGCCCTGGTTCTCGACCGGGATACCGACGCGCATTTCGCGAACCTCGCGCAGCCGGATTTCGCGCAGTCGGCCGCGGTCGTACTGCCGTTCGGCAAGGTGCTCGCGGTGGCGGGTTTCCGCTGCAACGTCCAGGAGCAGTCCGGGGTGTCCTGCGTTCGGGAAGTCACGGGCCGAGGTTTCACGTTCTCTGCCGAGGGCTACACCCTGCACTACACAGACGTCCCCTAGCGATGGCAGATGATCAGGATCGGCACCTCGGGCTGGTCGTACGACCACTGGAACGGGGTGCTCTATCCACGTGGCACCCCGGCCAAGTCCCGGCTGGCCCACTACGTTGACGAGTTCGACACCGTCGAACTCAACGGCAGCTTCTACCGCTGGCCCGCGGATACGACGTTCACCGGGTGGCGCGACCAGATGCCCGAAGGTTTCACCATGTCGGTCAAGGCGCAGCGCGGTCTGACGCATTACCGGAGACTGCGGTCGCCCGAGGTCTGGACGCCGCGGTTCGAGAACTACTGGCAGCTTCTCGAACCGCACAACGAAGCACTGCTGGTCCAGCTTCATCCGGCGATCGAGCGGGACGACGAACTTCTCAGCGGTTTCCTTGCCCAACTCCCGCGCCCGGTCCGGGTGGCGATGGAGTTGCGGCATCCCTCATGGCACGAGCCTGCGGTGTATGGGCTGTTGGAAAAATACGGCGCCGCGTATGTCGTGATGAGCGGTCCCGGCTTGACCTGCCGAGCCGTCGCCACCAGCGACCTGGTGTACGTCCGCATGCACGGCCCCGCCGACGACGGCCTGTACGCCGGCTGCTACTCCGACGACCAGCTGTCGGAGTGGGCCCAACAGATCCAGCAGTGGGACCGCGACGATCACCGCGTCGTCGTGTATTTCAACAACGATCTCGGTGGTCACGCGGTGCGCAACGCCCGAAAGCTGAGGCTGCTGGTCACCGGCGAGTAGGCTGGACCGATATGACAACGTCGTCCACAATTGCGATCGTCGGCGGTGGCCTGGCCGGAGCCAAGGCCGCTGAAGCACTGCGGGACAACGACTTTGATGGTCATGTTGTGTTGTTCGCCGCCGAGGACCACCTGCCCTACGAGCGACCGCCGCTGTCCAAGGAGTACCTGGCCGGCAAGAAGAAGCTCGACGATTTCACCGCCGATCCGGCTGCGTGGTACCGCGACCACAACGTCGAACTACGGCTGGGAACCGAGGTCTCCGCCGTCAACGCGGCCGAGCACACGCTTGCACTACCTGACGGCACCACAGTCGGCTACGACAAGCTGCTGCTGGCCACCGGGTCCGCCTCACGGCGACCACCGATCCCCGGAGCCGACGCGGCGGGCGTGCACTATCTGCGCACCATCGACGACGCCGCAACCCTGAGCGCGGCCCTGACCCCGGGTTCGTCCCTGGCCATCGTGGGGGCCGGATGGATCGGACTGGAGGTCGCCGCCGGTGCGCGCGGCCGCGACGTGAATGTCACCGTGGTCGAGGCGGCACACCTGCCCCTGCTGGGCGCGCTGGGCGCCGAGGTCGGTGAGGTGTTCGCGCAACTGCACCGTCAAAACGGAGTCGATCTACGGCTGGACCAATCGGTGCAGGAGATCACCACGGACAACGGCACCGCCACGGGACTGCGGCTCGGGGACGGCTCGACCGTCGCCGCGGACGCGGTCCTGATCGCCGTCGGCGCCGCACCGAACATCGGACTGGCCGAACGGGCGGGGCTGGCCATCGCAGACGGCGGGGTGCTCGTCGACGCGTCGCTGCGCAGCAGCGATCCCGACATCTACGCCGTCGGCGACATCGCGGCCGCGCAACATCCGTTCTTCGGTGTGCGAATCCGTACCGAACACTGGGCAAACGCACTCAAGCAACCCGCGGTGGCTGCCGCTGGGATGCTGGGCAAAAGGGCCGAATACGACGAGCTGCCCTATTTCTTCACCGATCAGTACGACCTCGGCATGGAATATGTCGGCCATGCCCCCGAATATCAGCGCGTCGTTTTCCGCGGCGACGTTGCTGGGCGCGAGTTCGTGGCTTTCTGGCTCGACGCCGACAACCATGTTCTGGCGGGGATGAACGTCAACGTGTGGGATGTCCTTGACGACGTCAAGGCGCTGATCCGGTCGGCCGAGCCGGTCGATCCCGACCGCATCGCCGACCCGGCGCAGCCGCTGTCGACCCGGTAGCTGCGGGCACCTCGCCCAATGGGTGGGCGAAAACCCTGCGGCGCAACAAGTTTCTCGCGCGGTCAGGGGTACGCGCTAACGTGCATGGAACACGTGCCCGGCATCAACCCGTCCGCGTGCAAAAGCGACGACGGCAGGAAGGTGAGCAACCGGTGAATGTCACGCCCGACGACCTGACCGGCACCGAGCAGGCGGTCCTGCTGGTCCTGATGGCCGAGTCCCGTCCGGTGGCCAACGCCGAGCTGGAGCGGCTCGGGCCCAAACTCGACAAACCGAAGCGCGACCGGCTCAACCGGTTGGGTCTGATCGAGTCCACCGGTAGTCGGCCGCTCGTCCATGAACTGACCGACGCCGGGTGGGCGCTGTGCCGATCCCTGTTCGGCGCCGACGCACCGGCCCGGTCCACCGGACAGGGCAAGGCCCTGTACACGCTTCTCGGTGCGCTGCACCGCTACTTCGAACACGCCGACCTCGTTCCCGCCGATGTGTTCCTGCCTGCCGAGGCGCCCGCCACGGCAGCCGCGCCGGCGCCCGGAGCCGGTCCCGAAATCCAGCTCCGTACCGCCTATGCCGGGCTGACCACCCGGCCCGGCGGCTGGGTGAGTCTGCTGCGCCTCCGTGAGGCCGTGCCCGGGCTGCCCCGACCCACCGTCGACGCCGCGCTGATCAGCCTCTACCAGCAGCCCGGCGTCAGCCTGATCCCCGAGGAGAACCAGAAGGTGCTCACCCCCGCCGACCGCGAAGCCGCGGTGGAGATAGGCAACCAGGACAAACACCTGATCGCGATCGAGTCCTGATGGAGTTACAGCATCGCGAAGCGCTCAGCGCGCTTCGCCTGACCTGGGCACCGACCGCCGACGATCTCTGGCATTCGCAGGGCGCGCTCCATGTGCGCGGGCTGCACGACCGGCCGATGGCCGACGTGATGGCCGCCTTCGGCGATGCCGAACGCGAAACCGATTCCAGCCCGCTGGGTGTGGTGGTGCGGGGCCCGGCCGGATCCGGCAAGACCCACCTGCTCGGGCAGGTGCGCGAACAGGTGCAAACCGGCGGCGGCTTCTTCTTCCTGGTCGAACTCCTTGATGCGGCCAGCTTCTGGCAGTCCGCCCGGGCCGGGATCCTGGAGAGCCTGGGGCGGCCGGGCAGCGAGCGCGAGACCCAACTCAAAGACCTGCTGTGGGAGCTGTCCTCGGTGGCCCACATCTCCCGGGCCAGCCGGCGAGCCGTGATCGGCGACGACGACCTGACGCCGGAGATCCTCAACGACTTCGTCAACGCGCTGCACAAGGTCCACCGCCACACCGTCAAACGCGCCCACCACACCCTGCGTGCCCTCGTGCTGCTCGGTGCCGGTGACCTCGAGCTGCAGGACATCGGCGAGGCCTTCCTGACCGGCAGCGGCGAACGGGAGGCCTGGGGGCTGCCCGCACCGACGCTCACCGCGCAGGAATCGGTCCGCGACATCTCACGGCTGATCGCCCTGGCCGGGCCGTCGGTTTTGGCGCTCGACCAGATCGACACGCTGCTGGCCCAGTCCACCGAGCGCACCGACACTGCCGGTGCGGCCCCGGGCAACAACGACCTTGAGCACATCGCACACGGCCTCATGTCGATCCGGCAGACCATGCGCCGCACCGTCGGCGTGGTGGCCTGCCTACCGGCTGCGTGGGAAGCCATCCAGGACCGCGCCACCGCCACCGTTCAGGACAGGTTCCGCGCCACCGCGCTGTTGCAGGGCCTGCCGACACCAGACGTCGGTCGCGCCATCCTGGAACGCCGGTTCACCGCCAGCTACGCCTCGATCGGGTTCACCGCGCCCTACCCGAGTTGGCCGATCCTGCCGGCAGCGTTCGACGAAGCCACCCAGTACACGCCGCGTCAACTGCTCAAACGCGCCGACACCCATGTCCGCCGCTGCCTGGAACGCGACACGATCGAGGAGCTCTCCAGCCTCACCGCCGAGGCGCCCGACACGCACGAGACCGGCTCGGGCGGTGCCGCCCAGGGCGACACCGGCGAACTGGACCGCCGCTTCGCCGACTACCGGCGGCGCGCCGTGACGGTCGCTGCGCTCGACCCCGACGGCGAGGACACCACGATGCCCGGCCTGCTGTCGGCGGCCCTCGACGCGTGGATCACCGAACTCGGTGAGGCTGGGCAGGCGTTCCGTCCCGATCCGCTCCCGGGCCAACGGGTGGTGCTGCACGGGCGGCTGCGCCAGACCCTCGACGCCACCACCGACGACGAACGGCACTGGGCATTCCGCGCCATCTCGTCCGGCAATGCCGTCGCGGTGCAGAACCGGATCCGGAAAGCCTGGGAGGCAACCGGTTTCAATCCAGACCGGCGCCAGCTGTTCCTGCTGCGCAACACCGCTTGGCCCAAGGGCGCCAAAACCACCGTGATGATCGCCGAGTTCGAGGCGGCCGGTGGCCGGGTGCTGCCCATGAGCGAGGACGACGTGCGCACCATGACCGCGCTACGCGACCTCATCGACGACAACCACCCCGACCTACCCGATTGGCTGCGCCGCCGCCGCCCGGCCCACGGGATCGGCTGGCTGCGTGCCGCCCTCGGAGACATCGCGGGCGATCCTCCGCCGCCGGCCCAGATCGATGTGGACGCCGAGCTCGCGACCGGACCGATACGTGTGCAGCAACCCGCGCCGGTCATCGAGCACTCACCTACCGCGGTGACCCTCGGCCTGGACAGCCCAGGCGGGCGTCCGGTGTCGGTCGACCTTGCCGCGCTGCGCAAGCACACCGCAATCTTCGCGGGCTCCGGGTCGGGGAAGACCGTGCTGATCCGGCGGCTGGTCGAGGAGTGCGCGCTGCGAGGCGTCTCATCGATCGTGCTCGACCCCAACAACGACCTGTCCAGGCTGGGTGCCCGCTGGCCCGACAACCCGCCGGGGTGGACGCCGGCCGACGACGAGCGCGCCGACGCGTATTTCGACAATGCCGAGGTCGTGGTGTGGACTCCGCGCCGCTCGACGGGGCGCCCGTTGTCGTTCCAGCCGCTACCGGACTTCGCCAGTGTCATCGACGACGACGACGAGTTCGCCGACGCCGTCGAATCTGCCGTCGCCGCGCTCGAACCCCGCGCCCTGATCGTCGGGACCACGGCCAAGGCCGAGCGGTCCCGCGCGGTGCTGCGCGAGGCGCTGCGGTACTACGGGGCGAGGCCCTCCACCAGCCTGGACGGCTTCATCGACCTACTCGCCGACCTGCCCACCGAGGTCAGCGCACTGGGCGGGGCGAACAAGCTGGCCGCCGAACTGGCCCAGAACCTGCGCGCCGCGACAGTCAACGATCCGTTGTTCGGCGGCGCAGGCACCGCCGCCGACCCCGGAGTGTTGTTGACACCGTCGCCGGGCTACCGAGCTCGGGTGTCGGTGATCAACATGGCCGGCCTGACCAGCGACCAGCAGCGCGAAGGATTCGTCAACCAATTGCAGATGGCGCTGTTCGCGTGGATCAAACGCAACCCGGCCGGTGACCGGCCGTTGGGCGGACTGCTCGTGATGGACGAGGCGCAGAACTTTGCCCCGTCCAGCCATACGACCGCGTCGACCCACAGCACCCTGGCGCTGTCGTCGCAGGCCCGGAAGTACGGGCTCGGATTGGTGTTCGCCACGCAATCCCCGCGCGGTCTGCACAACCACATCCCGGGCAACGCCACCACGCAGTTCTACGGTCTGCTGAACTCCCCCGCCCAGATCGCGGTGGCCCGGGAGATGGCCCGGGTGAAGGGCGGCCACGTGCCCGACATCAGCAAGCTGCGTTCAGGCCAGTTCTATCTGGCGTTGGAAGGCAATGCCTTTCACAAGATCCAGACTCCCTGGTGCCTGTCCTACCACCCGCCCAGCCCGCCGACCACCGACGAGGTGCTGGCGCTGGCCGCTCAGAGCAGAGTCGCGCTGCCGTCGGCGTGAACCTGCACCTTCGCCCCGGCGATGTCGGAAGACATGGTCGCCGCTGCCTGTGACTCGTCGACGATCCGGGCCAGCGTACGTCCGTCATCGGGGGTACGCACCGCCAGGAAGGCCCGCTCCGCGCTGCCGTCGCGGCCGACCGGCGTGGTCCACGATTCCACCGTGCCGGTACCCGTGAAGTCCACCTGCAGTGCCCGGGTGGGCTCGGCGTCGACCTCGGACTGCACGTCCTGCCAACGGAATTCATGGGTCGGCGGCTCGGTGCCGTACACCCCGAAGCTGTGCTTGGTGAGGTAACCACCGTTGGCGGTGATCAGCCCGCGGGTACCGGGATTCGCCACGAGTTTCTCGGCCATGGTGGCGATCGAATGGGACACGTAGTTGTTCCACGGCCCACCGGCGAAGGTCAGTCCACCCGTGACCGTCAGCGGCCGCGCCGGATCGGCCAGCGGCAGACCGATTTCGGCTGCCGCCACCTGCACCGCGGACGGGAAGCAGGAGTACACGTCGATGAAGTCGACCTCGTCGACGCCCACCCCGGCCAGTTCGAGAACGCGCCGTCCGGCGATCCGGATCGCCGGTGACTTGTAGAGCTCGGCCCGCTCGCCGATCGCGTAGGTGTCGTGCGAATCCGTCCCGGCATACGGGAAAACCCAACGGTCGGTGGGAATCTGAAGGTACGTCGCCTTCTCGACGGTGGTCAGGATCAGCACCGCACCCTGGTTGACCATGTTGTTCGAGTTCATCAACTTGGTGTAGGGCCAGCTGATCATCCGGTTGTCCGGGCCCGGCTGCCAGATCTGCTCGGCAGGCACCGGCTCCCGGCTCCAGGCATGCGGATTGTCGGCCGCCACCGCACTGAACTGAGACCACAACTCGCCGATCCGCCTACGGTGCTCCTCGCTGGTCTCACCGGCCGCGATCCGCAGTGCCTGCTCGAACATCGGATACACGTAGGCCGGGCGGTCCAGGTTGATCCGGAGCTCGGCCTCGCCGGCCATCGGCACACCCTCGTGCGCGCCCGGCGCCTCCGGCACCGATTCGTCCTGACGGGTCCAGTCCGGTTTGGTCCCGAGTTTGCGCAGCCGGCTGCGGGTACGCCAGGTCTCGGCGCCCGCGATCAGCACCACCTCGGCCCGCCCGCCCTGCAGGTCCAGGCAAGCCTCATTCACCAATGACTGCGGGACGTTGCCGCCCACCCCCGTATAGCGTGTCGCCGCCTTGTCGGCCCGGATGCGTTGCGCCAACAGCAAACCCGGATCCCGGTAGTGCCAGGACAGCAGGTTCACGATCCGCACCGAGTCGACAACCTCCAGCACCCGCGGATCCGCGGCCTCCCGGGCCGCCGCGACCATCAGATCGACCGGCTCGACATCCGGATTGTCCTCCCGCTGGTTGACCTGGCCGTAACCGACGAGGACCGGAGTGCGGGGGTCGAGGGTGCTGGGGACCGGCATGCTGTCGAACCTAGCCGACGCGAACGCGACCCCGTCGGCGGTGCCCTTCGCTCGGCGTTGGTTGAGCGGTACGAATTCGGGTACCCGGAACGCGCGCACCATTCACCGACAACCGCCACTATGGGGACATGAGCGACGCGACTGGATCACCGGCACTCACCGACACAGAACTCGACCAGCTCAACGCTTACTGGCGGGCGGCGAACTATCTGTCCGTCGGCCAGATCTATCTCCTGGACAACCCGCTGCTCGACGAGCCGTTGGCCGCCGAACACGTCAAGCCGCGTCTGCTGGGCCACTGGGGCACCACCCCGGGGCTGAACCTGCTGTACGCCCATCTCAACCGGATCATCCGGGAACGCGACGCGAACATCATCTATGTCACCGGGCCCGGTCACGGTGGCCCCGGGCTGGTGGCCAACGCCTACCTGGAAGGTACCTACAGCGAGGTCTACTCCGCCATCGGGCAGGACACCGACGGCCTGCGGAAACTGTTCCGCCAGTTCTCGTTTCCCGGCGGGATACCGAGTCACGTGGCCGCGGAGACCCCCGGCTCCATCCACGAGGGTGGCGAACTCGGTTACGCCCTGGTCCACGCCTACGGGGCCGCGTTCGACAATCCCGACCTGGTGGTGGCCTGCGTGGTCGGCGACGGCGAAGCCGAGACCGGACCGTTGGCCGCCAGCTGGCATTCGAACAAATTCCTCAACCCGGTCGTCGACGGCGCGGTGTTGCCGATCCTGCATCTCAACGGCTACAAGATCGCCAATCCCACAGTGCTGTCGCGGATTCCGCAAGAAGAACTCGAATCACTGTTGTACGGCTATGGCTATCGGCCCATCACCGTCGCCGGGGACGACCCCGCCAACGTGCACCAGCAGTTGGCCGCGGCGATGGACGAGGCGTTCGACCAGATCGCTGCGATCCAACGTGCGGCCCGCCTCGACGGAGAGGCAGGCCGCCCACTGTGGCCGATGATCATCCTGCGCATCCCGAAGGGGTGGACGGGCCCGCATGAGGTGGACGGCAAACTGGTCGAGGGCACTTGGCGCTCGCATCAGGTGCCGCTGTCGGAAACGCGGACCAACCCGTCGCACATGGCCCAGCTCGAGACATGGCTGCGCAGCTACCGACCCGACGAACTGTTCGACGCCGACGGCGCGCTGCGGGCCGATCTACGGGCCCTTGCACCGTCGGGCACCCGGCGGATGAGCGCAAACCCGCACGCCAATGGTGGCCTGCTGCTGCGTGACCTCGACCTGCCGGACTTCACCGACTACGCGGTCACCGTGGAGAGCCCGGCCACGGGCACCGCGGAGGCCACCCGCGTGCTCGGCACATTCCTGCGTGATGTCATCGCAAACAATCCGGACCGCTTCCGGCTGATGGGTCCCGACGAGACCGCCTCCAACCGCCTGGCCGCCGTGTTCGAGAAGACCGACAAGGCATGGCAGGCCGAGACACTGCCCGTCGACGAGAACCTGGCCCCCGACGGCCGGGTGATGGAGGTGCTGTCCGAACATCTCTGCCAGGGCTGGCTGGAGGGCTACCTCCTCACCGGGAGGCACGGGCTGTTCAACTGCTACGAGGCCTTCGTCCACATCGTCGATTCGATGCTCAATCAGCACGCCAAGTGGCTGTTCAACAGTTCGCATCTGCCGTGGCGCCGGCCGATCGCGTCCCTGAACTATCTGCTGACCTCCCACGTGTGGCGCCAGGACCACAATGGGGCGTCGCACCAGGATCCGGGTTTCATCGACCACGTCGCCAACAAACGTCCCGAGGTCGTACGCGTCTACCTGCCGCCGGATGCCAACACCCTGCTGTCGGTGGCCGACCACTGCCTGCGCAGCCGCCAGTACGTGAACGTCATCGTGGCGGGCAAACAACCGGCCTTGACGTACCTGACGATGGACGAGGCCGTCGCGCACTGCACCCGCGGTCTGGGGATCTGGGAGTGGGCGAGCAATACGACCGGAGAACCGGATGTGGTGCTGGCCTGCGCCGGCGACATCCCGACGCTGGAGACCCTGGCCGCCGCCGACATCCTGCGGCGCCGTCTCCCCGAGGTGAAGGTCCGGGTGGTCAACGTCGTCGACATCATGCGGCTGCAACCCGAGTCCGAGCATCCGCACGGTCTGTCCGATCGGGAGTTCGATTCGATCTTCACCAAGGACAAACCGATCATCTTCGCCTATCACGGTTACCCATGGCTGATCCACCGGTTGGCCTACCGCCACACCAACCACGACCAGCTCCACGTCCGCGGGTTCAAGGAGCGGGGCACCACCACGACGCCGTTCGACATGGTGATGCTGAATGACCTCGACCGGTTCCACCTGGTCATGGACGTGATCGACCGGGTCGCGGGCCTGGCAGTCAAGGCGGCCGGGTTGCGCCAGGAAATGGTCGATGCGCGGCTGGCCGCCCGCAGCTACACCCGCGAGCACGGCGAGGACGACCCGGCGATCGCGGACTGGACCTGGAACGCGGGGTGATCAACCCGGTGTGACCTGGGTAATTGCGCCGCGCCGGTACGATTGGCGAGTTATGTCTGATCAGAGCGCCGTGGCCGCGCACCCACATCCGCTGCTGGCCCAGCTCTCTGCGTTGCATCACTTTCGCATCTATGCCGACATCGGCATCGTCGTCGTCATCCTGACGCTGACCAACCTGATCGCGCACTTCACCACCCCGTGGGCCAGCATCGCGACGGTCCCGGCCGCCGCGGTGGTCCTGTTGATCCTGGTGCGGGCCCGCGGACTGGGCTGGACCGAGCTGGGTCTGGGCCGCGAGCACTGGCGCGCGGGTGTCGGGTACGCGCTGGGCGCCGTCGCACTCGTGGTGTCGGTGATCGCCATCGGCGCGGCGCTGCCGTGGACCCGGCCGATGTTCATGAACGACAACTACGCCACTGTCTCCGGTGCGCTTCTGGCGTCGATGGTGATCATCCCGCTGCAGACCGTCATCCCCGAGGAACTGGCGTTTCGCGGCGTCCTGCACGGAGCCCTCAACCGGGCCTGGGGTTTTCGCGGCGTGGCCGCGGGCGGTTCGCTGTTGTTCGGTCTGTGGCACATCGCCAGTTCGCTTGGGCTGACGAGCGAGAACGTCGGCTTCACCCGACTGTTCGGCGGCGGCGTGTTCGGCATGATCGCCGGCGTCGTACTCGCCGTGATCGCCACCGGCGTCGCCGGCTTCGTGTTCACCTGGCTACGCCGGCGCAGCGGCAGCCTGATCGCGCCGATCGCCCTGCACTGGTCGCTCAACGGTGTCGGTGCACTGGCCGCCGCCGTCGTGTGGCACCTGTCGACCTAACTGCCGGCGCGTCTGCGCGCTCTGAACTCCCGGTTCTTCAGCATGTTCCCGCAGCTGGACATGTCGCACCAGGTACCGCCGTGGTTGCGGGACCGGTCATAGAACGCCCACGTGCATTCGTCGTTCGCACATGCCTTCAAGCGGGTCCAGGTACCGTCCCGTTGCGCGTCGCGCATCACCAGCAGCAGCTCGAGCAGGCGCTCACCCACATTCTCGCCCGCGGCTGACAACTGCACCTGCCCGTCAGGGGCCAGCTCGACCTTCGCGGTCGAGGTATCGGTGAGCGCCTTCAGCACCGCGAGGTGATCGGCCTGCGGTGCCGGGCCGCCGGTGTGGTGGATCAGCAGCGCACGAAGCGCCTCGCGCACCTTTCGCACCAGGTCGAGCTCGGCGTCCGTCGGGCTGGCACCGGCAGCGAGCAATCCGTTGGCGACCAGCCACGGTGTTGCGTCGTCGGGATGGGCGAGGCGATCTGTTCCGGCAGGCAGTTCGATCGTGTTGACCAAGGCCTGGATCCGGGCCAGCGGCCCGGGCGCGGGCTTGGTCTCGGTGTCACCGGTCCACCTCGTCGTCATGACACCAGCGTACCGCCGTGACCGTTAAAATGGTTTGACTAGTCACTCATGACCGGCGTACGTTTTTAGGTAGTCATGATCAACGGACTCGGGCACCACGGAAACTACGAGGTATCGCCATGAACGACAACCGAATTTCTGCGACACCGGCGCTCACACCCCGTCGTCCACCCGTCCCCCGCCGCCCGTCCATCCGGGCCCGCCTGACCGCACGGATTAGATCCGGCCGTCTCGACGCCATGCTGGCCGTCGGCACCCCGACGCCTCCGGGAAGCGCCATCGCGGCCCGCGCCGCACGACTCACGTCGATCACCGAGCGTGTTGCCATCGCCCGGGTGTTACGCCGCTGCGTACACGAGAGCGCCAACGACACCGTCGTCTGGTCGTCACGAATACCGTTGCACCGAAAGAACATTGCTGCAGCCGAGACGACCATCGATGCCATCACCCTTCGGCTGCATTCGCCGCTGCCGGTGAATGCGCGCGGGATGGCCCGCCTCAACAGGGTGATCAACGACGGGCTCGGCCCTCTGTACGCCTACGGCCACGGCGATCTCGACGGTCGACTGGGCGCCGCGCTCGCCGCGCTCTGAAGCTCCCCGCTACCCGCGGAGCACCGCCGCGCCCGCGATGCGGCCGGCACTGAGGTCAGCCAGCGCCTCATCGGCGCGGTCCAGGGCGTACTCGGGGGTGCTGACCGCCATCCGGTGCGCGCCGGCGAATGCCAGGAAATCGCGGGCATCGGCGCGGGTATTTGCGGTCACCGAGCGGATCTCCCGTTCCTGGAACAGGTGCCGTTGATAGTTCAAGGCCGGGATGTCGCTGAGGTGGATACCCGCGATCGCCAGGACGCCGCCGCGATCCAGGGCCGCCAGCGCAGGCAGCACCAGATCCCCCACCGGGGCGAAGAGGATTGCGGCATCCAACGGCTCGGGCGGCATGTCGGCACTGCCCTGCACCGACGACGCGCCCAGCGCCAGGGCGAGTTCGCGGGCCCGCTCGCCACGGGTCATCACATGCACGCGGGCCCCCTGCGCCAACGCCACCTGCGCCGTCAGGTGGGCACTGCCGCCGAAACCGTAGAGTCCCAACCGTCCAGCCGACGGTAGGTCGGTGCGCAGCAGGGCGCGATAGCCGATGATGCCGGCGCACAGCAGCGGAGCCAGCTCGACATCGGAATATCCGGTCGGTAACCGCAGGGCGAATGCCGCCGGGACGGTGGTGAAGTCGGCGTAACCGCCGTCGGCATCCCAGCCAGTGTAAAGCGAGGACGGACAGAGATTCTCCCGTCCGCGGAGGCAGTAGACACACTGCCCGCAGGTGTGCCGCAGCCACGCCACACCAACCCGATCACCGACGGCGAACCCGCCGCCCGCCTCGGCACCGACCGCGACGACCTCTCCGACGACCTCATGCCCGGGGATCACCCGTGGCCGGTGCACTGCCAAATCCCCTTCGGCCACATGCAGATCGGTACGACACACCCCGCAGGCCAGGACCTTGACGAGCAGTTCGTCAGGCCCCGGCTGCGGGGTGGACACGGTAACCCGTTGCAGCGGATGGGAACTCACCGGACCGGGGGCCACGACCTGCCAGGCCGTCATGGTCCCCGTGTCCATCATCGACGCCGGATCAGTTGCCTCTGCGGACCAGTCCGACGAGCCAGAGCAGAATCACCGACCCGAGGATGGCAGTGAACAGGGTGAACCACCAGCCGCCGCCTCCGGTGTTGAGGAAGAAGCTGAGCAGGAATCCACCGATGAGCGCACCGATCACGCCGATGACAATGTTCATCAGAATGCCGGAGCCACCGCCTTTGACGATCTTGCCGGCGATCCAGCCGGCGATCGCACCGATGATGATGTAGCCGATCCAGCCGACGCTGGTGAGCGTGGAGGAACGAGCCAGGATTTCGGTTGCCGCCATTACATCCATTACAGGTCTCCTACCTGTCACTGGCTATGCCCAGCGGGCTCGCTGAGCCACACCCCAGATGTACCTCCCGAACGTAACAATTCGGTTGGCCAAATGGGAACGATCAGCGCTCAGCGTCAGGCCGGGGGCTGCATCTCCGGCGGAGCGTTGGTGACCGGGACCGGCACGCCGACACCCGGGTGCGCCGGGTCGGCCGGCGGTGGCGGCGCGTTGGGGTCGGGAGCGGCCGACGCCGGCGGCGTCCACGGCCGGATCGAGTTGGCCAGGGTCGCGGCGGCCGCCTTGTCCACCGGATGGCTCGCCGAACCCAGCCAGACCACGAACCAGCGTTCCGGAGCCCGCTGTCCGCGCGGGGTGCCCGGGGCCGGCGGTGCGCCGACCACGCCGGCCCAGATCTGGCCGTTGGGCTTGTTGGTGTCGGTGAACTTCACCTCGTAGTAGGAGGCGACGCCGGACAGCCCGTTGGCGTCGAGCGGCACGGTCTCCTGGTTCACCCGGGTCCCGGGGAACGGCATGAAGAACTCACCCATATCGGAGGCCAGCCGGACCGCGGCCTTCGCATTGTCGGCCTCGGCGCCCGCGAACAGCTTCAGGTCCAGGCGGCCCAGCAGCACGCTGGTGTCGTTCGGCGGCTCGGGGGTGCCCTCGGGCGGAAGCTTGGTCAACAACGCCTGCCCGTAGGACAACTGGGTCGCGTCAGACACCTTCCATCCACCGGGTACGACATAGCTGAAGCCGCCGGCGGCGTTGTCCACGCGGCCGGGTTCCGGCGCGGGGGCCGGGGCGGGAGCGTTCGGGTCGGCCGGTGCGGGTGCGGGTGCGTTGGGATCGACAGGCGGAGCCGGAACCGGTGCTCCAGGGGCGGGCGCCGGAGCCGGAGCGCCAGGTGCAGGTGCAGGTGCAGGTGCAGGTGCGGGTGCTCCGGGAGCCGGAGCGGGTGCAGGTGCGGGTGCTCCGGGAGCCGGAGCGGGTGCAGGCGCGGCCGGCGCCGGGGCAGGCGCTCCGGGCACAGCGGGGGCGGGCGCCGGTGCCGGGGGCACCGGCTCGGGATCCGCATACGCCACCGCCGGCAGCGCAACAGCCGCGGCGGTCGCGCCGGTCATCGCAACCAGCGCCAGCTTCTTCGACAGACCTCTGCGCCGATGTGACATCGCATCCGACTCGTCCATGGGGAAGAAACTACCGTGTTACGGCCGTGACGCAAGTGTGAGTTGCTCTTAGAGTGCTCAAAATCGAGATTGCTGCCCACAGCAAATAGCCAGATAAACATGCAAACGATTGATTGCTGACGCGCGGGTGTGTCGGGCGCCACGCCGGAGCTGGCAACCCGCCTCAGGACACTCCCCGCGCCGGACCCTCAACAGGTGATTCGGACCTCCGCATGCCCGCGTTACGCCGCGAACCGCGAGTCACTTCCGGTGCCCCGCAGGGTGGACGGCAACCTCCTGCGCCTTCACGGAGAAATACACCGTGTCGCCCGGCGCCAGCCGTAGCTCGGCCGCCGATTCCGCGGTGATGTCGGCAGCCAGGCCCGGCGCACCGTCAAGCTGCTCATCGGCCCGCACCCGGATACCAGGACCCCGGCTGTCGAGCTCGGCGACCGTCACCGCCACGGTATTGCGCGGACTTCCATGCGGTTCGTCGCGGTACACCGAGACCGACGCCGGCGAGAACAGGGCGACGGCCGGTGCGCCGCGCTGCACATCGGCCGCCGGCTTGCCGTGCCAGTTCGAATCCCACGAGGTGGTCAGCACGCCATCGGCGCCGGCCGTGCCGCCGATCAGGTTGACACCGGCGAACCTCGCCGCGAAGTGACTCTTCGGTGTTGCCAATACCTCTGCAACAGAACCGCTTTCAACGATGCCCCCATCCTCCACCACGATCACCTGATCGGCCAGCGTCAGGACGTCGAGCAGCTCATGGGTGATCAGCACCGCGCACCTGCCGCCAACTGCCAGAACCCGGCGCAGCACCTTGCGCATCGACGCTGCCACCGCCACGTCCAACCCCGCCAGCGGTTCGTCGAGCAGCAGGACCTCGGGATCGGCGGCCAGTGCCCGGGCCAGTGCCACCCGCTGCGCCTGGCCGCCGGACAGCCGGCGAGGTCGCCGGTCGGCCAGATCGACCGCGTCGACCTCGGCCAACCACCGACGGGCATTCTCGTGGGCGGCGCGGCGGCCGGCCCGGCTCCCACTCCGCGCACCGAATGCCACGTTGGCCAGCACGCTCAGGTGCGGAAACAGCAGCGGGTTCTGTAACAGCAAGCCGACCCGGCGGGCATGCGTCGGCACCTGCACGCCGGCCGCGGAATCGGTCAGCACCCGTTCGCCCACCCGCACACTCCCGGCGTCGAGGCCGACCAGTCCGACAATCGCGTGCAGTGTCGTCGACTTTCCCGCGCCGTTGGGGCCGAGTACCGCCAGCACCTCCCCTGCCGCCACATCGAATTCCAGGTCCAGGCCACGGCTTTCGACGACGGCGCGCACGTGAAGCGTCATGTCCATCCACCCACCCGCAGCCGGCGACTGCCCAGCCCGACGACGACCACCGCCGCCACCGCCACCAACAGCACCGACAACGCCACGGCGGCGTCAGCGTCGCTCTCGCGCTGCAGATAGATCTCCAGCGGCAAGGTGCGGGTCACCCCCTGGCGCGATCCCGCGAACGTCAACGTGGCACCGAACTCGCCCAGGGACCGCGCGAAGGCCAGGACAGCCCCGGAGACCAGGCCCGGCCCCAGCAGCGGCAGCGTCACCCGCCACCACACGGTTCCCGGCGATGCGCCCAGCGTCGCCGCCACGACCTCGAAATCGGTGCCCGCAGTGCGGGCCGCGCCCTCCAGCGAGATGACCAGGAACGGCAGCGAGACGAAGGTCTGTGCGAGCACCACCGCCACCGTCGTGAACGCGATGTGCACCCCGGCGGCCTCCAGGTACCGGCCCACCAGCCCGAGCCGCCCAAATGCGTACAGCAGCGCGATGCCACCGACCACGGGCGGCAGCACCAGCGGCAGCAGGATCAACGGTCGCACGATCCGGGCGACGGATCCGGTGCTGCGGGCCAGCACCAGGGCCAACGGGACCCCGAACAGCACACACAGCACCATGCTGGCCAGCGACGTCTTCAAGCTGAGCGTCAACGCAGCCATGGACGACGGACTGGAGATCAGCGACCCGAACTGCGGCCAGTCCACCTTTGCCACCATCGCGACCAGTGGCAGCACGACAAAGATCGCGCCCACCGCGGCCGGGACATAAATCCAGCGCGGAAGACGTGGTGAATTCGTCACGACGCAGCCCCACCGACCATGTCGACGCAGGTCGCAGCGCTGGGTCGGATCATCTCGGCAACCTTATGCGAGCCGCCCCTGGGCGCGCCGAGTTTCCTGACCTAGCTACTGTCCAGTAACATTGGCCGATGGTCGCCCCCGTCCGGTGCGGTGACCCCCAGGTACACGGAGGTACATCATGGCGGAGGTGCTGGTCACCGGCGGCGACACCGAACTCGGCCGCGCGATTGCGGCAGGTTTCCTCGATGCCGGCCACAACGTGATCATCGCCGGCGCCCGCCGCGAGGATCTCGAGTTGACGGCCAAGCAGCTCGACATCGCCTCGATCGTGTTCGACAACACCGATCCCGCCAGCGTGGAGACCGTCCGCGCCCAGTTCCCCCACCACCTCGACACCCTGGTCAACGTCCCGGCCCCGCAGTTCGAGGCCAAGGACCCCCGCACCTTCACGCTGGCCGATCAGGCCACCGCCTGGCGCCACGCGCTGGACGCCACCGTGGTCTCGGCCGTGCTGACCGTGCAGATCGTGGGCGACCAGTTGCGCTCGGGCGGTTCGATCGTCAACGTCGTGCCCGCCAGCCCGCGCGAAGGCAGCATCGAGGCCGCCGTCAAGGCCGCCCTCGGCGACTGGACCGCCGGTCAGGCCGCGTACTTCGGCACCCGCGGGATCACCGTCAACGCCATCGCCCCAGGCCTCTCGGCCGAGCCCGGCTACGACGGCCTCGGCGCCACGCCGCCTTCGGTCGCCGATGAGTTCGCCCGTCTCGCAGTATTTTTGAGCACGCCGGCAGCTCGCCACATCACCGGGCAGACGATGCACGTCAGCCGCGGTTCGATGGCAACCCTGGGATAGCGCGCTAGGGTCGGAGAAGTGACAATCCGACTCGGACTCCAGATCCCCAACTTCTCCTACGGCACCGGCGTTTCCGAACTCTTCCCGACCGTCATCGCCCAGGCGCAGGAAGCCGAGGCCGCCGGGTTCGACTCCGTCTTCGTGATGGACCACTTCTACCAGCTGCCGCAGATCGGCACTCCCGACCAGCCGATGCTGGAGGCCTACACGGCACTCGGCGCGCTGGCGACCGCCACGGAACGCGTGCAGCTGGGAACGCTGGTCACCGGCAATACGTACCGCAACCCCACCCTGCTGGCCAAGGCCATCACCACCCTCGACGTGGTGAGCGCCGGCCGGGCCATCCTCGGCATCGGCACCGGTTGGTTCGAACTCGAACACGACAGCCTGGGCTTCGAGTTCGGCACCTTCACCGAACGTTTCAAGAAGCTTGACGAGGCACTGCAGATCATCCTGCCGATGCTCGAGGGAAAGCGCGCGACCTTCACCGGCACGTACTACCGGACCGAGGAGGCGTTCGCCGAACCTCGGTTCCGCGACCACATTCCGCTGATGATCGGTGGCAGCGGCGAGAAGAAGACGATCCCATTGGCGGCCCGGCACTTCGACCACCTCAACATCATCGCGAACTTCGACGAGCTGCCCCGCAAGCTCGATGTGATCCGGCAGCAGTGTGAGCAGATCGACCGGGACCCGGCGACGCTGGAGACCAGCATGCTTGTGATCGCGTTGATCGGCGAGCACTTCACCGCCGATGCCATCCCACCCGACTTCCAGCAACGTGCCGTGTTCGGCAGCGCCGAGCAGATCGCCGAACAGCTGAAGACCAAGCTCTTCGATACCGGGGTCGACGGGGTCATCCTCAGTCCGGTGACCATGGGCGGTTACGTGCCCGGCGGCATCACCGAGGTCGCCGAGGCATTGAAACCCCTGATATCCGGGTAAACATTCGGTTCGGTTGCCCATCTCACCGCACAGGTCGGAATGGCGCCGACTAACCTAACGGTTATTACGAGTGGCAAACACGTTCGCGAGGAGCAGCAATGAGCCATCCCGGAGCTACGGCATCGGATCGGCATAAGGTAGTCATCATCGGATCGGGTTTCGGCGGACTGACCGCCGCCAAGACCCTCAAACGTGCCGACGTCGACGTCAAGCTGATCGCCCGCACCACGCACCACCTGTTCCAGCCGCTGCTGTACCAGGTGGCCACCGGCATCATCTCCGAGGGCGAGATCGCCCCCGCCACCCGCGTGATCCTGCGCAAGCAGAAGAACGCCCAGGTGCTGTTGGGCGACGTGACCCATATCGATCTGGAGAACCGGACGGTGGAGTCAGTCCTGTTGGGACACACGTATTCCACCCCGTACGACAGCCTCATCATCGCCGCAGGCGCCGGACAGTCCTACTTCGGCAACGACCATTTCGCCGAGTTCGCCCCCGGCATGAAGTCCATCGACGACGCGCTGGAGTTGCGCGGCCGCATCCTCGGTGCGTTCGAGCAGGCCGAGCGCTCCAGCGACCCGGTTCGCCGGGCCAAGCTGCTCACCTTCACGGTGGTGGGCGCGGGCCCGACGGGCGTGGAGATGGCCGGGCAGATCGCCGAATTGGCTGATCAGACGCTGCGCGGCAGCTTCCGCCACATCGATCCGACCGAGGCCCGGGTGATCCTGCTCGACGCCGCACCGGCAGTGCTGCCGCCGATGGGACCGAAGCTCGGCAAGCGGGCCCAGGAACGGCTCGAGAAGATGGGCGTCGAGGTTCAGCTCGGTGCGATGGTGACCGACGTCGACCGCAACGGCCTGACAGTCAAGGACTCTGACGGCACGCTGCGGCGCATCGAATCGGCCTGCAAGGTCTGGTCGGCCGGTGTGTCGGCCAGCCCGCTGGGTAAGGACCTCGCCGAACAGTCCGGCGTCGAGCTCGACCGGGCCGGCCGGGTCAAGGTGGAGCCGGACCTGACGCTTCCCGGCCATCCCAATGTCTTCGTGGTCGGCGACATGGCCGCGATGGAGGGTGTGCCCGGCGTCGCCCAGGGCGCGATCCAGGGTGGCCGCTACGCCGCCAAGCTGATCAAGCGCGAGGTCGCAGGCACCAGCCCGAAGATCCGGGCCCCGTTCGAGTACTTCGACAAGGGCTCGATGGCGACGGTGTCGCGGTTCTCGGCGGTGGCCAAGGTCGGCCCGGTCGAGTTCTCCGGGTTCTTCGCCTGGGTGTGCTGGCTGGTGCTGCACCTGGTGTACATCGTCGGGTTCAAGAGCCGTCTGGTGACGGTGCTGTCGTGGGGCGTGACCTTCCTGAGCACCAAGCGCGGGCAGCTCACCATCACCGAACAGCAGGCCTACGCCCGCACCAGGATCGAGGAACTCGAAGAGATCGCCGCCTCGGTCCAGGAGACCGAGAAGGCCGCGTCCTAGAGCTCTGGGACCTCAGGGGGCAGCCGGTCACCTTGCCAGGTGGCCAGGCTGCCACCGGCGGCCAGCGCCAACAAGGTGCCCTGTGCCTCGAACACGGGTTCCGGGTAACGCAGTTCGCTGATGCAGGCCCGAGGGGCGGCCAACAGGTCGTCACCCACCGCGTCGCAGCCGAGTTCGATCCGATGCCGCAACAACGGCGCCGAGCCGACGTCGGCATGCATCGCCGACGACCAGTTACCCTGCCGTTCACCGGATCTGCCGATCTGGACCCGTTCACGAATCCGCACCTGAGCGGCCTCGGTCAGCCGTAGCCGCGTGGTGGTGCGGTGCGCCGAACCTCCCGCAACGACGGTCGGCTGCGGATCGAGGTCCAACTGCCCGGCGATCTCGAGCTCCCAGTGCGCAGCGGACCGCAACGTGGCGGCGCCGGGCAGCACCATGGTTGCCGCGGCGGTGCGAATCCGCAGCCGAGCACCGGCTTCCACCACCACCCGCACCGTGACGGTGTCGCCGCCGAGTGGGGTGGCAGCCGTCGAGACCAGATGCACCGTGCCCGTTTCGGTGCACCGCCCGGCCAGCCCGCCGCGAGCCTCGATCCGCGGCAGCCGCCCCGGCGAGGCCGTGATGGCGACTTCGGAGTGCATCACGACGACGGTGCCTGCGCGGCCTTCAACTGTTCACGCACCCAAGTCAGCACCGGGCCCGCGGACGGATCCTCGGTCAGTGAGATGAGCGCCGTGGGGCGGTCTGCTCGCACCTTGGCCGCATCGCGGCGCATCACGTCCAGATCGGCACCCACCATCGGGGCCAGGTCGGTCTTGTTGACCACCAACAGGTCCGAGAACGTCACGCCGGGGCCGCCCTTCCGCGGCACCTTGTCTCCCCCGGCCACGTCGATCACGAAGATCTGCACGTCGACCAGACCCGAGGAGAACGTCGCGGTGAGGTTGTCGCCCCCGGATTCGACGAGGATGAGATCCAGCGCGGAGTTGGCCTCGATCAGATCGTCGATCGCATCCAGGTTGGCCGTGATGTCATCGCGTATCGCGGTGTGCGGACATCCCCCGGTCTGCACCGCGGCGATCCGCTCGTCGGGCAGCACCGCATGCCGGCGCAAGAAGTCGGCGTCTTCAGTGGTGTAGATGTCGTTGGTCAACACCGCGAGCGACAGCTCGTCACGCAACTGCCGGCACAATGCCGCCACCAGAGCGGTCTTTCCCGATCCCACCGGACCGCCGACACCGATGCGCAACGGCTCACCGGGTTGGCGGGCCCGCTTGGGCCGGTCTACGTGCGTGTGGGGCTCGCCGTCGAGGAAATGCGGTGGCATGGTGGACCTTTCGAGATGATCTAACAGAATTACGAGACGAACAGCGGCCGGTCGCGTTCGGTGTGGCGTTGGGCCAGCACGTCGAGCAACGGATCGGAGAGGTCGGCCAAACCGGTGACCGCCTCGGCCGCCGCGTCGTCGCACAACCCGGACAGCTCGAAGGTCAGGGCCGCGACATCGGCGGGATCCAGGGCGAGCAACCGCTGCGCGGCGGTCGCCGAACCGGTCATGGTGGTGTACACCACCGACAGGGCGGTCTGGCCCGAATCCAACGCTGCCGCCGCCCCGACCGCACCGGCGGCCACCGGCAGATGTGGGCGGGTTCCGAGGGTGTCCCAAGACTGCTGCGGCCAGACCCGCCGGGCCAGCCGGACCAGTCCGCGCCCCTGCGCGCGCGAGGCCTCCCGCGCCGCCGGAGCCGGGGTACGGGCGTCGGTTTCGGCATCGGCGGCCCCGACGTCCAGAGCACCGGTGTGCACCGCCACCGCCAGCGAGGCGGCGACCACTCCGTTGGTGCGGATGCGCCGGACCAGGTAGGCGCGCAACGTTGCGATGTCGGTGAGCAGACCGCTGGTGACCGCCTCCTCGACGCCGCCAGAATGCACGTGGCCACCGGTGGGCAACCGTGAATCGGCCAGGGTCAGAAGCGTTGCCAGGCTGCTCATCTATCGGACACTCATCTAGAACAGGAAATATCGTTGAGCCATGGGCAGTTCGACCGCGGGCTGCTCCTGCCACACCTGTCCGTCGATCCGCACGGTGAAGGTGTCCGGATCGACCTCGATGCGGGGCATCGCATCGTTGTGCGGCATCTGAGCCTTGCCGACCTGCCGAACATTCTTGACCGCGGCCAATTTTCGACGAATGTCGAGGCGGTCCGCCAGACCGTCCTCGATTGCCTGCGGTGCGACGAAGTGCACCGACGTGGCGGCCGCCGCGACGGGAGCCGCCCCGAACATCGGCCGCGGCAACACCGGTTGTGGCGTCGGGATCGAGGCATTGGCGTCACCCATCGCGGCCCAGGCGATCATGCCGCCCTTGAGCACGGCGTGCGGACGTACCCCGAAGAATGCGGGTTCCCACAGCACCAGGTCGGCGAGCTTGCCCACCTCGACCGATCCGACCTCGCCGTCGAGGCCGTGGGCGATGGCCGCGCAGATGGTGTATTTCGCGACATAGCGGCGGACCCGGTTGTTGTCGGCCGAGCCGTCCCCCTCCAAAGCGCCGCGCCTACGCTTCATCACATGTGCGGTCTGCCAGGTCCGCAACACCACCTCGCCGATCCGACCCATCGCCTGCGAGTCGCTGCCGATCATCGAGATGGCCCCGATGTCGTGCAACAGGTCCTCGGCGGCGATCGTGGACGGCCGGATCCGGCTCTCGGCGAACGCCAGATCCTCCGGCACACTCGGGTTGAGGTGGTGGCACACCATCAACATGTCGAGGTGCTCGTCGAGGGTGTTGACCGTATGCGGCCGCGTCGGATTCGTCGAACTGGGCAGCACATTGGGGTGGGCGGCGACGGTGATGATGTCGGGCGCGTGCCCGCCACCCGCACCTTCGGTGTGATACGCATGGATGCTGCGGCCCTTGACGGCGGCCAGAGTGTCCTCGACGAAGCCGGCCTCATTCAGGGTGTCTGTGTGGACATTGACCTGCACCCCGGCGGATTCGGCGACGGTGAGACAGGCATCGATGGCAGCCGGAGTGGTCCCCCAGTCTTCGTGCAGCTTGAAACCTGCTGCGCCACTGCGCAACTGCTCCCACATCGCCTCGGAGCTGACCGTGTTGCCCTTACCGAGAAGGGCGACGTTGAGCGGCCAGGAATCCAGCGCTTCGAGCATCCGGGCCAGATGCCACGCGCCCGGCGTGACTGTGGTGGCCTTACTGCCCTCGGCCGGACCGGTGCCGCCGGCGACGATGGTGGTGATGCCGCCGCCGAGGGCCTCCTCCATGAGCTGCGGACAGATCAGGTGGACATGACAGTCGATCGCCCCGGCGGTCAGGATGCGCCCGTTGCCCGCGATGATCTCGGTCGACGGGCCGACGACCAGGGCCGGATGCACTCCCGTCATGATGTCGGGGTTGCCGGCCTTGCCGATCCCCACGATGCGTCCATCGCGGATCCCGATGTCGGCCTTGATGATTCCCCAGTGGTCGATGATCACCGCGCCGGTGATGACGGTGTCGGGTGCGCCGTCGGCGCGGGTGGCCCTCGACTGCCCCATCGACTCGCGCAGCACCTTGCCGCCGCCGAATACCGCCTCGTCGCCCGCGCGCTCAGGCCCGCCGCTGCGGTCCTCGGTGATCTCGACGAACAGGTCGGTGTCGGCCAGCCGGATCCGGTCACCGGCGGTGGGGCCGAAGAGCGCGGCGTAGCGCGCCCGGGTCAGTTCACTCATGGCACATCCAATCGGCCGGGCGCGTCGAAGCTGATTCCGTGCACCTCGCGGGTGCCGCCCAGCGGGACCAATGAAACCCGCTGGGCCACACCGGGTTCGAAGCGGACGGCAGTACCGGCGGGGATGTCGAGACGGTGCCCGCGGGCGGCGGACCGGTCGAAGTCCAACGCGCCGTTGGCCTGCGGCAGGTGCACATGGCTACCGACCTGCACCGGACGGTCACCGGTGTTGACCACATCGAGGATCAGCCTCGGCGCACCGGCATTGAGCGCGATGTCGCCGTCGCCGAACACGATCTCTCCTGGCACGATCGATGCACGATCCGCCTTCGGCTTCTCGCTGGCCATCGCTCAGGCGATCGGATGGTGGACGGTGACCAGCTTGGTGCCGTCGGGAAAAGTGGCCTCGACCTGGACGTCGTGCAGCATCTCGGGCACTCCCTCCATGACCTCCCCGCGGGTGAGCACATCGCGTCCGCTCACCATCAACTCGGCGACCGTGCGGCCGTCGCGCGCACCCTCCAGCAGGTGATCGGTGATCACCGCGACGGCCTCGGGATGGTTGAGCAGCAAGCCGCGAGCCTGTCTGCGCCGCGCCAGGTCTGCGGCATATGAGATGAGCAGACGGTCCTGCTCATGCGGGGTCAAACGCATAGTGCGCGATATTGCCATGGCGCGCGGGTTTCGGCAGCGCTCGCTCGGCCCGCGCGACCCGCGCCCGAAGCGCTACTCCGCGATGTTCTGCAGTCGCACCTGACCGCGCGCCACGAGCTTGTCGTTCTCGTCGGTGATCGTGATGAGCCACAGCTGCTGGCGGCGCCCTCGGTGGATGGGTGTGGAAACTGCTGTGACAGTGCCGGATCCGATGGCACGCAGGAAATCGGTGTTGTTGTTGACGCCGACCACCGTGCCGCCGCCGTTCTCCGACAGCCAGATGTGCCCCGACACGCTGGCCAGGCTCTCGACGATCGAGCAGTACACGCCGCCGTGCACGATGCCCCAGGGCTGCAGCAGCTTGTCGTGGATCTCCAGCTGCGCGCGCCCGCCGTCGGGGGTGAGCTCGAGATAGGTCAGGCCCAGTTCGGTGTCGAAACCTTTGCCCAAACCTTCAGGGGTATCAGTGGTCACAGCCCTCGTGTCTACACGCCGTATCTCCATAAAGATGCGGGCGGGTCCCGCGTATCAAACGCGGGACCCGCCCTCGAGCGGACCGGGGGTCTCTGCAGCCCTCAGGACTCCGGCGCGGTCCGTTGGCCTCGTATCTACATACTAGGCAAGGCTATCCTAATTAAGCAAGACCTTCCCTGCCCGGCCACTGCCACGAACCGGCAGACCGAAGCCGACCAGGGCATCGAGCACCGCCTGACCGCGCCGCATGCTCACGACCTCACTCGAGCCGGCGAGCAGTGGGACCTGCGTGGCGGCACCGACCACCGCCGCGCCCACCATGTGCCACATCGCCGCGATCGACATCGCGCCGTCACTGATGTCGACCAGGCGGCTGAACAAGGGTTCGAGCGCGCGATGACTGCGATGAGCCACCCAGGTGGTCAGCGCCGCCTCACTGGGCAGCGCGACGATCCCGTCACGGCAGGCACTGGCGAACCGTGCGACCCGGCCGCAGTAGTGGGGATCCTCCGGCAGACCGCGCAGGGTCGGGTCGACCACGCCGACCCAGTCGATCGCGCCCTCGGAGTCGACATGGACCCACAGATTCTCCAGGCCGGTGTCCCAGGCGCGCCCTTCCAACACCAGCAGCGGCACGACCCGGCCGATCACGACATGAATGAACGTCGCGGCCAGTTGCTGAGCGACCGCGGCGCGATTACCCGTCTCCTCCATCGCGGCATCGAACATGCCTTGCAACCGGTCGGCCGACAAGGCCTCGGCCAACGGCCACCACCGCCTGCGTGAGAGGTCGCCCACCACGGCCACGCCGTAGACCCGCGGACACTCCGGATACAGCTCACGTAAACGCCGACTCGACTCGTGCAGCGGCAGCGTCCGCTCGATGGCCATACCCGCGATCAGCGGATCTTCGATCAAGACCGTCATGTCACCTCCGAAGGCTCCTGTTTGAGTTAGGTTAGCCTTACTATAGTCACGTGAAGGATGAGAGCTACCCCCTGTGACTCGATTCACAGCAGACCCCAGATATGGCGCTGACCTTGCCCTAACCCGATGCAGAAGGCAGTCCGGAGCCCGACCTCAGATGCATACGACGCGCGGTAGTAAACGCGTAGTACGCTGGCTTTACTGCTCAGGAGAGTGAACGGAACATGGCCAAATTGACGCGTCTCGGGGAGCTTGAGCGCGAGGTGATGGATCACTTGTGGTCCGCACCCGAACCCCAAACTGTGCGCCAAGTCCATGAGGCGCTGGCCGCCCGCCGCGACTTGGCCTACACCACGATCATGACCGTGCTGCAACGACTGGCGAAGAAGAACCTCGTCGTGCAACACCGTGATGACCGGGCGCACCGCTATGCGCCCACCCACGGCCGCGACGAGCTGGTCGCCGGCTTGATGGTTGACGCCCTCGACCAGGCTGCGGACTCCGGCAGCCGTCAAGCCGCGCTGGTTCATTTCGTCGAGCGAGTCGGCGTCGACGAGGCTCGGGCGTTGCGTCGGGCACTCGCTGAACTGGAGAGCAAGCACCAGCTGCCCCCACCGGCTGGCAATTCGGGCCCTGCCTGAGAGAGACTTACGGCGTGTCCGCGCTGGCCTTCACCCTCGTCGCGCTGGCCCTCGTCGGGCCGGTACCGGCGGTGTTGGCGCGTGCGGCCTGGCCACTGCGCGCCCCGCGCGCGGCAATAGTGCTGTGGCAGTCGGTCGCACTGGCCGCTGTGCTGTCCGCTTTCTCGGCCGGTATCGCCATCGCGAGCCGGCTTTTCGTTCCCGGACCCGACGGCAGGCCGACCGCCACGATCACCAGTGAGATCAAAGCCCTCGGTCTGCCGTTGTGGCTGCTCTACGTCGTGGTGTTCACCCTGACCCTGCTGATCGGCGGCCGGTTGTGTCTCGCCGTGATCCAGGTGGCGGTCGCCACCCGGCGCAGGCGCGCGCATCACCGCATGATGGTCGACCTGCTCGGCAAGTCCCGCGACGCGGTGCCTGCCCACCTCTGTACGGCGCACCGCCCGCTCGCCGGTGACGGACTGCGCATCCTCGATGTCGCGCAGCCACTCGCCTACTGCCTACCCGGCGTCCGCAGTCGCGTCGTGGTGAGCGAGGGAACGCTCACCACGTTGTCCGACAACGAGGTTGCCGCCATCCTCACCCATGAGCGGGCCCACCTGCGCGCCCGCCATGATCTGGTCCTGGAGATGTTCACCGCCGTCCACGCCGCCTTCCCGCGGTTCGTCCGCAGCGCCAACGCGCTGGACGCGGTCCGGTTGCTGATCGAGCTGCTGGCCGACGATGCCGCGGTCCGGACGGCAGGCCCCACTCCCCTGGCCCGGGCGCTGGTCGCCTGCGCGAGCGGCCGTACCCCCTCGGGCGCACTGGCCGCCGGCGGGCCCACCACCGTGATCCGCGTGCGGCGCCTCGGCGGCAAGCCGAACAGCGTCGCCATGGCCGTCACCGCGTACCTGGCCGCGGCCGCAGTTCTGGTGGTTCCCACCGTCGCCGTCGCCGTTCCCTGGCTCACCGAGCTTCACCGCCTGTTCGCCGGGCTGGGATAAACCCCTGTCCAACAGGCGTTCTGACACAACAAAACAACGAAAGGCTGCGGCATGACCTCGTCAAGCACACCGTCCAGCACCACCGGTACCGCGCAGATCGGAGTCACCGGCCTGGCCGTGATGGGCTCCAATCTCGCCCGCAACTTCGCCCACCACGGCTATACCGTCGCGCTGCACAACCGCTCGATCGCCAAAACCGATGCGCTGCTGGCCGAGCACGGCTCCGAGGGCAAGTTCGTGCGCAGCGAGACGATCGCGGAATTCCTTGACGCCCTGGAGAAGCCACGCCGGGTGATCATCATGGTCAAGGCCGGCGACCCGACCGATGCGGTGATCAACGAGCTGGCCGACGCCATGGAGCCCGGCGACATCATCATCGACGGCGGCAACGCCCTGTACACCGACACCATCCGCCGGGAGAAGGCGATCCGCGAGCGCGGCCTGCACTTCGTGGGCGCGGGCATCTCCGGCGGTGAGGAAGGCGCGCTCAACGGCCCGTCGATCATGCCCGGTGGCCCCGCCGAGTCCTACAAGTCGCTCGGCCCGCTGCTGGAGGAGATCTCCGCGCACGTCGACGGTGTGCCGTGCTGCACCCACATCGGCCCGGACGGCGCCGGCCACTTCGTCAAGATGGTGCACAACGGCATCGAGTACTCCGACATGCAGCTGATCGGCGAGGCCTACCAACTGCTGCGCGACGGGCTCGGCCTTGAGGCCGCACAGATCGCCGACGTGTTCACCGAGTGGAACAAGGGCGACCTGGACAGCTACCTGGTGGAGATCACCGCCGAGGTGCTTCGTCAGGTCGACGCCAAGACCGGCAAGCCGCTGGTGGATGTGATCGTCGACGAGGCCGAGCAGAAGGGCACCGGGCGCTGGACCGTGAAGTCCGCCCTCGACCTCGGCGTTCCCGTCACCGGTATCGCCGAGGCCGTGTTCGCCCGGGCACTGTCGGGTTCGGTGCCCCAGCGCAAGGCCACCACCGGTCTGGCCTCCGGCGAGCTCGGCGACAAGCCTGCTGAATCAGCACAGTTCATCGACGATGTCAGAAAGGCGCTGTACGCCTCGAAGATCATCGCCTACGCCCAGGGCTTCAACCAGATCCAGGCCGGCTCGGCCGAGTACGGGTGGGGCATCACCCTGGGCGATATGGCCACCATCTGGCGCGGCGGCTGCATCATCCGGGCGAAGTTCCTCAACCGGATCAAGGAGGCGTACGACGACGATGCCGACCTGGCCACCCTGATCGCCGCGCCGTACTTCCGTGACGCAGTCGAGGCGGGCATCGACAGTTGGCGCCGGGTCGTGATCAAGGCCACCGAGTTGGGAATTCCCGTCCCTGGCTTCGCCTCGTCGCTGTCCTACTACGACGCGCTGCGCACCGAACGGCTGCCGGCGGCACTGACCCAGGGCCTGCGCGATTTCTTCGGCGCGCACACCTACGGGCGTACCGACGCCGAGCCCGGCCAGAAGTTCCACACGCTGTGGAGCGGCGACCGCACCGAGGTTCAGGCCTAGATTCAGCGGCCCTGACGGGGAAGCCCGCGCCACTAGACTCAAGGGCGTGAGGTTTCTGAACGGACACATCCCGCCGTATGACCTGACCTACAACGACGTCTTCGTCATCCCCGGCCGGTCGGATGTGGCATCGCGGTTCGACGTCGACCTGTCCACCAACGACGGATCCGGCACCACCATCCCGGTGGTGGTGGCGAACATGACGGCGGTGGCGGGTCGACGCATGGCCGAGACCATCGCGCGGCGCGGGGGCATCGTGGTGCTGCCGCAGGATCTGCCGAGCACCGTGGTGGCCGACACGGTGCAGTTCGTCAAGAGCCGCGATCTCGTGGTGGACACTCCGGTGACGCTCGGCCCCGACGACTCGGTGTCCGACGCCGCGGCGCTGCTGCACAAGCGGGCCCACGGGGCGGCGGTGGTGGTGTTCGAGGGGCGGCCGATCGGGCTGGTCACCGAGGCCAGCTGTGCCGGCGTGGACCGGTTCGCCCGCATACGTGATGTCGCGGTGCCGGACTTCGTCACCGCTCCGGTGGGCACCGATCCGCGAAAGGTGTTCGACCTCCTCGAGCACGCACCCATCGATCTCGCGGTGCTGACCGAGGCGGACGGCTCCCTGGCCGGCGTGCTGACCCGCACCGCGGCGGTGCGGGCCGGGATCTACACACCCGCCGTCGATGCGGCCGGAAAGCTGCGCATCGCCGCGGCGGTCGGGATCAACGGCGATGTCGGCGCCAAGGCTCGCGCCCTGGCCGAGGCCGGGGCTGACCTGCTGGTCATCGACACGGCACACGGCCATCAAGTCAAGATGCTCGACGCCATCCAGTCGGTGGCATCGTTGAACCTCGGCCTGCCGCTGGCGGCGGGCAACGTGGTCTCCGCGGAGGGCACCCGCGACCTCATCGAGGCCGGCGCCTCGATCGTCAAGGTTGGGGTGGGCCCCGGCGCCATGTGCACCACCCGGATGATGACCGGCGTGGGACGCCCGCAGTTCTCCGCCGTAGTCGAATGTGCAGCTGCGGCAAAGGAACTCGGTGCCCACGTGTGGGCCGACGGCGGGGTCCGGCACCCGCGCGACGTGGCGCTGGCCCTGGCCGCCGGTGCCGCCAACGTGATGATCGGCTCCTGGTTCGCCGGGACCTATGAATCCCCCGGCGACCTGCTGCACGATCGGGAGGAACGGCCGTACAAGGAGAGTTACGGCATGGCCTCCAAACGTGCGGTGGCCGCCCGCACCGCCGGGGACAGCCCGTTCGACCGCGCCCGCAAGGCTTTGTTCGAAGAGGGCATCTCGTCCTCGCGGATGAGCCTCGACCCGGGGCGCGGCGGAGTCGAGGACCTGCTCGACCACATCACCTCGGGGGTGCGCAGCACCTGCACCTATGTCGGCGCCGGCAATCTCACCGAACTGCACGAGAAAGTGGTGCTGGGTGTTCAGTCGGCCGCCGGTTTCGCCGAAGGACATCCGCTGCCGACCGGATGGTGACCGCGATACTATTGAGGTTCCTGTAAGCCGTCGGCGGCCGCGTATTGCCCGGTCGCCCGCCGCGTCAGATCGAACGAAAGGGTTCACGTGCCGCAGGCACCCACCGAGGCCTCCGGTTCTGAACCGGCCTTCCGGGTGGAACACCAGTCACTTCTGAGCGCCGAAACCGACGACCCCTCTCCTAGTCGGCCGGGCCCCCGGCCCGGCGTTCCCCTGGAGAGCTGATGGGCAGCTCAACGGACATTGTTTTCTCGTTGCTGTCGATCCTGGCGATCGTCCTCCTCACCCTCGGCACCGCGGTGTTCGTGGCCGCCGAGTTCTCCCTGACCGCACTGGAGCGCAGCACGGTCGAGGCCAACGCCCGCACCGGCGACCGCCGCGACCAACTGGTCCGCCGCGCGCACCGCACCCTGTCGTTCCAGCTCTCCGGCGCCCAGGTGGGCATCTCGATCACCACCCTGGCGACTGGTTACCTTGCTGAACCCGTGGTCGGCGAACTCATCCGCCCCGGCCTGGACGCCCTCGGTGTACCACCCAACGTGGCGTCCGGTCTGGCGCTGTTCTTGGCCATCCTCATCGCGACGTCGCTGTCGATGGTGTTCGGCGAGCTCGTGCCCAAGAACCTGGCCGTGGCCCGCCCGGTCCCGACGGCGCGTGCGGCAGCACCGTTCCAGCTGCTGTTCTCCATGCTGTTCACGCCGGTCATCCGGCTGACCAACGGCACGGCCAACTGGATCGTGCGCCGCCTCGGCGTCGAGCCGGCCGAGGAACTGCGCTCGGCCCGCTCGGCTCAGGAACTGGCGTCGCTGGTCCGGAACTCGGCCCGCAGCGGATCTCTCGATCCCACCACCGCGCTACTGGTGCACCGCTCGCTGCAGTTCGGTGAGCGCACCGCCGAGGAACTGATGACCCCACGCTCCAAAATCGAGGTGCTCGACGCCGGCGATTCGGTGTCCGACCTGATGGCCGTTGCGATCCGCACCGGGTATTCACGGTTCCCGATCGTCGAGGGCGACCTCGACGAGACGATCGGCGTCGTCCACGTCAAGCAGGTGTTCTCGGTTCCGCGCGAAGACCGGGACCGGACCCGGCTGGCCGGGCTGGCGCTGCCCGTGGCCACGGTGCCGTCCACCCTCGACGGCGATGCCGTGATGACCCAGATCCGGGCCAACGGTTTGCAGACCGCACTGGTGGTCGACGAATACGGCGGCACCGCGGGCATGGTGACGGTCGAGGACCTGATCGAGGAGATCGTCGGCGACGTTCGTGACGAGCATGACGACGCCACCCCCGACGTGGTGCCGGCCGGCGCCGGCTGGCAGGTATCCGGGCTGCTGCGCATCGACGAGGTGGCGACCGGCACCGGATTCCGTGCTCCCGAGGGCGAATACGAAACCATCGGCGGGCTGGTGCTGCAGGAACTCGGTCACATACCGGAGACCGGCGAAGCCGTGGAGCTCACCGCGTTCGACCCGGACGGCGACCCGGACAAGCCGACGCGATGGCTGGCCACGGTGGTGCGGATGGACGGCCGCCGGATCGATCTACTCGAACTGACCAGTCTCGGAACCCGGGAGAACGGGCATGGGTGACATCCTCGGTGTGCTGCTGACGGTGCTGCTGCTGGCCGCCAACGCGTTCTTCGTGGCCGCGGAGTTCGCGCTGATCTCGGCCCGCCGTGACCGGCTGCAGGCACTCGCCGAGCAGGGCAAGCGCAGTGCGGTGACCGTCATCAGGGCGGGCGAGCACCTGTCGCTGATGCTGGCCGGGTCGCAGCTGGGCATCACGATCTGCTCGATCCTGCTGGGGCGCGTCGGCGAACCCGCCGTCGCTCATCTGCTGGAGAAACCCTTCGCGCTGATCGGCGTCCCCGACGCGGTTCTGCACACCGTCTCGTTCTTCATCGCCCTGGCGGTCGTGGTGACCCTGCACGTGCTGCTCGGCGAGATGGTGCCGAAAAACATCGCCATCGCGGGTCCCGAGACGGCCGCGATGCTGCTGGTCCCGCCGTACCTGGTGTACATCCGGGCGGCCCGGCCGTTCATCGCCTTCTACAACTGGTGCGCCAACGCCACCCTGCGCGCGTTCCGGGTCGAACCGGTCGACGAGCTGGAATCGGCCGTCTCGACCGTCGAACTGTCGGAGATGATCGCCGAATCGGTGTCCGAAGGCCTGCTCGACACCGAGGAACACGGTCGTTTGACGCGGGCCCTGCAAACGCGCACCCGTACGGTCAGTGATGTCGCGATGCCGCTGGACGAGATTCACGCCATCCGGGTCGCCGCCCCGGGTTCCGGGCCCACCGTCGGGGATGTGGAGCGGGCACTGACCGACACCGGCTACTCGCGCTTCCCCGTGGCCGATTCGTTCGGCGACTTCATCGGGTACCTGCACATCAAGGATGTGTTGCCGCACATCAACGACCCGGATGCGGTGCTGGATCTGTCCATGGTGCGTCCGCTGCCGCGCGTCCCGGCCTCGTTGCCGCTGCCCGATGCGCTGTCCCGGATGCGACGTAGCAACAGCCACCTCGCGCTGGTTGTCAACGAGGAGAGCGGCGAGGAGCGGGACGGACCTGACGGTGCGAGCGATGCGCCTGCCGGTCCGGACGGGACCGTCACCGCGATGGTCGCGCTCGAGGACCTCGTCGAGGATCTGGTCGGCACCGTGCGCGACGGCACCCACCGCATCTGACCCGTCGGATCCCCCCTCGGATGCATCGGTAGGCTCGAGCCGCACGGCGGCAGCGGGCCACCCAGTGGAGGAGACATGGAAGGACGCGTTGGATCGGACGCGGCCGGACTGACCCTGCCGGATGCCGCCGAGGTCGACGAGGTCATGGCGGGCCCGGATTGGGCGGCACGCGCAGAGTCACACCGACGCCGCGCCGACGACTTCCTCACACCACACGTGCATCGCCGACACGCCGGTGAGCCGCACCCGGTATGGGATTTCCTGTTCACCTACTACAGCCTGCGGCCCCGTCAGCTACGCCGGTGGCATCCCGGTTTCGGGGTGGTACTGGCCGGCCGAGAGGCCGAGCCGTATCTGCGGCGCACAGGCTACGGTCCCCATCCGCACGGTGTCACGGTGCGGGCCGACTACCTGCTTTTCCGCGTCGAGACGGTCCGCTTCGTCGCGCGACTGATGCGCGCGACCGCGGCCCGGACACCCCGGATGAACTGCTTCGGACTCCATGAGTGGGCCATGGTCTACCGGACTCCCCAGCTACGTCACGACCGGGTTCCGCTGCGCCTCGGCGCCACCGGAACCGATGCCGTCGTCGAGTCGATGCCGTTGCGGTGCAGCCACTTCGACGCCTTCCGTTTCTTCACCGACGACGCCGTGCCCCGCAACGACCGGCAACTGAGCCGCGAGCAACAGCTCGACACCGAGCAGCCCGGCTGCATCCACGCCGCCATGGACACCTACAAATGGGCCTACAAGCTGGGTCCTCTGGTGCCGTCGGAACTCGTGATGGACGCACTCGAACTGGCCGCCGACGCGCGGGCGGTCGACATGTGTGCCAGCCCATACGACTTGAGGCGCTATGGTTTCGAGCCGATCGCCATCGAAACACCGGCCGGGCGTGCCGAATACGTCAGGGCCCAGCAGCGCATCGCCGAACGGGCAGCGCCGTTGCGGATCACTCTGGCAAACCGGTGTGAGCTGTTGCTCACCAGGCTGGACGGCTGAAAGGCCGACGTTACCAATGGGTAAGCTGGATAAACGGCAGGCACCGCACGGTGCCTGGAGCCGAGGGAGGAAACGCGCATGACCAATCGCGTGACTGTCGGAAACCTGCGCGTGGCACAGGTGCTGCACGACTTCATCACCAACGAGGCACTGCCGGGCACCGGCGTCGACCCGGACAGCTTCTGGTCCGGTGTGGACAAGGTCGTCGCTGACCTCACCCCGAAGAATCAGGACCTGCTGGCCCGTCGCGACGATCTGCAGGCGCAGATCGACAAGTGGCACCGCGCTCATGTGCTCGAGCCGGTCGACCCCGAGGCCTACAAGCAGTTCCTCACCGATATCGGCTACCTGCTGCCGGAGCCCGCCGACTTCACCATCACCACCTCAGGCGTCGACGACGAGATCACCTCGACCGCCGGCCCGCAGCTCGTGGTGCCGATCCTCAACGCCCGCTTCGCGCTCAACGCCGCCAATGCCCGCTGGGGCTCGCTGTACGACGCGCTGTACGGCACCGACGTCATCAGTGAAGAGGACGGCGCCGAGAAGGGCACGGGCTACAACAAGATCCGTGGCGACAAGGTGATCGCCTACGCCCGCAACTTCCTGGACGAGGTCGTGCCGCTGGCCGCGGGCACCTGGGCCGAGGCCACCGGCCTGAAGATCGACGAAGGCCAGTTGCTGGTGGAGTACGGCGACGGCCTGTCCTCCGGCCTGGCCACCCCAGAGCAGTTCGTCGGCTACACCGGTGAGCTCGGGCAGCCGCAGTGGTCGGTGCTGCTGGCCAACCACGGGCTGCACATCGAGATCCTGGTCGACCCGGACTCCCCCATCGGTTCCACCGACGCCGCGGGCATCAAGGACGTCGTTCTGGAATCCGCAGTCACCACGATCATGGATTTCGAGGACTCGGTCGCGGCCGTCGATGCCGACGACAAGGTCCTCGGCTACCGCAACTGGCTGGGCCTGAACAAGGGTGACCTGGCCGAAGAGGTCAGCAAGGGCGGCAAGACCTTCACCCGCGTGCTCAACCCGGACCGCACCTTCACCACTCCGGACGGCGAGGGTGAGCTCACCCTGCCCGGACGTAGCCTGCTGTTCGTGCGCAACGTCGGGCACTTGATGACCAACGACGCCATCGTGGATGCGGATGGGAACGAGATCCCCGAAGGCATCCAGGACGCGCTGTTCACGGGTCTGATCGCGATGCATGGGCTGAAGTCCACCGAAGAGAACGGCGAGCTGACCAACAGCCGCACCGGCTCGGTCTACATCGTCAAGCCCAAGATGCACGGCCCCGACGAGGTCGCGTTCACCTGTGAGCTGTTCGGCCGCGTCGAGGACGTGCTCGGCCTTCCCGAGTCCACCCTCAAGGTCGGCATCATGGACGAGGAGCGCCGCACCACGGTCAACCTGAAGGCCGCCATCAAGGCCGCCGCCGACCGCGTCGTGTTCATCAACACCGGGTTCCTGGACCGCACCGGCGACGAGATCCACACCTCGATGGAAGCCGGCCCGATGATCCGCAAGGGCGCCATGAAGGCCCAGCCGTGGATCAAGGCCTACGAGGACAACAACGTCGATGTCGGCCTGGCCACCGGCCTGGCAGGCAAGGCCCAGATCGGCAAGGGCATGTGGGCCATGACCGAGCTGATGGCCGACATGGTCGAGCAGAAGATCGGTCAGCCGAAGGCCGGCGCCACCACCGCGTGGGTGCCCTCACCGACGGCGGCCACCCTGCACGCGATGCACTACCACCAGGTGGATGTCGAAGCGGTGCAGAAGGAGCTTGCCGGCAAGAAGCGCGCCACCATCGAAGAGCTGCTGACCATCCCGCTGGCGGACTCCTCACTGACCTGGTCACCCGAGGAGATCCACGAAGAGGTCGACAACAACTGTCAGTCGATCCTGGGCTACGTGGTCCGTTGGATCGATGCCGGCGTCGGCTGCTCGAAGGTGCCCGACATCCACGACGTCGCGCTGATGGAAGACCGCGCGACCCTGCGGATCTCCAGCCAGCTGCTGGCCAACTGGCTGCGTCACGGCGTCATCACCGAAGAGGACGTCAAGGCCAGCCTGCGCCGGATGGCCGCCGTCGTCGACGAGCAGAACGCCGGTGATCCCGACTACCTGCCGATGGCGCCCAACCCGGATGCCAGCATCGCGTTCGGCGCGGCCCAGGAGCTGATCCTGTCCGGGGCAGCGCAGCCCAACGGCTACACCGAGCCGATCCTGCACCGGCGCCGCCGCGAGTTCAAAGCGAGCACCGCGGGGAAGTGATTAGACTTCGGCGGGTCCGGATGACTAGTCGGCGCGAGACGTACAGGGGTTAGGAATGGGCAGGCACAGCATTCCCGACCCTGAGGATGCACCCGACGAGCCCGACCACGGGCACGTCGGGGACTCCGATTACCGGGACGATTACGACCGTCCCCGCGGCGAGCAGTCCCGGTACGCCGAAGACGACTTCGACACGCCCGAGCGTCAGTCCGATCGCGGGTACCGGGATGCACCTGCCTACCGGGACGAGCCGGGCTACCGGGACGACCGCGGCTACCGCGCCGAGCCCGAACCCGCGTACCGCGCACCGCAGTACGCCGACGGGGACGACGACTACGAATCGGACTATCACGACTCGGAGTGCGCCGACTACGACGAAGCCGAATACGTCGAGGAAGACGGGTACGAGGACGAGTACGTCGACGGCTACCGCGACCAGTATGCCGACGACGACTACGACGCGGAGTATGCCGACGATCAGCCGACCGCCCAGTTCGGTGCGGTGGGCGGCGTCGGTGATCCACCACCGCCCACCGGCCCGACCAGCCGCCAGCGTGGCGAGTGGGACGGTGAGTGGACCGGCAGCCACCGCGCCGTCGAGTCCGGGCGCCGGGGTGTCAGCGTCGGTGTGATCGTCGCACTGGTCACCGTGGTGGCCGTGGTCGGCGCGATGATCCTGTGGAAGTTCTTCGGTGACATGCTCGCCGGCCGCAGCGACGCCGCAGCCGCGCGCTGTGTCGACGGCGAACTCGGGGTCGCCGTGATCGCCGACCCCACCATCTCCTCCCGCATCGAGGGACTGGCCAACACCTACAACGAGTCGGTCAGCCCGGTGGGCGACCGCTGCGTCAAGGTGCGCGTGCAGTCCGCCGATTCCGACCGCGTGGTCAGTGGCTTCGCCAACGCGTGGCCCAGCGAGCTCGGCGACCGCCCGGCGCTGTGGATTCCGGCCAGCAGTATCGCCGAAGCACGGCTGGAGGCGACCGCGGGCGCCAAGACTGTCAGCGACAGCCGGTCCCTGGTCACCTCGCCGGTGCTACTTGCGGTCCGTCCGCAGCTCAAAGACGCCCTGGCACAACAGACCTGGGCCACCCTGCCCCAGCTGCAAAGCAGCCCGGCCGCGATGAACGCGCTCAAGCTGCCCGGTTGGGGCACGCTCAAACTCGCCCTGCCGACCCACAGCAACGGCGATGCCGCGTTGCTCGCTGCCGAGGCCGTCGCCGCTGCGACGGCTCCTTCGGGTGCGCCGGCGACATCCGGTATGAGCGGCGTGAACACCCTGTTCCACGGGCAGCCCAAACTCGACGACTCCGAGCTGGGCACCGCCATGGACGCGTTGCTGAACGCCCCCGATGCGGCAACCGCGCCGGTGCACGCCGTCGCCACCACCGAGCAGCAACTGTTCCAGCGGGCCACCTCGGTCGACGACGTCAAGTCCTCGTTGGCCGGCTGGCTGCCGCCGGGCCCCACGGCCACCGCCGACTATCCGACGGTGCTGCTGGCCGGGGACTGGCTGGAGAAGGAACAGGTCACCGCGGCCAGCGAGTTCGCCCGCTATCTGCGCAAGCCCGAACAACTCGCCGAACTAGCCAAGGCCGGGTTCCGCGCCGAGGGCACGTCGCCGCCGTCCAGCGATGTCACCAGTTTCAGCCAGCTCGCGGCACCGTTGTCGGTCGGCGACAACTCGATGCGGGTGACGCTGGCCAACGCCACGGCCACACCGTCGGGAAACCCTGCGGTCACGATCATGCTCGACCAGTCGATGCCGACCGAAGAGGGCGGCAAGTCCCGCCTGGCCAACGTCGTGGCCGCACTCGACAGCCGGCTCAAGGCACTGCCCGACACCGCCGCCGTCGGCCTCTGGACCTTTGACGGCACCGAGGGACGGTCGGAGATTTCGACCGGCCCGCTGGCCGAGCCGGTCAACGGGCAGCGGCGCTCCGATGCGCTGACCTCGACCCTCGACGAGCAGTCCGCCTCGGGTGGCGGCGCGGTGTCGTTCACGACGCTCCGCATGCTCTATACCGAAGCGCTGTCGAAATACCGTGAGGGCCAGAGCAACTCAATCCTGTTGATCACCACCGGACCGCACACCGATCAGAGTCTGGATGGGCCCGGGCTGCAGGACTATATCCGCGGCGCATTCGACCCGGCCCGTCCGATCGCGGTGAACGTGATCGACTTCGGCACGGGCTCGGACCGGGCCACCTGGGAGGCCGTCGCGCAAGCCACGAGCGGCACCTACCAGCATCTGTCGAGCTCGACCTCACCCGAGCTGGCCAGCGCGGTCAACACCATGCTGGGTTGATCCGCACTTTCTACCTAAGGGTTTCCGGAGCAACCGGGCGCCAACCCTGAGGTAGAAATCGATGCGTCAGGCGAACGCCTCGACCGGCGGGCAGGAGCACACCAGGTTCCGGTCCCCGTAGGCACCGTCGATCCGACGCACCGGCGGCCACACCTTGGGGCGGAACCCCTTGCCCAACGGGTAGGCGGCCTGCTCGCGGGTGTACGGGTGATCCCACTCCGTCACCAGCAGGCACTCGGCGGTGTGCGGGGCGCCGCGCAACGGGTTGTCCTCCACCGACCACTCCCCCGAGCCGACCCGGTCGATCTCGGCGCGGATGGCGATCATCGCGTCGCAGAACGCGTCGACCTCGGTCAGGCTCTCACTCTCGGTCGGCTCGACCATCAACGTGCCTGCCACCGGGAAACTCATGGTCGGCGCGTGGAAACCGTAGTCCGCCAGGCGCTTTGCCACATCGTCGACGGTCACGCCGGTGTCCTTGGTGATCCCGCGCAGGTCCAGGATGCACTCGTGGGCGACCATGCCGTTCTCCCCGGTGTAGAGCACCGGGTAGTACTCGTCGAGGCGGCGGGCCACGTAGTTGGCCGACGCGATCGCGGTCAGCGTCGCTGCGCGCAGACCCGTGGCCCCCATCATCCGGATGTAGGCCCAGGTGATCGGCAGGATCGAGGCCGACCCGTAGGGCGCCGCCGAGACGGTGTGCTCATCGGGCAGCTCGTCGGCCAGCGGATGGCCCGGCAGGAACGGCGCCAGATGTGAGCGCACCGCGACCGGCCCGACACCCGGGCCGCCACCACCGTGCGGGATGCAGAACGTCTTGTGTAGATTCAGGTGACTGACGTCGCCGCCGAAGCGGCCCGGTCGGGCCAACCCGACCAACGCGTTGAGGTTTGCGCCGTCCACGTAGACCTGGCCACCCACATCGTGCACCGCCGCGCAGATGTCGGCGACGTCGTGCTCGTACACCCCGTGCGTCGACGGATAGGTGATCATCAGCGCGGCAACACGATCCGCGTGTTCGGCGATCTTCGCGCGCAGGTCGTCGAGGTCGACGTCACCGTTCTCCCGGCAGGCCACCACCACGACGCGCATGCCGGCCAGCGCGGCCGAGGCGGCGTTGGTGCCGTGCGCGCTCGACGGGATCAGGCAGAGGTCACGCTCGGTATCGCCGCGCGAGTCGTGATAGGCCTTGATCGCCAGCAGACCGGCGTACTCACCCTGGGAACCGGCGTTGGGCTGCAACGAGATCTGGTCGTAGCCGGTGATCCCGGTGAGCCAGTCCTGCAGATCGGCGATCACCTTGCGCAGGCCCGGGTTGTCCGATGCCGGCGCGAACGGGTGCTGACGGCCGAACTCGGGCCAGGTGATCGGCTCCATCTCGGCCGCCGCATTGAGTTTCATCGTGCAGGAACCCAACGGGATCATGCTGCGGTCCAAGGCAATATCCTTGTCCGCCAGCATCCGCAGGTACCGCATCATCTCGGTCTCGGTGCGATAGGAGTTGAACGCCGGATGTGTGAGGAACTCCGAGGTCCGGGTCGCCACAGCCGCACTTGCGTCGGCAGCCGCATCGGCCGGCGCCACCTCGAATGCCTCGAGGACCGCGGCCACATGCTCGTCGGTGGTCGCCTCGTCGCAGGACACCGACACGTGGTCGGCGTCGACGCGCCACAGGTTGATGCCCTTGGCCTTGGCCGCCGCGACCACCGCGTCGGCGCGTCCGGGAACCCGGGCCAGCACGGTGTCGAAGTACTTGTCGTGCACCAGCGCATCGCCCAGTGCGGCCGCGATAGCGCCGGCATGGCCGTGCGCGCGGCGGGCGATCGCAGTCAACCCTTCGGCACCGTGGTAGCTGGCGTACATCGCGGCCATCACGGCCAACAGCACCTGGGCGGTGCAGATGTTGCTGGTGGCCTTGTCCCGGCGGATGTGCTGCTCACGGGTCTGCAGCGCCAGGCGGTAGGCCGGCGACCCATCCGCGTCGACGGAGACACCGACCAACCGGCCCGGCAGCTGCCGGGCATGCTTGGCGTGCACCGCCAGATAGCCGGCGTGCGGGCCGCCGAATCCCATTGGCACACCGAACCGTTGGCTGGTACCGAAGGCGACGTCGGCCCCGATCTCGCCCGGCGGGGTGATCACCGTCATCGCGAGCAGATCCGCGCCAACGGCCACCAGTGCGCCACGCTCATGCGCCTCGCTGATCAGCCCCGTCCAGTCGTCCACCCGGCCACTGGCTCCCGGCAGCTGCACGATGACGCCGAAGAACTCGCCCTCGGGCAACCCCTGGCGCAGGTCCGTGGTGACGATCTCGATGCCGAGCGGCTGCGCGCGCGTGGCCAGCACTGCCGCGGTCTGCGCGTAGACATCGGTGTCGACCAGCAGCCGGTTCGTCTTGGATTTGGTCGCGCGGTGCAAGAGGGTCATGGCCTCGGCCGCGGCGGTGCCTTCGTCGAGCATCGAGGCGTTGGCCACCTCGAGTCCGGTCAGGTCCGACACCATGGTCTGGAAGTTCAGCAGCACCTCGAGCCGGCCCTGGCTGATCTCGGGCTGATACGGGGTGTAGGCGGTGTACCACGCCGGGTTCTCAAGAATGTTGCGCCGCAGCACGGCGGGCGTGAACGTGTCGAAGTAGCCCTGACCGATCATCGAGACCGCGGTCGTGTTGGAGTCGGCCAACGCGCGGAGCTCGGCCAGGGACTGCTCCTCGGTGGCCGGCGCGGGCAGAGCTTCGAGGCCCGGGGCGACCCCGTCGGACGCCAGCGCGTCGAGAATGCCTGCGGGTAGCGCCTTGGCGGCGAGCTCGTCGAGCGATGCCACGCCGATCACGTCGAGCATGGTGGCAACGGCAGTGGCGTCCGGGCCGATGTGACGATCGGCGAAACGCGATTGATGCTGTTCGGACACGACACTCTCCTGAGGCGCAGACGTACTGAAACGTCGTAGGCGTCCCTCTCCCTCTGTCGTCGACCCGGTCCGGGCGCCTGAGAGATTCAGCCCCGGCTACAGGACCTTTCCCCATGGGCGGGTGCCCGTGGGGCACCACTTTCCAGAGGCATCGGGGCCTGACGCGGTCCTGGGGGCCTGAGAGGTTGACGGAGAGGTATTGCTCCTTCGGCGTCCGTGGCTGGCTGTCACGAAACTCTCCCGCGCGAGGGCGATGCGTCGGCAATTCTACCGGCAGCGCACCGGTGCTCGCGAACAGTTCCCCCGCGAGTGGGAGGGCCCAAAGCAAAAGTTCCCCTCAACGCGGGTCGAGGGGAACCTAGGTGTCTGTTCGCGGCGGGAGATCAGCCGATCTTGCGGTCGCGGCTTTTGCGCCGCGACGCCAGCTCGTCCTCGGGCGATGCGATGGACTCGCCGCCGTCGGCACGCTCGCCCGGGAAGTCTGCGATGGTGCCGGTCAGCTCGCGCATGGCGCCGGATACCGCGATGCCGAACACGCCCTGGCCGCCCTGCAGCAGATCCACGACCTCTTCGGCCGAGGTGCATTCGTAGACCGTGGTGCCGTCGGAGAACAGCGTGATGTTGGCCAGATCCTGCACGCCACGCTGGCGCAGGTGATCGACCGCAACCCGGATGTTGTGCAAGGAGATGCCGGTGTCCAGCAGCCGCTTGACGATCTTGAGGACCAGGACGTCCTTGAACGAGTACAGACGCTGGCTGCCTGAGCCGGCGGCGCCCCGGATGGAGGGAACCACCAGGGAGGTCCGCGCCCAGTAATCCAACTGCCGATAGGTGATACCGGCGATCTGGCAGGCGCTGGGACCGCGGTAGCCCACCAGTTCGTCCGGCACCGAATCATCGGGGAACAGCCCACCCTGCACGGGTTCGCCAGCTGGCCTGACAGGCGGCTCCGCGCCGCTCCCGGTGGTCAGATCCAGCTCTTCCTGCCGTGGCGTGTCACCCACTGTGAATCCTCTCGCCGATCGAACTCGCCCGCACCGTAGTGCCATGTCCTGCAGCGCAGCCATCTCTTTCGCGACGGTTTGCTGCGAGCTCGAATGTGTCGAGCATACGCTTCCCGCCGAGCCGTGATTGCCCGCTGCGATGAAAGTATGGCGCCCGAATTCCAGCCCGATTGTCTCCCGCGCCGCGTGTCGACACCGGTATACCCACTTGAGATGTACCCGTGACCTGCAAGGCGCGGGCGACGGTCATGTCGCCTTGAAGTCGTCCGGCGAAACGCTGTCGAGGAACTCTTTGAACTTCTCGACCTCGTCCTCACGGACGGTGCCCGCAGCCTCTTCGTCGTTCTCGTCGGGAATCAGCAGGCCGGCCTCGGCCAGCACCGCCTCCTCCACGTAGATCGGCACGCCGACGCGCAGAGCGATCGCCACCGAGTCCGAAGGCCGGGCCGACACCGTGATGTCGCGGTCGAAGATCAGGTCGGCATAGAACGTGCCTTCCTGCAGGTCGACGATCCGCACCTCTTTGAGTGAATGGCCAAGCGCGGCAATGACATCTCGGATCAGGTCGTGAGTGAGCGGCCGGGCGGGCTCGACGCCCTGCTGTTCCAGCGCGATCGCAGCGGCCTCCGACTGCCCGATCCAGATCGGGAGATAGCGGTCACCGTTGGATTCCCGCAACAGCAACACGGGCTGGTTCTGCGGCTGTTCCACTCGAATGCCGACCACGCGAACCTCAGCCATCTGTGCCTGCCCTCCGCACCGCCGTGCCGTTTCGTCGAATCTTTCGTCCTTCGCCAGTTCGCCTCAGGGGTCCCGACTTAGACGAACTGGCCGTCGAAACGAGTCTAGTCCTCAGCGATCCAGAACGTCGCGTACGGCGGACTTGATGAGCGACGTGTGCAGAGTGATCGCCAGGGCGGCCACTTCACGGGCCAGGTCATCGGCCCGGTCCCGCGCGCCGGCCTTGCCCGCCTTGCCCACCGGGCCGGCGATCTGGGCGATCAGGTCGGATTGCCGGTCTGCCGCGGAGCGAAATGCCCGCAGGTGCCTGGGCTCGACACCGTAGTCACCCAGGGCCCGTGCGCACTGGGCGATCACCACGGAATGCTCGTCGAAGAACCCGGCGGGCCCGGCGGTGATGATGCCGTTGCGAACCAACGCCCCCAGCATCTCCTCGTCGATGCCCGACCGGGTCAACAGGTCTTCACGGGAGAGCCGGACCTGGGTCGGCGCCACCGCCGACAAGCCGGCGGCGCCGTCCACTCCGTCGCCCCCACTCTCGGACACCCCGACCAGACGGGGTACCGCGTAGGCCGATCCGGCCTCCGGCAATTCACCGTCGGGCTGGGCGTCCAGCTGCGCCTTGATCACCTTCAACGGCAGATACTGGTCACGCTGAGCGGTCAGGATGAACCGCAACCGCGCACAGTCGTATGCAGTGAACCGCCGGTACCCCGACGCGGTGCGCTGCGGCGTGATCAGTCCCTCGGCCTCGAGGAACCGGATCTTGGAGATGCTGACGTCCGGAAAGTCGCCCCGCAGCAGGTCCAGCACTGCGCCGATCGACATCCCGGCCAGCGCAGGTCTGTCGGGGGCAGTCATCGGCTAGCTGGTGGGGCCGCTGTCGTCGTCAGACCGGGGACCGGTGAGGAACACCAGGCGGAACTTCCCGATCTGCACTTCGTCGCCGTTGGCGAGCACGGCCGAATCGACCGGCTCACGGTTGACGTACGTACCGTTGAGGCTGCCGACATCGACGACCTGGAACTCACCGCTCTCCAACCGGAACTCGGCGTGTCGACGACTCACCGTGACGTCATCGAGAAAAATGTCGCTGTCCGGGTGCCGCCCGGCCGACGTGGTCGGCTGATCGAGCAGGAAACGCGATCCGGCGTTCGGTCCACGCTTGACGACCAGCAATGCCGAACCCGCGGGCAGGCCCTCGACGCCGGAGACGGCGCCTTCGGTACCTGCCGTTGCGGGCGCATCCAGTTCGTTCAAAAAGTCCGCACGGAAAACCGATGTGGTTTCCACCGTCACGTCTTCCGACTGGTCGGCCCCCAAATTGCTGTCCTTGTCCGTCACCCGCTGCTCCTCACTGGCTGCTGTGGCGTTGGCCGGCGCGGCCCCAGCCCATCGTCGGTCTCACGTCGACCGTACCGCGCATCAGGCATCGTTGTGTCCACCACCGCCGGATCCGATGGGGAAGATATCTGCGCGCCGGGTACGGCCGAACCGGTCTCGGCGACCGGCCTTCGAAACCCTAACAATTGATCACTCGGTCACGGCGGCGCGGTAGCCGTCCGCGTCGAGCAAACCGGCCAGGGCGTCCTCGAGCGTGCCCTCCTCGAGCCGCAGATCGACCAGCCAGCCTTCGCCGTAGGGGTCGGAGTTGACCAGTTGAGGACTGCCGTCCAGATCACCGTTGACCGCAACGACTTTCGCCGCGACCGGAGCGTAGAGATCCGACACCGACTTCGTGGATTCGACCTCGCCGAACGCATCGCCGGCGGCCAGCTGGGCGCCGACGTCGGGCAGCTGGACGAACACCACATCGCCGAGGGCGGACTGTGCGTAGTCGGTGATGCCGACGCGCACCGTGTCGTCACCGGTGCGCTGTACCCACTCGTGCTCCGAGGTGTAGTAGAGGTCGGCTGGGATGTCGCTCACGGCGCTCCTTATTGTCGGGCGGTTGGTGTTGCTGTGCTCACTTGACGGGCTGAGCGTATTGGCGCGGTTTCGGTTGCCGCAAGGCGGTGACGTCGACACGCTCGGCTTGTTGTATCACCATCGTGCCGCCGACACGCTTGACGCTGTCCATTGCCCCGCCGGGAATGTTCATCGCGGCGGCCAGGGTCGGCGGGTCCCCAATGGCCAGAACCGAATACGGCGGCCGCAGAGTCACCTCGTCGACGGTGAGCGCCCCGGGGGTGCCGACGATCCAGGTGTCGATGCCGACCCGGACGGCGGCCTGCTGATCGCCACCGCGGATCTCGAGTGCCTCTGCGCCCGCGGCGCGCAACTCGTTGATCACATCGAGCATGGTCTCGGCGGGAACACCGGGCGCGTTGTCTTCTATGGTGAGCGTCACGCCGGGGCCCGTGGCGGCCACCGTGCCGATCTGGATGGACAGGGCCTCCAGCCGGGACTGGGCGTTCTCGATCGCGGCCTGGTCACTGCTGCCCGAGGCCTGCAGCTGCTGCAGTGTCCGCTGCAGGTCGGCCACCTCGGTGTTGAGCGAGCCCTCACGTTGCTGCAGGGAGTCGAGCAGCACCAGCAGATCCGCCGGGCGCGCGGTCTCCAGCGAATCACCTGACTCGTTCTGGCGGACCTGCGTGACGATCGCCATACCCAGCAGGACGCACAACAGCACCCCGAGCGCGCCGAACACCAGCTGCGAACGGCTACGGCGCACGATTCGCAGGTTCCGGAACCGGCGTGGCGAGACGTCGGCGGGCATCTCGTGGCGGCCGTGGTGCTCGGCAGCGTGCTCTGCGTGATGTTTCGGCTCTGGCTCTGGCTCTGACTCGGGCTCGGAATCCGGTTCGGGCCGGTCCGGCTCAGCGGGCTGGGTCGGCTCGGTCGGACGGTCCGGCTCGTCCGGATCGTCCTTGGGTGGGGGCTGCGCTTCGCTCATGTCAGGCGCCGAACAACCTGCGCCGCAATGCGGCGGCGTTGCCGAAGATCCGGATGCCGAGGACCACGATGATGGCCGTCGACAGCTGGGTACCGACGCCGAGCTGATCACCGACGTACACGATCAACGCGGCCACCAACACGTTGAACACGAACGAGACCACGAACACCTTGGCGTCGAATATGCGCTCCAGGTAGGCGCGCAACCCACCGAACACCGCATCCAGCGCCGCCACGACGGCGATGGGCAGGTATGGCTCGACGAAGTCGGGAACGCTGGGGTGGAACACCAACCCGAGCACGATCCCGACTACCAGTGCGACGATCCCGATCATCTAGCGGTCCATCCTGTGCACCTCAGGCCTATCCAATCTGTTTGGCGAAGTTGACATCTCGCACCGACACCGCGGGCACGGTCAGGCCGTCACCCGCACTCACGTTCACCCCTACCCCGTAGGAAGTCTCCAATAACCGGAGCCGTTGCAGGCCCGGGGTCCGGTCGAAGGCGTCGGCCATCCCCTTCGGCGGTCCGATGGCCACAATGGCATACGGACTGGTGATCGGCTGGTTGTCGACCAGAATCCCGCCGCCTGCCTGGCGGATCGTCACCCCGGCGCCGACCCGCACGCCGCCTACCGAAACCGCCTCTGCGCCACTGGCCCACAGCGAATTCACCACCAGCTGCAGGTCCCGGTCGAGGATGATCTGCTGTCCACCGGCAACCCGCTGTTTCGACACGTCGCTGAGGTCCTTGGACAGACCGGGATCGGTGACCGTGACGGTCAGCCCGGGACCGATCATCGGGATGGCGGCCGCTTCGATGTTGGCGGTGTCCAGACTGCCGAGCAGATGCTGACCGTTTTCGTCCATGCCGAGTCTGCTGCGTCGCTCGGCGTCCACCTGATCGACGAGCGCATCGCGTTCGGAACTGGCCTTGTCGGCACCGATCTGCGCCGCCCGCACCCGCCCGGCAAGGGTGTGCTGGGCTTCGCGGGCCGCGGGCGCCGCGGTCTGGGCCTGGCCGGCGGCCACCGCGAACACTGTCGCGATCGCCCCCGCACCGACCACCAACCACGCGAAATCGCGGATTCGCCGACGTGGTCGATCGCCGGCCTCACGGGCCGCCGCTGCGGCGGCGTAACCCGGATCGAGGTGCTCTGAGAGCAACGACCGCAGCAGCGAGGGCAGTGGGATCCGCTTGGGCGCGTGGGCCTCATGGTCGTTGAGTCCTGCTCCCGACTCATAGCCGCCCAGCGTGCTCATGATCTGACGGGGAGTTGACGCACCACCATGCCCACCTGGACCAGGTACAGCACGGCCGACCACAGATAGAGCGCCACACCCCACAGCAGGAAGGCCCATCCGCAGGCCAGCGCCACCCGACTCCACGTCGCATCCCACTGCCCGAGCAATATCCACGGGAACCCGGACATCAGCGCGAAGGTGGCGGCCTTGCCCAGATATGTCACCGGCAGCGCGGTAAGTCCGCGCCGGCGTAGGAGCGGCAGCGTGGCGGCAAGCACCACGTCGCGCGCGAGCAGGGTCAGCACCACCCACCACGGCACCACGCCGTACAGCGCGAGGGCGACCGGCACGGTGACCATGTAGATCCGGTCGACGAGGGGGTCGAGCAGTTCGCCGAGCCGCGATGACTGATTGTCGACGAGGCGTGCGATCTTGCCGTCGGCCCAGTCCGAGAAGCCGCTGAACATCAGGATCGCCACGGCCCAGCCGTTGGCGTGTGCACCGAACAGAAGCCAGAGGAATACCGGCACCAGCACGAGGCGCAGCGCACTGAGCGCGTTGGGCACCGTGAGCACCCGGTCGCGTCCGACATCCGGCGCCGGTGCGCTCCTGCCCTCAGGAGCAGGCGCGTGGTCCATGTCTAAAACCTAGCGGAACACACCCGGCAGGCTCAGCGCCGACATGGTGTCGTCGTTGAGCGGATTGTCGTGGACCATGTACGTCCACGTCGATGTCGGCCGCGCCAGCTTCGACAGATCGATGCCCGGCTCGCCCTCGATGTCGTCGGCCGTGTCGAAGGTCTGCTGGGCTGCCTCGATGGCGTCGGCGGCCAGCGAGGCGAAAGCGTCGACGGCCATCCGGTGGAACTCGTCGAGCGGGTTCTGCCGGCCCAGTGCCCGCAGATGGATGCTCTCGCGGATGTCGGCGAGGAATGCCAGGTGATCACACCAACCGCGGTCGAGGTGGTAGAGCATGATCAACCGACAGATCTTGGTGAGCTTCTCCTCGGCGTCCTCTCCCAGATCCTCGGCCAGCTTGGCGTAGCGCTCGGGTGAGCGGGCCTCGAGTTCCTGGCGGGCGGTGTCGGTGCGGAGCAGGGTTTCGCGACGCTCGACGATGATCGCGCGCTGCTGGGCGATGAGTTGGTTGTAGCGCCAGGTGTTGGCGTGCACGTCGAGCAGTCGGCCCTCGGCGACCCGCTGCGCGTGGTCGAGCAGACCGGCCGCCTTGGGTGTGCTGACGCGGCCGTCCTCGTCGGTTTCGGTCGGCAACTTGGTTTCGTCGAGGTGAGCTGCCACCACCTCGTCCTCCCAGCTTGAGAAGAACACCGTCGATCCGGGATCGCCCTGACGTCCGGCGCGGCCACGCAACTGGTTGTCCAGGCGTTCGGTGTGGTGCCGGCCGGTGCCGACCACGTGCAGCCCGCCGAGGTCGGCCACCTTCTCCTTCTCGGCCGAGTCGTCCGCCGCATCGGATCCGCCCAGGCGGATGTCGGTGCCGCGGCCGGCCATCTGGGTGGACACCGTGACCGAGCCGAGCTTGCCTGCCTCGGCGATCACGGAGGCTTCTTCGGCGTCGTTCTTGGCGTTGAGCACGACGGCGGGGACGCCCGCCTTGACCAGCCTGCGGTGCAGGTCTTCGGACTCGGCCACGTCGTGGGTGCCGACGAGGATCGGCTGACCGGTCTCGTGCACCTCGGCGATGTGCTCGACGATGGCGTGGTTCTTGGCGGCCTCGGTGAGGTACACCCGGTCCGTCTCGTCCTCGCGGATATTCGGCTTGTTCGGTGGGATCGGCGACACCCCGAGCTTGTAGAACTGGCGCAACTGCTCGCCGGCGGCCAGCGCGGTACCGGTCATGCCGCACACCGTGGGATAGCGATTGACCAGCGCCTGCACCGTGATGGTGTCGAGCACTTCACCGGTTTCGGTGGTCTCGATGCCTTCCTTGGCCTCGACGGCGGCCTGCAGACCGTCCGGCCAGCGCTGCAGCGAGGCGATCCGGCCGCGGGACGCGTTGATCAGGTGCACCGCGCCATCCCGGACGATGTAGTGCACATCGCGCTGGAGCAGCACGTGCGCGTGCAGCGCGACGTTGACCTCGGTGAGCGTGGTGGCGACGTGCTCCTCGGAGTACAGGTCGATGTTGCCGAGGCGGGCCTCCAGCTTGCGGGCGCCGGCCTCGGTGAGGTGCACGTTGCGGTTGTCGTCGTCGGTGTCGTAGTCCGTTCCGGCGGTGAGGTCGCCGACCATCCGGATGACCTCGACGCGCGGCTGCTCCCGGTGGCTGGTGCCGGCCAGCACCAGCGGCACCAGCGCCTCGTCGACCAGCACCGAGTCGGCCTCGTCGATCAGCGCGACGTCGGGATTGGGTGACACCAGATCGTCGACGTCGGTGACCAGCTGGTCCCGCAGGACGTCGAACCCGATCTCGTTGACCGACGCATAGGTGACGTTGCATTCGTAGGCGGCGCGCCGCTCTTCGGCTGTCGAGTCCTCGGTGATCCAGCCGACGGTCAGCCCCAGCGCCTCCAGCAGCGGACCCATCCATTCCGCGTCGCGTTTGGCCAGGTAGTCGTTGATGGTGATGACATGCACGTGCCGGCCGCCGATGGCGTACCCGGCCGCGGCGATCGCCCCGGACAGGGTCTTGCCCTCACCGGTCGCCATCTCGACGACGTCGCCGGCGAGCATGCGCAGGGCCCCGAGCAGCTGTACGTCGAAAGGCCGGAGACCCGTGGTCCGCTCGGCGGCCTCGCGCGCCAGCGCCAGGAACTGTGGCATGTCGGCGGAGGCGGCCAGGTCCTCCAGCTCAAGCAATTTGGCAGCCTTGGTGAGCTGCTCGTCGTCGAGCTTGGCAGCCTTGTCTTCGAACGTGGCTGCACCCTTGACCTCTGAGAGCGACCGGGCCTCGTTCCGCTCGGTACTGGCCCCCAGTAGCTTCCAGAACTTGCTGCTCAAGCGGCCCGGTTTGGCGCTGGACGTCTTCGGCACATGTTCACGGTACGCGGGCGCGCCGAGTGTCCCGGAAACCGGATCGGCGCAGCCACGCCTGGAGCCGTCCGGCCGGGCTCATGGCAGCTGATGGGGGTACTTTGCCCGCATGGAGATGTTCACCCCGACACTGGACTGGGGCGACGAGCTCGCGACGTCGCTGGTGTGGATCGCCAAGGGCTGGCTGATCGCTGCCATAAGCACCCTGGTGATCCTGGTGCTGATCGCCAGGTTCACCGCCTGGGGCAGGCAGTACTGGCGGATCACCAGCGGGTATTTCACCGGGCGCGACAGCGTGATCGTGTGGGCCTGGCTGGGTGCGATGCTGCTGTCGGTGATCGCCGGGGTGCGGCTGGCGGTGCTCTTCAGCTATCAGGGCAACGACATGATGACCAGCTTCCAGGTGATCGCCGGCGGCATCTCCAGCGGCAACGAGGCTGTGAAGGTCTCGGGTAAAGACGGGTTCTGGCTGTCGCTGGGCGTGTTCGCGCTGCTGGCAGCGATCCATATCGCCCGGATCATGCTCGACATCTATATGGCGCAACGGTTCATGCTCCGTTGGCGGGCCTGGCTGACCACCCAGCTCACCGGTGACTGGCTGGACGGCAAGGCCTACTACCGCACGCGCTTCATCGACGACACCATCGACAATCCGGACCAGCGCATCCAGGCCGACATCGACACTTTCACCGCGGGCATCGACTCGCTGCCCAACCGTCCGAGCGCCAGCTCGACGAGCACCCTGTTGTTCGGCTCCATCTATTCGGTGGCCTCGATGATTTCGTTCACCGCGATTCTGTGGAACCTGTCCGGCGAAATCACCTTGCCCCTGGTCGGTATCGACCTGCCCCGGGCCATCTTCTGGATCGGCATCGTCTACGTCCTGTTCGCCACGGTCGTGGCGTTCTGGCTCGGCCGGCCGATCATCCGGCTGGCCTTCAACAACGAGAAGTACAACGCGGCCTTCCGCTATGCGCTGGTGCGGCTGCGTGACGCTTCGGAAGCGGTGGCCTTCTACCGCGGCGAGATCGCCGAACGCACCGGGCTGCGGAAGCTGTTCGCGCCGGTGGTGTCGAACTACCGCAACTACATCAACCGGATGGTCAAGTTCCTGGGCTGGAACAACTCGATCGACCAGGCCCAGGAGCTCATCCCCTACATCGTGCAATTTCCGCGGTTCTACAGCGGAGAGATCACGCTGGGCGCGCTGAACCAGACCGCCAGCGCCTTCCGCAGCCTTCTCGACGGGTTGTCGTTCTTCCGGAACGCCTACGACCAATTCGCCGGCTACCGCGCCGCGATCATGCGTCTGCACGGGCTGGTCGTGGCGAACGAGGAGGCCAGGGCCCTGCCTGAGGTGACCACCCTGCCGTGTGTGGACGGCACGGTGAAGCTCACCGACATCGAGGTCCGCACCCCCGACGGCAGGCAACTCATCAATCCCCTCGACCTGCACCTGCAGGTGGGTGACACCTTGGTGATCACCGGGCGCTCCGGCAGCGGCAAGACCACGCTGCTGCGCAGCCTCGCCGAACTGTGGCCGTTCACGTCGGGCACCCTGACCCGCCCGTGCGGGCCCAACGAAACCATGTTCCTCTCGCAGTTGCCGTACGTCCCGCTCGGCGACCTGCGCGCCGTGGTTACCTATCCGGGCGAGGAAGGCTCCGTCGACGACGAGACCCTCAAGCGGACACTCGACGAGGTGGCCCTCGCACATCTGGTCAGCCGGCTCGACGAGGTCCAGGACTGGGCCAAGGTGCTGTCTCCCGGCGAGCAACAACGGATTGCGTTCGCCCGCATCTTGCTCGTCAAGCCCAAGGTGGTGTTCCTCGACGAGTCGACGTCCGCGCTCGACGAGGGCCTGGAGTTCATGCTGTACCAGCGGGTGCGCACCGACCTGCCGGACACCATCCTGGTCAGCGTCAGCCACCGCACCACGGTCGAGCAGCACCACACCCACGAACTCGAGCTGCTCGGTGACGGTGAATGGCGACTCGGGCGAATCGAAGACGACGCGACGGGCCTGGTCAAGCAACCCTGATCGGCCCGTAGTTCCCGGTAACTTCCCGGGGTATGGAGATGTTCGCCCAGTCGCTGGACTGGGGCAACGAGATCCTCGGATCCCTGGTCTGGGTCCTCAAGGCGTGGACGATCGGCTCTGTAGCGCTGGTCGTAGTCGCGGCCCTGCTGGCCCGCTTCACCACATGGGGCCGTCAGTTCTGGCGGGTCTCCGGCGGCTATTTCATTGGGCGCGAGAGCTTTCCGGTGTGGGCGCTGCTGGGTGTCCTGCTGTTCTCGGTGATGCTCTCGGTGCGGATGGACGTGTTGTTCAGCTACTACGTGAACGACCAGACCACTGCGCTTCAGGTGGCGTTCTCGGGCGCCGGTTCAGGTGACGAAGCGGTCCGCCGTTCGGGAATCGACGGGTTCTGGCACTCGATCGTGATCTTCGCGATGTTGGTGACAGCTGATATCACCCGCACCCTGCTCGACCTGTATCTCATGCAGTACTTCATCATTCGCTGGCGCGTCTGGCTCACCAACCGGCTGACCGGCGACTGGCTCGACGAGCGTGCCTACTATCGCGGCCGGTTCATCGGCGGTTTCGGCGGAACCCCGATCGACAACCCGGATCAGCGGATCCAGCAGGACATCGACGTCTTCACCACCGGCACCGGCCCCGAGACCAACACGCCGACCGTCGCCACCGCGCAGACTCTGGTGTTCGGGTCGGTGTACTCGATCGTGTCGGTCGTCGCATTCACGCCGATCCTGTGGAACCTCGCCGGCCCGTTGACCCTTTTCGGTGTCACCGTGCCGAAGGCGTTGTTCTGGATCGCCCTGCTGTGGGTGGCGATCACGACGGTCGTGGCGATCTGGATCGGCAGACCGATGATCCGGCTGACGTTCCGCAACTCGCTGACCAATGCGGCGTTCCGCTATGCACTCGTGCGCATCCGTGACGGTGCCGAGGCAGTCGGCTTTTATCACGGTGAACGCACGGAACGCGGCACGCTGTCGGATCGGTTCGCCAACGTGATCACCAACTATCGAAGGCTCGTGCGCCGAGGCGTCGCGTTCCTCGGCTGGAATCGGTCCATCAACCAAATCATCGATCCCCTGCCGCTGATCATTCAGGCACCTCGGTTGTTCGCGGGTCAGCTCACGTACGGCGACGTCTTGCAGTCGGCCGGCGCGTTCAACAACGTGCAGAGCTCATTGAGCTTCTTCCGCTCGGTGTACGACGCCTTCGCCGGATACCGGGCCGCGATCATCCGTCTCGACGGACTCGTCACCGCAAACGAACAGGCAAGGGCGCTACCACGATTGGACACCGGCATGAGTGCCAACGGCGGGGTGGAACTAGAGGATGTCGAGGTGCGGTCACCTCACGGCGACCTGCTGCTGCACAACCTCGACCTGCAACTCGCACCCGGCGATTCGCTGGTCATCACCGGGCCGTCCGGTACCGGGAAGACGACGCTGCTGCGTAGCCTGGCGCGGCTGTGGCCGTACGGATCGGGCACTGTGCGTTATCCCGAGCAGGGTGAGGTCATGTTCCTGTCGCAGCTCCCCTATGCCCCGCTGGGCGATCTGCGGACGGTGGCCTGCTATCCCTCACCCACCGGTACCTACACCGACGACGAGATCCGGGCCGCTCTCGACAAGGTCGCCCTCGGCAATCTGACGTCCCGTCTGGACGAGGACGCCGATTGGGGAAAGGTGCTGTCCCCCGGCGAGCAGCAGCGGATCGCGTTCGCCCGGATTCTGCTGGCGCGGCCGTCTGCGGTGTTCCTGGACGAGGCCACCTCGGCGCTCGATGCCGGTCAGCAGTACGCGTTGTACTCGACCCTGCGCACCGAGCTGCCCGATTGCATCGTGGTCAGCATCAGCCACCGGGACAGCGTGAACCGGCTCCACGACCGTCGCCTGGAACTGCTCGGCGACGGTCGGTGGCAGCTCGCGTCCGTCGGCTTGCCGACTTAACCGGTTTGGCGCGCCGCCGCGTGGGTTCCGGCGCGGCGCCCGAAGAACGACCCTTCGCCGAGTTGCACTCCGCTGGCGTAGCCCTCGCCGTCCTGGGCGATGTTGGAGGCGCAGGCCCCCGCTGCGTACAGGCCCGGGATGACGCTGCCGTCCTCGCGCAGCACCTCACCGTCGATGGAGACCGTCAACCCGCCCATCGTGAATCCCGAATACATGGCGATGCCGAGGGACAGGTCGAATGCGGCGTAGGGCCCGGTGTCCTGCACCGCGATGTAGTCGGGTTGCTTGTGGAAGTCGGGATCTTCACCGTTGGCCGCGTTCTTGTTGTAGCGGTCCAGCGTCGCGGCCAGGTTGCCGGCCGGGATGCCCAGTGCCTCTTCGGCTTCGGCGATCGTCTCGTAGCCGTCGATGAACTTGATGAGCGGCATGGCCGGCATCTCCATGTGTTGCTCATCCACGATGAGGTACGCCTGCTGGTCGGGCTGTCGCAGGACGAATGCCGAGGTACGCGAGTGGTAGGAGTCCTCGGTGACGAAGCGTTGGCCCTGGTTGTTGACGATCACGCCGGTCAACAGGATCTCCGGCGGGTAGGCCGCGGCGGTGATGAACAACTGGTCCATGCCGTTGGCCACGCCGCCAGCCGCGACACCCATGCGGATACCCAGGCCATCGTCGTTGGGGTTGCCCAGGATGTAGGGCTCCACCTCACCGTGGTGCTTGGTGCGACGCTTCTTGCCGAGCGCCGGGGTGTACTCGGCGACCATCTCGGGGTTCATCGCGAATCCGCCGGCCGTGATGATGACCGATTTCGCTTTCACGCAACCGGTTTCACCGAAGTGCTTCCACTTCACCCCGACCACGGGGCGGTCCTGCGCGCTGCCGTCGACGATCAGGTTGGTGGCTCCCACCTCGTATCGGATCGTGACGCCCAGCGTCTCAGCGCGTTTCAGCAGGAGATCGATCACCATCGCCGCGCCGCCCAACTCGCCGGGCACGGGAACCGAGTGACCGCGGGGCGCCGGCTTCGCCTGTTCGGTGAACGGCCAGACCTTCTCGTTGCCGGTGTAGGACAGCCCCTCGGTGCCCGGCGGGACCACCACCTTGCCCGGGTAGAAGCTGCGCTCGAACTGAAAGCCCAGTGCCTCAAGCCAATTGAAATGCTCGACACTGCCGTCGCTGTAGGCGCGGATCTTGGCCAGATCGGGTTCGCGCGAGACGGCGACCAGATACTTGTACATCTCCTCGGCGGTGTCGGGATGCCCGGTGGCCTCCTGCACCGCGGTGCCGCCGCCGAGGTAGAAGTGCCCGCCGGCCATCGCGGTGGTGCCGCCGGCCGCGGCGGCCTTCTCCAACACCAGGACCCGGGCACCCTCGGCAGCAGCACTGACCGCGGCACAACCTCCGGCGATGCCGAATCCGATGACCACGACATCGAACTCGTCGGACCAGGTTTCGACCTCGGAGGCCTCTAGGACCTCGGGGATTTCCTTCACTGCTGCTCCTGTTTCACATACTCGAAGAACGCCCGGATCTCGGGCGGGATGTAAGCGATCTCCAGATACGGCACCCCGGCGCCGGCGGCCGAGAGGTAGGCGAATTTCATTCCCCCGGGCATCTCGCCGTGACACACCGCGGGGGTCCCGTTGCCTTCGGCGTCGCGCAGCCGTGCGTCGAACGCCTCCGGGTCGGCCGCCTCGACACAGATGTGGTGCAGGCCGGACCCGTGCCGTTCGAGGAACTCCGTGTAGACACTCTCGCCGCGCACCGGTGCGATCAGTTCCAGCTGGGTGTCACCGGCGTAGCTCAGCGAGATGTCGGCGACGAAATCGGCAGGCTTGCCGCGGTATTGACACGTCTCAGGGCCGAAATGAACGGCGGGCATGCGCACCCACCGGCGCGCGCCCAGCAGGGTGGACAGGGCCTGTTCGGTGGCAGCCAGGTCAGCGGTGACCCAGGCGATCTGGACAGGTGTCTGGTTAAGCATCGCCATGAGAATATCGCCCACCCGCCAGGATGGCTAGAACGTGTTCTAGTTAGCGGAATGGCGAGTCAGGGCTGCCCGACGAGATTCGAAACCTCGCCGGCGAGCGGTGCGCCGTCACTGCGGGCTTGGCCACTCGCGTTCTGCCAGGAGACCGCGGCCGGATAGTTACCCCACGTGCTGTTGAACATGCCCACGATGGCAGCACGACCGTCGGGGGTGACGATGTACACCGGACCACCGGAATCGCCTTTTTGACTCACCACACCGTTGGCCATGGTGAACCAGCCATTGTTCACGGCCTCGACGGTGCCGCAGGTCTCTCCGGTCACCACGCCGAAGTGGCAGACCGGGGCGCCCGGCGTCGGCACCACGGCGGGATCCTCGACCAGCATCCGTCCACCGGGCAGGATGTTGTTCACCACGACGTCGCCGGCCAGTTGGATGGTCTCCCAATCGGAGATCATGTGATTGGTGTCGACCGTGGCGCCGTCGGGCGTGTTGTCCCGGTAAGAACCCATGTGCCCGATGAAATTGCCGTCCCGGTCGTTCACCGGCCCACCGCCGCGGCAGTGCCCGGCGGTGAATCCGACCCGACTCCCCTGGTCCACGAAGCCGAGGGTGCACAAATTGGTGCCTTGGCGAATTTCCATCCCCGGGTACACCAGCGAACCCGCCGCAGCCGCCGTCGGTACCGGACATGCCAGCAGCCCCGCCACCGGCACCACCGCCATCGCCCGTATCGCCCCACCAAGCCAACTGTTCACGGCCGGCCTCCCTCGCTTTCGGACGTGGTGAAAGTCACCCTACCGATTTCAATATCGGTCACGCGGCAACTTCGTTACCGGGGGTACCCACAACCCGCGAGATCCAGCGCAAGAAACAACGACGGCCCGGACCAATTGGTCCGGGCCGTGCGTCCGTTCAGGTCTGGTCAGGTCAGGGAATCGTCAGGACCTGGCCGGGGTGAATCAGATCGGGATTGGCGATGCCGCTGGCATCGGCGATCTGCTGGTAGCGGTTGCCATCGCCGTAGAAGCGCTCGGCGATCGCCCACAGGGTGTCGCCGGACACCACGGTGTAGGTGCGCGGCTCGGGGGCCGGCGGGGGTGGCGGCGGCGCAGCCGGCTCGGGTGCGGCCACGGGCTCCTCGACGGCGGCCGGGGCAACCTCAACCTCGGGCGCGGCGGCCTCGGGTGCCGGTGGCGGCGGCTCGGAGGTCTCGGTCTTGGACGACCATGCGGGACCGTCCGCGGCGTACAGCACCAGGTTGCGGTCGTCCTGGAGAACCAGCTTGACGTCCTTCTTGCCCTTGGTGTCGGTGTGCCACACCGGCTTCTCCGAGGTGTACAGCACGAAGTTGCCGTCGGTCTGCACCTCGGCGCGCACCACGTCCTGGCCGTTGGTGGAAGTAGACCAGACCGCTTGGCCACGTGCCTCCAACACGAGGTTGCCGTCATCCTGCAACGTCAGCGTGTACGCGCCGTTGTTGGAGGTGAGCGAACCACCCTTCTCCAGCTTCTGTCCTTCGGTCAGTGTGTCTCCCACGCATTGCCCCTTTCGTGACCGTGATCCGGGTTGTCGCACCCGGGTTCTGTCGACCTTACTGACTTCGAGTTTGCTTTGGTGCCATTCGGCTCGGCTCGAATTCAAACGTCGCACCAACACTGGGAAACACCGGGTATCTGGACGGCGGACGGCGCGAATCTGCGGCGCCCGGCGTGTCGCACTTCGAGCCGCGGCTACCGGTCAGCCCGAGCCAGCCGGAATAGTAGGTCGCGTCAATTCCCGTGCCGGCCAATGATTCTGGCCGCACCTTCGAGAAGTGGGCCGACCCGCGTCAGCCGACCGGCTGAGTTTCTTCAGAGGATTCGGCGGGCTGCCAGCCGGGAGGGCCGAACACGAAGCCCAACCGGTCACGCAATCGGCGGGCCCGTCGCACGTCGCGGGCGATCGCCACGTACTCGTGGGTCTGCAGTTTCCAGATGTTGAAGGTGCCGACCGGCTTGGTCAGCCCGTAGTGCGGACGGAACACCTCAGGTTGGAACGTCCCGAACATCCGGTCCCAGATGATGAGGATGCCGCCGTAGTTGCGGTCAAGATACAACTGGTCACGCCCATGGTGCACCCGGTGATGGGACGGCGTGTTGAAGACGAATTCGATTGGCCGCCACAACTTTCCGACCCGCTCCGTGTGCACCCAGAACTGGTAGACCAGGTTCAGCGAGAAGCTGGCGAACACCAGCCACGGCGGAATCCCGAGCAGGGGCAACGGAATCCAGGCCAGGATCTCACCGCTGTTGTTCCATTTCTGGCGCAGCGCGGTCGCGAAGTTGTAGTACTCACTGGAGTGGTGGGCCTGATGTGTCGCCCAGATCAACCGCACCCGGTGCGCAATGCGGTGGTAGGTGTAGAACAGCAGGTCCACCCCGACGATCGCGATCACCCAGGTGTACCACCGGTCCCCCGACAGGTGCCACGGTGCCAGGTAGGCGTAGATGGCGGCATAGCCGAGCAGCGCCAGCAGTTTCCATCCGGCAGTGGTGAGGATCGACACCAGCCCCATCGAGATGCTCGCCCAGGCATCGCGGGTGTCGAACGCGCCTGCGGGCTGTCGTTGGGATTCGATGCGCTCCAGGCGACGGGCGGCGAACCACTCCACGGTCAACAACACCAGGAAGAACGGAATCGCGAAGAACACCGGATCCCGCATCGGCGGGGGCAGGAAGTCCAGGACGGACGCGATCATGTGGACTCCTCGTTGAGCTGGGCGAACTCTCCTACGGTACTCACCCGCCGACGCGGGCTCGGATAGGTTTGTCCGGTGCAGAAGTGGGCGTTGTTGATCGGGGCCGTCATCACCGAAGTCACCGCCACGCTGTCGCTGCGCGCGTCCCAGGACCATTCGGGGTGGCTGGTGCTGGTGGTGGCCGGCTACCTGGCCGCGTTCGTGTTGCTGACCCTGGTGCTGCGGGCGGGAATGCCCGTCGGCGTCGCCTACGGCATCTGGGGTGCGCTGGGTACCGCGGCGACCGCCGTGCTGGCCGCGGCATTGTTCGGCGACCCGTTCACCTGGCCGATCGTGGCGGGTATCGGTCTGATCATCGCCGGCGTGCTGCTGGTCGAACTCGGGTCGCATCCGCGTCAGGCCGAATCATGATGTGGCTGGCCCTGACCGGGGCGATCCTGGTCGAGGTGTTCGCCACGCTCGGGCTGCGTGCCTCGGACGGATTCCGGCGCAAGGCGTGGATCGTGCCGGTGATCGCCGGCTACGTACTGTCGTTCTACCTGCTGTGGCTGGCCCTGTCGTTGGGTGTGCCCGTGGGGATCGCCTACGGCATCTGGACCGCGTGCGGGGTCGCGCTGGTCGCGATCATCGCCAGGTTCCTGTTCCGGGAACCGCTGACACCGGTGATGATGCTCGGTATCGCGCTAATCGTGTCGGGTGTGTTCACGATCGAGCTGGCCGGCATCGGCCCCGGGACGGTGCCCTGACGACGGCCGCCCGGACAGCACCCCGGCCAGCAGCGCGGCGACCAACCCGGCCAGCGGCACGACCAGGAGACCGACCCGCAACCCGGCCGCATCGGCGACGAGCCCGACCAGCAGTGGCGCACCGAAGAAACCCACCCGCATGAGCCAGGTGACCACGGTCAGGCCGGTCCCCGGTCGCAGCCCCGGCAGCTGATCGGCGCCGTGCATCGCGGCCGGCACCAGCGTGGCCACTCCCAGACCAGCCAGCGCGAAACCGGCGATCGTGGTGACGATGTTCGGGAAGGCCAGCGCGGTCCCCATCCCGGCGGCGGCGATCACGCCGCCCGCCCGTGCCACCGTGGCCTCGCCGAACCGGTCGACCAGCCGGTCACCGATCAGCCGTCCCACGAACATGAAGCCGACCAGCGCGATGTATCCGAAGACGGCCACGGCCGGCGGGGTGTGCAGGTAATCGCGCAGATACAGGGTGGCCCAGGAACTCCCGGAATCCTCGACCGTGGCGCCTGCGATCGCGATCAGCACCAGGGCCAGCAGGATCAGGTACACCCGCGGCCCTGCCCTCGTTCCGGCCGGGGCGTGCGCTGCCGGATGATCGTCATGGTCGGGTCCGGGGAGCAGGTAGCGGTAGGCGACCACCGCCACCGCGCTCAACAACCCAGCAGCCACCGAGAGGTGGATGGCCCGCGGGATTCCCAAGGCGATTGCCCCGGCACCGGTGAGACCACCGAGGATCGCGCCTGCAGCCCACACCGCATGCAGCGAGTTGATGATCGACCGGCCGTGTTCGCGCTGCAGCCGCAGTCCGTGTGCGTTCTGGGCGACATCCACCACCGAATCGCAGGCCCCGGCCAGGAACAACGCGGCGGCCAGCAGCAGCGGTGCGCTCGCCATACCGGCTGCGACGACGAAGGCGGCCAGCGCCACGGTGCCGATGACCGCCACCCGTGCGCTGCGGAACCGTCGGATCAGGGTCGCCGCGGTCAATCCGGCCACCAGCGCGCCGCCGGAGAACGAGGCGACGGCCGCGCCGTATACGGCATTGCTCAGGTGAAGGTCGCTCTTGATCTCCGGATAGCGCGGCAGCAGATTGGCGAAGATCGCGCCGTTGGTCAGGAACAGCGCCCCGACCGCGATCCGGGCCCGGCGCAACGCGGATGCCACTGAGCCGACACTACTGCGCGGCCCCGGGCCAGTGGACCGCCGGCACCAACCGTTCGCTGACCTGCCACAGGTCTGCCGCCTTGGCCTCGTCGTAGGAATCTCGTGAGGAACGGATCCGGCGGGTGCCTTCGAAGTACGCGCCGGTGACGCCGTCGAGGCCCGGATCGGCGACCACCGCGGCGAGATTGGCGCCGGAGCGTCGGGTGCTGTTGACGTTGGGCAGTACCCGTAGCGCCGGCGTGAGCAGGCGCCAGGCCAGCCGCTGGATGCCCGAGTAGTCCCTGGCGAGCCCCGAACCCGGCATCAAGCCGGGGTCGAACGCGTTGACCGTGATTCCGCCGGCCCCGTGGCCCAGCCGCCGGTCCAACTCATAGCTGAACAGCACGTTGCACAGTTTGGAGGTGGTGTAGCGACGCCGACCTTCTTCGCCGGTCAGCCCGCCGGGCGGCGGACGAAGAAGTTCCTCAGCTGAGTTATATTGCGGCGCAGGCATACCCGTAAACCTGTCTGGATCGTGGGTACCGCTGCTGACCACCACGATCCGCGCCGGGGCAGTGAGCGCGGCGAGCACCTGCTGCACCAGGGCGAAATGACCGAGATGGTTGACGCCGAAGGTCATCTCGTAGCCGTCCGCCGTCGTCTGGGCGCCCGCTACCAACTGGAGCCCGGCGTTGCACACCAGCGCGCGCAGCGGCGGTAGGCCACGGTGCGGCAACCCGGCGGCGAAGTTCCGCACCGACTGCAGCGATGCCAGGTCGAGCTCACCCACCGTGGTACGTCCGGGAGAGTCCAGGCGAGCCGCCGCGTCGGCGCCACGTTCGGTGTCGCGCACTGCGAGCACAACATGCCAGCCCGGATCGGATTCCAGGAGGGCTCGGGCACATTCGAAGCCCAGCCCCGTGTTCGCGCCGGTGATGATCGCGGTCTTGTCGGTCACTTTTCCTCCAGGAGTATCGGAATGAGCGCCGTGACCGCCTGCCACAGCCGCCGGTACATGCGGGCCACGTCGGTGGTGTCCGGTTCGAGGTGCGCGGCGAAGAACACTCCGTCTGACTGAGCGACGGCGAATGCGGTGAGTTCGGCCACCACCTGCTCGATGCGGCGTGGCGGTAGGCCGGGCGGCAACTGGCTGCGCACGGCGGCAGAGAATCGTGCGATCGCGGTGTCACGCACGCGGCGCACCACCGCCGTCACCGTCGGATCATCGCCGCGTTCCAGCGACAGCAGGTACAGGATGCGGAGGAATTCCGGGCGCTGCACCTGCAGATCCGCCAGCACCGCCAACTGCTCGTCGATGCCGCCGCTGCTCGGTATCGCCGCGAAGAAGCGGTCGGCTCCGCGTTCCATCACCGCCGCGAGAACACCGTCCTTGGATCCGAAATGCCAGTAGATGGAGCTGGCCGGGAGGCCGCAGGCCTTGCGGATGTCGCTGATCGACGTCGCGGCGTAGCCGCGGGTGGCCATGAGTTGTTCGGTGGCGTCGAGAATCTGCCCCCGGGAATCCGCACCCTGCTGTTGTCGCCGCGTGATTGGAGTGGCCACCTGAAATCCCGCCTGTAAGGATCGTTACAGACAGCGTAGAGGGTTGGCGGCCACCACGCCAGTGGCACGCACGATCGGCTTCTGGGCAGCAAGATTGACCCCATGACTTCTTCGTCACCGACGCTGCTGGAGCTGGCCCGCCGCTACGGCGTCGCCGCGGAGTTCGACGACTGGACCGGGCGCCGCACCGCCGTCGCAGAGTCCAGCCTGGTCGCGGTGCTGGAAGCGTTGGGCGTGCCGGCCGGCACCGAACGGGAGCGGGTGGACGCCTTGGCCGCCCACGACCGGCAGTACTGGCTGCGCCGCCTGCCGCCGATCGTGCTGGGCCGCGCAGGAATGCCGTCGAGTTTCTGGGTCCACGTCACGCACGGGGATCCGGCGCACCTCACGCTGTTGCTCGAAGACGGCACCGAGCGCGGCGGCCTGCGGCAACTCGAGAACAACCGGCCTCCATACGATCTCGGGGACCGGTTGATCGGCGAGGCCACGTTCGAACTTCCGGTGGACCTGCCGTTGGGTTATCACCGGCTGCGATTGAACGGGACCGATATCGAGGCGCCGGTGGTGATCTCCCCCGCCACCGTGGGCCTGCCCACCCGACTGGGCGAGCGGCGCGCCTGGGGACTGGCCGTCCAGCTCTACAGTATCCGCTCGAAAAACTCTTGGGGCACAGGCGATCTCACCGACCTGGCCGATCTGGCGGTGTGGTCGGCGGCTGAGCACGGCGCCGGGTTCATCCTCGTCAATCCGCTGCACGCGGCCGCTCCGACCGCCCCGATGGAGCCCTCGCCTTATCTGCCCACCTCGCGGCGGTTCGGCAATCCGCTCTACCTGCGGGTGGAGGCCGTCGCAGAATTCGCCGCCGTCCGTCACCGCGGCCGCCTTCGGGGACTGCGCGCAACCGCCAACAAACGCGCCGACCGCGACCCGACCATCGACCGCGACGCCGCTTGGCAGGCCAAACGCACGGCGCTGCAGCAGGTGTACCGGGTGGAGCGCTCGGCGGGCCGGGAACTGGCGTACACCGCCTACCGGGCCCGGCAGGGCCGAAGCCTGGAGGAATTCGCGACCTGGTGCGCGCTGGCCGAACAGTACGGCGCCGATTGGCACGCCTGGCCGCACGCACTGCAGCATCCGGCGAATCCGGAAGTCGCCGCGTTCGCGGCGGCCCATCCCGATGCCGTGGACTTCCATCGCTGGCTGCAGTGGGTTCTCGACGACCAACTCACCGCGGCGCAGGCCACGGCGGTGCAGGCCGGGATGGAGTTGGGCGTCATGAGCGACCTCGCGGTCGGCGTGGATCCCGACGGCGCCGACGCCTGGGCCCTGCAGGATGTGCTGGCCCCGGGGGTGACCGCCGGTGCCCCGCCGGATGAGTTCAACCAGCTCGGCCAGGACTGGTCGCAGCCCCCGTGGCGGCCGGACCGACTGGCCGAGCAGGCTTACGAGCCGTTCCGGGCGTTGGTCGAGATGGCACTGCGCCATGCCGGTGGGGTGCGCATCGACCACATCATCGGAATGTTCCGATTGTGGTGGATCCCGAAGGGCGCCGCTCCGACCGAAGGCACCTATGTGCGCTACGACCACGACGCGATGATCGGCATCATCGCGCTCGAGGCGCACCGGGCCGGTGCGCTCGTGGTCGGCGAGGATCTGGGCACGGTCGAACCGTGGGTGCGTGACTACCTGCACGAGCGGGGGCTGTTCGGCACCTCGATCCTGTGGTTCGAGTCCGACGGGTCCGGGCGGCCCCTCCCGGCCGAACGCTGGCGCGAGTACTGCCTGTCCGCGGTGACCACCCACGATCTGCCGCCGACAGCGGGGTATCTCGCGGGCGAACATGTGCGGTTGCGGGAAGAACTGGGGTTGCTCACGCGGCCTGCCGACGAGGAGCTGGCCTCGGACCGTGCCGCGCAGGCGGCCTGGCTGGACGAGTTGCGCCGGGTCGGCCTGCTCGGACCCGATCCGGACACCGACCAGATCGTGGCAGCGCTGTACCGGTATCTGGCCCGTACCCCGTCGAAGCTCCTGACCCTGGCGCTGGCCGACGCGGTCGGTGAGTTGCGCACGCAGAATCAGCCGGGAACGACCGACGAGTACCCGAACTGGCGGATCCCGCTGGCGGGTCCGGACGGCCGCCGGCTGCTGCTCGAAGACGTGTTCGCCGATCCGCGGGCAGCGGTGTTGAGCGAGGTGATGGCCGAGATCACCGGGCACTGCGGCCGGGCCGGGATGTAACACCCGGGGCGCCTTCTCCGGTTTCACAAACGTCTCAGCTGCGATATGTTCGCAACCGCACCCGACTGACGGAGTTCACGTGAAGAAGCTTGTTGCGCTCGGCGGCGGTCTGCTCGCCGCCGGTTCGATCGCCCTGATGGCGGCAGGTGCCGCCACCTCACAGCCGAGCGCCGCTTCGGTCAACGTCGTCGGTGAGCCCTACATGAAGGCACTCGCGATCCTGAAGAGCCAGGGAGTCAAGGCCACCTTCGGCGGCTCGTTCGGCAGCGCCCTTCCTCAGGCCGAGTGCCTGGTCGATTCACAGAAGGTCAACTCCAGCGGCAAGATGATCCTGATGCTGGACTGCAGCGAGGCCGCGGCCGAGCAAGGTGCCGAATCGGCCGTCCCGGGCGGCCCGAGGGTCGGCAGTAACGGCGTGACCACGGTGACGCCGACGCCGGTGGTCCCGATCGCGGGCGCCCCCGGTGCGGGCACGCCGCCACCGGCCTGACACACCCGGTACCGCCGTTCCCACCTAAATCCGTACACTGCTGAGAGTCCACTCATCCCAGGAGGCTCTCGATGCTGCGTCCGCTGCGGTTCGACAACGAGATAGATCCCGGCCCGGTACAGATCCAGGCCCGCAAGGTCCATTTCGATCTTGACGGGATCCCGCTGCACTGGATCCCCGGCCATCCGGTGGCCTCGTCGATGGTGAATCTGTTCAACGTGGTGCTGCCGGTCGCCGAGCATTGGTTCGTCGCGACGTTCAACGAGGCACTTCCGTATGTGCGCGATCCCAAGCTCGCCGATGACATGCGCGGCTTCATCGGCCAGGAGGCCACCCACGCCGAGACCCACGATCAGGTCCTCGACGAGTTCCTCACCTCCCACGGGGTGGATTTCCAGCCGGTCCTGTCCCTGGTGGAGCACGTGTTCACCAAGACGCTGGCGCCGTCGGACTCCCCCGACCCGCGTCGCCGGTTGTCTCACCTGTGCGATCGTCTGTGGCTCATTGCCGCCATCGAGCACTACACCGCCGTGTTGGGCGACTTCGTGCTGAACTGCACATGGGAGGACTACGACGCCGACCCGACGATGACCGACCTGTTCCGCTGGCACGGCAGTGAAGAGGTCGAGCACCGCAGCGTGGCCCACGATGTGGCGGTGTACTTCCAGGACAGCTACTTCAGCCGGGTGCGGGCGATGTCGATCGCCGCGACGGCCGTGTACCTGTTCTTCCAGCGCGGGTGCTGGGCGATGGTCAAGAGTGATCCGACCCTCGACATCGGCTGGTGGCGGATGAACAAGTTGCGCATGCGTGATTCCAAGCTCGGGCTGCTGCCCAAGTTCTCCCGGATGTTCGGCTCCAACACCCTGGCCTACTGCCGGCCCGGGTTCTCACCGGAGGAGATGGGCTCGACGGCCCAGGCGGTCGCCTACCTGGCCAGCTCCCCCGCGGCGCGGGCCGCCCACCTGTGACGGGCGCGACCATGCCGACGCTGTCACTGATATCCCGATACCGCCGGCTGCCGCCGAGCATGTCAGGCCGGTTCCGGCACGATCCGATGCTGGGCGCCGCCGGAGCCGCCATCGCCACGATCTGGACGGTGGGCCGGCTGGTGCGGCGGTCGAGCCCGCCTCCCGAGTTGGACCGCACGATCACGTTGACCGTGACCGGCCGGGAAGTGGTGGCTCACGACCAGGATGTCATCGCGCTGACCCTGGCCGCGGCCGACGGCGGCACCCTGCCGCAGTGGTACCCGGGTGCGCACCTCGACCTGCACCTGGCCAGCGGCCGGGTGCGACAGTACTCACTGTGCGGCGATCCGACGGTGACCGACAGTTATCGAATCGCGGTGCGGCGCATCCCCGATGGTGGTGGCGGTTCGGTCGAGGTGCACGACAGCCTGCAGGTCGGCAGTCGAGTCAGTACCCACGGTCCCCGCAATGCGTTCGCGCTGACGGTGCCCGGCTACGGGTCACCCACCCAGCGATTCCGCTTCATCGCGGGCGGCATCGGCATCACCCCGATCCTGCCGATGCTCGGGCTCGCCGAACGATTGGGTGTCGACTGGTCGATGGTGTACGCCGGACGCAGTCGCGACAGCCTGCCGTTCCTCGACGAGCTCGACCGGTTCGGGGACCGCATCGAGATCCGTACCGACGACGTCAACGGACTGCCCAGCGCTGATGACCTTCTCGGCGACTGTCCCGACGGCACCACGGTGTACGCCTGCGGCCCCGCCCCGATGCTGACCGGGATCCGGGCGGCGCTCATCGGCCGGGACGACGTCGAGCTGCATTTCGAAAGGTTCGCGGCGCCACCGGTTGTCGACGGTGCGGCGTTCACGGTGACGATCGCCTCGACCGGCGCCGAGGTGACGGTCGGAGCCGACGAGACCATGCTGGCCGCACTGGGCCGGTCCGGGGTGAACGCTCCATACTCGTGCCAGCAGGGTTTCTGCGGCACCTGCCGCATTCGGACCGTGCCGGGAACCGACGGGACTGTGCAGCACCGCGATACGTTGTTGACCGATCCGGAGCGCGACGCCGGCTATCTGCTGACCTGCGTATCGCGGGCCGAGGCCGGCCACCGGCTGACACTCGACCTCTGAGCCGCTACCCGTCGTCGGCGAGGCCTTCGCCGTAGCCTGCGAGTTCGGGCGCGGCCATCAGCTGGTCCAGCAGCGGGCGTTGCCCCGTCAGCAGCTTGGTGCGCGCAGTTGCGACGGAAACCCAAGCAACACGGTCTATTTCGGGAAACTCGACCAGTCGTCCCGAACCCTTCGGCAACTCGATGCTGAAGGTGTTGCTCACGGCGGTGGCGGGATCGAAATCCCCGCCCACCGCGAATGCGGTGACCACCTTGCCGCCGGCCTGCCGCACCGGGTCCAGATCGATGCGCGGACCCGGCGGCGGTGGCGACCCGAGTTCCTCGGCGAACTCGCGTTGCGCCGCCGCCCACGGGTCCTCGTCATCGGCGTACTCCCCCTTGGGCACCGACCACGCCCCGATGTCCTTGCGCGCCCAGAACGGCCCGCCCGGGTGAACGATCAACACTTCCACGTCCGCCCCGGCGAGGCGGTACAGCAGGACACCCGCGCTCAGCTTCGCCACGCGCTGCACGCTACCCGGAGAGGTGATCGCGGCGCGCAACGGTGATGTGGGCCACTTTGCCAGCAGGACGTAGTTAGCCCCACTCCAGTGGTGGTGCCGGAGTGTGACGCAGCCCTCGTCAATGGGTTTCGGTCAGCCGGAATTTAATTTGTGAACTTCCGGTTAACTCTTGTGTAACACCTAAATAAAGCCGGCGACGACGCGTGGGCGGGCGCCGTTGTCGGTCTTGACGGGCCACAACAGAAGAGCGAAAGAAGGCACCAAAGATGATGAGGATCGAATTTGCTACTGCACTCGCAGGTGCGGCTGCCGCAGCGGTGATCGGTCTGGCCGGACCTGCTCAGGCGGCACCGACCGGCCCGGGCAACGCCCAGCAGACGATCAGCGAACTGCAGGCGCAGGGCTACAAGGTGATCGTCAACCACGTCGGTTCGACCCCGTTGGACAAGGCTTCGGTAGTGTCCGTGCGCCCGGGTCAGACCTACAGCCGGACGGATTCCAGCAGCCCCGGCGGCGATTTGCAGACCACCGTGCTGAACAAGACAGTTTACGTAGATGTGAAGTAAGCCCAAACATCGCGAAACATCAAGGAGGGGCGCCCTTTTCGGGCGCCCCTCCTTGGTGTCCGCGCGAAGCGGACGGGCAGGTCCGCGCTAGAGTCGCCAGCGTGCGACGTTTTACCCGATATGTCGCCCTCGGCGACAGCCAGACCGAAGGGTTGTGGGACGGCGACGACGCCGTCGGCCTGATGGGCTTTGCCGATCGTCTCGCGGTCCGTCTCGACGGGCTCTATCCGGGGTTGGGGTACGCCAATCTCGCCATTCGCGGCCACCGCATCGGAAATGTGCTGAACACCCAGCTCCCCACCGCGCTGTCGATGCGACCCGACCTGGTCACCGTCTGCATCGGCATGAACGACGTGACCCGCCCCGGGCGCGCCTTCACCCGCGCATTGGTTGACCTCGACGCCGTCTACCGCACGCTCGCGGCCACCGGTGCGACCGTCGTCACCACCACGTTCCCTGATATCACCCAGATCCTGCCGGTGGGCCGGCTGCTGGGGAAGCGGGTGGTCCGGATCAACGACGCGATCAACGATGCCGCCGATCGGTACGGGTTCCACCTCGTCGATCTGTACTCGGCCCCCTCGATGCGCGACCCGGAGACCTGGAGCCCGGACCGGGTCCACGGCTCGGCGAAGGGACACGTCCTGTTCGCGGCGGCGGCCGCCGAAGCGCTCGGATTGCCTGACAGCAACCATGATTGGGCGCTGGCCACCGGCCCGGACCAGATCCAGTCTTTTCGGTCCAGGGCCTACTCACAACTGCTGTGGACGCAGAACATGCTCATGCCGTGGCTGTGGCGTCACCTTCGCGGCCGGTCGGGAGGCGCCGGCCGCTCGGCCCGGCGGCCGGCCCTGATGTGCCTGAGCGCCTGACCGAAGCCTCGCAAGTCGGTCAGATCCCGCCCCAGGTGGAGTCGAGCTCCTTGGCGACGTCGATCACCTTCGCCTGCTCCGACGCCGGACTGTCGATCTCACCGGCCACGTGCGCGGCGATGAATCGTCTGATCTCCGCATCGACGCCGGCCAGGATCCGCAGCACCTCGGCACGCAGCGACGTGGAGGTGACGTGGATCGAGATGTCGGACGGCCGCGGCTTCTTGACATCGAGGATCAGCAAGAGCGGCTCGGCGGCCAACGCCGTGGCCCGCAGGGCGATCTCACCGAACACCATGAACTTGGGCCGGTCGATGCGCAGGTCGATCACCATGTCGATCTCCAACGGGATCCGGATGGAGAACGTGATGGTTTCGCCCACAATGCGGCTCACGCGGGGCTTCTGGATCTTGACCCGGGCGGTGACCTTCGCGATCTTTCCGGGCCCCTGGGCGATCGGACCCATCTCGAACGCGTCGCCGGCGATAGAGCCGATGGCGTCGCCGACCCGTTCCTCGGATACCGCCACCTCGAAGAACCGGCGCCCGAATTCCTCGTAGGTGATGTAAGCGTGATCAGCCATGATCCTTCTACGGTCTCACGACGGTGCGCGGCGACGGTGAAGCCGGGCCGAAATTGCGGTCAACGTCGCGTCGTTCAGGCCTCGTCGGTGAAGTACCGCAACCGGGCGACGCCCAGCGGTGCGTTGCCGAGATCGACGATCAGTACGGCCCGGCGTCCGTCGAGGTCGAGCCCGGCCACCAGGTGATGCCCGGACGCGATGAGCTTGCGCCAGGCGGCACCCGAGGTACGTTCGACCAAACCGGACGTGCTCAGTGGGGTGTCATCACCCAGGTAGATGTCGGTGTCGGCGGCCAACCGCCGCTGCACCGCCACGGTGTCGCCGGCACACAGGTCGTCGAGCAGGCCCGAGACCAGCCTCCTGCCCGCCCGCCCGGCGCCTGCCATCCCCTTGGCGAAGCCCACCGCACCCGCGGGTCCCTGGTTACGTAGCAACGCCACGGCCAGGCGCAGCCCGACCGGCACGGCGCCCAGTCCGGCGCGGGCGAACTGCCCGATCATCGCGGGCAGCTGCCAGTACGCCTGGAGCTGGTCGATCCTCGGCCCGTCTGGACCGGCAGCGACGACATAGCGCAGGTAGGCAGGAATTCGCATCGAGACCGATGGGCTCATCACGACCTCGAGCTCGAGATCGCGGATCACCGTGGAGCCGACGACGAGGTCGACGTCGCGGTGGAAGGTGATGTCGCGTGGGGCGATGAAGGTGTCGTAGAACCGCTCGATCTCGGCGGCCCCGCGGTGTGGCCGGGAGCCCACCGGGTCCTCGACCTGTCCGCCCGCAGCGAACAACCCCACCCACCCTCGGCGGTCGTGTGCGCCCGCTGCCTGCGGTGACAATTCGACGGTGGCTAGCAGGTCGTCCCGTGTGAAGGCCATATGGTTCGTTTACCATCCCGCCCACCGCCGCGTGCGCGCACACTGGTGTTTGACACCTTGAGATTGCCCACAAACCACCGAGGAGAGCGCCATGAGTGGCAGTGGACCGTTCGGATTCGACCCTGAGGACTTCGACCGCGTCGCCCGGGAGGCCGGCGAGGGGCTGCGCGACGCCCTCGACGGGCTGAGCAAGTTCATCGCGAGGCCCGGCCAGACCGGCGGTTGGGCGGGGCTGCTCGATGAGTTCGCCCGGTTCTCCCAGCCCAGAACGGAGCCGGAGACCACCGGCGAGAAGGGCGACGGGGTGTGGGCCATCTACACCGTCGACGACGCCGGTGGCGCCCATATCGAGCAGGTGTACCCGAGTGAGCTCGAAGCCCTGCGGGCCAACGCCGGCAACACTGATCCGGGCCGCCGCGTCCGGTTCCTGCCCTACGGCATCGCCGTCAGCGTGCTCGACACGGATACCGGCGAGTAACCACGGCCCGAAATGTCGTCTGCCGACCTTCGCGACCGGCTAGGATTCTGGCCCAAAGTCAACGAACTGCCCGGCCCGATTCGACCGGCGGCCGGCAATGCTGAGGGTGGGACATGATTCGCGAACTCTTCGCCACGACGGCGGTCGCCGCTGCGGCACTGGCTACAGCCATTTCGGCGGCGCCGGGTGCTGTTGCCGACGACAACAGCAACATGTACCCGGACAATCCCGGGCGCTATCCCACCGACGTTCCCGGCATGAGCTACGAGGCTTCCAATGGTGCGCCGTGCTTCAGCTGGGAACGCAACGTCTTCGGCCGCGGCCCGGGCGGCACCGCCATGCAGTGCAAGTGGATTCCCAACCAGTGGCCGCCGGTGTACACCGGCTTCTGGACCTACGCCTACCCGTTGAACGGCGTGCAGGAGATCGGGTCGCCGTGCCCGGGGCCGCAGGAAGCCGCTCAGTCGCCTGACGGCCGGCCGATGCTGTGCCTTGGCGAGCAGGGGTGGCAGCCGGGCATTTTGACCGGAGACGGTTTCTTCCCGGTCTGAGGCGCGGGTCACATCCCGCCGGCCATACAGCCGAGGGGTACATGTATGGTCGTGGGGCCCGAATCCGTGACCAGGAGTGCCATGAGCGACGTGAAGTTCGACCTGTCCACAGTGTTCTCCACGGTGGCCAAAGCCGTCCCCGATCAGACCTTCCTGGTGTGGCGGGATCGCCGGTTGAGTTACGCCGAGTTCGACGCACGCGTCGACGGCTTCGCCCATTACCTGGTGTCGGCCGGTCTCGGCACGCACACCGAGCGCGACGGGCTGGCCGGGCACGAATCGGGCCAGGACCACCTGGGCATCTACCTGCGCAACGGCAACGAGTACCTCGAGTCGATGATCGGCAGCTACCGCGCCCGGGTGGCACCGTTCAACGTCAGCTACCGGTACGTGGAGGAGGAACTCCTCTACCTGCTGAAGGATTCGAACGCCCGCGCGGTGATCTACAACGCCGAGTTCGCGCCCCGGGTGGCCGCGATCCGCGACCAGCTGCCGAATCTGCAGGTACTCATCCAGGTCGCCGACGAATCGGGCAACGAGCTCCTGCCGGGTGCCGTCGATTACGAGACGATCCTCAAAACCCCTGCGCCGCAAGCCGGCATGCCGTCCCCGTCGGGCGTTGACCGGATGCCGACTCCGTCCGGCGACGACCTGTACATCCTCTACACCGGCGGCACCACCGGCATGCCCAAGGGCGTGCTGTGGCGCCAGCACGACATCTTCCTGTCGTCGATGGGTGGCCGGCCGTTCGGCAGCGACACCTTCATCGCGTCGTACGAGGAGCTCGCCGAGCGGGCCGCCACCGCGGGTGGCGGGCTGTCGCTGCTGATGATCCCGCCGTTCATGCACGGAGCCGCGCAATGGGCCGCCTACAACGCCATCACCATGGGCGGAAAGCTGGTCATCCCCGACGATGTGGTGAAGATGCGCCCGGACAACGTGTTGGAGCTGGCCGCCCGCGAACGGGTACTGAGCATCCCGGTGGTCGGCGATGCGATCGCGCGACCGCTGATCGACGAGATCGAGAAGGGCGACTACGACCTGTCGGGTCTGTTCACGATCACCAACGGCGGCGCGCCGCTGTCCCCCACCGTGCGTGAACGCATCCTGGCCGCACTGCCGCACCTGATGTTGCTCGATGCCGTGGGTTCCTCGGAGTCGGGCACCCAGATGAGCACCGCTTCCACCGCGGGCACCGATTCCGAGGCGGCCACCTTCAACGCCCAGTCCGACACCGCGGTGGTGGCCGAGGATCTGTCCCGGGTGCTCGGCCCCGGCGAGAGCGGCGGCTGGCTGGCACGGCGCGATCTCATCCCGCTGGGCTACCTGGGCGACGAGGCCAAGACCGCCCGCACGTTCCCCACCATCGACGGGGTCCGTTGGGCCGTTCCGGGCGACCGGGCAAATGTCTTGGAAGACGGGCGTATCCAACTGCTGGGCCGGGATTCGGTCACCATCAACTCGGGCGGCGAGAAGATCTTCGTCGAGGAGGTCGAGCGAGCCGTCGCCGCGCACCCCGCCGTCTACGACGTGGTGGTGGTCGGTCGCCCGTCGGAGCGCTGGGGTAACGAGGTCGTGGCGGTCGTGCAGTTCGCCGAGGGGGCCTCGGCCACCGACGAGGAGCTCGCGACGGTGTGTGAGCGGGCGATCGCGCGCTACAAGATCCCGAAGGCGTTCGTCCGCTCTCCGCAGATCGTGCGCTCCCCCGCGGGCAAGGCCGATTACCGGTGGGCCAAGTCGGTGGCCACCGAGCACGCCGAGGCCGTCAGCGCCTCGTAGTCCGAAGGCTCAGGGCGCGAACAGTTTCCCGATGGCGGCGAGCATCGTGGTGTGGGCAGCGACGGCCTGCCCCACGGTGATCGCCAACAGCGGCCTGGGCGCGGCGATGGTCAGCTCTTCGGTGATCCGGGTTCCGGCCTCGGTCGGTGCGAAAACCACCTGGCTGTCCAGTTTTACCTGAGGGAACTGACGGGCCTGCGCGCTCACCGCGCCCTCGGTGGGGACGACGAGCCGGGCCCGGTAGGTGATCGGAAGCGCGAACGGTCCCATCGGGATTCGATCACGCACCTGATAGTCCTGCCGGTATCCGTCGGGCAGGTCCACTCGGGAGGTGCTGCGCACCCACTGCACCAGCGGGTGCACCTGCGCGATGTGGTCCAGGTCGACGTAGAACGCCCGCACCTGGTCGGGGGGCGCCGGCACGTCACCGCTGACGCTGCGCCGGGCCTGGCCGATCCAGATGCTCACCGGCTCAGTTCACCACAGTCGGTCACACCATGAGGCGCAGTTGCTCCCAACCGCGCACGGTGGAGGTCGGTGCCAGTTGTGCGCTGCCGTAGTCGATCTCCCATTCGGGGAAGCGGTTGAGCAGTTCGTCGAGTGCGACGCGGCCCTCCAGCCGGGCCAGGTTGGCGCCCAGGCAGTAGTGCAGTCCCTTGCCGAAGGTCAGGTGGCTGATGTTGTCGCGATGGATGTCGAAGGTGTCGGGGTTGCGATAGCGACGCGGGTCGCGGTTGGCCGCCCCGAACAACAGCAGCATCGCGCTGCCCGCCGGCACCGTGGTGCCGTCGTACTCGAAATCCCGTGCCACCCAACGCGCCACATGTGGACCGGTCGGTTCGAAGCGCAGCGTCTCGTCGACCGCGCGGGTCAGCAGTGAGCGGTCCCGTTCCACTTCCCGACGCTGGTCGGGGTGTTCGGCAAGCACTTTCGCCAGCCAGCCGATGAGCCGGCCGGTGGTCTCGTTTCCGGCGCCGGCCACCACCTGGGTGTAGTGCAGCACCTCTTTGCGCTCAAGCTTGCGGGTGACGCCGAACTCGTCGGTGAACTCGACGTTCAGCAGGGCCGTCATCAGGTCGTCGGACGGGTTGTTCGCCCGCCACTCCACATAGTCGGCGTAGATCCGGCCGTCGGCGATGCGGTCGGCCTGCACCACCTTCATCGGCGCACCCGGCTTGGTCCGCAGATTGGCGTCGTTGGCGTCACGCACCCCGATCTGCTCGGATTCCGGTATGCCGAGCAGCATTCCGATCACCCGCATCGGCATCATCGAGGCCAGTTCGGCGATGATGTCGAATCCGCCCGAGCCGACCAGCGGATCCAGGCACCGCACACAGAACTGCCGGATCTGATCCTCGATCTCGGCCATCCGCCGCGGTGTGAACACCCGTGACATCAGCCCGCGCAGCAGGGAGTGCATGGGCGGGTCCTCGAACATCATCACGCCCGGCGGCATGTCGAAGTCGGACTGGATCAGCTCGAGGATGTCACTTCGGCTGTTGGAGAACGTTTCCCAGTCCGACAAGGATTTTTCGACGTCGGCGTGCCGCGACAGGGCCCAGAAGTCGTAGCGCTCGTTGTAGTACAGCGGCGCTTCGTCGCGTAGCCGGGCGTAGACCGGATACGGGTCGGCGACGATCCCGACGTCATAAGGGTCGTAGTACACGGTCATTTCAGGCAGCTGCCGGCATCGACGGGCAGGGTGACCCCGGTGATGTAGCGGGCCTCGTCCGACGCCAGGAACAGGACCGCGTTGCTGATGTCCTCGGGGGTGACCCACGGGATCGGCAGCATGTGGAACGTCTGGCAGATCGGGGCCAGATCCTCGGGCCCCGGGTTCTCCAGGTCCGGCCGGAACATCCGGTAGGTCGCCTCGTTCATCAGCATCGGGCTGTTGACGTGGGTGGGGTGTACAGAGTTGACCCGGATCGAATGTTGGCCCAGTTCGACGGCGAAGCTGCGCATCAGGCCGACCACACCGTGTTTGGCGGCGACGTAGTGCCCGGTGAAGGGGTAGGCCTTCGTCCCGGCCACGGAGCTGGTCAGGATGATCGACCCGCCCCTCCCACCGGCGAGGATATGGGGCACACCGGCTTTCACCGTCTTCCAGACCCCGCTGAGATTGACGTCGAGCATCTCCTGCCAGAGGTCTTCGTCCATCCGGTCCAGCTTCACCCCGGTGGTTCCGATGCCCGCGTTGGCCGCGATGACGTCGAGTCGTCCCAGCTGCTCGACACCGCTGTCGACGGCGGCCTTGAGTGCACCGAAATCGCGCACGTCGACCTCGGCGGTGACGATGCGCCGGCCCAGGTTCTTCACCAGATCGGCGGTCTCGGCCAGGTCCTCGGCCGTCGCCCCCGATGCCGGCGACCGGTCGAAGGTGGCGCAGATGTCCACCGCGATGATGTCGGCGCCCTCGGCCGCCAACCGCACCGCATGGCTGCGGCCCTGACCTCGCGCCGCTCCGGTGATCAGCGCGACCTTGCCGTCGACCCGTCCTGTCATCGCCCACCTTCCAACTTTGGGCGATCGCCCAATAATTACACTCAGGCCATGTCTAGCAGCCGTCGCCGCGCGTGGTCAAGGGTGCGATGAGCCCGCCGAGCACCACCCGCCGAGCACTGATCCGGGCCACCGCCCAGGTCATGCTCGAGGAGGGCTATGCCGCGGCGACGTCTCGGAGGGTGGCCGCGCAGGCCGGGGTCAAACCCGCACTCGTGCACTACTACTTCCCCAGCATGGACGACCTGTTCATCGCGGTCCTGGCGGCCGGCGCCGAGACGAACCTCAGCGCTCAACAAGAGGCCTTCGCCCAGGACGCTCCGCTGCGTGCGCTGTGGGAGCTCAACAACGCCCAGGGCGCGGCGCTGTGGATGGAGTTCATGGCCCTGGCCAACCACCGCAAGGCCATCCGCAGCGAGATCGCGGGCTACGCCGACCGGTTCCGGGATCTCGAGGAGGCCGCGATGGCCTCGGCGCTGCAGGCCCACGGCATCGACACCGACGAGTTCCCGCCCGTCGTGATGTCGATGATCGTGGCGAGTCTGGCCCGCATCCTGGTGCTCGAGCAGGGTCTGGGCATCAGCCGTGGGCATGTCGAGGCGCAGGACTTCGTGCGGCGCTATCTGGACCGGTTCGATCAGCCCGAGGGGGATCCGGCATGAGCCTGCTGCACGAATTGGTTTCGGCCGCGGCTGCAGGCGCGCCCGAGCGCCCGGCCGTGGTGACCGATGACGGCGTCACCGCGACGTTCGCCGAGTTCGATCGCCAGATCCGTGGCGTCGCGGGCTGGGTGGCGGATCGGACCGCTCCTGGTGACCGGGTGGCCGTGGTCGCTGACAACAGCGCCGCCTACGCCCAGTTGTACTACGGCGTGCCGCGCAGCGGACGGGTGCTGACCCTGATCAACCAACGTCTCAGCCCGACCGAACAGGCGGCCCAGCTGGCCACCGCCCGGCCCACCCTGCTGCTCGGCGACGAGCGTTACCTGTCGGGTCTCGCACCCGCTGTCGCGCCGGCCGTCGCATTCGAATCCGACGGATGGCGGGCCGCTCCCGAGTCGGATCTCCCACTGCCCGGTGTCACCAGACCCGACGACCCGGCCTGGCTGCTGTTCACCAGCGGATCCACCGGGGTTCCGAAAGCTGTTGTGCACAACCACCGTTCGGTTCTCACCGCGGTGTGGGGTTCAGTGGCGGGCCGCTCGGTGCGACCGGGCGGGGTATACCTGTTGCCGTTTCCGATGTGCCACATCGCCGGGTACAACATACTGGTCCAGCACGCGGTGGCCGCGACAGTCGTGCTGTGTGCCCAGTACCGCCCGGAGACTTTCGCGCAGCTGGTACGCAGCCACGGTGTGACCTCATGTTCGTTGGCGCCGACGATGCTGCACTCGCTGCTCGGACATCTCGAACACACCGGGTCCGGTCTGCCCACTCTCGACGCGATCGCCTACGGGTCGGCGGCGATGCCGCTGGATCTGCTGCGTCGGGCGATCGATACCCTCGGCGTCGACTTCCACCAGGGCTACGGGATGACGGAAACCGGCGGGAACATCACGTTTCTCGGCCCCGAGGACCATCGGGCCGGGGCTGCGGGCCAACCCGAATTGCTCACCAGCGCGGGCTATCCGCACAGCGATGTCCAGATCGGCATCGCCGACGCGGACGGCGGGCTGCTGCCGCCCGGCCAGGTGGGCGAGATCATGGTGCGCGGCGCGCAGGTGACACCCGGCTACTGGCCCGACGGGGCGAGCACCGAGGACGGTTGGCTGCGCACCGGCGACATGGGTCGCACCGATCCCGACGGACGCCTGTTCGTGGTGGACCGGCTCAAGGACATCATCGTCACCGGTGGTGAGAACGTGTCGTCCCGCGAAGTCGAGGATGCCCTGTCCGGACATCCCGGGGTGGACCAGGTCGCGGTGGTCGCGGTCCCCGATGACTACTGGGGTGAAGCCGTGTGCGCGGTGGTCGTACCGAAACCGGCGCACCGGCCGACAGCCGACGAGCTGATCAGCCATGTGCGCAGCGCGATCGCGGGTTTCAAGCGGCCGCGGGTGGTGTTGTTCACCGAGTCGCTACCGCTGACCGGTAACGGCAAGGTCGCCAAGGACCGGGTTCGTGCCTTCGCTCGCAGCGCTGTTCTGGACGGGGCCGGGCACTCGTAGTTCCTGGCCCCGGGGTGGTCGTGGCCAACCCCTCGACGGCCCCGACACAGCGGACAATACGCCGAGCACGGACGTTTTCCGGGTTTTCCATGAAACGCCCAGGCAAATTTGACGGCGCGTCAACGCAATCCACGTTCCAAGCGGCCCGACGGTGCTAGCGTTCGGCGTTACCTGAGCGCACCTGGGGGTTCTAGATGACTACCGATCAGCCTGACTGGACCAAGCCCGCCGCGATGGCCATCCCGCCGGAGGGCTATTTCGAACTCAAGGAGGGCCGTTACGGCCCGACCTATCCGAGAACGCCTGCCTGCCATGGGTTTTCCATCATCGCAAAGGTGAAGGAAGGCCGTGAGGAGGCGGTGCGGGCGTACGGCAAGCAGATCGAGGAAGCCGTCGCCGCGAGCCCTGAAGTCCTTGCGCCACTGCGGCTGCACTACTTGCGCTGGCAACTGTTCGACGTCGGCTCGGGCCTGCATTTCCAATACCAGGGCATCTTCGACACCGACTTCGACAAGTACACCGAGGACGCGGTGCAGTTGTTCAGCGCTACCGGCATCACCACGGTGTTCACCAACCTGGAGGGCTTCCCCGAGGACTGGAAGGAGAACCCGCAGGCGTTCATCGAGTTCGTCCGGGCCCACCAGGTGCCGAGCTTCCTCGAATACGGTGAGTACCCCTACGTCACCGCCGACGAGATCAAGAAGGCCCTGCGCCTCAAGTCCGCCTTCTCCACCATGCTCGACCAGATGCAATAACGGCCGTGCTCGAGTTCGACGACATCCAGCACATCCTGCTGACCCGCACACCGGCCATCACCGGGCGCTACGAGTTCCTGACCTTCGACACCCCTGCGGGCGGACGCGCCTGGCTCACCGAACTGCTGGACAAGGTGTCCTCGGCCGCGGACGCCAAGGCCACCATGGACGAATCCGACCGCTGGGTCACGCTGGCCTTCACCTGGACCGGACTGCGGGCACTCGGCGTCGACGAGGAGTCGCTGGCCAGCTTCCCGGACGCGTTCCGGGAAGGTATGGCACGGCGTGCCCCGATCCTCGGCGACACCGGCACGGCCGCTCCCGAGCACTGGTTGGGCGGCCTGGCCGGCGACGATCTGCATGCGATCGCGATTCTGTTCTCCCGCACTGACGAGCAGTACCGTCGCTCCATCGCCGAGCACGACAAGCTGCTCGACCGAACCCCCGGGGTGCGCAGCCTGTCCTACCTCGACCTGAATGCGACTCCGCCGTTCAACTACGCCCATGATCACTTCGGATACCGCGATCGGTTGTCGCAACCGGTGATGAAGGGATCCGGCGAGGAGCCCACGCCGGGTTCCGGCGACCCGCTCGAGCCCGGAGAGTTCATCCTGGGATACCCCGATGAGGACGGCCCGGTCGCGAACCTGCCCAAGCCGGATGCGTTGTCCCGCAACGGCAGCTATATGGCTTACCGCCGACTCGAGGAACACGTCGCGCTGTTCCGCGACTACCTCCGTGAGCGGTCGGATTCGCCGGAAGCCGAGGAACTGCTGGCCGCGAAGTTCATGGGCCGGTGGCGCAGTGGCGCCCCCTTGGTACTGGCGCCCGAGCAGGACGATCCCGAACTGGGCGCGGACCCGATGCGTAACAACGACTTCAACTACAAGGAAATGGATCCCTTCGGCTATGCGTGCCCGCTCGGGTCGCATGCGCGCCGGCTCAACCCACGCGACACCGCGCACTACATGAACCGCCGCCGGATGATCCGGCGCGGCGCCACCTATGGCCCCGCACTTCCCGACGGCGCAGCCGATGACGGGGTGGATCGTGGCATCGCGGCGTTCATAATCTGCGCCGACCTGGTGCGCCAGTTCGAGTTCGCGCAGAACGTCTGGATCAATGACAAGTCGTTCCACGAACTGGGCAACGAGCACGACCCGATCTGCGGCACCCAGGACGGCACCCTCGATTTCACTGTTCCCAAACGCCCGATACGTAAGGTGCACAAGGGTATTCCGGCTTTCACCACACTTCGGGGTGGTGCGTACTTCTTCCTGCCGGGCATGTCGGGGCTGCGGTATCTGGCGAGCCTGCCGTAATTCGGACCTACGGCATCGCGCCGAGGAACCACAAGCCTGCCGGTGGCGGGCTCGGTTGCGGTACCGGACTCGGTTGCGGCGCCAGGCTCGGCTGGGCGGCCGGAAACGCCGCGGGAAACGCGGGGCCGGGCGACGGGTCGGCCGCGACGTGCGGCTCGGCAGCGGGTACGGGTAGGTGTGGCTGTGCAGCTGGTGGCTGTGCGGCTGGAAGGTGTGGGAGGGCTGCCGGGACAACTTGGGGCACAGCTGTTTCGACCGCTGAGACCGGTTCGGCGATCGGCGCCCGCTCGGCCCGTTCGGCCGCCTGGATCGAGACATCCGGCACGGCAGACGGTTCCGCCACCGATCGGGGGATGTCCCGCGGGGTGATGACGGTGACGAGTTGCGGCTGCGCAGCCGCGGTGACGCCGGCGTCGTCGGCGGCCGGATCCGGCACCGGCTCGACGAACTGCGAGCCGACCGTGAGCAGTCCCACCGCCACAGCCGCGGCAGTCGCGGCCACCGCTCGCACCGCGTTGTGCCTGCGTGGGGCCGGGGCCCGGGGCGCGGCGAGCCTGGGCGTCCCGGCGACCGCGTCGGTCGCGACCGCCAGCGCGGCGTCGCGGGCGGCGGTGCCGGATTGTCCCGGGACCAGACGCACATCGTCGAACCCCGCGGCGGCGAGCAGGTCGAAGAGTTCGGCCACCGGGTCGCCGTCGCCGTGATCGGAGACGACGCCGGCCGCACATACGCCGATCGCCACCACCTTCTGACCGCTGGCGGCCGCGATGGCCTGCGCACTGCGGGCTGCGGCCGCCGCTCGGCCGGCCAGGTCACCGGCGGCGCCGACGTGGAAGGCGTCGTCATCGAGGGAGGTGAGATCTGCGGTGGGGCGGTCGCCGTCGACGAGTGCCCAGGCGATGCCGTGCGAAGTCACCGACAGCCCCAGCACTGTCTTCACCCTGCGCCCTCGATTCTTCTCGCGTGACCGGCTCCCGGCCGCGACGAGCGTATGACGCCTCACCGGCATCGGCATCCGGGAGAAAGGGTCGGTAACCGGCTGGGCACCGAGAATTCACCTGGATGCTATTTTGGCCGCCGAACCAGCCCGAATCCGGGCGGCAAGGAGGCGATCATCGGCACATACGCGGTCACCGGGTCCGCATCCGGCATGGGCTTGCAGGCTGCCCGACGGCTCACCGATCTCGGGCACACCGTGATCGGTGTGGACCTCAAAGAAGGCGATGTGGTTGCCGACCTGTCCACACCGCGGGGACGTCGGACGGCGGCCGACGGCGTCCTGGCGGCGTGCGGCGGAAGGCTCGACGGGGCGGTGCTGGCCGCCGGGCTCGGCCCCGGCCCCGGCGCTGACCGCAACCGGTTGATCGCCGAGGTCAACTTCCTCGGCGTGGTCGAACTCCTCGAGGCCTGGCAACCCGCGCTGGCGAACGCGGACCGCGCCAAAGTCGTTGTGATTTCCAGCAATTCGACGACAACGGTGCCGGTGGTCCCCCGCCGGACCATCCGGGCCTTGTCGGCGCGCGACACCGACCGGGCAGTCCGCTCGCTGCGCCTGCTGGGCCGCAACGGATCAGCCATCATGTACGCGGCGTCCAAGATCGCGGTGAGCCGCTGGCTGCGGATCAGTGCGGTCTCCGCCGAGTGGGCCGGTGCGGGTATCCGCCTGAACGCGTTGGCCCCCGGTGCCATCCTGACCCCACTTCTGCAGGCCCAGCTCGCCGATCCGCGCGAGGGCGCCGCCGTGCGGAAGTTCCCGGTACCGATCGGCGGATACGGCGACGCGGGCCATCTCGCCGACTGGATGTGTTTCATGCTGTCGGACTCGGCCGATTTCCTCTGCGGCAGTGTGATTTTCGTCGACGGCGGCTCCGACGCCTTCTTCCGCCCGCAGGAGTGGCCCACAGCGGTGCCGCTGCGCCGTCTGCCGCGGTATCTGTGGCGGTTCGCCCGCGGCGTACGACATGGGTGACACGAGCTCTACCCACGGGCGGCGGCGCGCATGGGCCGCGGTCGCGCTGCTCACTCTGGTCGGAACCCTCAACTACGTCGACCGGTTCCTGCCCTCGGTACTGGCCGAGCCGATCAAACACGAACTTGCCCTGTCGGACACCGCGATCGGTGTGATCAACGGGTTCGGCTTCCTGATCGTGTACGCGGTCCTCGGCGTCGCGGTGGCCCAGGTCGCCGACCGCGGAGCGTTCGGCGCGGTGATCGCCGGCTGTCTGACGCTGTGGGGCACCATGACCATGCTCGGCGGTGCCGTGCAGTCCGGTTTTCAGCTCGCGCTCACCCGGGTGGGCGTCGCGGTCGGCGAGGCGGGCAGCACCCCGGCCGCCCACGCCTATGTGGCCCGCAACTTCCCTCCGGAGCGCCGCGCGGCACCGCTGGCAGTCATCACGTTCTCGATCCCGCTGGCCAGCGGCGCCAGCCTGATCGGCGGCGGTCTGTTGGCAGAAAACCTGGGGTGGCGAACGGCTTTCGTGGCAATCGGTGCATTCAGCGTGGTGTTCGCCCCATTGGTGCTGTTGATCGTCGGGGCCCGCCAGTCGCTGCCGGCTGCGGTACACCGGGAACAGGACGTGACCGACAGGTGGTGGGGGCTATTGCGAAAGCGCAGCTTCCTGGCCGTCATCGGCGGGACCGCGTTCGTCTCGGCCGCCGGTTACTCGCTGACCACGTTCTCGCCGGCCTTCCTGATGCGGACGCGTTCCATGTCACTCAGTGCGGTCGGGTGGGAGTACGGCCTGGCCACCGGGCTGGCCGGGGTGCTCGGTCTGCTGATCGTGGGCCGGCTGGCCGACCGGCTGGCGGTGCGCGACCCGCGCTGGCTGCTGTGGATCGTCGTGGCGACGACGGCGTTGCTGCTGCCGGCCTCCGTGTTGGCGTTCACTGTCGAAAGCCGGCTGGCGTGCGTGTGGTTCCTGGCGCTCAGCTACGTCATCGGCACGGCATACCTGGCGCCGTCCATTGCCGCCATCCACCGCCTGGTACTGCCGGCGCAACGGGCTACCGCGTCGGCGATCTTCCTGTTCTTCAACGCCATTCTCGGCTCCATCGGCCCGTTCGTCACCGGCCTGATCAGTGACGCACTGACCGCCGATCTCGGCGTGCACGCGCTGGGCCGGGCCCTGCTGATCCTGGTTCCGGTACTGCAACTGCTGGCGATGGGCTGTTATCTCGTCGCCGCCCGCTGGTACCGCAGCGACATCATCGAGTCGAACAGCTAGTCCGTCGGGGTGCCCTCGGCACGCGCCCGGCGCCGGGTGGCACCCCACAGCCCGACGGCGATGCCGACCACCGCTCCCCCGAGCCCGATGATCTTCTGTGACCGTGGCAGCTGGTCGTGTACCGCCATCCCCCCGAGCAGGTCTGCGGCGTCGGCGCCGCCGGAGGCCAGGAACCACCCGCGGGTGTCCTTGCCGCGCAGTCCCGCCGTCAAGAGCAGTCCGCCGATCAGCGCGTCGCGGTATCCCATCGACCGCCACATCAGCTGCGCGGTTGCGTCTGGTGTTTCCCGGGCGCCCCACCACCGGTCGGCCCGCTTCGGGTCGACGAGAAACGAGACTCCCGACGCGAATCGGATGGCACCGGCGGCCAGCGCGGCCCGGTCGATCGACATGCCGTGCAGCCTAGCGGCCCGGTGTCAGGCCTTCCGGGGCTTCTTCGGATCGATGATCGTCGGCGGTCCGTCGGGATGGAGCGCGCCACCCTCGTTGAGCCAGTCAGCAATCTCGGCGGCATCTTCGCGCGTGACTGGCCGACGCCTACTGAACAGCGATTTCACCTTCTTGGTCAGCTTCGGCATACCCCGATCGTAGGGGCGGAATCGAGGTGACGGCTGTGGCTTGGCGAAGCCTGTGAAACCGCAAGTCAAACTGGCTGGAATACAGAGCTTTTCGAAGCCGCCCGAGCGTGGGTACTACCTGTCATGGCGAACGATTTTTCCGCAACCGGTCCCTCGAATCGTCTCCACCGCGATAATCGAGGAAGCCGAGCTCGAAGAGGAGCAAACCCATGGCCACCATCGAAGCCAACGCAGAGACGTCACCGTTCCGGGAGGACGTCGAGGCCACACAGGCCTACATCGACAGTCCTCGGTTCGCCGGCATCACCCGCCTGTACTCGGCGCGTCAGGTCGCCGAGCAGCGAGGCACGATCCCGTCGGACTATCCGGTGGCCCGTGAGGCCGCTACCGATTTCTTTCTCTACCTTCGCGATCTGTTCGCCCAGAAGCTGAGCATCACCACCTTCGGGCCGTACTCGCCGGGTCAGGCGGTCGTGATGAAACGGATGGGGATCAGAGGGATCTACCTGGGCGGATGGGCCACCTCGGCCAAGGGATCCATCAGCGAGGATCCGGGGCCGGACCTGGCCAGCTACCCGCTGAGCCAGGTGCCCGACGAGGCTGCCGGGCTGGTCCGGGCCCTGCTGACCGCCGACCGCAATCAGCAGTATCTGCGGCTGCGGATGACCCCCGAACAGCGAGCGGCCACCCCGGCCGTCGACTACCGGCCATTCATCATCGCCGACGCCGACACCGGTCACGGCGGCGATCCGCATGTGCGCAACCTGATCCGCCGTTTCGTCGAGTCCGGGGTGCCGGGTTACCACATCGAGGATCAGCGTCCCGGTACCAAGAAGTGCGGCCACCAGGGCGGCAAGGTGCTGGTGCCCTCGGATGAGCAGATCAAACGGCTCAACACCGCCCGGTTCCAGCTGGACATCATGCGAGTGCCCGGCATCATCGTGGCCCGCACCGACGCCGAGGCCGCCAACCTGATCGACAGTCGCGCCGACGAGCGCGACCAGCCGTTCCTGCTGGGGGCGACAAACCTGTCGGTGCCGACGTACAAGTCGTGTTTCCTGGCAATGGTGCGCCGGTTCTACGATCTCGGCGTCACCGAACTCAACGGGCATCTGCTCTATGCGCTGCCCGCCGGCGAGTATGCGACCGCCGAGGCCTGGCTGGAACGCGAGGGCCTCACGAACACCATCGCCGAGGCCGTCAAGGCGCATGTGGCCGGCGATTCGGTGGACGCCATGTTCGACAAGGTCGAGTCGGCGTTCGTCGAGGCGTGGCAGGCCGACGCCGGGCTGAACACGTACGGCGAGGCGGTCGCCGAGCTGCTGGAGTTCCGGGAACGCGAGGGCGAGCCGGCCGCGATGAGCGCCGCAGACTGGCGTGGCTTCGCCGCGCGGGCGTCGTTGTACACGGCGCAGGAGAAGGCGCGCGAGCTGGGCGCGGACGTGCCTTGGGACTGTGAGCGGGTCAAGACCCCTGAGGGCTACTACCAGGTGCGCGGTGGCATTCCGTACGCCATCGCGAAGTCGCTGGCGGCCGCACCGTTCGCCGACATCCTGTGGATGGAGACCAAGACCGCCGACCTGGCCGACGCCAAGCAGTTCGCCGACGCCATCCACGCCGAGTTCCCCGATCAGATGCTGGCCTACAACCTGTCACCGTCGTTCAACTGGGACACCACCGGCATGACCGATGACGAGATGCGGGCGTTCCCTGCGGAACTCGGCAAGATGGGGTTCGTCTTCAACTTCATCACCTACGGCGGCCATCAGGTCGACGGCGTGGCGTGTGAGGAGTTCGCGACCTCCCTGCAGCAGGAGGGCATGCTGGCGCTGGCGCGGCTGCAACGCAAGATGCGGCTGGTCGAATCCCCTTACCGCACACCGCAGACACTCGTCGGCGGTCCGCGCAGCGACGCGGCGCTTGCCGCCTCGTCGGGCCGTACCGCCACCACCAAGGCGATGGGCGCCGGCTCCACGCAGCACCAGCATCTGGTGCAGACCGAGGTACCCAAGAAGCTCCTCGAGGAGTGGCTGGCAATGTGGGGCGATTACTACAAGATCGGCGAGAACCTGCGGGTGCAGCTGCGGCCGCGCCGCGCCGGATCGGACGTCCTCGACCTCGGCATCTACGGCGACGGTGACGAGCCACTCGCCAACGTCGTCGTCGACCCCATCAAGGATCGGCATGGCCGCAACATCCTGACGGTGCGCGATCAGAACACCTTCGCCGAGAAGCTGCGCAAGAAGCGTCTGATGGACCTCATTCACGTGTGGCTGATCCACCGGTTCAAGCCGGAGATCGTCTACTACGTGACGCCGACGGAGGACAACGTCTATCAGACCGAAAAGATGAAGGCGCACGGCATCTTCAGCGATGTGTACCAGGAGGTCGGCGAGATCATCGTGGCCGACGTGAACCAGGCCCGCATCGATGAACTGCTGGCACCCGATCGTGAGGCGCTGGGACGGTTGATCCGTAAGGAGGACTAGGGCTTCGCGGCGCGCGCAACTTGGCACTGCGCCGGTTTCTACCGCAGGGTCGTGACCAACGAGGGCCCTCAGCCCTCCGGTGGAAAACCGCGCCGCCGTGGGCGGTTGAATCCGATGCACGGATGATCCCGGGTTGCACCCGAATTGAGGACCAATGTCCCTATCCGCGGCAGCGGAGGCGGCAGATACTGGCGACAGCACGCGCGTTCAGGAGGGCCGCAGACATGACCGAAACACCTCAACCCCGAGCCGACGGATCTGACACCCGCCCCAACCGACTGGGCCAGGCTGCCGCCGTGGTGGGCATCGTTGCCGGGCTGCTCTTCATCTTTGCCGTCATCTTCTTCAGTGGCCTGATGATCGGCGCCGGCCAGGGTTATCACCACGGCGGCTACCGGGGCATGTCCGATGACCGGCAGAGTTCCTGCCCGATGATGGACCACGGCGGGATGATGGGACCGGGCGGCATGATGGGGCCGACGCCGGGACCTACACCGCGACCCTGATGGGCACCTAAGGGTCATCCTCCCGGCCATTCTCGGGCGGGTGGAAAAGATCTTCGGGGTGCCAGTAGTGGTTAGTGCGATCTTGGCCGGTGTCCAGTAGAGGCGGTGGGATCCATTCGACGCGACCGTCATCGCGGATGCGGGTGTGCCAACCCTTGTCGTGGACGAGCCGATTGCTCTTGGGGCAAGCCAGGGTGAGGTCGGCGATATCAGTTGATCCACCTTGGCTGAAGTCCTTTCGGCCGTGGTGGACCTGGCAACGATCGGTGGAGCAGGTACAGCCGGGCCGGGTGCAGCCGCGGTCACGGTTGTGCAGCACGATCCGCTGCCCGGGGGTGGCGACGCGCTTGGACCGGCCCAGATAGAGCGGGACCTGGCGATGATTTTCGTAGACCACCAGGTAATGGTGGGCGTGGGCGGCCATCCGGATGACATCGCCGATCGGCAATTCGGTGCCGCTGGTGGCCAGTCCGATGCCGGTCCTGGTTTCCAATTCCCGCAACGTTGTGGATACCACGATGGATACCGGTAGCCCGTTGTGCTCACCCAGCTCCCCCGAAGACAGCACGTTGCGGCCCATGGCGACCAGCGCATCGTGATAGCGTTCGGCGGCGGTGCGGGTGTCGGATGCAATGGCCTCTGCGCTGGGAGTGCCGGTGGCGCAGGGGTATTCGTCGGCGGGATTGCACATGCCCGGGGCGCCGTAGCGCGACAGGATCGGGAGGATGGTGGCGCGGGCTTCGGGGGTGAGTCGGCCACGGATCTCGCTGGTGCCATCGGCTTGTTGAGCCCCGATGACGATCTCACCGTGGCGTCGGCATTCGTCGTCGATAGGCTCGGTGCCGTCCTGGTTGAGCAGGAACGCGATCCGATCAGCGCACTGTTTCAGGATCTCCGGACTGTTGCCGCTGGCGATTCGGACCAGATCAGCCTCGATCTGGGCGCGGGTAGCCGCATCGAGCGGCACAGGCGGTTTGGCGAAGAACTTCTTGATCACCGCCACGTGCTCGGCGTTGATCGCACCGGCAGCCTGGGCGTCGGAGGTGGCCGGCAGTACCGGCGCCAGCGACTCCCCGATGACAGTGGTGCGCGGGCCCAGGACAGCGGCTTCGGTGACGCGGCGTTTGGCTTCCTTGGTGCTGATGCGCAGCCGGATGGCCATCACATCGGCCCAGCTTTTCGCACCGATCTCGGCCGGGGTGGTGCGGGTTTGGATCTCGGCCAACAGGGCGTGGTCCACCGCGGGCATGCACCGGACACGATGTTCACGGCGGGACTGTAGCTCCAGAAGCTCGGGCAGGCTCAGCCCCTGATAGTTGAGGGAAGCCAGTTTCGCGCAGGCGGTGTCGTACTCGGCGTAGGCAGCCATCACCGACTCTCGATCAGAGACGGCCTTCGCAAGCATGTTCGAATTCTATCGCCGTCAACCGACGGCCGAAGAAGTTATCCACAACGCTCGATTCATCCACAGATCTTGCCCCACAGGAGAATTAGGCCTTGACCACCGATCCTGCGCTGACCCGCGCAGCGACCGCTGCTACGAAGAATCCGCCGAGCGCCGACCAGCCCAGCACACCGTCAAGTCCGTTCTTGGCCATCAGCGTCAACGCGGCACCGGCCACGCACAGCAGCACACCTGTCAGCACCGACCGCGCGCCCCGAATCTGAACGCGGCGATCCCACCATGGCAACGGGCGATGCTCCAGCGGTGACAGCAGCCGGAAAGCGACCGCCATGAGAACGCCGAAAACCACTGCGCGCAAGGCCAGGTGGGCCCAGAAGCCCGCGGCATGCGGATTGAAAGCGTCGAGACCGAGGGCGTGCAGGCCGAACGCGGCGATCGCGATCACCGGGATGTGCCACAGGTACAGCGTCATGGCGCCCCCATTGCCCGTCGCCACCACGCGCCAGACCCGGGGCCTGGCCGCCCAGCGCCGGATCGGATTCGCAGCTGCGATGAACAGGCACGGCATCCAGATGCAGTGCAGTGCCAGCAGCAGCGTCGGCGGCGACACGTTGGACACCCGCTCAGTTCCGGTGACAACGAGGGATACGTCGTAAATGCCCGTGAGAGAGACGATTACCTGCGCGCTGAAGGCGACGACCGCGATCACCAGCGCCCGCAGTGCACAGATCAGGTGCCGCGCATAGGCCACCCCGATCACGACGGGGATCAGCCAGACGACGATCAGGTTGGCGGTGCCGGCCTCTGGTGTACCGACTGCGAACCGGATGGCATCCACCAGCCCGGACGCCGCGAGCAGCCCGGTCACCACCCACGCCAGCGCCCGGCCGGTGGTCAAGCGCATCAGCGCTGGAACGAATGCGAGCGCCACCAGGTAGACGCCCAGGAACCACAGCAGCGCCACGCATTCGCGCCCGAGGGCTGACGCGGATGCGGCACCCATCGTCGCGCGCACCACCAGCAGGACCACCGTCCACGCGGCCAGGTACCAGAACACCGGCCGACACAGCCGCTGGGCACGGGCGAGCAGCCATTCGCCCCAGGGCCGTCCGTCGCGCCAGCTGTAAGCACCTGCGGCCCCACCAGCCATGAAGAACAACGGCATCACCTGCAGCACCCAGGTGACCGGGGCCAGCGCGGGCAAGGCGCCGAGGATGTTGCCTACCCGCACACCGCTCGAGTCGATGGTCGCCAGCAGCAGTGCGCAGTGCCCGAATATCACCACGAGCAGGGCACCCAGGCGTGCCACATCGACGGCGCGGTCGCGTTCTGGTTTGGTGTCGTGGGTCGCGGCGTCTACCGACGGCACCACATGAGGACTTGCCATGGGTTCAGTCTGCCGGGCAAGGGGCCGGTGAGGGATGCGTAGTCCTACCTTGTTTTCCCGGCCGCCTTCGTGGCCACAGCATCAGGCCCGCCGCGAGTAACAGCGCCGGGGGCACGGCCCACGCCACAAACCACGCCGACCGCCCCGAGCCCGCACTCAGTGCCACCTCATTCGCGGGTACCGTGCGAGCCCACGCGATGAACGCATCAGCCACGGGGAGAACACCGAACAGATACCGCGTGGTGCGAATACCCACCGGAATCCCGAGCAGCTCGACCTGCCGAGTCAGCCGGCCGGCCAGATCAAGGTCGCCGTTGGCTCGCGCCGCCGCCAACCCGACCGCCGAGGCACTCAGGCTCACCCCGAAGATCAATGGGCCGCTGTCGACGTCTGCGTCGCCGCCGGTGCCGGACGGGTACTCCAGAATTCCGGCCAGACCAGCCTTGCTGGTGACGAACGTTTCTGAAAAGCGCTGCCACTGATCGTCTTTGATTCCGACCACGGCATCGACCGAAGGCCAGAAGGTCTGGACTATGGCTTGTGAAGACCCTCGTGGTCCGGTGAGCGCGTCAGCGCGGGCATCGACCCGGTGCGGCAGCAGGCCCGTGTCCGGATCGGCTGCGGTCAACGCCCGCTCGCGCCAGTCGGCCAGATCCTGGCGCCATGGCAGATCGAGCAGCGAGATCGCCTGGGCAAGTGCTCCCGCTGCCACGACCGAATCACACGGCCAGAATTGCCCTGGATAGCTGGGCGGAAATGGTGAATCCGGTTGCCCCAATGCCGAATACACGACGCCGGCGCGGTCCCGCACTGCTGCGCGGTCGGCATCGGAGTCCGACGCCCGTGCGATGGCGACAGCCAGCGCAAGTGACCAGCCCGCTGCGAAAATCCCGTGTGCCGGGACCATTCCCCGGCCGAAAACCGCCACAGATTCCGGGGTTTCGATGGCAGCAAGCCGCGCGCGGGCCCGGGCCAGGTAACCGGCGGATCGCGGGTCTGCGCCGAGCTGGGCGGCCACCTGAGCCTCGGCCAGACCCGTCAACACCCTGGTGAAGTATTCGCCCTCCGGGAAAAGGCCCTGCATTTCGGTGTCACGACCTGAACCCAGGGCTGAATCGAGGAATCCGAGTTGACGTTCTGCCCGGTCAGGCAGGGGTCCGAACCCGATGTAGAGCACATGGACCAGCGAGACCAGTCCGAGCACCACCACCAGCGTCGCGGCCACCATCCGCGCCCGTGTGAGCATCTTGGCAGTTTAGGTAGGCCGGGTCATCGTCGGCGACCGCATGATGCGGCCTTGCGCAGCTACGTCGACACCAAGCTTCCCGAACCGTCCGGGTATCCCTACCCGACCGAAGGCGTGGGCTGACAGCTAACGAATAGTCGGCGCACGGATGGCGAAGATAGCCCGCCGCGGCGCCGACAGCAGTAGATTGCTGCCGTGGGGAAACGACTGTTGGCCGGCGGCCGGGGGCGCTTGCTGGCGCTTGCCGCCTCCGTAACCCTCGCTGCGGGCATGGTGTATGTGCAGAACACCGCGCCGAAGTGTTGTGCAGAGGTCCCGGCCGCGGCACCATCCACCAGCCAGCAACCGGCACCGGTGGCCGCGCAGGCCGAGTTGGTGGCGGCCAGTGCGCCCGTCGTGGCCCGCGATTTCCAGTTCTCCCTGCCCAAGGGCCCGGCCCCGGAGGGCGGGCTCCAGGTCAAGACCATCTGGGTCGCCCGCGCCATCGCCGTGATGTTCCCCGAGATCACCACCGTCGGCGGGTATCGCCAAGATGCGCTGAAGTGGCACCCCAACGGTCTCGCGATCGACGTGATGATCCCGAACTATCACTCCAAAGAGGGCATCGCCCTCGGCAATCAGATCGCCGGTTTCGCATTGGCCAACGCCAAGCGCTGGGGTGTGCTGCACGTGATCTGGCGGCAGGGCCTCTATCCGGGTATCGGCGCGCCGCATTGGACCGCCGACTACGGCAACGAGACCCTCAACCACTTCGACCACGTCCACATTGCCACCGACGGCGGTGGCTACCCCAACGGCCACGAGACCTACTTCCTGGGCTCGATGTCGAAATAGCTGCGCCCCGATCTGGCTCACTACATCCGCAGTCAAAAAGTAGCCGCCGGGTAGGGTGCTGTCGATGAAGCGCGTACAGGTGGTGCGCGGTTACGGCGGCGTCAGTGCAGCCGACCGCCGCACAGAACGGCGGGGCAAGCTGCTCGCCGCCGGACGGCAGATCTGGGGCGAATCGGGGATCACCGAGGTGACCGTACGTGCGGTCTGCAGTGCTGCCGGGCTCACATCGCGCTACTTCTACGAGCAGTTCGAAACCCGAGACGCGTTGCTGTACGCCATTTCCGACGATGTGCGGGATCAGCTGCTGACCGCGCTGGTGAACGCCGGTGTCGGTGACCCGGGGACGCTGACCGACAAACTGCGCTCGGCTCTCACCGCATTCCTGAACATCATCGCGGCCGACCCGCACATCCACCGCATCGCCACCGGCGATGTCAGCAGCGTCGCCGGGCTGACAGAGCATCGCACGCACATCCTGGAGATGATCACCGGTCTGATCGTCCAACTCGCCCCCGATGTACTGACCACGGCCGCTCCGGATCCGGCCGCGCTACGCCGCGGGGCCCAGTTCATGGTCGGCGGCGTGAACCAGATCATCGAAGCCTGGCTGGAGAATCCCACCGAAACGCCGGAGAAACTCGCGGCCGAATGCGCCGACCTCTGCGTCGCCGTGGTGCACGGGGTCACGCGGTCGGACGACTGACTCAGGGACCCGGCGGCACCGTGACATCCGGGCAGAAGTTGTGCAACGCCGCGGACACCACGAGCCTGGCCTTGTCGAACGGATAGGCCGACCGGGCCTCGGCGATCTGCATCGCCAGATCATCGGGACGCATCGACGGATCTTCGTGTGCCGTCAGGCATGCCTGCTGTCCGAGCTGAAGCAGGACGTCACGGTTGGCATCGGAGACCGGCAGCCCGACGGCGGAAACCTCGGCGAGAAAGCCCTGATCATCGGCGGATGCTGCCGGGGCCGAGACGAGCGCGGCAGCAACTGCCACCACGGGGATCATCAGCGTCTTCATGCCCGTCACTGTGGCAGATTCGGTTGGGGTTCCAGGGGACGCGCGCCGCCAACAGTGCCGTGCGCTCACATCCAACTCGGCGGCCGGATCGAATTCGCCACGTCCACAAGGCGGTAGCGGTGACGCCGCCGCGGCGAGTGCCGTGCGAGTTCCCTCAGCACTTCCTCGACACCGACGCGTAGACCCCGGTTGTCGAAGGGGTGGTCGAGAAGCGGTTCGTCGGAGGTCTTCACACCGCCGCAGCGAAGCCAGTCGAGGGCGACACCGAGGACGAACGCGCGGATCTGCAGAACGCGTGCCTCGGCCTCTGGCAGTCCGCCCACCCGCCGCGCGGCATCGCGCAGGTCTGCCTCGGTGATCTCCGCGCCGGGTCGCCCGTCGAGCCGTAGGAGCACCGACGTCAGTTGGGCTTCACTGTAATGGCGTGAGGTCACCGACACCTGGTCGAGCACTTCGATTGCGCCGGCGCGGTCACCGTGGCCGGCGAGCACCCGGGCCAGACCGAACGCCGCGCTCACCATCGCATGGTCGGTCCGCCACAAGGTTCGGTAGTCCCGTTCGGCCAACTGCCACAAGCGTTCCGCATCCGGTACGTCATCCGTGCCGATCAGCAGTTCGGCCGTCGCGGCAGCCGCCAACTTGGGTGCCGCCTCACCGGGAAGCAATGCGACGACACGCTCGAAACATGCCAGGGCCTCCGCCAGATCACCGGTCTTCAGGCCGTCGGTCCCGTCGTCCCATTCGATTCGCCAGTCTTCGTCGGACTCCTCGACCGGCACCGGTCGGGGCAGGGCATCGACGACGTCGCGGGCCCGCAGCGCGACGGTGCGCCGCCGGCCGTCCACGAACACATCGGTGCCCTGCAACGCCAGGTCGGCACCGAATGTGGCAGGCGGCTGGCTGAACAGCGTCGATGTTCGCGGACTCGGTGAACCTGTCTGTTCGGCGAGGATTTCGTGCAGCACGCCCCGGCATTGGTCGGCCATATCGTCCACCGACGAGAACCGCTGCGCGGGACGGGGGTTCGTGGCACGGACCAACAGCCGGTAGAAGGACTCGTACCGCTCGAACAGCGGTACCTCGTCGCGGCTGGGCAATGTCTCGGCGAACCGGTCGTCGGACAGGTCTACGGTCAGCTTCGCCAGCGTACGGCCAACCGTGTAGACGTCGGTGGCGACAGTGGGGCCGGTCCTGACGATCTCAGGCGCCTGAAAACCTTTGGTGCCGTAGATGTATCCGAACTCCTCGACGCCGGACACCGCGCCCATGTCGATCAACTCGACATTGTCCTCGGTGAGCATGATGTTCTCCGGCTTGAGGTCGTTGTAGATCAGGCCGAGGGAGTGCAGGTAGGACAGCGAGGGCATGACGTCGAGCAGATAACCCAGCGCCTCCTCCACCGGCATCATCTGTCTGGATTGCCCGCTCGAGCCAGGCTGCTGCTTCGCCAGGATCGCTTCCAGGGTCGTTCCGCCGATGTACTCCATCACGATGTAGCCGACCGGCCGCCCGTCGAAGCCGGGATGTTCGACGAAGTTGTAGATCTTGACGATGCCGGGGTGATTCACCATCGCGAGGAATTGGCGTTCGGCGACCGCGATCTCCTGCGCCTGCTGCTCTCCGGGTTGGAGCAACCCCTTGAGCACCACCCACCGATCGCTGACATTGCGGTCGATCGCCAGATAGATCCAGCCGACACCACCGTGTGCGATGCAGCCCTGGACGTCGTATTGACCTGCCACCAACTCGCCGGTCTCCAGCTGTGGTGAGAACGAGAACACCGCGCCGCACTCCGCACACACCCCGTCGCTGGGGCCCGGGTGGCCGGCACTCCCCCGCCCGACCGGGCGCCGGCAGCCCGGGCACACCCGTTTCGACTCGGCGACAACAGGATTGGTCAGTATGGCACCGGCAGGCTCGATGTCCTCCCGAATCGGGATCTCGACCAGGCCGTCGCCGACGCGCCGCCGGCCGGTGCGCAGCCAAGGACGGGTTGTCGCCCCCTCGGCCTTGACCGGTGCCGATTCGGTCACCAGGACGGCTCGTGTGCCCTCTTCCCCTGCCATGTCAGTCCCGATACCTCGGCTCCGGCGGATGCGGCGCAGCGCCGAGCACGTTGAGCCACCTGCGATACAGAGACAGCCAGGTCCCGTCCTGACTTATCCGCTCCAGGGTCCCGTTGACCGCCCGGACCAGATCCTCGCGCGACTTGTTCATCCCGATGCCGTAGGGCTCGCCCTCGAGGCTGGGGCCGACCAGGTGCAGGTTTGGATCCTGGACCGCCATGCCGGCCAGTATCGAGTCGTCGGTACTGACCGCATCGGTCTGCCCCTGCTGCAGCGCCACCAGGCAGTCGTCCCAGTTCTGAACGGCGAGCAAGGTCGCTTCGGGTGCCACCCGGGCGACCGTGGCCAGCGAGGTGGTCTCCACCTGTGAACAAACCCGTTTCCCGGCCAGATCTCCCGGCCCCTCGATCGGCGAATCCTTCGGCACCAGCAACCGCTGGTGCGCATCGAGATACACCGTCGAGAAGGCGATCTGCTCCGCGCGAGCACACGTGATCGTCATCGCCTTCACGACGATGTCGACGGCGCCGTCCTGCACCGCACTGATGCGCTCGGGCGACGTCAGCAGGCGAAACTCCACCTTGCCCGGGTCGCCGAGCAGATCGCGGGCCACCTCGCGAGCGATGTCTACGTCGAAGCCCTGCAGCTCACCCGACACCGGATCGCGAAAACTCATCAAGTTGGTGCTCTGGTCGATGCCGACCACCAGCCGGCCCCGCTGCCGGATCGCCTGAACCGCCGGGCCGGACACTGTCGATGGGCGCAAACTCGCTGTGGCATCGCAACTCTCGACCGGCACGCCTGGCACCCGTGACACCACGGCGGCCCCGCTGGGCAGCGGTACCGTGGTGAGCGATGCGGACACCTGGACCAGTGGTTGGGCCGTGGCGCACCCCGCCACCACGGTCGCGGCGAGGAGGACAAGTCCGGCGACGGCCCGCATCAGTGATACTCGCTCAGCCTCGGCGCGACACCGGCGGCCACCGCCAGTGCGGCCAGCACACTGATTGCTGCGGCACCGGCGGGAAGGGCACCAAGCGCCGCGTAGGCGCGGGTGATCCCGTCGCGCTGCCGATCGCGCAAGCGACCGATCTCGGTTCCCAAAGCCGCATCAAGCCTGCCGAACAGGACCGTGGAGTGCTGCGGCCCGCCGTCCCGCGCGATCGCCACGGCCCCGGCGTAATCGCCACGGCCCAGCAGTCTCCGGGCCTCGGCGTGCGATGCCTTCCATTCCCGCAGTGCTTCTTGAGCCCCGTCGGCGGGGTGCTGGTCGAGAATCCGGCCGACATCGGTGGTGCGCTGTTCGAATCGGACGTCGGAGAGCGGGTCGGACCCGCGTTTGAGCAGTCCGAGGATCTCGTCGGCGCGGGCCTGCTGGACCAGAATCCGGGCAGTAACCGCCGATTCCAATGGCTCGCCGCCTTCGGTGCGGGCGCTGTTGACCGCATGTGTCACCACCAGCCCGGCCCCTGCCAACCACACCGTGAGCACGATCATCAACACCGACGCCACCCCCAGACCGGGGTTGAGGCGCCGATGACTGCGCCTGGCGAGAAAAACCTGCGCCACCACCAACAACCCCACCACGAGCGCGGCTCCCGCGGTCAGCGCCCACGGTGTGGCAGCCGAGCGTCCCGGTGCCGTGACGGCCTCGGCCTGCGTCCGGTACAGCTGCTCGGCATCGGGCAGGATGGACTCCTGAAGCAGCGTGGACGATTCGCTGAGGTACCCGACGCCGATCGGGTGGCCGCCGCGGTTCGTCGCCCGGGCAGTCGCCATCATGCCGCTGTACACCGCCAGCTGGTTGGACAGGTCGGTGAGCAACGTCAGCGATTGGATGTCGTTGGGCGACACCCCGTTCGATGCGGTGACCAGACCGGCCGACGCCTCACCTACCGACGCGTCATAACGCTCACGGACCTCGCGCGGTTCGACACCACCGGCCAGAAACGCGGTGGCCGCGGTGGTGTTGGCCGACGACAGCGAACTGTAGATCCGTTGCGCGGCATCGGCCAGCGGCTCGGTGTGTGACCGCAGGGTCTCCAGTTGGCGTTGCCGGCTGGACTCCATCGCCGACGCCGCCACGCCCACAATCAGAATTGCCGCCACCAGGACGACGGCCAGCACCGCGATCCGGCCCGGTGTGGCCCGCAGGAAATCGACGACCGGCCGGTCTTGTTCCTCGGCGTCGGCGAGCACGGATTCGTCGAGTGTGAGCGTCTGCCGACTCTCCGACTCACCGCTGTGCACTCGACATCACCTCGCCGCAGGCTGGTCCGAATTGCACGGTAACCCCCGCCAACGCGCTACGCGGGGTTATTACGCGGCCGCCACGCTCTCGGCGGCCATCACCTCCGCGGCCGCGCGCTCACCCGAGCGAACCGCGCCGTCGATCCACCCGCACATGATGGCCGAACTCTCCGTGCCGGCCCAGTGAATGCGCCCGCACGGTTCGCGGAGGGCATGGCCGAATTCGGTCAGCACCCCCGGCGGTGCGTGGCTGATCATCCCGCCACCCGAGTAACGCTCCACGGTCCAGTTCTGCTCGTGGTAACTGATCGGCGAGGCGGCCTTCGGACCGAAGCGGTCGATCAACTCGGCGATCACCACGGATTTGCGTTCCGCAGCATCGAGCAGCCCGAGCCGCCGGGCGGCAGGCCCTTCGGTGATGACGCACATGATCCCCGGGGTGCCGGTGTCGGTGCACGCGTCGATGGTCAGGGTGGCTGGACTGCCCGGAGCCGCGGACTGTCCGCAGAGCCCGTCGGCCCGCCAGAACGCCGTGTCGTAGACGACCGAGATCTTGAAGACCGCACCGCTGGGCATCCGTTGATGGAGAAACATCCGGTCGACGGGAAGCATTGGCTCATAGGCGATTTGGCTCGCCACGGCAAGCGGGACAGCGACGATCGCCTGCCGCGCCCGCACTGCCATGCCGTCGGCATGGACCGTCACGCCCCCGTTCTCCTGGGTGATGAGGTGAACCGGTTGCGAAAGATGCAGCGCCTCACCCAGTTCGGTGGCCATCGGCCCGTAGACGGCCCCCATGCCACCACGCACCCGTGCATCCTGGGCTCCACCCCGATTGGAGATGACGAAGCCAGGACCCCCGCCCGACCCCATCTGGTGCAGCGCCCACAACAACGACACCTCGGATCCCGCCGAGGTGTAGATGCCGGCCAGCGCCATGTCGAGCATCTCGCGCGCCTGCTTGGAGCGCATATGCCGGTTGATCCACTCGCCCAGGCTGATCCGGTCCCACTCGACCGCCTTCTTCGCCTCCCACGGGGCATCGAAGGGGATCGTCTTGCACATCAGCTCCACTTCGAGCAGTCCGGCGCCGAGGTTGGCGATCGCCCACGGACTCATCGCCCACGGAATCGTGCCGGAATAGCGGTGTTGCTTGCCGTCCATGACCATCATCGCGCTGCCGTCGACGTACTCCTTGTATTCCTCGACGCCGAACTCGTCCATCAGCGCTTTGATGCGGTCCTGTCCCGGTCCGATCCAGGCCCCACCCCGGTCGATCCAGGTGCCGTCCGCCAGGACCTCGGTGAAGGTGCGGCCACCCACCCGGTCCCGTGCCTCAAGTAGAGCCACGGAGCGGCCCGACTGCTTCAGCCGCAGGGCCGCGGTCAAGCCCGCGAACCCCGCACCCACTACGCAACAGTCGACATCTGTCATGGGTCGCCTCCCCGTTTTCGACGGGCCAGATTCGCTCAAATTACGCCGTCGTCAGCTGCTACGGAGGCACTGTTGACGGACAGGTGTGGTAAATGCCATAAATTTTGCCGCTCCGGGCACAAGTCACTCCGTTCGAGACGGTCCACCGCCATTGCGAACATCGAACCGACACCCTGAAATCTGTCCGGGAGAACGGCTGTGCGATGATGCTTGACCTGCCCGTTCGCCGGGGACGGCCATTTGTTCGCCTCCTGCTCGCCCAACTCCCAGAGTCGTCAAGCAGTGGTTGACGACTGACCGTCGAACTGGTTGCCATCGACAGCACCAGAGAACATTGCGATTCCGGTGATCATCGGCCCCGCCGGTAGGGTCCGGTCCTCGTGGGTAGACACCAGTTGAAAACGGATCGGCGTCGCCGGTCTGCAGCCATGGCTGCGGTCGTCGTGCCTGCCGCCGCACTCATCGTCGTCGGCGCAGACACCGCGCCGGCCACCAAGGGCGACACCGAGGTCGTGCCGGCCGCGGCCGTCCAGCCCGCCGCCGCGCCAGCCGCCCCGGCGGTACCGGCCGAGCGCGCCGTACGCCGGAACATGAGGTTCCCCCTGCCCGCCGGCCGCGCCTCCGAAAAGGGCCTACAGGTGGAGACCATCTTGGCCGCCCGCGCAGTCAGCGCGAGGTTCCCCCAGATTCTGGACATCGGCGGGGTCCGGGCCGATTCGATGAAGTGGCACCCGAACGGGCAGGCGATCGACGTGATGATCCCGAACTACGCCACCCCGGAAGGTAAAGCGCTCGGAGACAAGATCGTCGGATACGTCCTCGACAACGCCGATCGGTTCGGTGTGAACCACGTGATCTTCCGCCAACAGATCTACTCCCGCGGCCGGGCTCCCAGAATGATGTCGGACCGCGGCGGCGTCACCGCCAACCACTTCGACCACGTTCACATCGCCACCAACGGTGGTGGATTCCCCACCGGGCACGAAACGTACCTGACGTAATTCCGCGGCTCGTCCACCATCGGAATTCCCAGCTTTCACACAGGAAAAATCCGCAGCCACAAGGTTGTGGTGTCCGGCTGCGTGCCATAACGTCAACCTAGTTGATTAGCCGTCCTAGAGGAGCTACCCCTTACCGTCCGCGCCTGGTCGACGCCTACGAAAGGGTCACGGATGCAACGGGTTTCGTTGATTCGTCGACTCGGCCAACGCTGGATGGTGCTGGTGGCGATAGTCGTGCTGCTGGTCGCTGGATTCGTGGTGAACCGACTGCACGGCATCTTCGCCTCCCACGACGTCACCTCCACACCCAGCGGCTCGGTGAACGACATCGTCCCGTTCAACCCCAGACATGTGGTCATCGAGGTCTTCGGTCCGCCCGGCACGGTGGCCACCATCACCTACCTCGGCGTCAACGCCCAACCCCAGCGCGCCGACGACGTCGCCCTGCCGTGGGCCTATGACACAACCACCACGCAGCCGGCGGTGTTCGTCAATGTCCAGGCCCAGGGAGACAGCAGTTCGATCGGATGCCGGATCAAGATCGATGACGTGATCAAGGACGAGAGAACAGTGAACACCTTGAACGCCTACACCTCGTGCCTGGACAAGTCCGGATGAGCACCCAGCGGGTTCCGGACTTCATCCGGCGGTTCTCAGTGGTCATCGCACTGTTCTGGCTTGGCCTGGCGGTGGTGACCAACGTTTTCGTGCCACAGCTCGAGACCGTCGCCGAATCGCACAACGTGTCATTGAGCCCTCAGGACGCGCCGTCGCTGCAAGCCGCCAAGCGGATCGGCAAGGTGTTCGACGAATTCGATTCCGACAGTTCGGCGATGATCGTCCTGGAGGGCGATCAACCGCTCGGCGCCGACGCGCACCACTACTACGACGGCTTGGTCCAGAAGCTCCGCGAGGACACCAAGCACGTCCAGCACATCCAGGATTTCTGGGGAGATCCGCTGACGGCGGCGGGCTCGCAGAGCACCGACGGCAAGGCCGCACTGGTGCAGGTGTACCTCGCCGGCAACCAAGGTGAGTCGCTCGCGAACGAGTCCGTCGACTCGGTGCGCAACATCGTCAACCAGACGACGCCGCCACCGGGCGTCGAGGCCTATGTCACCGGCGCCGCTCCCCTGGTCACCGACCAGTTCGAGGTGGGCCGCCACGGAACCCTGAAAACCACGCTGATCACCATCGGGGTGATCGCGGTGATGCTGTTCTCGCTCTACCGCCGGCTCACGACGGTGTTCTTCGTGATCTTCACGGTGATGATCGAGCTGACCGCGTCCCGTGGTGTCGTCGCGGTGCTCGCCAACGCCGGGATCATCGAGCTGTCAACGTATTCGACCAATCTGCTGACGCTGCTGGTCATCGCCGCCGGCACCGACTACGCGATCTTCATCCTCGGCCGGTTCCACGAAGCGCGTCATGCCGGGCAGGACCGTGTCACCGCGTTCAACACGATGTACCACGGAACCGCACACATCATCCTGGGTTCGGGTCTGACGATCGCCGGGGCCGTGCTGTGCCTGACCTTCACCCGCCTCCCGTACTTCCAGAGCCTCGGAATTCCCGCCGGTACCGGCGTGCTGGTCGCCGTGGTGGCCGCGTTGACGCTGGCCCCGGCATTGCTCGTCATCGGCCGCCATTTCGGTCTGTTCGAGCCCGCCCGACCCATGCGCACCCGGGGTTGGCGACGCATCGGCACGGCGATCGCACGGTGGCCCGGCCCCATCCTGGTGGTGACGATCGCCGTTGCCCTCATCGGACTGCTCGCCCTGCCTCGTTATCAGACGAGTTACGACGCCCGGCCCTACATGCCCGCCAGCGCTCCGGCCAACGTCGGTTACGCCGCCGCCGAACGCCACTTCTCGCAATCTCGGCTCAATCCCGAGCTGTTGATGATCGAAGCGGATCACGATCTGCGCAATTCCACCGACATGATCCTGCTGGAACGCGTCGCCAAGGCGGTGTTCCATACCGACGGCATCGCCCAGGTGCAGTCGATCACCCGCCCACTGGGCACCCCACTGGACCACACGTCGATCCCGTTCCAGATCAGCGCGGGCAGTGCACAGCAGATCAACAACCTACCCTTCCAGCAGGCCCGCGGTGCCGACCTGCTCAAACAGGTTGACGTGATCAACAATTCGATCGACGTCCTGCGCCAGCAGTATTCCCTGCAACAACAGTCGGCCGCCGTCACCGACGAGCAGGCCAAGGCGTTCCAGCAGACCGTCGCCACGGCGCAGAACCTGCGCGACAAGATCGCCGACTTCGACGATCAGTTCCGTCCGCTGCGTAACTATTTCTACTGGGAACCGCACTGTTTCGACATCCCGATGTGCGCGGCGTTGAGGTCGGTCTTCGATGCGCTCGACGGTATCGACGCGCTCACCGATCAGCTGGCCAGCGTCTCGGGCAGCATCTCCAAACTGGATGCGCTGCAACCGAAACTGCTCGCGCTGATCCCTCCGCAGATCGCGAGTCAGCAAACCAACCGCGACCTCACACTGACCAACTACGCCACCACCTCGGGCATCAACGCCCAGACGGAGGCCGCGCTGCAGAACGCCACCGCGCTGGGCCAGGCGTACGACGCGTCGAAAACCGACGACTCCTTCTACCTGCCGCCGGAGGCGTTCACCAACCCCGAGTTCCAACGCGGCATGAAGCTGTTCATGTCACCGGACGGCAAGGCCGCCCGCATGATCATCACCCACGACGGGGATCCCGCTACGCCGGAAGGTATTTCGCACATCGATGCCATCCGGCATGCCGCCCAGGGAGCCGTCAAGGGCACACCACTGGCCGGATCCAAGATCTACCTCGCCGGCACAGCGGCGACGTACAAGGACATCCAGGATGGCGCCAAATACGATCTCATGATCGCCGCGATCGCCGCGCTCAGCCTGATCCTGCTGGTGATGATGTTCATCACCCGCAGCATTGTCGCCGCGCTCGTCATCGTGGGGACCGTGGCGCTGTCGCTGGGTGCCTCGTTCGGGCTCTCGGTGCTGATCTGGCAGGACCTGTTCGGCATCGACCTGTTCTGGATCGTGCTGGCACTGGCCGTGATCCTGCTGTTGGCGGTCGGCTCGGACTACAACCTGCTGCTGGTCTCGCGGTTCAAGGAGGAGATACATGCCGGGTTGAACACCGGCATCATCCGGTCGATGGCCGGTTCCGGCGCGGTGGTGACTTCGGCCGGCCTGGTCTTCGCCGCCACCATGGCGTCGTTCATCTTCGCCGACCTTCGGGTCCTCGGTCAGATCGGCACCACCATCGCCCTCGGCCTGCTGTTCGACACGCTGATCGTGCGGTCGTTCATGACGCCGTCCATTGCCACACTGCTCGGCCGGTGGTTCTGGTGGCCACTCCGGATCCGGCCGCGTCCGGCGAGCCAGATGCTGCAGCCGTACGGATCACGCGCCTCGGTTCGCCAGCTTCTGCTGTGGGAGGACGACGACGCGGCGGCTCCGTCCCAGAAGTAACGGAAGTCAGCTTCTCGCAGCAGAACTGAGCTCGTCAGACGGTTCGTCCGTCACCTCAACGTCCCGCAGCTTCCCCTTCAGCCCCGCGACCCGGCGGAGCTGAGCGGCGATGTTCATGGAGGTCAACATCGGGATTCCCCCGATGAAGGTCCGGAAAGACGGGTTGCCGCCATCGCGATGCAGCATGTACATGCAGCCGACGACGTAGAAGAAGCCCATCGTGAAGAGAACCGCCGGCATCGCATAGGCGAGCGGAGAGCGAGCGTCGTTCACCAGCTCGGTCGCGTAGTCGAACTCATCCCGCGACATCGGTTCACGCTTGCGCAGCTTGGCGAGCACCGCCTTGTGGGCGCCGACCTTCTCGCCCAATGACGCGGGGGTTCTCTTCTCCAGCCGGCCGATGTACACGAACACGCATGCGGCGAACGTCACTGCCATGACGCCGGCGAGGATCGTCAGGTCGCCCCAGATTCCGAGATCCACTCGTCGCTCCCCTACCTGCCATCTGACATCGCCGTATTACCTAGAACCACTAACGACGCTACCGCAGGCTCGGCCCGTCAAAGCACTACCAACAGGACTTTCGCAGGAAAGCCGACCGACTCCTACTCGGCGCCGCTGACGTCCTCCAACCGCTGACCCACCCGGGCCAGCGCCTCGTCGAACACATCGACCTTTTCACCGCGCTTCTCGTTGGCCGGCTGTGCAGCGCCACGAGCGCCTTCGGCCTCGACGCGGGCCGCCCCCTGGCGGCGCAATAAGCTGAAGTTCTTCTCACGCGCTTGCCTGAGCCGACTCTGCAGATCCTTCAGCGACTTCTCATCCATACGGGCCAGAGCCTCTGGATGACTCTCGGCGATCAACGAATCTTCCTGCGGGGTCAGGTTCACATGATGGTTGCTCACCATTGATTCATAGCCCGCGCTGGTCCGGCTGAAAAGTGATTCGCCCCGCACCAGCCGAACTTGTCGCTCGCCGTCCCCACGGGGTTCACCTTTGCCGACGGGGAAATTGTGGATCGTCGGCGTGCCGGAACCAGCATCGAGAGCAAACGGCGCGATGATGCTGATGTGGCTGATGATGCGAATGTGACCAACGCTGTCCCGGTGCCCCCGACATCCACCCCGGAGGCCGGCGAGGTGCGCACTGAACCCGAGACAGTCACCGGTGCTCCGGCTCCGCAGCAGCGCGTCTGGACGATGCCCAAATCACCCGTCACGCGTGAGCAAGCCGATGAGGTGGGCCGGCTCGCCCGTAACGCTGTCACCGCCATCATGAAGTTCATCGCCGGCATTGCCCGGTATGTCGCCCGTACCGTTCGGCAGCTGGCCCTGGCGATCGAGGCGGTACCCCCGGCCATGCGCGTACTGACCCTGATGGGCGTCTTCGCGCTCCTTGGCATCGTCGGCGCGATCGCGCTGGAGGGCACCGTCGCCCTGGTGTGCATCGTCGTGATCATCCCGCTGTGCTCGATCTCCCTCGGCGTGCTCGGACACCGCTGGTACAGCGGACTCGGCACCCAGTCCGTGCCGAGCGCGGCGGTCCCCGCCGCTCCAGCGCCGGTCTCGGACTTGCAGCGTTCGATCGAATACGTCGACAAGAAACTCACACTCGCACTCAACGCTTTTGGCGCCGAGCGTCAACAACACGCGATGATCGCCCTCTTCCAGGCCAAGACCGCTGTCGAGCTCACGCTCGGCACGGAGCAGGACACAGCGAGCCACGTCGACGCGTTGCTGGCTGTGGACGACCATGACGCGCGGCCGCGCATCCGGGCCGGCTCGGCGGCAAAGACCCTGCGGGAAAACAACTCTCTGGCCGCCTCATGACGGAGCCCACCCTCTCCGGTCAGGTCGCCCTCATCGAGGACGACTACACGTTGGTGATCAACCGTGGGGCCGAGGCGGGTGTGACGCCCGGCATGATCTTCGCCGTGCAGTCCGAGTCAGACCAGGTGATCACCGATCCCGAATCTGGCCGGGAATTGGGCAGACTCACCCGCGAGAAACTTCGGGTGAAGGTGTTCGACGTGCAGCCGTTGTTCTCCCGGGCACATACGTTCGCCCGGACCGACGACTTCTACGGGCTGTTCCAGGCCACGGCCGTGGTGACGGTCTATGTCGGTGACAGCTTGGAATTGGTCTCTGGCGAGGCTGAGGTGCGTCGGGAGGCGTCGGGGTAGTTCGGCGTCGTCATCCCGACTCGGCGCCGCGCCGACTGTTCAGTGCCGCTTCGATTTTCGCGACCCGTCGCGGACTCACACCCCACGGCTCATCAAGCCCGAGACGAGAGTCCAGATCCCACAGGATGCACCACTCACCCGGCGCCGCAACCATGGACCAGGCGATGACGGTGCGGCGCAGCTGTTCGTCCATGCACTCGGTCGCCGTGGTTCCGGGCGGCGCACCGCCGTCGGGGTGGTGGTGCAGGAACTGCCCGTAGGCGGCGTCGCAGAATGCCGCATAACGCGCGGTGCACAGAATCAGGCCGTGCCAGGCTTCGTCGACCGCGCGTGAGGGCATCCCGATGACCTGACCGTCGCGCAGCGCCACGGCGCAGCATCGAAACCACTGCCGCAGACCGGTTTCGATGAGCTCACGCGGCTGCCACGGGCAGGTCTTGAACACGGCCTCCGGCAATTCCAGATCGGCGATCACCTGCCCGGCGGCACGTCGGGCGCCACCCTTTCGCAGCGTGATCATCAGCAACCGCCGCCCCCGCAACCTCCGCCACCACCACAACTACTTCCACCACCGCATCCCCCGTGTCCCCCATGTCCTCCGTCGCTGAAACCGGAGTCCGCGCCGGCCGCCCAGAACGCTGCGGCACCGCCGGCACCGGCGGCAGACCCCAGCCCGCCGCGGCGGCGCGAGCCATCCCCGCGATGCCTCCGTTTGGCGATGACGAAGATCGCCAAGATCGCTACGTCGAACGCGATCACCACCAGCGGAATAATCCACCACACGATGTCCGTCCTCTCCTCGTCGACTTCCTTACCGGACAAGCGGACCACGCGGTGCATCGCTACCGATCCCAACTCCCGACGAAATCCCTACGGCCACGGCAGAAGAGTGGGATCGTGGCAGACATGCGATCAACAGAGATCGTGCGGGCGTTCTGGGACGACGTCTGGAATGCCCACGACGCCGATGCCGTCGGCCGGTTCGCCGCGGCCGACGTCGTCGTCGAAGCCGGCGGTCGGAAGATCTCTGGACTGGACGAGGTCCAACACTGGGTGCAGCAATTCCTCGACCACGTCAACGACTTGCACGTCAACCCAGTCGAGTCCTTTCAAAACGAGGATGGCACCCGCGTCACCTCCAGGTGGGTACTGACAGGGACCAACAACGGCATGCTCGGCACCGAGCCCAACGGTAAGCCGATCGCCATGACCGGCACCGCCGTCTGGTCTGTGGCCGACGGCAAACTACAGCACGGATGGGTCGAACAGGCCTCATACGAGCTGTACCACTCGTTGCTCGAGATGTAGCCCGCCGTGCAGACACGATTCGGGTGGCTGGCGATAGCAGCGAGCACGCTCGCCCTATCCGCCATCGTCGGCGCGCCCAACGCCTCGGCCGAACCGCTCGCGAACTGCACCAGCGATGTGGTCGATGGTGTCGAGGTCGACTACTGCGTCGGGAACCCGAACGCGAACCCTGACTCCGTCATCGGTGTGCCGGGCGTCAATGTGGACTTCGAATTCGGTCTGGGAATCGGTCTGGGCTGACTATCAACCTGAAAGTACGTGACCGACTGCCAGCTGTGCCGCCCAACGGGTATGAAAAAGGCGGCCTCGGATTTTTCCGAAACCGCCTCTGACCTGCTACTTCATCTGTCGGGCTGACAGGATTTGAACCTGCGACCACTTGACCCCCAGTCAAGTGCGCTACCAAGCTGCGCCACAGCCCGCGTGCTTCCGGCTTGCACCGGCAGCGAGTCGAAAGCTTACCGTAGCCGCCCGCCGTTCTCGTAATCCGCCCCACCCGTCACAGGCCACCCCTCACTGGGCTGCGGTTTCGGCGGTCGCCGCCTCGGCTTCGTCGACGGCAATCTCAGGTGGCAGCGTCCTGAAACCGCGACTCGTCACGCCCAGCACGACAATGCCGACGGCCAGCCAGCACAGTCCGAGGACGATCGCCCGGGTGTCCAGCTGCAGCAGCAGATACGACGTGATGACCGCACCGATCGCCGGCGCCACGACGTAGAGCAGCGGGTTGCGCGACTCACCCGCGGCCCGGTGGCGGAAGTAGTAGACGATGACCGACACGTTCACGAGGGTGAACGCGACGAACGCCCCGAAGTTGATGAATGACGTGGACGTCGCCACGTCGAGGAACATCGCCAGCAGGCCCACCGCGCCGACCATCACCAGGTTGGCCGCCGGGGTACGGAATTTGGCGCTCAGCGTGCCGAACACCGACCGGGGCAGGGTGCCGTCGCGACCCATGGCGAACAGCAGTCGCGACGCGGAGGCCTGTGCGGCGATTCCGGACGCGAACTGGGCGAGGATCAGGCCCGCGAGGAACACCGCCCCGAACAAGTTGCCGCCGATCTGCTTGGCGATCTCCAGGGCCGCCGACGAGGAATCAGCGAATTCCCCACCGGGGTGCACCAATTGGGTGGTGTATGCGATGACCAGGAAGATGGCGCCGCCGATCAGTGCGATCAGCAAGATGGCGCGGGGCATGTTCTTGCGTGGTTCGATGGCTTCCTCGGTGAAGGTCGTGACGGCGTCGAATCCGAGGAAGGAGTAGGCCGCGATGGCCGCGCCGGCCGTCACACCCCCGATGCCGGCGCCGATCCCGGTGAACGGACTCGCACTGACCAGACCGCCGGCACCGCTGCTGCGGACGACGGAGGCGACCGACAGCGCCACGAACAATCCGATGACCAGTAGCTGGAATGCCATCAGCAGATAGTTGGCCTTGTCGGCGACCTTGATGCCGATTACGTTGAGCGCGGTGGTGATGAGGATGAATCCCAGCACCCACAGCCAGCCGGGTACGCCCGGGAATTGAGCGTCCAGATATGCCGCCCCGATCAGCCAGATGACCATGGGCAGAAACAGATAGTCCAGCAATACCGCCCAGCCGGTGAGGAATCCGGCACGCGGGTCGATGGTGCGGCGCACGTAGGTGTAGGCCGACCCCGACACCGGATACGCGGCGGCCATCCTGCCGTAGCTGGACGCGGTGAACAGCATGGCCGCCAGCGCGATCAGGTAGGCCGACGCCGACGCTCCGGCGGTGGTGGACGCGATCACGCCGAAGATGCCGAGCACGATCAGCGGCGTCATGTAGGCCAGGCCGAACAGCACCAGCGAGCGCAACCCGAGGGCGCGCACCAGGGTCGGTTGCCCGGCAGACGGCGGTGTCATGGCGGTGCCTTTCAGTTGGCGTGGCGGTTCGACGGCGACCAACGCCGTGGGTCGATTCGACCCTGGTACAGCGGTAGTCCGATCGGACGGTCCGACGGTCCGAACTGGTCCCACATCCGGTTGGTACCCGCGGTTCCTCGCTCGCGCACCGCGGCGACGGCTCCGAAGTCGATGTGCTGGCAGAGCACATCCGGGGCTGCGCCCGGGGTCTCCTGGAGCACAGCGCCTTCGGGGTCGACGATGAGGCTTCGCCCCTTGCCCACCGGTCCGGCGCAGTTGACGCTCACCGTGAAGACTTGGTTCACAATCGAATTGGCGCGAGCCAGCACCAGTTCCTGACTCCGGTCCTCGGTGGTGGTCTTGACGACGTTGACGATCACGTCGGCGCCCATCCAGGCCAGATGGCGGCTCACCTCAGGGAACCAGGCGTCATAGCAGATGGACAGGCCGAGTCGGCCGACGTCAGGGATGTCTACAGTGACGAACTCGTCGCCCGGCGTGTACTTCTCGAACGGTCGCCAGGGGAAGATCTTGCGGTACGAGGCCACGAGCCGGCCGTCGGGAGCGAAAACCGGTGCGGTGTTGAACAATTCACCGTTCTCCCCCAGCTCGCACACCGAGCCGGGAACCAGCCAGGCATCCGCGGCACGGGCCACCTCGCCGAGGGCGGCGATCAATGGACCGTCCAGCGTTTCTGCCGCAGCGGCCAGCATGTCGGTGTCCTCGGTACCGAACAAGTGGATCTCGGGATAGACGATCAGTGCCGGACCGGTCACCGCTGACCGCACCCGCAGCACGTCGGCCCTGAACTGCGCGACGGTGTCCCGCCGACCGAACACCGGCAGGCCCGCGATGTCGAGCGGGGCCGCCTGGACGCCGGCCACCGTGATCGATCCGGACACAGGACCTCCGAAGCATTAATAACCCAGAATGAGCGAATTCAGCCCAGATATTAGTTCAGCATGAACAAATAGAGCAATAGCTGACGTACGCTGAGGCCATGACGTTGCAGGTCGGTGACGCGCATCCGGCGCTCAACGCCCCTGCCGTCGCGGGCATCACCCGGCTCAGCGCCGCTGACACGGTGCGGGCCCGCCTCGGACTGGCCATCGAACTGGGGCTCATGACCAGGGGGGAACGGCTGCCCGCCGAACCCGATATCGCCGCCGCCCTCGACGTCAGCGTCGCCACGGTCCGCCGGGCCTTGCAGTCGATGGCCGACGAGGGCGTGGTGGTCCGCCGCCGTGGTCGGGTCGGCGGCACCTTTGTCGCCCGTAGCGGCGCCCGGGTGGACGGCGGAACAGATCACCCCTCGGCCACGTTCCGTGCCGATGCTGCCGAAGTGCGCCGCCTCATCGACCTACGCGCGTTGGCCGAGGATGCCCTCAGTGCGGCTGCGGCGCAGGCCGCCACCGATGAGCAGCTCGACGCGCTCGCGGCGATCGTCGACGAGGCTGCCAGGACCACCGACTGGACGGGCTTCCACACCGCCGATCAGCGATTCCACGAATCGGTCGCAGCGGCAAGCGGTCTCGACTGGGCGATGCACAGCTACTGCGACGTGCTGCACGGGCTGTACCGCTACTTCATTCCCTACCCGATCAGCTACCTGCACGAGTCCAACCGAGAACATGCCCGATTGGTGGAAGCGCTGCGCCGACGCGACTGCCGGGCGGCCTCCGAGATTGCCCGCAATCACGTGCTGTCGTTGCACCAGACCATGTACGTGGGCCTGTCACGGCCCGCGAAGGAGTCCGGCTAGCTGCGCGCCGCCGGCTCTTCGACCGCGGTGACGACCGAATCATCCACATCGCGCGGCGCCCGCGACGTCTTCCAGGCGCGGACCACCATGGCTGCCCACCCCGCCACGATGAGCGTGTAGATCAGCGTCGACCACGGCCAGTGCACGCCGAAGTAGTGCACCAGTTTCTGGCTGTTGGTCAGCAGGATGACCCCGCCGACAGCGGTACCGAGCAAGGCTGGGTTGATGCGGCTGACCAGCCACGCGGCAACCGGCGCAGCGATCACCCCGCCGACCATCAGCCCGAGTACCACCGGCCAGTTCTCCAGGAACTCCTGGCGCAGCCCGACCAGGAAGCCGATCGACGCCGACACCGAGACCAGGAACTCCGAGGCGCTGACCGAACCGATCACGGTCCGCGGTGCCGTCTTGCCCTGCGACAGCAGGGTGCTGGTGGTCACCGGACCCCAACCGCCGCCACCCGACGCGTCGATGAACCCGCCGAACAAGCCGAGCGGTGCCAGAAACTTGGCACTGTGGCTGGTGCCGTGTTCCCCGAGACTCAGCGGGGTGCCCAGCGAGAAACGCAACAGCACGTAAAGCCCGATGCCGAGCAGGATCGCCGCCATGAGCGGCGCGGCCGATTCCGTCGACAGTGCCGACAGCACCGTCGCACCTGCGAATGCACCTGCCGCTCCGGGGATCCCGAGCTTGGCGACCATCGGCCAGTCGATGTTCTTGAAGCGCCAGTGCGACACCGCCGACGCGAGCGTGGTTCCGACCTCAGCCAGGTGCACCGCGGCGCTGGCCTGTGCCGACGCCACCCCGCTGAGCACCAGCAGGGTCGAGGCGGTCACACCGAAGGCCATTCCGAGCGCACCGTCGACCAACTGGGCCCCGAGGCCGACGAGCGTGAAGATCAGAAGCGAACGCATGGGTTCGGCTGCTTTCGATTGTGGTCACCGCCCCGGGTGACCCGACGGAAGGTTGGGCGCGTGTCTACCGACCCGCGCGACACCACTCATCGAAAGCCATCAACCGGCGCGACGGCCAGAAGGGCTCGAGGGCAGCCAGAGCAGACGGTGCGGTGCGGTAGGCACGTTCAGCCACCGGTCACCCCTTCCTGCTCGACAGTTGACGTGACTTTACCTGAGGCTTCGCCCAGGCAAGCCTTGGCCCTAATGGGAATCGATCAGCGAGCCTTCGGCCAGTAATGGTCCCGTTCGGGCGATGCTGATTTCCGAGCCGCCGGTCGGTGAGCACTGCTTTGCCCTGGAGAGTGGTT
>NZ_LQPP01000041.1 GCF_002102345.1 Mycolicibacterium peregrinum
TGTGGACCAAGACCGCCGACCAAATCCTGGCCAGCATCGCCAACTACTGCCTACGAATTAACGACTCAGGACACTAGCTCTCCGGTGGTCCGTCGTGTCTGCCCGTTGTCTGCCCGTTGTTCCGGCGTGTCCGCCATTGTCACGCCCCGCCATCGTCACGCCCCGCGTTCGTCACGCCCCGCCATTGTCACGCTGGAGTGGCTCTCGAGCCCCAGCGTCACGCTGGAGTGACAAAACAGGCTGGGCCGCGTTCGCTTTGTCGCACCAGAGCAGCTATCGACGTCGACAGCCGCTCCAGCGTGACAACGGGTGGCATGGTGCCGGGCAGGACCCGCTAGGCCCGCACGGCGATGGTCGACAGCAGAGCGGCGAGCCGGTCCGGTCGGTCGACCATCGAGAACGTGCGGGCGCCGTCGATGACCTCAAGGCGGGCCCCGGGGATGATCTTGGCGAGGCGTTCACCGTCGCCGAGTTCGAAGAACACGTCATCGGCCGACCACGCGATGAGCGTCGGCTTGTCGAATTCGGGCAGCCGTGCGGCCACCTCGGTGGTGACCGCGGTGCGCAACGACCGGGTGAACTGCCGGAGGTCCTCGGCGATCGCCGGATTCGACAGCGCGGTACGCACCCACTCGTGGGTGAGCGCGTCGATGTTCGAGTGCGCCAGTCCGGCGTACGCCCGCTTGCGCACGGCCGGGATCCGCACGGCCTGGGTGCCGACCCGGAACAGTGCCTTGGATTTCGCCGCCGCGATGAGCGGTTTGAGGATCGGCGGCGGAAAGTGTTCGAACGCATCGCAACTCGTCAGCACGAGGGCGCCGATTCGCTCCGGATGATGCACGGCGACCAGTTGGGTGACCACGCCGCCGGTGTCATTGCCGACCAGTACGACGTCGTCGAGATCGAGTGCGGCCAGGGTGTCGGCGACGATGTTCGCCACACCGCGGATGCTCCGGTCGGCGCCCGGCCGGAGCGGCTCGGGATGCGCGCCGAGCGGCCAGGTCGGGACGATACAGCGGAGGCCCTGCGAGGCCAGGCGTGCGCTCACCTGCCGCCACAGCTGACCGCCCATCATGTACCCGTGCACGAAGACGACCGGTCTACCGTCCTTGGGGCCGAATTCCTCGTAATGGATGGTTCCGGCGTTAATCTCAATGGTCGACATGGATGACTCCCAGCTCGATACACATTTACAAACAGCGTGTCCGTAACTTACCAACAGGGTGTATGGAAAACAAGAGACGTACCCAGGAAGAGCGCTCCGCGGCGACCCGCGAGGCGTTGATCGCTGCCGCCAGGAGACTGTGGGGCGAACGTGGGTATGCCGAGGTGGGCACGCCGGAGATCGCCACGGCCGCCGGGGTTACCCGTGGCGCGATGTACCACCAATTCGCCGACAAGGCAGCACTTTTCCTCGCGGTGGTGGAGGTGGTGGAGCAGGATGTGATGGGCCGGCTGGCAGCCGAGGTGGCCGCATCGGGTGCGACGACGCCGGCGGATGCGATCCGGGCCGCGGTCGACGGCTGGCTGGAGGTGTCCGGTGATCCCGAGGTGCGGCAGTTGGTCCTGCTCGACGCCCCGAGTGTGCTCGGTTGGGCAGGCTTCCGCGACGTCGCCCAGCGCTACAGCCTCGGGATGACCGAGCAGCTGCTGGCCGAGGCGATCAAGGCAGGCCAGCTCGCGAAGCAGCCGGTGCGGGCGTTGGCTCACGTGCTGATCGGTGCGCTCGACGAGGCGGCCATGGCCATCGCCACCGCGGAGGATCCGAAGAAGGCCCGCCGCGAGATCAGGCAGGTGTTACGGCGCCTGATCGACGCGATGTTGACGGGCTAGTTACTCCCCGCGCCGCCGGCTTTGTCACGCCAGGGTGGCTGTCGGCTTCGGGAGCCACTCTGGCGTGACACAGGGGAGTCGGGCCGCACTGAATTGTCACGCTGGCGTGACGCTCGGGCTCGAGAGCCACGCTAGCGTGACAAAGGCAAACGTGACAAAGGCAAACGTGACAAAGACAAACGTGACAAAGACAAACGTGACAAAGACAAACGTGACAAAGACAAACGTGACAGTGACAAAACGCGGCGACCGCGGCGGCAGTTACCGCTCGGCGCGCTGGTAGGCGGTCACGACGGCCGCGCCGCCGAGGTCGATGTTGTGCTGCAGGGCCGCGTTGACGCCGTCGACCTGACGCTTGTCGGCGGTGCCGCGCAATTGCCAGGTCAGCTCGGAGCACTGGGCCAGGCCCGTCGCGCCCAGGGGGTGGCCCTTGGAGATCAGCCCGCCGGACGGGTTGACCACCCAGCGACCGCCGTAGGTGGTGTCGTTGTTGTCGATCAGCCGCGGCGCCTCACCCTCGCCACACAGGCCCAGCGCTTCGTACAGCAGCAGCTCGTTGGCGGAGAAGCAGTCGTGCAGTTCGATGACCTGGAAGTCCTCGGGTCCGAGGCCGGACTGTGCGTAGACCTGTTGGGCGGCTTGGACATTCATGTCGTAGCCGATGATGTTGGCGGCGCTGCCATCGAAGGTCGAGGCGAAGTCGGTGGTCATCGCCTGCCCGACGATCTCGACGGCCTGCGAGGCCAGTCCGTGCTTGTCGACGAACGCCTCGCTGGCCACGATCGCAGCACCCGACCCGTCGGAGGTGGGGGAGCACTGCAGTTTGGTCAGCGGATCGGAGATCATCTTGGCGCCCAGGATGTCGTCGAGGGTGTACTCGTCCTGGAACTGCGCATAGGGGTTGTTGACCGAATGCTTGTGGTTCTTGTAGCCGATCTTCGCGAAATGCTCGGCCGTGGTGCCGTACTTCTTCATGTGCTCGCGGCCGGCGGCGCCGAACATCCACGGTGCGACGGGGAAGGCGAACTCGTCGATCTCGGCCAGCGCCTTGACGTGCTTGCCCAGCGGAGACTCGCGGTCCTGGGCGCCCGCCTGAAGCGAGCCCGGCTGCATCTTCTCGAAGCCCAGCGCCATGGTGCAATCGGCCAGGCCGCCGCGAATCGCCTGTGCGGCAAGGTAAAGCGCGGTCGAACCGGTGGAACAGTTGTTGTTGACGTTGACGATCGGAATGCCGGTCATGCCGAGCTCGTAGAGCGCGCGCTGGCCCGAGGTGGAATCACCCGAGCAGTACCCGACGTAGCCCTGCTGCACCTGGTCGTAGGAGATGCCGGCGTCCTCGAGCGCCTTCGTGCCCGACTCGCGTGCCATGTCGGGGTAATCCCAACCTTCACGCCGACCGGGCTTCTCGAACTTCGTCATCCCCACACCGACGACAAACACTTTGTTAGCCATGCAACGGAACATACTTCATCGTGAATTCGGGGCGACCGTCTTCAACTGGAGTTGCCGCAGCCGCACCACCAGCGCCGCCCCGGCCAGCACAGACAACAACCCGAGCTGCCACCAGTTCGCCGGGTTGCCGCCGTCGCGGTCCAGGAAATGATTGACCGCGTGCAGGGTGTTGGCCACCAGGAAGCCCGTCAGCACCACGGCGATCACGTCGCGCCACCAGAGCGCGAACAGCATCGTCACCGCGATCCCGATCTGGAAGACGCCGGCATCGTGCAGGAAGTGGACGTGGTTGGGCCAGTTCGCCCACTGGGCGAACGACGCCGGGTCGATGCGCATCCACACCCCGGTCACCAGCATGCTCAACGCCGCCAGGACCACGACGATCTGAATGAATTTCATCTGCATGACCATCAGACGGCACAGCCCGCCGGGATGTGACAGTCACGTTTGGCCCGGCGGTCTCGTCCATGGAGCATGACCTACCTCGCCGACCATTCCCTGCTGCTGACCGTGCCGGCATTTCTCCCGGCGGTTCTGGTGGTACTCGTCGTCTCGTACGTCGCGCGGCGGGAACGTACTTCCGCTGACGACGAGGGTGGTGTAGACCAGTAGAACGTGTTCTAGTTTCGCCGAGGAGGGGTCTTGACGCTCAAAGTCGTGCAGTGGGCAACCGGTGGCGTCGGCGTGGCCGCCATCAAAGGCGTGCTGGAACACCCTGACCTGGAGTTGGTCGGCTGCTGGGTGCACTCGGACGCCAAGAACGGCAAGGACGTCGGCGAGCTGATCGGCACCGAGCCGATCGGGGTCACCGCGACCAACAGCGCCGAGGAGATCCTGGCCCTCGACGCGGACGCGGTGATCTACTCGCCGCTGATCCCGAACCCCGACGAGGTCGCCGCGCTGCTGCGGTCGGGCAAGAACGTGATCACCCCGGTCGGCTGGCTGTACCCGAGCGAGAAGCAGGCCGCACCGATGCGGGCCGCGGCACTGGAAGGCAACGCCACGCTGCACGGCACCGGCATCGCGCCCGGCGGGATCAGCGAGAAGTTCCCGCTGGTGTTCTCAGCGATGGCGACGGGGGTGAACTTTGTTCGCGCCGAAGAGTTCTCCGACCTGCGCACCTATGACGCGCCCGACGTGGTGCGCCATGTCATGGGATTCGGCGGTACCCCCGACACCGCGCTGAGCGGGCCGATGCAGAAGATGCTCGACGGCGGCTTCATCCAGGCCGTCAAGATGGTCGTCGACCACATCGGGTTCAAGATCGACCCACGGATCCGCGCCACGCAGGAGATCGCCGTGGCCACCGCACCCATCGACTCGCCGATCGGCGTGATCGAACCCGGCCAGGTGGCAGGCCGCAAGTTCCACTGGGAGGCCCTCGTCGACGGTGAACCCGTCGTGCGGGTCACCGTCAACTGGCTGATGGGGGAGGAAAACCTCGACCCCGCATGGAATTTCGGGCCGGCCGGGCAGCGCTACGAGATGGAGGTCCGCGGCAACCCGGACTTCACCGTCATCATCAAGGGCTTCCAGTCCGAGGCTGGTGAGGAGGGCCCCGAGTCAGGGGTCGTCGCGACTGCCGCGCACTGCGTCAACTCGGTGCCCGCGGTGTGTGCCGCCAAACCCGGCGTGGTGACCTACCCGGACCTGCCGCTGATCAGCGGGAAGGCCGCGCCCAAGCTCGCCGGCGGATAAACCTCAGGGCCGCACCAGGATCCGGATCGGGTTACCCTCCTGGCGCTCCAGCTTGTCGATGCCGAGGGCAATATCCTCCAGCGACACGATCTCGCTGATCGAGCGAGAGAGGTCGAGTCGGCCCAGCGACACCAGCGTCGCCAACGTGGAGATGTCGACGTTCTGATAACCCAGGTGACCGAGCACCTGTTTCTGGGTCAGACCGAACAACGACGTCGGCCCGATCGTCGGCTCCTGGGCACTCATCCCGACCGCGACCAGCCGACCGCCGACGGTCAGCTGGCTCAGCGCCTGCTCGAACGTCGACTTGAGCCCCACGGCGTCGAACGCCACGTCCAGACCCCGGCCGCCGGTGACGTCGGCGATCTTCTCGCCCAGTCGCTCGTCGGCGGCGTCGAACGCATAATCGGCGCCGAGTTCCAGCGCCCGCTCCAGCACCTCGGGCTTGATATCGATGGCCACCACCGGCACCGCGCCCACCAACCGCGCCAGCTGCGCGATGTGCGTACCGACACCACCAAGTCCCCACACCCCGACCGATTCGCCGATCCCGACCTTGCCGGTGCGCACCACCGCGCCGTACGGCGTCGATACCGCGTCGGCGAGGATGGCGGCCTGCTCCAGTGGCACGTTGTCCGGAACCCGCGTCAGCCCGACCGCCTGCGCGAGCGTGTATTCGGCCCATGCCCCGTCATAAGCGAAGGCCATCAACCGGATTCGCATGCAATTGGCGATGTCGCCGCGAGCGCAGTTCGGACACTCCATGCAGGGCCGGCCCGCCGCCACGATGACGCGGTCGCCCTCGGCCCAACCGGTGACGCCGGGGCCGAGCCGCGCGATGGTGCCCGACGCCTCGTGGCCCTGTGTCACCACCGGCGCCTGCGCGGGGAAGGTGCCGTTGATCAGGCTCAGGTCGGAATGGCAGATCCCGCAGAACGCCACCTTGACCAGAACCTCGCCCGGCCCCGGTTCCGGGATTGGAACATCCTCCACCACAACTCTTTTGGTGTCAGCGTAGAAGCGCTCGGCCCGCATGGTCGGCCCAAGATCGGATGTCATGGCGTCCCCTTCTTGTACCCGGCTACTATCGGAAATCATGGCACTTCATCGGGCGGGCTGAGGGCATGTGCCGATTGTTCGGTCTGCACGCCGGGCGCCGGCTCGTGCCGGCCACCTTCTGGCTGCTGGACGCGCCCGACAACCTTGCCGAGCAGAGCAGGCACAACCCCGACGGGACCGGCCTGGGCGTATTCGGGGCCGACGGCGTCGCAGTCCTGCACAAGGAGCCCGTGGCGGCCTGGCAAGATTCCGAATTCGCCACGGAGGCACACGATGTCACCGCTACGACGTTCATCGCGCACGTCCGTTACGCGTCGACCGGGGCGCTCGACGTTGCGAACACCCATCCCTTTCTCCAGGACGGCCGGATCTTCGCGCACAACGGCGTCGTCGAAGGCTTGCCGGACCTCGATGAGCGGCTGAAAGAACTGGGAGCCGCGGACCTGGTCAAAGGCCAGACCGACTCGGAACGCGTCTTCGCGCTCATCACCGCGGCCGTCCGGGCCAACGGCGGTGACGTCGGCGCGGGCGTCGCCGAGGCCATCGGCTGGCTGGCCGACAACGTGCCGATCTACGCCGTCAATCTCCTGCTCAGCACGGCCACCGACATGTGGGCCCTGCGCTACCCCGACATCCACGACCTGTACGTGCTCGACCGCAGAAACCCGGCACAGCGCCGCCTGCGCCTGCGCAGCGCTCGGATCCGTGCCGAATCCGAACACCTGACCTCCCAGCCGTCGGTGGTGTTCGCCAGCGAACCGATGGACGGTGAGGACTGGCAGCTCATCGCCCCCGGCGAACTGGTGCACGTCGACGCGGACCTGCGGATCGACCGGCAGCCGGCATTTCCGGACCCGCCACGTCACCTGCTGCACCGCGACGACCTGTCCGCGAAGGCGGCCGCGTCGCAGCACGCGTAGCTGCCCCTCCCGGAGCCCTGGCACACTCGACTGTCGTGACTTCCAAACGCGCACTGGTCCTCGCCGGTGGCGGTATCGCAGGCATCGCCTGGGAAACCGGCATCCTGCAGGGCATCGCCGACGAATCCCCCGAAACAGCCGAAGCGCTGCTGGCCGCCGACGTGCTGGTCGGAACGTCGGCGGGTTCGACGGTGTCCGCGCAGATCGGCAGCGGGCAGCTTCTGGAGGCGCTGTTCGAGCGCCAGATCGGCGCAGAATCGGCCGAACTCGATCCCGGCGTGAGCATCGACACCGTCACCGACCTGTTCGTCAAGGCCGTGCTGACACCCAACACCACCAAGGCGCAGAAGCTGCAGCAGATCGGCGCCGTGGCACTGAGCGCGGCGACGGTCGATCCGACCGTGCGGCGCAAGGTCATCGAAGCACGTCTGCCGTCGCACGACTGGCCCTCTCGAGTGCTGCGGATCTCGGCCGTCGACATCGACACCGGCGAACTGGTGACGCTGGACCGGGACTCGGGTGTCTCACTGGTCGACGCGGTGGAGGCCAGTTGCGCGGTACCCGCGGTGTGGCCGATCGTGACGATCGCCGGCCGCCGGTTCATGGACGGCGGCATCGGCAGTGCGGTCAACATGGTGCTGGCCGCCGACTGCGACACCGTGGTGGCCCTGGTGCCGCAGGGCCGCTCGACACCGTCACCCTTCGGGACCGGCGCCGCGCAGGAGGTTGACGGCTTCGACGGACGGTCGCTCGGGATCTTCGCCGACGACGAGTCCCTGGCCGCCTTCGGGGAGAACCCGCTGAACCCCGCCTGCCGGGTACCCTCGGCACAGGCCGGACGGGCCCAGGGACGGAGGGTGGCGGCCGAGGTCTCGAAGTTCCTGAAGGGCTGACTCAGCCGTCGAGTGCACGGGCGGCCAGCTGCCGGCCGACGTCGATGACCTCGGCGGCGCGGTGGAAGTCGAGGCTGCGGCACACCGTGCGTGGCACCTCGATCAGCATATCGGGCGGATATGCCGCGAGTGTGTGGCGGGCCAGCGCGGCCTGAGCGATATCGATGGTGCGGTTCATCACCTCGAAGCTGCCCAGCCGGGGAACCTCGGGCACATCGGGTTCCTCGGGCTCGTCCGGCTCGGTACCGGCTTCCACCTGTGCCCCTTCCGGTTCAGCCGATGCGCTGGAGCGACTCGGCACCACGGTGTCCATCAATGCCGTGGTGCTTCGCAGCATCCTGTTGAGCCATTCAGTGGTGGACCGGGACTTGGAACCGGAATCCGGCTCAGGGTCGGGCTCCGCGCCCGCGGACTCGCTGCCGGCGAGGCTGACCGCGATGGTGAGATCGGCGTTGACAGCGGCGATCGGTGCCATCGGTAGCGGGTCGAGGATGCCGCCGTCGCCGAGCAGACGACCGTCGAGAACGTGCGGGGCGATCACCCCCGGGATGGCGATCGATGCCCGGATCGCCTCGTCGACCGGGCCTCTCTGCAGCCAAACCGATTTGCCGGCGATCAGATCGGTCGCGACCGATGTATAGGGGATGGGTAGGTCTTCGATGGTCACCTCACCGAGGATGTCGCGCACGGCGTCGAGGATCTTTCCGGCGCGCAGGATGCCGGCCGCGCTGATCGACGGGTCGAGCAGCCGCAACACCGCCCGCTGCGTCAGGGTCCGTGCCCAGTCGGCGAAATCGTCGAGCTTGCCCGCCGCATGCAGCCCGCCCACCAGCGCACCCATCGATGACCCGGACACCCCGACGACCTCGTAACCGCGGTCGGACAGTTCGTTGATCACTCCGATGTGCGCATAGCCACGAGCTCCGCCACTGCCGAGGGCCAGAGCAACACGCATACCTCCATTCTGAAGCACCTGAGAGGGATGGTCACCACCTCGACCCGGACCGGCGGCCCCGCTACCGAGAGTCTTAGAACATGGTTTGAACCCAGTTCCGGATACGCCGTGCGCAGGCGATGCCAATTAGCATCAGTACGAGGATATTTCGGCCTGGCCTATGCCGCTGAGTGCGCAGGACGGCCATATTCGTGTGATGGCATGGTTGCACAGTCAGCCATTTCGAAGATGTGCAGATCGGCACTGCTGGGCCGCGCCCCGGATGCCTACCGTTCTGGCATCAGGTCAACCGACAACAGGAGAAGGCGTGACCACGATCGAACACACCGCGGCAGACCCCGCCCAGCTGGCCACCCCCGGAAATCCGTTCGACGACGCGCGGGCTCAGTTGCACGACGCTGTCACGATCCTCGGCTACGACACCGGCACGTACGAGCTATTGGCCAACCCACGGCGTGAGCTCACCGTGGCCGTACCGCTGCATCGGGACTCCGGCGAGATGGAGCTCCTCATCGGACATCGGGTGCAACACAACGTTTCTCGCGGTCCGGCGAAAGGCGGACTGCGCTATTCCCCCGATGTGACACTCGACGAAGTCCGTGCCCTGGCGATGTGGATGACGTGGAAGTGTGCACTGCTCGACGTGCCCTACGGCGGCGCGAAAGGCGGTATCCGCATCGATCCCCGTCAGTACAGCCGCTCGGAACTGGAGCGGGTTACCCGTCGCTACACCAGTGAGATCAGTCCGTTGATCGGGCCGGACCATGACATCCCCGCGCCCGATGTCGGCACCGACGAACAGACCATGGCCTGGATGATGGACACCTATTCCGTCCAGAAGGGGCACACGGTTCTCGGTGTCAGCACCGGAAAGCCGGTGAGCCTCGGCGGTTCTCTGGGCCGTGCCACGGCGACGTCGCGCGGGGTCGTTCATGTCGCGCTGGCTGCCCTGCGGTCGCGAGGCATCCGCGTCGACGGCGCCACCGCCGCGGTACAGGGCTTCGGGAAGGTCGGCCGGCACGCAGCGTGCTTCCTCGCAGATGCCGGCATTCGCGTGGTCGCCGTATCCGACCAGTACGGCGCCATCAGAGCAGATTCCGGCCTCGACATCGCGGCTCTGGCGAACCATGTCGACGCCACCGGTTCGGTGATCGGCTTTGCAGATGCCGATGCGACCACCAACGAGGACCTGCTCGGCGCCGACGTCGACCTGCTGGTTCCGGCTGCGGTCGAAGGGGTCATCCACGCGGGCAATGCAGCACAGATCAAGGCCTCCATCGTCGTCGAAGGCGCCAACGGTCCCACGACGCCCGAGGCCGACCGCCTACTCGATGAGGCTGGAACACTGGTGGTTCCCGATATCCTGGCCAACGCCGGCGGCGTCATCGTGTCGTATTTCGCGTGGGTGCAAGCCAATCAGGCCTATTGGTGGGGCGCCGACGAGGTCGAGGCCCGGCTGGCCGAACGCATGCTGACCGCCTGGGAGCACGTCAGCGCCCATGCCGAGAAACTGCGCCTACCGCTTCGAGCCGCCGCGACCTGCCTGGCCGTCGAACGTGTTGCCAAGGCCGGACAACTCCGCGGGCTCTACCCGTAGCGGCCCTGCGCTTCGACGTCCTGCCACCATGGCCAGCGCTTCGCCATCTGGTGCAGGTCATCGCGCAAGCCCGTGTAGCGGACCGTGACGCCGGCGAGTTCGGTTTCGAGGTCCCGCAATCCGTCCAAGATCGTGGATGTCAGCCACGGCAGCCGGGACAGATCGAGGATCACCACGTGCGGCCGCGGATCGCACGCTTCGACCTGTGCGACGACCGCATCGATGTTGGCCCTCAAATTGGCTGTGTACAGGCCGAGGTCGAACCGAAGCGTCAGGGGGTCCCCGGAGATCTGTACCACGTGCGCGCGATTGGCTTCCCGCAGTACGAAATACAGAGTGAGCAGCACACCTACGGCGACGGCAGGCAGGAGTCCGACGGTCAGGCCGAACACTCCGACGATCGCGGCCAGGCTGAACTCCAGCTTGTCGAAACCGTATAACCGCCGCAGGGCACCGACATCGATGAGGCCCAGCACGGCGACCAATACCATCGCTCCGAGCGTGGCCTGGGGCAGCTTCGAGAGCACCGGTGCCAGGAATACCGCGACCAGCACGGCCAGCCCGGCCGTCACCAGACCGCTGACCTGCGACCTGGCGCCGGTGCGTAGGTTCATCCCGGTCTGGGAGAACCCACCGGCCGGCGGCAGCGTGTGGAAGAACGAACTCACCAGGGCGGCAATGCCGTTGGCGGACAGTTCGCGGTCAGCGTCGATCTGCGGTTCGTCCGGCCGACGGACGCCGCGGGCGACAGCGACGGTTTCCAGGAACGCCATCATCGCGATGGCCAGTGCACCGGGGATCAGGTGCCCGATGTGATCGAGCGAGGGCAGTGCCGGCATCGGGATGCCGTGTGGCACCTCGGGGATCAACGCCACGCCCATCGACGGCAGGCCGCCGAATGCGGCCAGCACGATTCCGAGCGCCACCACGATCAGTGGACCGGGTACCAGCGGCGCGAACTTCCCGATCAACAGCAGCACGGTGATGGTGACGACGGCCAGCAGCACCGTGGGCACGTTTGCCTGACCGATCTGGCGCAGTGCCGACCACAGGATGTGGAAGAAGCCGGTGGCGTGCGGATTGTCTTCCACACCAATGAGTTTGGGTAGCTGGGCGGCGGCAACAGTCAGGCCGACGCCGGCTTTGAGTCCCAGTAGCGTCGCCTCGTTGATGTTCTCGATGATCGCGCCGAGTCTCAGCACCCGCGCCGCCAGCAGGAAGGCTCCGACCAACAGTGTCAGCGTGATCAGATGCGACTGCGCGTCCGGTGAACCGGCCGCGATCCCCGCGCCGACCATGGTCGACGCGCTGAGCGTGGCGATGGTCGACGTGGTGGTGACGCTCGTGGTCCGGGACCCGCCGATGAAGGCGTACACCACCAACGGCAACATGCACGTGTACAGGCCGAACTGAACCGGCATGTGGGCCACGGTCGCGTAGGCCATGGCCTGCGGAATGATCACGGCCCCGGCGGCCAGTCCGGCTACCACGTCGGCGCGCAGCCATTCGCGCTGATACGGAAGGATTCCCGGCACGCGCACATCCGCAGTATCGCCCACGGTGGACTCATTCGTGGGAGGGTTGAACCCGTGGGTGCGCCAACCTTCGTTCGGAAACTGGGCCGTCCCAAGCCCCGTGATGTCATCGCGGGCCTGGTAACCGGTCTGTTCTCCATTCCGGAAGGCATGGCATACGCCAGCATCGGCGGTTTCAACCCCGTCACCGGTATCTATGCGGGTGTCATGCCCGGCATCATCGGGTCGCTGTTCGCCCGCACCGTGCTGATGGTGACGACGTTGACCAGCGCGATCGCCCTGACATCGCGCAGCGTCCTCAAGGAGGCCGGCCTCGACCCGGCAGACCCGGCGAATGTCGCTGCATTGGCCGTGGTGGTCGGTGTCGTGATGCTGCTGTTCGGTCTCCTGCGGTTCGGGTCGATCATGAACTTCGTCTCCAACGCGGTGATGACGGGCTTCTCCACCGGCATTGCCCTGCAGATCATCGCCGGCGTCCTCGGCGACGCCACGGGGTACAAACCCGACAGCGGCAACACCATCGGCAAGTTCATCGACTCGCTCGCACACATCGGGCTGTGGCACCCGGCCGCGGTTGGCGTAGCTCTGGGCACCGTGGCGGTGTGGGCGGTGTTCCACTTAATCAAACCGCTCGAATCCTTCGCGACGTTGCTCGCGCTCGTGGTGGTCACCGCGGTCGTTGCCGTCGCGCACATCGACGTCGAAACCGTCGGCGACATCGCATCGATCGCGAATGCGCTTCCGCCCGTGACCGTTCCGAACTTCGCCGCCATGCCAGAACTGATCGTCGGCGGCGTGGCAGTGGCACTCGTCGCGCTGGCCCAGGCCGCCGGAATCTCGGCGGCAGTGCCCAACCCGGACGGCAGCCGCACGAACATGAACGGGGACTTCCTGGCCCAGGGCGCGGCCAACGTGGCCGGCGGCATGTTCGGCGCGCTGCCCGCCGGCGGCTCGCTGTCGCGGACCGGGGTCGCGACGTCGGCGGGGGCCCAGACCCGGTGGGCCGGCATATTCGCCGGCCTGTGGCTGGCCGTGCTGGTGCTGGTCGCCGGGTCAGCCGCCGAGATCATCCCGATGCCGGTGATCGGCGGGCTGATCCTGGTGATCGGCGCCGAACTGGTGGTCGGGCGGCTGCCCGATATCAAGCTGGTGCTGCGGGTCGCACCGTTGTCGGCGGTGGCGATGCTGGTGACATTCGCGGCCACCACGCAGCTGCCACTGCACACCGCGATCCTGATCGGCGTGATCACGTCGCTGGTGCTCTACTGCGCCAAGGCCGCCGAGAGCGCGCAACTGATGGCGCTGACCCCGGACCCGGACGGCGGCTGGCAGCAGGCACCCGTACCCGAACAGTGCGCGAGCAACGACGTCACCGTGCTGCACTACGCCGGCGTCGGCCTCTTCGCCGAAGTGGCCCGCATCGACGAAACCTGGCCGCGCGCCGAGGGCACCACCAATGCCGTCGTGGTGCTCAGCCTGCGATCGCTGCCCGATGTGCCGTCGTCGGTGACGATCAAGGCACTGCGTCGGTGGGCGGGCCAGCTGACTGCCAACAACGGAAGGCTGATCATCGCCGGCGTCAACCCCGGGACCGCTGAGGTACTGCTGCGCGGTGGGCTGGACGACCTCCTAGGCACCGACGGCGTCGTTCCGGCATCCGACCGGATCTTCGGCGCGCTTGACACCGCCGTCGAGCGCGGCCGGGCCTGGGTGGCTGCCCAGGATGGTCCGGGGGATTTACCGCAGCGTGATTCGAACTGACGGCACCTAGCTGCAGAGCTCGTCGGCCGCTGCCTGCGCCGCGACGATCACCGCGGCCTGACGGCCCGGCTCCAGCTCCGGCCACGCCACGTTGTAGGTGCCCGGACCAGGTGCGGCTCCCGGAGCCTGCAGGCTCGCCAGATAGGGCTCGATCTGTGCCTTGAGGTCCCCGCCCTTGCCCTCCATCCAGATCTTGGCGGCGTGACAGGCCTGGAAATACTCCTCTTCGGTGGACTGGGCGTCGGCGCCGACCGCCGTCGTGACCCCGCCCGGGGACGTCGCGATCTCGCCGGGCTTGACCTTCGGGGCCGCTGCCTCGGTGGTTGCGGTGGCTTGCGACGACGGTGCCACCGACTCCCCGGACTTTTCCTTGTCGCCCTGTGTCGAGCATCCGATGAGCAGGCTCAGACCGGCGGCGGCGACGGTTCCGGCGGTCAAGCGGGTGGTCCACGTGTAACGGCGCATCCCGCCAATCTATGCAACACTGGCGGCCATGACGGAAGGGACCGGATTCCAGGAGTGTTGTCGGGCTCGCTAGCGCGCCCGTCTGCCCTGTTCCGCCGTCATTCTTGGAGTTTCTCTGATGCTGTCCACGCTCGCGCCCGTTCCTGCCGTCTCGGCGCCCACCCGGCTGCGATTGCCCGACCTGCTGCACACCACCGACCGCGCTGCCGACGATGTGCTGTCCGGCCGCTACGACCGATTGCTGCGCGGGCTGCCGAAGGACGACCGCTGGTACACCCGTTTGTCCGGTGACGACGAAGTCGAGGTCTGGCTGATCAGCTGGGTGCCCGACAAGTCGACCGAAATGCACGACCACGGTGGCTCACTGGGGGCATTGACCGTGGTGTCCGGTGCGCTGCGCGAAACCCGCTGGGACGGTGAGCTGCTCCGCAAGCGACGTCTCACCGCCGGCGATCAGGCGGCGTTCCCGCTGGGTTGGGTGCATGACGTGGTGCATGCACCGGCTGCGATTTCCGGACCGACGCTGAGCGTGCACGCCTACTCGCCGCCGCTCACAGCGATGTCCTACTACGAGGTGACGCCGCAGAACACGTTGCGCCGCAACCGTACCGAGCTCACCGACGCGCCGGAGTGAATGCCATGAGCCGCATCGACACCGTGCTGGAGCAGGCCCGTACCCGGCTGCACCGGTTGCCCGCTGCCGACCTTCCCGAGGCGCTCGACGCCGGTGCCGTCCTGGTCGACATCCGTCCGGCCGCCCAGCGTGCCGCCGAGGGGTCGGTGCCCGGGGCGCTGATCATCGAACGCAACGTGCTCGAGTGGCGCTGCGACCCGACCAGTGACGCGCGGATACCGGAGGCCGTCGACGACGACGTCTACTGGGTGATCCTGTGCTCGGAGGGCTACACGTCGAGCCTGGCCGCGGCCGCGCTCGTCGACCTCGGACTGCATCGTTCGACCGACGTCGTCGGCGGCTATCACGCGTTGGTCGCGGCCGGCCAGGTGTAAACGCCCGGCGCTCAGGCGTTCTCGTTGCTGCTCAGCATGGGCCGCAGCTTCGCGGTCATCTCCGGTGTCCACCCCGGCGGCTGCAGGATCGCCGCCCAGGCGTCGGCCACATTCTGGACGTATACGTGCCCATGCCCGTCGGGAACGTCGACAGCCACTGCCATGTCCGCCGACACCTGAAGGAACGTCACCACCGGAATCCACTCCATCCGGCGGGACACGTCGTACCCACGGGGTTCACGCAGCCAGTCCGGCTTGGCGAACAGCAGGTCGGGCGTCCACCACGAGATGGGGTCGGACGCATGTTGCAGGTACACCGCGCGCGGGTGACCCCACGGCGCGTCGGGCCGGTTCAGATTCTCGGCCTTCGCAACGAACCGGGCGTTCTCACCGTTGTCATAGATCGGCAACCACTCCGGCGACCCGGCGTCGCGGTCGCGGGTCAGTGTCGTCCAGATCGTGTTCTTGAACGTCGGGCCGGAGAACAACGCGCCGTCGGTGCGGGCGACGAGATTGTTCAGCGACAGGAACGGTGCCTCACCGCCGAACGAACCCAGGCTCTCCCCGAACACCACCAGCTTGGGCCGCTTGTCCTCGGGCATCTCCCGAACCAGGGCGTCGACCGCCTCGAACAACGCCTGCCCGGCCTGCCGTGCGTTCTCCTGGTCGACCAGGAACGACAACCAACTAGGCAGGAACGAGTACTGCATCGACACGATCGCGGTGTTGCCGTTGTACATATACTCCAGGGCTGAGGCCTCGGCCTCGTTGATCCAGCCGGTGCCCGTCGTAGTCGCCACGGCGACCACCGCCCGGTCCAGGCCGCCGGTGCGCTGCAACTCTCTGGCCGCCAGGGCCGCGGTGGCCTTGATGCCGTCAGCGGAATGCAGACCCGCATAGGCGCGGATCGGTTCGATCGCGGGCTTGCCGGTGAACCGCGAAAGCTGTTGCACCGTAGGACCAGCCGAGACGAACACCCGGCCCTGGTGGCCGAGCGACTCCCAATCGGCCAATGATTGCGGGCCGCCTGAGCGCAGGGGCGATATCGGGGCGGCGAAATCAGGATCGCTCTCGTCGTTGACGGCCGCGAACGTCCGGTTGATGGTGTCCATCGCCACCCGGACCACGACACCGTTCAGCAGTGCGATGCTCAGCGCCAGCAGCAACGCCACCACCACAACGGCCGAAACCCGTGGCGGCAGAAAGCGATCCAGCTTGAGATCGAGGAACCGCACCAGCTTACGGATCAACTGCCCGATCTCGACGAACGCGAACAGGACCACGAGCGACAGCACCGCGGTCAGCGGGTGATCCCAGAACGTCAGCCGGGGCACCCCCATGAAGTCGCGGATCTCGTCCTGCCAGACGTGGAAGTAGACGATCATCAAGATCTGGCCGACGATGCCGACGGCCAGCAGGGACAACCATGCCCACTTCGGTGCCCGCGGGCTGGTTTCCGCCGAACGCATGTAGCGCACCAGCCACACCCCGAACACGCCGAGGCCATAACCGGTCGCGCCGGCCGCGCCGCTGACCAGGCCCTGGAACAGCGGGCCACGGGGCAGCAGCGACGGCGTCAGCGAGAACCAGACGAAGACCAGACCGACCGCCGTCCCGAAGAACGTGTAATGACGTGCCCACCAGACAGGTTTGTCTGCGTCCCCTGACTGGACTTCGGGTGCGTCGGCCTCGGGTTCGGCGGTCTCGGTCACCCGTCGACTTTAGCGATGGGTGAAGTTGGCGGCGCGCTTCTCCGAGAACGCTGCCATGCCTTCCTTCTGGTCTGCGGTGGCGAAGGCCGAGTGGAACAGCCGGCGCTCGTAGAGCAGTCCCTCGGCCAGGCTCACCTCGAAGGCGCGGTTGACCGCTTCCTTGGCCATCCGGGAGGCGGACAGGGACATCCCGGCGATGGTCGCGGCCACGGCCAGGGCCTCGTCGATCAGCGAGTCCGCCGGCACCAGCCGCGAAACCAGGCCGGCCCGCTCGGCCTCGACGGCGTCGATGGTCCGGCCGGTCAGGATCAGGTCCATCGCCTTGGCCTTGCCGATCGCCCGCGTCAGCCGCTGGCTGCCGCCCATGCCGGGCAGCACGCCCAGCTTGATCTCGGGCTGACCGAACTTCGCCGAGTCCGCGGCGATCAGGATGTCGCACATCATCGCCAGCTCGCAGCCGCCGCCGAGTGCGTAACCGGCGACCGCGGCGATCGTCGGGGTGCGGGTGGCCGCGAACTTCGACCAGAGTTCGAAGAAGTCGGCCGAATACACGTCGGCGAACGACAGCTCGGCCATCTCCTTGATGTCCGCGCCGGCGGCGAACGCCTTCTCGTTGCCGGTGACGATGATGGCTCCGACGCTTTGGTCGCGGTCGAGTTCGGCTGCGGCCGTGGTCACTTCGGTCATCACCTGGGTGTTGAGCGCGTTGAGCGCCTTCGGCCGGTTCAGCGTGATGGTGGCGACCCGGTCGGTACGGGTCACCAGGATCGTCTCGAACTCACTCATTGGTTGTCCTCCTGGAAGGTCAGATCGGGGTCGGCCGGAACGAAATACGCTTCGACGTCGGCGGGGGTGACCGCTGCGATCGAGGCGGGGGACCATTGCGGGTTGCGGTCCTTGTCGACGAGCTGAGCGCGGATGCCCTCGACGAAGTCATGCGATTTCACCGATGCGCACGAGGTCCGGTACTCCTGCTGCAGCACGTCCTCCAGTGTCTCCAGCTTGGCGGCGCGGCGCACCGCTTCCAGCGTGACGGACAGCGCGATGGGGGAGCGGGTGGCGATGAGCTTGGCGGCATCTTCGGCGGCGGTGCCGCCACTTTGGCCGGCGGCGGTGCAGTGAGCCTGCAGCGCGGTGAGGATGTCGGCCACGGTGTCGCCGGCGTAGCACTCATCGATCCAGCCGCGCTGCTCGACCAGTGGGCTGGCGGGCGGTTCGACGGCGTAGGCCGCGAGGGCCTTCTCCACGCCGTCGCTGACCACGGCTGCGGTGAACTCGGCGACCTGGTCGTGCGGCACATAGTGATCGGCGAAGCCCATGGCGATCGCGTCGGCCCCGGAGAACGGGGCCCCGGTGAGCGCGGCGTGCAGACCGAGTGCGCCCGGGGCGCGCGAGAGTAGATAGGTTCCGCCCACATCGGGGATGAAGCCGATGCCGACCTCGGGCATCGCCATCTTTGTGGTGTCAGTCGCGACGCGGACGTTGCCGTGGGATGCGACGCCGACGCCACCGCCCATCACGATGCCGTCCATCACCGCTACGTAAGGCTTCGGGTAGCGGCCGATATAGGCGTTGAGCAGGTATTCGTCGTACCAGAACTGTCGCGCGGCCTCGCCGCCCTCACGGGCGCTGTGATAGAGCGCCACCACGTCACCGCCTGCGCACAGGCCGCGTTCGCCGGCGCCGGTCAGCAGAACCGTGTGAACCGCATCGTCGTTCTCCCACGCATGCAGCGCTTCGGAGATGCCCGCGACCATCGCATCGTTGAGCGAGTTGATCGCCTTGGGCCGGTTCAGCGTGAGGATCCCGACGCCGTTGCGGACACTTACTAGGACGTCCTCGTTTTCTGTCACGAGATGCAATCTAGTTCGGTCCCCCAGTTGTGGTGCGCTACGGGTAGGGTTTGCCCCAAGATCAAACCTGTCAGTTTCCTGGGAGTCATTTCGCCTCCACGGGAACCCGCCCGGAACATTGATCGTTGAGCTACTAGTTCGTACTCGAACACATCTCATCAGAGAGGACCCGACGGTGCGCGAAACCAGCAACCCGGTATTCCGCAGCCTGCCCAAGACGCAGGGCGGATACGCACAATTCGGTACCGGAGCCAGCGGCTTCGGTGCACAGCAGGTGCATGCGCAGCCCTACGCGCAGGAGTACCTGGAGCAGCCGCAGACCGGCGTTTCTCGTCCACTGACCATCGATGACGTCGTCACCAAGACCGGCATCACGCTGGCCGTCGTGTCGGCCGTCGCGGTCGTGTCCTACTTCCTCATCGCGGCGAATAACGCCCTGATGGGACCGTTCACCCTCATCGGTGGCCTCGGCGGTCTGGTGATGGTGCTGATCGCCACCTTCGGTCGCAAACAGGACAACCCGGCCATCGTGCTGACCTACGCGGCGCTGGAGGGCCTGTTCCTCGGCGGAGCGTCGTTCCTGTTCGCCAACCTGGTCTCCAACGGTGGGCCCACCATGATCTTCCAGGCCGTGGTGGCCTCGATCGGTGTGTTCATCGGCATGCTCGTGGTCTACAAGACCGGCGCCATCCGCGTGACCCCCAAGTTCACCCGGATGATCGTCGCCGCGATGTTCGGTGTTCTTGCACTGATTCTGGTGAACTTCGCGCTCGCGATGTTCGGTGTCGGCGGCGGTGAAGGCCTGGGCCTGCGTTCCGGCGGCGGACTGTCCATCGCGTTCTCGCTGTTCGTGATCGCCCTGGCGGCGTTCAGCTTCCTGATCGACTTCGACGCCGCTGACCAGATGATCCGCGCCGGTGCTCCGGAGAAGGCCGCATGGGGCATCGCCCTGGGCCTGACCGTCACCCTGGTCTGGCTGTACATCGAGATCCTCCGGTTGCTGTCGTACTTCAACAACGACTAGCAACCTTGCCCCGAGAAAGGCGTCCGCGATTGCGGGCGCCTTTTTCTTTTGCGTGACTCTGCGCTGAGGGCGTTGACTCTGCTATCAGGCCCGCGAGTCTGCGCTGAGATCGTGAAATCGCGGGAAATCCCGCTCTGAGCGCAGGCTCGGCGGTCTGTCCACAGAGTCGATTCCATCCACAGCCATAGCTCGCCCGACCCGCACATGAACAGTGGCTGTCGGAGATGCCGCGCAACGTCGAGACCGTGACCATCTTCGACGGCCCCTTCATCGGCTCAGATGCGGTGCGGGCCGGCCTGATCCGCAAGCATCAGTTGCGCGCCAACTTTCGTGCGGTCCTGCCCGACGTCTATGTGGCCCGGGACTTCAGCCCGGGCCTGGTAGACCGGGCCAGAGCGGCGTGGCTGTGGTCGCACTGTCAGGGAGTGCTGGGAGGTATCACCGCGGCAGCCTTGCACGGAGCCGAGTGGGTCGACGAAGGCGCGCCGATCGAGTTGATCTGGGTCAATGCCAGGAGCCGCGCGGCGTGCGGACATCCGCAATGAGCTTGCAGCCGAACGAGATCGGACAGGTCCACGAGCTGCCGGTGACAACGCCGGAGCGGACTGCGTTCGACATCGGCCGCACACCGGGCATCGGTCGTGCGGTGGCGCGGCTCGATGCCCTTTCCAGGGCAACGGGATTGAAGGTTCGCGACGTCGAAGAAGTGGCGGCGCGGCACCGCGGAGCCCGCGGATTGCGCCAACTGGAGAGAGTGCTGCCGATGGTCGATGCGGGTTCGCAATCACCGAAGGAAACCTGGCTGCGCCTGCTCCTGATCAACGACGGGTTACCGCGCCCGCAAACTCAGATCCCGGTGGTGGGGGCTAATGGTTATCCGTTCGCCTACCTCGACATGGGTTGGGCCGAATTGATGATCGCGGTCGAGTACGACGGGGATCAGCACCGCAGTGATCGCACGCAATACGTGAAGGACATCCGGCGGATAGCCGAGCTGGAGCGGATGGGCTGGATCATCATCAGGGTGGTGGCAGAGGACCGGCCGGCCGAGATCCTGCGAAGGGTTCGCACGGCGATCGCCAGTAGCCAAGCGACGCTGCGCTGAGTGCAGCGAGTCTGCGTACAGATCGCGAAATCGGGTGAAATCGCGATCTGTACGCAGACTCGGCGAAAAGCGAACAGCGAACTAGGAGAGGCGCTCCACGACCATCGCCATACCCTGGCCGCCACCGACACACATCGACTCGATGCCGAAGGTCTTGTCGTGCGTGGCCAGGTTGTTCAGCAGCGTGGCGGTGATGCGGGCACCGGTCATGCCGAACGGGTGGCCCAGCGCGATCGCGCCGCCCGAGACGTTCAGCTTGTCCTCGTCGATGCCGAGCTCACGCGCCGAACCGAGCACCTGCACGGCGAACGCCTCGTTGATCTCGACCAGGTCGATGTCGGAGATCTTCTTGCCGGCCTTGGCCAGCGCCTTCTTGATGGCCTCGATCGGGCCCAGGCCCATGATCTCCGGCGACAGTCCGGACACCCCGGTGGAGACGATGCGGGCCAGCGGGGTCAGGCCCAGCTCCTTGGCCTTGGTGTCGCTCATGATGACGACCGCGGCGGCGCCGTCGTTCAGCGGACACGCATTGCCCGCGGTGATGGTGCCGTTGGGCCGGAACACCGGCTTGAGCTGGCTGATCTTCTCGTAGGTGGTGCCGGCGCGCGGGCCGTCATCGGTGGAAACCACGGTGCCGTCGGGCAGCGTCACGGGAACGATCTCACGCTCGAAGAAGCCACTCTTGATGGCCTCCTCCGCGCGGTTCTGCGAACGCACGCCCCAGTGATCCTGGTCCTCACGGCTGATGCCGGTGAAGGTGGCGACGTTCTCGGCGGTCTGGCCCATGGCGATGTAGACGTCCGGGATCAGGCCGTCTTCGCGCGGGTCATGCCACTTGATGTCGCCCTCGGCCTGCGTGAGCGTGCGGGCCTGGGCCTCTTCGAACAGCGCGTTCTTCGAGTTCGGGGCGCCGTCGGCGGCACCGACGCCGAAGCGCGACACCGTCTCGACACCCGCGGAGATGAACACGTCACCCTCGCCGGCCTTGATGGCGTGGAAGGCCATCCGGGTGGTCTGCAGCGACGACGAGCAGTACCGGTTGACGGTGGTGCCGGGCAGGAAGTCGTAGCCGAGCTCGACTGCCACCGCGCGGGCGATGTTGTAGCCGGCCTCACCGGCGGGCTGGGCGCAGCCCATCATCAGGTCGTCGATGTCGCGGGGATCCAGCGAGGGCACCTTGTCCAGAACGGCCTTCACCATCTGCGCGGCGAGGTCGTCGGGGCGCATGGTGGCCAGCGACCCCTTGACGGCGCGGCCGATAGGCGAGCGGGCGGTGGCAACGATGACGGCTTCAGGCATGACGGCTCCTGGGAGATCGAATGGCTTAGAAAACTCAGTTGAAACTAGCCCGCGTGCACCACGATGGGTGCGGGCACCCCGGTTGAGCGGCGCCAAAGCCTGCTGACACCGCTCAGGCGGGTCAACAGTGTCCTCGTGTCGGCGGCTCCCGATTCCAGCGCCTCGTCGCCGTCCCACTCGCCGAGGGCAGTGCACACCGCCGGCAGCAACTGCTTGGCGGCCAGTGCGTACCCGGCTGCCGACGGATGGAACATGTCCTCGGAGAACAGCAGGTCAGGGGCCTTGTAAAACTCCGGAGCCAGCAGATCCGAGAACGGCACCGGAACGCCGCCGGCGGCGCGTACCGCAGCGGCCTGGGCGCGGGCCAGCCGCAGACCTTGACGGCGGGCGAACGCGCGCAGCGGCTGGGGGATCGCACTGATCACCCCGAAATCTGGGCAGGTGCCGACCACGACGACGGCTCCAGCCGCGCGTAGCCGGCGCACCGCGTCGCCGACCCGGCGGGCCGACGGCCCGATGCCGTTGGGTTTGGTGATGTCGTTGGCGCCGATCATGATCACCGCGGCATCCGGCGGTGGACCCGCCACGAACATGGCGTCGATCTGCCCGGACAGCCCCTTGGAGGTGGCGCCGACGATTGCCTTGGTGCTCAAGCGAATCCGCTTGTCGAATTGCTCCGCCACGCCGCGGGCGATCAGCACCCCGGGCACCTCGTCGGGCACCCGGCAGCCGTATCCGGTGGCGGTGGAGTCGCCGAAGATCATCAGATGCAGGTCGAAGGGGACGCCGCGTTCCCACTTCTCGACGCGGCCGCCGCCGGGGAGGTACACGCCGTCGGCGCGGGGCGGGACGTCCCAGGACTTGGGGATGACCTGACGCGCCTGGTTGGCCTGCCCGCTCAACAGGTTGCGTGCTCCGATATAGGCCGATCCCGTAGAAGCCAGCGTCGCCGCAGCGGCGAGGGCGATGGTCGACCGACGCGGTGTCCCCACGAGATCAGTTTAGGCGGACGAGACGGGTTGTCCGCGTGGCGGCGCAGCGTGGCGATCACAGTGCTGTATCAAGTCCGGTATCAATTCAGTTTATTTGACTGTTGAACTGTTTACGGATGTCAAGCTAAGTTACCCGGGTTGTCTGAGTGACGAAGCTCACCTAGCACTACAAAGACGTAGGAAGTGGTGACGATGACTGCACCGAGCAAGGTATCCAGGTCGCATCATGCTGGCATAAGCCCAGCTAGAGCCCACCGCGGGCGTAGGTTCCCGGTCAGTGACGGCGCGCCCGTCGAGGTGGTCGAGGACGGACCGAGCCTGGCGGGCCGATTGGCTTCGCTGGCGGCCACGCTGACAATCAAGCCGACCTTGGCAATTGGTAGCCACGTACCTCATCTGCCGTGGCCATTCGGGTTGGTCAATTTCGCCGCCCGGCTGATCCGGCCGGTGCCCGGGACCATCAAGGCCACCATCGCGCTGCCCCACTGCACCGCGCAGCTGGTGCGGGCCGACGGCGTACTTCCCGCCGACGGAAAGCGCAGCGTCATCCTGTACCTGCACGGCGGTGCGTTCCTCGCCTGCGGGGCCAACACGCACTCGGGGATCGTCACGGCACTGTCGGAATACGCCGACAGCCCGGTGCTCGTGGTCGATTACCGGATGGTCCCCAAGCACTCGGTGGGCACCGCGATCGATGACTGTTATGACGCCTATCAGTGGCTGCGGCTGCGCGGATACGAGCCGGACCAGATCGTCCTGGCCGGCGACTCGGCGGGCGGCTACCTGTCGCTGTCACTGGCCGAGCGCCTGGTCGACGAGGGCGAGATGCCTGCCGCGTTGGTGACCATGTCGCCGCTGTTCGAGATCGACAACGAGTCACGGGCCAACCACCCGAACATCCACACCGACGCGATGTTCCCCGCCAAGGCGTTCGACGCCCTCGTGGAGCTCATCGAGCGCGCCGCCGGGCGCAAGGGCGAGGAAGTCTACGAACCCCTCGACCACATCGAGCCCGGTCTGCCGCGCACGCTGATCCACGCGTCGGGCTCGGAGGCTCTGCTCAGCGACGCGCGAAAGGCCGCGCACATGCTGGCCGCCGCAGGGGTCCCCGTCGAGCTGCGGATCTGGCCCGGTCAGATGCACGTTTTCCAGCTTGCGTCGCCGATGGTGTCCGAAGCGAAGCGCTCGCTGCGCCAGATCGGCGAATACATTCGAGAGGCCACCTGGTAAGCGTTTCGCGGGCCTGAGACCATTGACGTATGCGCATCGCCAGGCACATCAGTGAGCTCATCGGCAATACCCCGCTGGTACAGCTGAACTCAGTTGTCCCCGAAGGCTCGGGCAAGGTCCTGGCCAAGATCGAGTACCTGAACCCCGGCGGCAGCTCCAAGGACCGCATCGCGGCCAAGATGATCGACGCCGCCGAGGCCAGCGGCGAGCTCAAGCCGGGCGGCACCATCGTCGAACCCACGTCCGGCAACACCGGCGTCGGGCTGGCGCTGGTGGCCCAGACCCGCGGCTACAAGTGCATCTTCGTCTGCCCCGACAAGGTCAGCGAGGACAAGCAGAATGTGTTGCGCGCCTACGGCGCCGAGGTCGTCGTGTGCCCGACGGCGGTGCCGCCGGACCATCCGGACAGCTACTACAGCGTCTCCAACCGCCTCGTCGAGGAGATCGACGGCGCCTGGAAACCCGACCAGTACTCCAACCCGATGGGGCCGGAGAGCCACTACGAGACGACCGGCCCGGAGATCTGGGCCGACACCGACGGCACGGTGACGCACTTCGTGGCCGGGGTCGGTACCGGCGGCACGATCACCGGCACGGGCCGCTACCTCAAAGAGGTGTCGGACGGCAAGGTTCAGGTGATCGGTGCCGATCCGGAGGGCTCGGTGTACTCCGGCGGGACCGGGCGGCCCTATCTGGTGGAAGGCGTCGGTGAGGACTTCTGGCCGTCCGCCTACGATCCGTCGGTTCCCGACGGGATCATCGCCGTGTCCGACGCCGACTCGTTCGACATGACCCGACGCCTGGCCCGCGAAGAGGCGCTGCTCGTCGGTGGTTCCTGCGGCATGGCGGTCGTCGCCGCACTCGAGGTGGCCCGCACGGCCGGACCAGACTCGGTCGTCGTGGTGCTGCTGCCCGACGGTGGCCGCGGTTACCTCTCAAAGATTTTCAACGACGCGTGGATGTCGTCGTACGGATTCCTCCGCAACCGGCTCGACGGTTCGATCGAGCAGTCGACGGTCGGCGATGTCCTGCGCGGCAAATCCGGGGCGCTGCCCGACCTGGTGCACACGCACCCCTCGGAGACCGTGCGCGACGCGATCGGCATCCTGCGCGAATACGGCGTCTCGCAGATGCCGGTGGTCGGTGCCGAACCTCCCGTGATGGCGGGCGAGGTGGCCGGCAGCGTGTCCGAGCGGGAACTGCTGTCCGCGGTGTTCGAGGGCCGGGCGAAGCTGGCCGACGCAGTGGCCGAACACATGAGCCCGCCGTTGCCGTTGATCGGCGCGGGGGAGTTGGTCTCCACGGCGGCGAAATCGCTCCGGGACTGCGACGCGGTGATGGTCGTCGAGGAGGGTAAGCCCGTCGGCGTGCTCACTCGCCACGATCTGCTCGGGTTCCTGTCCGAGGGCGGCGGCCGACACTAGTCAGGGCAAAGCGCGCACCTTCGCGTGGAATGCCTTGTCTTCAGCGACTTCTCAGTTAGGGTGAGTTCGCCTCGGGCTAGCAAACTCAGACAGCATCACTGCCCGCGGTGAGGACCGGCCCACTGTGCCCGGCGAATACGCTCGTGTTGTTCTGCCAAAGGGCGTTGGCGATGCGTAATCTGCCTGTGGAGCAGTCTGTCTGTATAGGTGCTGGCAGAACGTAGCGTCCGCCCGCGGAGCGCTATCCGAGATGAGGAGAGCTTTCGACGTGACCGATCAACCGCCCCCGCCCGGGAACTACCCGCCGCCGCCGGAGGGTGGCTATCCGCCTCCGCCCCAGCACGGCGGCTTCGCACCGCCGCCCCCGCCGCAGGGTGGTGCCTATCCGCCCCCGCCGCCGCCTCAGCAGGGTGGCTATCCGCCCCCGCCGCAAAGCGGTGGCTACCCGCCGCCTCCGCCTCAGGGCGGTGGCTATCCACCGCCTCCCGGCGGCTACCCGCCTCCGGGCGGTTACCCGTCCCCGGGCGGTTACCCGCCGCCCGGTTACGCGGCCGCCGGATACCCGCCTGCGGGAGCACCCGGATTCGGCGGTGCGCCGTACAGCGTCGGTGACGCCTTCTCGTGGGCCTGGAACAAGTTCCTCAAGCATCCGGCCGAACTGATCGTCCCGGGACTGGTGTACGGAGCCGCGATCGGCGCTGTCTATGCCGTCTTCATGTTGATCGCGACTGCCGTCTCGCCCGACACCACCAGCAGCTACGAGTCCTACGACTCGGGCTTCGGCGTCTCGGCGTCGAGCAATCTCGGTTTCGCCGGCGGCGCCGTGATGTTCGTCGGCGCAATCGTGCTGTTGGTCATGAGTGGATGGATCGCGGCGGCGTACACCGCGGGCTTGCTCGACATCGCCAACGGACAGCCGGTGACGATCGGATCGTTCTTCAAGCCGCGCAACGTCGGCAACGTGATCCTCGCGACCGTGCTCGTCGGACTGATCGTCTTCGCGGTCGTCCTGGTGCTGTTCCTTCCCGCGGCCCTGCTGCCGGGACTCGTGTTCCTGAGCATGCCGTTGGCGTGGATCGCCGAGCTGCTTCTCGGTGTGCTGTTCCTGTTCACGACGGTCGCAGCTGTCGACCGCAATCTCAAAGGTGTTGACGCGGTCAAGACGAGCTTCAACCTCGTCAAGCCCAAATTCGGCACCGTGCTGCTGACGGTGCTCGTGATGGTCGCCATCTCGATTGTCGGGTCCATCCCGTGCGGGCTCGGCCTGATCGTAGGTATCCCGTTGATCCTGCTCATCCAGGTCTACGCCTGGCGGCGGCTCAGCGGTGGCCCGGTGGCACCGCTGACCCCGTAGACAGAAGAACGACCTCAGCGCCCACGGCGCGTACGGCAGAAATGCCTGCGCCGTGGGCGCTTTGGCGCATGACATCATTTGCGCATGACATTTCAGCCGCCGCCCGGCCCCGGATACATCGCCGGCCCCAATACCCCGGGGATGAATCCGTACCCGAGCCCGTACCCCAGTGCGGCGCAAGGCAGTCCGTACAGTTCCGGGCCCACCGGCTATCCGCCGGCCGGCCCGTCGCCCTACCCGGCACCGGGGCCCTCGCAGTGGAACTACGGCCAGCCGGCGACGAATCCCAATGCCTACACGCCCTGGCTGGACCGGGTGCTGGCCTCGGTGATCGATCAGATTCCGTTCCTGGTGATTTTTTTCGTGGGATACGGCATCCTCATGGGCATCGCGGCGGCGGTCGCGTCGTCGGCGGATTCCTCCGGTGAACCATCCGGCGGTGCCGTCGCATTTCTGATCCTGGGAATGCTCGTGCTCTGCGCGGCGACGTTGGCCTTTCCGGTGTGGAACTTCGGGTACCGCCAGGGCAAGACCGGGCAGAGCCTCGGAAAGCAGGTCATGAAGTTCAAGGTGGTCAGCGAGAAGACCGGCCAGCCGATCGGTTTCGGTATGTCGCTCGTGCGCCAGCTCGCCCACGTCCTCGACAGCTTCTTCTACATCGGCTACCTGATGCCGTTGTGGGACGGCAAGCGTCAGACCATCGCCGACAAGGCGCTCACGACGGTGTGTGTGCCTGCCCCCGTCTCTGCTGCACCTCCGTCTCCGACCGCGTTTCCCGGCCCGCAGGGCGGTCCCAACCCGTACCCGTACCCGCCCCGATAGGCTCGACACGTTATGAGTGAACAGCGCAGGTGGCACGGTCTGGCCACAAAAGCCATCCACGCCGGTTACCGACCCGACCCGGGCACCGGAGCCGTCAACACCCCGATCTACGCCAGCTCGACCTTCGCCCAGGACGGCGTCGGCGGGCTGCGCGGCGGATTCGAATACGCCCGCACCGGCAACCCGACCCGGCAGGCGCTGGAAGCGGCGCTGGCGGCGGTCGAGGAAGCCGCCTACGGGCGGGCCTTCGCCTCGGGTATGGCCGCCACGGACTGCGCGCTGCGCGCGGTGCTGCGGCCGGGCGACCACGTGGTCATTCCCGACGATGCCTACGGCGGCACGTTCCGCCTCATCGACAAGGTGTTCTCGCAGTGGAACGTCACCCACACCCCGGTCCCGCTGAGCGATCTGGACGCTGTGCGTTCGGCCCTGACGCCGCGGACCCGGCTGATCTGGGTCGAGACACCCACCAACCCGCTGCTGAGCGTGGCCGACATCCCCGGAATCGTCCAGATCGCGTCGTCCTCCGGGGTCAAGGTGTTGGTGGACAACACGTTCGCCTCGCCCGCGTTGCAGCAGCCGCTTCTGCTCGGGGCCGACATCGTGCTCCACTCGACCACCAAGTACATCGGTGGGCACTCGGATGTGGTGGGCGGCGCGCTGCTGACCAACGACGAGGAACTCGACGCGGCATTCGCCTTCCTGCAGAACGGCGCCGGTGCGGTGCCTGGGCCGTTCGACGCGTACCTGACCATGCGCGGGCTCAAGACGCTGGTGCTGCGCATGCGTCAGCACAGTGAAAACGCTGCGCTGATAGCCGAATTCCTCGACGGGCACCCCGCCGTCGAAACCGTGCTCTACCCAGGCCTGGCCAGTCACCCCAACCACGATGTGGCGGCGCGGCAGATGTCGGGCTTCGGCGGCATGGTGAGCCTGCAGCTACGTGGTGGGCCCCGGGCGGCACGTGAATTGTGCTCGCGCACCGAGCTTTTCATTCTTGCTGAGTCGCTCGGTGGGGTGGAGTCGTTGATCGAGTACCCAGGCGCTATGACGCATGCGTCGACCGCGGGCTCGCAGCTGGAGGTGCCTGACAACCTGGTGCGGCTGTCGGTGGGTATCGAGCATGCCGCGGACCTGCTGGCCGACCTGGAGCAGGCCCTCGGCAAGTAACGCCGCGCTAGGACATCAGGGCCGGACGTAACGCCGACGTCGTCACTGCCAGATTCATCTCCGGCAGTGCCGACGCGGTCTCGTCCACCCAGATGCCCGTCGCGATTTCGGTGGACCGGGCATGCACCCAGCGCCAGCCCCGGTCGTTGAGGCTCAGGATCGCGCCCAGGCCGTCGACCGCATGCAACAGGCAGATGATCGCGGCGATCGCGGGTACCGGGTTGTGCCCGTCGAACAGCGCCGCCAGCAGCGCTGCGCGCGCCTGGCTGACCCGCTCCCGGCTGGTCAACGGCCAGCAGTACACCGACTTGCCGGGAAAGCCCTTACCGGGCATGCGGACCCGGCGGACCAGTCCGATCCGTTCCAGATGCTGTTCCAGGTTGGCCTGGGAGTGCCTGCTCAGTTTGGCCAGTGCGGTCTCGGCCGGAAGCGGCCGGCGTTGCAGTAGTTCGAACGCCGGGTCACCGACCGGATCGGCGGGCCAGTCACCGGCCAGCGCGATCAGCCGGCCGGCCTCGATGGGTTCGCCCGCCATGGCAGGGCGGATCCGGCAGGCATACGCCAGATCCAGCAGTACTGCCGCGCTGAGTACTTTCTCCCTGCGATGCCGATCAAGTGCGGGCTGCGCGGCTGCGTTGTCCAGCAACAGCAAGAACAGGTCTTCGGCGATTTGCGCCATTTCCCCGACTGTACTGCGTGCCCCGTGCCGGCCCGTCAGTCGTGATAGGGCTCGGCGCTGACCAGCGTGACCTTGACGGTGTTGCCGTTCGGCACGGTGTAGGTGCGCGACTCGCCGACCTTGGCGTCGATCAGTGCACTGCCCAGCGGAGAGTTGGGGGAGTACACCTCGAGCTTGCCGTCGCTGATGCCCTCCTGGCGGGTGGCGATCAGGAACGTCTCGGTGTCCTTCTTGTCGTCGTCGTAGTACACCTTGACGACCGAACCGGGCAGCGCGACACCGGACTGCTTGGGTGCCTCGCCGACCTTGGCGTTGTTGAGCAGCTCCTGCAGCTGGCGGATGCGGGCCTCCTGCTGGCCCTGCTCCTCGCGAGCGGCGTGGTAGCCACCGTTCTCGCGCAGGTCGCCCTCTTCGCGGCGGTCGTTGATCTCGGCGGCGATCACCGGCCGGTTGGCGATCAGCTGATCGAGCTCCGCCTTCAGCCGGTCGAATGCGTCCTGAGTGAGCCAGGTGACCTGTGTATCGGTCATGTTCTTGTGCTCCTTCTGTCTTGCTTGCCCTCGCGGCGCTCTTGCGCCTTCCCTCGCGTACGAAGTCCGTCGTTTCCGGGCCGGGGCATGAGCATGTATTGCCGCGGACGTCAGCACCTAACTGAGTGCTAATGCAGCAATACACGGCCCCAGCGAGGAACCGTGTATCGCACAATCGTACCACCGAGTAGCCGTCGAATCTTCATGTAATGGCTGTTCGACGTTTGTTGCGGGCGTCAAATTCAGGGCGCTACCAGGTAGGACGGCACATCCGTCCCGCAACCGTAGACGTCGCCCATCACGGGGGGTCGGCTGGATTTCACTTCGGCCGTCACCTGCACCACCCGCTGATCGGACGGGCCCACCAGGATTTCGCGTCGCCCGGTTTCGCTCCCGTCGATCGAGCGGGCCCGGACGATGCACACCACCGGCGTCGACGGATCGGGCCGGGTCACCCCGATCGTCACCGACACGGTCTGGTTGTCGATCAGCTCGTAGGCCGAGAGCTCGCCTTTCACCTCGCCGGTACCCAACCGCTGGAAGGCCACGACCGCCAGGATCACACCGGCCACCACCACCACGCCGACCAGCGCGAACGTGATCCATCGCCGGGTCCGGCGGGACAATTGGCGGGATCCGTAGCGGGCGGCGGGGCGTTCGATCATCAGAACTGGAACTATAGGGCCAGACGAAACCGTCACCGCAGCCCAGGGACCGGGCTGAAGGTTTGGGTACAGGGATTAGGTAAGAGGACGCCGTAGTTAGATGAAAGCGAAATGAGTGAACTGCGGTTGATGGCGGTGCATGCCCACCCGGACGACGAGTCCAGCAAGGGTGCGGCTACCACCGCGCGCTATGCGGCCGAAGGTGTGCGCGTCATGGTCGTGACGCTCACCGGCGGCGAGCGCGGAGACATACTCAATCCGGCGATGGACCTCCCCGAGGTGCACGGCCGGATCTCCGAGGTGCGCCGCGACGAGATGGCCAAGGCTGCCGAGATCCTCGGCGTCGAGCACCACTGGCTGGGATTCGTCGACTCGGGCCTGCCTGAGGGGGATCCGTTGCCGCCGCTTCCGGACGGCTGTTTCGCGCGTGTGCCGCTTGCCGAGCCGGTCAGCCGCCTGGTCCGGGTGATCCGCGAGTTCCAGCCGCACGTGCTGACCACCTATGACGAGAACGGCGGCTACCCCCACCCCGACCACATCCGCTGCCACGAGGTCTCGGTGGCGGCCTACGAGGCGGCCGCCGACTACCGGCTGTACCCCGACGCCGGCGCCCCGTGGAGCGTCTCGAAGCTGTACTACAACCACGGCTTCCTGCGTGAGCGCATGCAGCTGCTGCAGGACGAGTTCGCCAAGTACGGTCGGCAGGGTCCCTTCGGCAAATGGCTGGAACACTGGGACCCGGACCACGACCCGTTCGCCAACCGGGTCACCACCCGTGTTGAATGCTCGGAGTACTTCAGTCAGCGCGACGACGCGCTGCGCGCGCACGCGACCCAGATCGACCCGAAAGGCGATTTCTTCCATGCGCCGATCGAGTGGCAGCAGCGGCTCTGGCCGACTGAGGAGTTCGAGTTGGCGCGGTCGCGTGTTCCGGTGAATCTGCCGGAAGACGACCTGTTCACCGGGATTGAGAAATGATCGACACTTTGACCGCAGTGATCACACTGCTCGCCGACGAGCCGCGAAATACCGGGCCGGAGTTCGGTAAGGCAACTCCGCTCGGCTTGCTCGTCACGGTCGCGCTGCTGATCGGCACCTTCGCCCTGGTTTGGTCGATGAACCGCCACCTGCGCAAGCTGCCCGAGTCCTTCGACCGGGAACACCCCGAGCCCGACCAGGCCGCCGACGAGGGCACTGCCGACGGTGCCGGTGACGGCGACGCGGTCGAGAACGTCGCCGATGACCATCAAAGTCAGCCCCGTGAGCCGGGTAGCGGGTAACACGCTCGGCGGGTCCACCAGCCCGTACCTTCGCCAGCACGCCGACAACCCGGTGCACTGGCGAGAATGGACGCCCGAGGCGCTCGCAGAAGCGGCCTCCCGGGACGTCCCCATCCTGCTGTCCATCGGATACGCGGCCTGCCACTGGTGCCATGTGATGGCGCATGAATCGTTCGAAGATGCAGAGGTCGCAGCGGCTGCGAACGACGGGTTCGTCTGCATCAAGGTCGACCGCGAGGAACGTCCCGATCTGGATGCGGTCTACATGAACGCCACCGTCGCCTTGACCGGGCAGGGCGGTTGGCCCATGACCTGCTTCCTCACCCCGGACGGTCGGCCGTTCTTCTGCGGCACCTACTACCCGAAGCTCGGATTTCTGCAGCTGTTGGACGCCGTCGCCGAAACCTGGCGGGACCGGCGCGACGAGGTCGAGCGCGCCTCCGATCAGATCGCCACCGAGCTGCGCTCGATGTCGGCCGGGCTGCCCGGCGGTGGGTTGCCGGTGGGGCCCGAGCTGTGCAATCACGCGGTGGCCGCCGTGCTGAACGACGAGGATGTGTCGCACGGCGGCTTTGGCGGTGCGCCCAAGTTCCCGCCCTCGGCGTTGTTGGAAGGGCTGCTGCGCCACCACGAACGCACCGGGTCGGTGGCGGCGTTGGCAGCTGTCGAGCGTACGTGTGCAGCCATGGCCCGCGGTGGCATCTACGACCAGTTGGCCGGGGGTTTCGCCCGCTACAGTGTCGACCCGCACTGGGTGGTGCCGCACTTCGAGAAGATGCTGTACGACAACGCCCTGTTGTTGCGGGCCTATGCGCATCTGGCCCGGCGGACCGGGGATCCGTTGGCGCGCAGGGTGACTGCGGAGACGGCCGGATTCCTCATCGCGGATCTGGGTGCCGGTGCCATGTTCACCTCCTCGCTGGACGCCGACGCCGGTGGGCGCGAGGGGCTGACCTACGTGTGGACACCGGCCGAACTGCGATCCGTCCTGGGGGAGGACGACGGAGCTTGGGCGGCTTCGCTTTTCGGGGTCACCGAGCGCGGCACCTTCGAGCATGGTGCCTCGGTGCTGCAACTGCACCGCGATCCCGACGACGCCGCGCGCTTCGAGTCGGTGCGCACGACGTTGTCGGCGGCCCGCGCGTCGCGTCCTCAGCCGGCCCGCGACGACAAGGTGGTGACCGCCTGGAACGGCCTGGCCATCACCGCGCTGGCTGAAGCCTCGGTGGCGCTCGAAAGTCCTGAATTGCTCTCTGCGGCAGTCGAATGTGCGCGCCGGCTGCTGGAACTGCACGTGGTGAACGGCCGGTTGCGCCGCGCCAGTCTCGGCGGTGTAGTGGGAGAGAGTGCGGCGATCCTGGAGGATCACGCGGCGCTGGCCACTGCGTTGCTGACGCTGCATCAACTCACCGGATTCGGACTGGACGAGGCAGTGCGGCTCTTGGATGTCGCGCTCGAACATTTCGCCGACCCCGATCAGCCGGGCCGCTGGTTCGACACCGCCGACGACGCCGAGCAGCTGATGGTGCGTCCCGCCGACCCGATCGACGGCGCGACACCGTCGGGCGCATCGCTCATCGCGGAGGCCCTGCAGGCAGCGGGATACCTGACCGGCTCGCCGCGCTATGTCGATGCGGCGCAAGCGACTTTGTCGTCGGCCACACCGATCCTGGCCCGCGCGGCCCGCTCCGGCGGGCACTGGCTGGCGGTGGCCGAAGCCCAGGTACGCGGGCCGATCCAGATCGCGGTGGCCGGCGATCCGTCGTCGCCGCTGTTGGACGCTGCGCGGCGGTTGGCGCCCGGTGGGGCGCTGGTGGTCGGCGGTGCTGTCGACTCTTCGGAGCTGCTCAAGGGACGCGACCGGGTGGACGGCGCCGACGCCGCGTACGTGTGCCGCGGGACGGTCTGCGACCTGCCCGTCACCACGGTCGAAGCTCTCGCTGTCTCGCTGGGCGGTCAACCGGCGGACGGCGGAAGTGGCGCCGTGTAGCCTCGCGGCCATGCCCAACGCCGAGCAAATCGCCCAGACCGTCAACCGCTACCTCGAATTGGTCGGCAGCGGAACCGCAGACGAGATCGCCGAGCTGTATGCCGATGACGCCACCGTCGAAGATCCGGTGGGCGGCGGCGAGGTCCACATCGGACGAGCTGCCATCCGCGGCTTCTACGCCAACGTCGAGAACGTCAAGGGCAAGGCCGAGCTGGTGACGCTGCGGGTCGCCGGCCACGAGGCCGCGTTCCACTTCCGGCTGACGCTCGACTTCGGCGCCAGCAGCATGCGGATCGAGCCCATCGACGTGATGGTCTTCAACGGCGAGGGCAAGATCGCGTCGATGAAGGCCTACTGGTCGCAGGCCGACGCCGTCACTCTCTAGTTTCTGTCATCGGCCCCGCACCGCTTCGGTGGTGCGGGGCTTTTTCGTGGGCTCAGAAGACGGCGAACCACATGGCGATGTAATGGCAGATCGCCGCCACCGCCGTGCAGGCGTGGAAGAACTCGTGATGGCCGAACGTCGTCGGCCACGGATTGGGCCACTTGAGCGCGTAGAGCACGCCGCCGATGCTGTAGAGCGCGCCGCCGACGATCAGCAGCACCACCGCGGCCACGCCGGCACCGTTCATGATCGGCCCGATGAACCAGGCCGCGACCCAGCCCAACAGGATGTAGAGCGGCACGCCCAGCCAGCGCGGTGCCGACGGCCAGAACATCTTGAGCAGCACGCCGGCGATCGCCCCACCCCAGACGATCCAGAACAGCACCATGCCTTTGGATTCGGGTAGGGCCAGCAGCGCGAACGGGGTGTAGCTGCCCGCGATGAAGATGAAGATCATCGAGTGGTCGGCGCGCTTCATCCATTTGCGGGCATTGGCGGATTTCCAATTCACCCGGTGATAGGTGCCGCTGACGGTGAACATCGCCACGATCGTGAAGGTGTAGAGCAGGGTCGCCAGGCCCGCGCGGGTGGACTCCACCGCCCACGACACCGACACCAGGGCGGCCCCGGCGATGAACGCGACGACGGCCGAGTAGACGTGGATCCAGCCCCGTGCCCGCGGCTTGCCGAGGAACTGGGCGACGCCTTCGGCGACGGCCTCGGGCAGATCTTCTGCGGGCCGGTTCAGCGCGGCCGCAGAGCGGTACGGCTTGGTGCTACCGGTCGGCGCGGTCATGTCACCTCCATTGAGAACCGTGGTGTACCCCGACGCTCACAGTAGTCTGGACTCTCGTGGACATCATTCCCCCGCGGCTCAAGGAACCGGCCTATCGGCTCTACGAGATGCGGTTGCGTCAGGAACTGGCGCAGTCCAGATCTGAACTGCCCCGCCACATCGCGGTGCTGTGTGACGGAAATCGCCGTTGGGCGCGTGACGCGGGTTACGACGATGTCAGCATCGGCTACCGGATGGGTGCGGCCAAGATCGCCGAGATGTTGCGCTGGTGTCAGGCCGCGGGCATCGAGATGACGACGGTCTACCTACTGTCGACCGAGAACCTGCAGCGCGATCCCGACGAGCTGTCCGCCCTGCTCGAGATCATCACCGACGTGGTCGAGGAGATCTGCGCCCCGACGAACACCTGGACTGTGCGTACCGTCGGTGACCTGGAGTTGTTGGGGGAGGAGCCGGCCCGACGACTGCGTGAGGCCGTCGAATCGACCAACGGCAGGGGCGGCAAGTTCCACGTGAACGTCGCCGTCGCCTACGGCGGCCGCCAGGAGATCGTCGACGCCGTGCGCTCGCTGTTGTCGAAGGAACTGGCCAACGGTGCCACCGCAGAGCAACTCGTCGAAGCGGTCACCGTCGACGGGATCTCGGAGAACCTTTACACCTCAGGCCAACCCGACCCGGACCTCGTCATCCGCACCTCGGGTGAGCAACGGCTCAGCGGATTCCTGTTGTGGCAGAGCGCATATTCGGAGATGTGGTTCACCGAGGCGTACTGGCCCGCCTTCCGGCGCGTCGACTTCCTGCGCGCCCTGCGCGATTACACGGCCAGGCATCGCCGCTTCGGCAAGTAGTGCCAAACTGAACCTATGGCTGCGCTGTCGGCAGTGGTCTTCACGCTCAGCTGGTGGCTGGGTCTCTACCTGCTCGCCCGCGACCCGCGTAAGCCCGTCCTCGTCCTCGCGGCGATCGGGCTGACCAGCTTCGCGGTCGTCGTCGCGCTCGACGCGGTCCGGCTGGTCACCGGCTCGGAAGTGCTCAGCCGCATCGAGATCTACCTGGTGGCGCTGCCGGGTATCGCCTGGTTCGCGGTCATGGTCGAACTTGCCCGGCCGGCCGACACCTTCCGGTCGCGCGCCGGTGAGATCGCCGCGATCTTCGCCGTCGCGGTGCTGGCCCTCGCCGGTGCGGGCCTCGCGGGCAGCGTCGACGGGCCGTTGCGGACCGGCCACTGGGTGATGTTCGCGGTGATCTCGCTGTCCTCGCTGGGCGCCATGGTCAAGGCCGTGCTCGGCGGCGCCAAACCCGGGTCGGTGGTGGGGTTCATCATCGTCGCGACGCTGTTCTTCGCTCTCGGCAACGCGATCCTGGTGATCCCGCTCGGGTTGGTGCCGAGCTGGCTCGCGCTGGCGTCGACCGGATTCGACGTCGCCCTGCTCGGCGTCGCGGTCGCGATCTGGGATGCCTTCGACGAGGGCCAGGCGCTACGCGCGGACATGCGCCGCTCGATCATCGGCACGTTGGTGATCGCAGTTCCGTTTGCCGCCCAGGCCCTGATCGGCATGGTCGTGCTCGACGCCGGGACCGGCCGCACCGTCATGACCATCCTGCTGTTCACCAGCCTGGCCGTCGCGGTCGCGGTGGAGGTGCTGGCCGATCCGCTGGCCGGCCTGCTCGACCGGCTCGCCTTCTCCCGATCTCCGGACCTGCGCGCCGATCGTGAAGCGCTGCGCCAGACGGAGGCTGCGCTCCCGCTGCGATCTCCTCACCCGTTGGGCGGTATCGACGACGACGCCTTCGCCCGGCTCACCCGGCGCGCACTCGGCCACTACGGCGATCTGTCCAAGCTGGTCGCCAGCCCGCTGACGTCCCTGCCCGCCATCGACGACCGTCTGGCTCAACGCGGGGCACCGGATCAGCCGCTGGAACGCGCCAATGAACTCAAGGCGCTGCTGGCCGATCGCATCGCCGCACTCAAGCCGCGCGACAGCGGCGACTTCGGCACCACCGAGCAGTGGCGCCACTACAACTCGCTCTACTTCCCGTATGTCGTCGGCGTCCGCGCCTATGCGCAGAACGCCACTGCCGCCGGGCTCGACCCGGTAGCTCGGCAGGCCTGGCAGTGGTTGGTCACCGAGGTGCCGCAGCGCTCGTTGCACAACTGGCAGAACGCGGCGGCACGCGTGATCGCGGCGGATCTGCGCGGCGATCTGGTCACTGCCGACGACTGACGCCTGCACCGCGCTGACCTGGGCTTGGCAGTGCTTGGCAGTGTTTGGTGTCGATCTGGCAGCGGCTGGTGAGCAGTGTCGGAGGTGTTCCACCAATCGACACCCTCATCGCCGAGGAGCCCGACATGACCGCCACGCTGCACCAACCGTTGGCCGACTCCACCACCGGAGCGGTTTCGAAAGATTCCCTGCTGCGATTCGCCTTGCGCGCCGATGCCACCGTCTGCGCCGGCGTCGGCCTGATGGTGTCGATGGCCGCCGATCAGCTGGCCCGCATCGCTGGCCTGTCGGCCACCGCGGGATGGCTCGTCGGTGCCGGCCTGGTCGGCTACGGCGCGCTGCTCTACGTCCTCGCCGCCACCCCGCGCGTCCGGCGGGTGGGTCTCGGCGTCCTCGCCGGCAACGTGGCCTTCGCGATCACCACGGTCGTCGCCATCGTGACGGGCTGGTTGGCGTTGACCGGCACCGGGATCGAACTGGTTCTCGGATTTGTCGGTGCCACCGCAGTACTGGCCTGGCTGCAATACCACGGAGTGCGCCGTCTGGCGTGACTCCTTCCCGAGCCGGTGCGGGGTGCCCGCCGGAAGAGGTTACGGCGCTTATCCCCGCACCGTGCTCCACCGCTCGAACCGAATGCATCACCAGGAAATCACCACCAGAGAAGGAGAATCATGTCCGCCATCACCTCCGCCGGATACGCAGGCACGACGAAGGCAACGGATTCGTTGCTGCGGCTGGCCATGCGGCTCGATGCCGTCCTCGTCGGTATCAGCGGGATCGCTCTGCTGGCCGCGGCCGGGTATTTCGCCGATCTCACCGGGCTGCCGAAATCCGTCGAGTACGGCGTCGGCATCTTCTCGGTGGTCTACGGCATCGCGGTGTTCGCCCTCGCCGGCATCGAACGGGTGCGTCCCGCCGGTATCGGCACCGTGATCGCCAACGCGGCCTGCACCGTGATCGCTCTCGTGGCCGTGTCCACGATGGCGCTGACCACCGCGGGCGTCGTGGTCGTCATCGGAGCAGGCATCTACACGTTGGCAATGGCCGAACTGCAGTACGTCGGCGTCAAGCGGATCGCGGCCTGACCGTTCACCGGCCAGCGCCCAGAACCCCAAAGGTTCTGGGCGCGGCCGCGCGTCGCCGATAATTGCCGGGTGGAATTGCACTGGGCGCCAGAGCACACCGAGCGGCTGCGATCGGTACGCATCGGCTGGGACGGAACCGAAGTGGGCGCACCGTGTTTCCCGCCAGGCTGGCAGACCGCGCCGGCCGATCTCGATCTCCTGCGCATCGCCACCGGCTTCGGTGCCTGTGCTGCAGGCGAATACCCTTACGATCGCCCGCCGGCCGACCACGAGTACTCGTTCTTCGTCGAGCAATTGCCGGAGTCGGGCCCCTTCGGCTTCACCGACCAGCACCGCACCCTGCTGGCGCACATGAGCTGGGAACTGTCCGATCCCTACTTCGACGAGGACGTGCCCGGCTGCGATCCCAAGCGGCCGTACGGCGATTTCACCTTCTACCAGTTGGAGATGGCGCTGCACCTCGGGCTGATCCCGCCGAAGAAGCCGGAAGGGGAGGACCCGATGACGCCCGAACTGGTCACCGCGATGACCGAACTTCACCAACGCATGCAGCCCGCCCTTCAGGTGTTCCTGGACCACTTCTCGATCGCCGACGGCGAGCGGTTCGTGGGCAACGACTGGGGTGGCTGGGAACGCGCCTGAGCGGTCCGGCTGACGAAACTCGGGTAGCGCACTACTCATGGCGTGGCGACCGCACGCGCCCACACTGAGCTCAAACGGCGCTACCCGGGAGATTCGCGATGCCAGAAGATTGTGATGTTTGCATTGTCGGTGCCGGCCTGTGCGGCATGAACGCGCTGTTCGTGGCCAGCACGTACCTCAGACCCGATCAGAAGATCATCCTGATCGACCGTCGTCCCCGGGTCGGTGGAATGTGGGTGGACACGTATCCGTATGTGCGGCTGCACCAGCCCCATCCGATGTTCACCGCCGGCAACATCAAATGGACCATTGGCCGCGAGCCCTCCTATCTGGCCACCAAACCCGAGGTGCTCGATCACTTCGGCTACTGCCTGCAGCAGATCAGACAACGAGTACGGGTCGAGGAACACTACGGCTGGGATTTCCAGTCCGCGGATACCAGCGATGGTGCCGTACAGGTCACCTGCCGCGACGGCGACGGAGAACTGCGCACCATCCGGACCCCCCGATTGATCAAGGCCTACGGCGTGCGGGTGATGCCGAACGAAGCGCTCGAGCTGTCCAGTGAGCGGGTGCGGTCGGTGTCGCCGGACTCGTGTGATGTCCGCTCGGGCGAGATCCACGACACCAACACCCCGGTGTGGGTGATCGGCAGCGGAAAGACCGCCATGGATACCGCGCACGCGCTGATCACGTCGAGCCCAGGACGCGAGGTGAACATGGTGGCGGGCTCGGGCACCTTCTTCGCCAGCCGGGATCGGTTCTTTCCTGCCGGTGCCCGGCGCTGGGCCGGCGGGACCTCGTTGACCAAGATGTCCATCGAGATGACCCGGCTCTTCGACGGCACCAACGAGGACGAGGTTGCGCGGTGGTTCCACTCGGCCTACGGCACGTGCCCGACACAGCAAGCCGATCATTACGTTGCCGGCGTCTTGTCGGAGGCCGAGAACGCCACCATCTCGGCTGGTCTGAACGATGTGGTGATGGACCATCTCGTCGACGTCGTCGACAGCAACGGTGCCGCCGAGCTGGTGTTCCGCACCGGGGCCAGAAAAGCCGTTACGCCGGGCAGTTGGATCGTGAACTGCACTGGATATCTCACCAAAGGCGAGCATCCTTACGAGCCGTATGTTTCCGGCGACGGTTCCGTTTTGTCGATCCAACTGCGTTCCGCCACTGTGCATTTGACGTCATTCGCGGCCTACTTCGCGACGCACCTCATGTTTTTGGGCAAGTTGAACACGGTGCCGCTCTACGAGCTCGATCTGCAGGACCTGGCCCAGAAGTCGAAAAAATCGTTGGTGTACGCGATGTTCACCCTCGCTCAGCACAACCTGAGCCTGATTTCGGATGCGGTACCGGTCAGTGTTTTCCGTGAGTGCGGCCTGGACTTCAACCGCTGGTATCCGATGCCGCGCCAGCTCTCGGCCACCGCCCGTTTCATGGCGACCCATCACCGGGACCGCGAGCATCTGCGTCGCACCCTGGACACCGTGCGGGACCGCTTCGACGTGCGGTGCGGGCCGCTGGTCGCAACGCCGGCCGGGACCGGCTAGAGCTTCCGCAGTCGCAGCCGGTTGATCGAATGGTCGGCGTCCTTGCGCAGCACCAGGGTGGCGCGCGGCCGGGTCGGCAGGATGTTTTCGATCAGGTTGGGCCGGTTGATGGAATGCCAGATGTCGCGGGCCGCGAACACAGCCTGCTCGTCGGTCAGGGTCGAGTAGTGGTGGAAGTGCGATGCCGGGTCGGCGAACGCCGTCGAGCGCATCGTCAGGAACCGCGAGATGTACCACTTCTCGATGTCCTCGATGCGCGCGTCGACGTACACCGAGAAGTCGAACAGGTCCGAGATCATCAGGGCCGGACCGGTCTGCAGGACGTTGAGTCCTTCGAGGATGAGGATGTCCGGATGCCGGACCACCTGCTTCTCACTGGGCACGATGTCATAGAGCAGGTGTGAGTACACCGGCGCACAGACCTCGTCGGCGCCGGATTTCACCGCGGTGACGAACCGCATCAAGGCGCGTCTATCATAGCTTTCCGGGAAACCTTTGCGGTGCATGAGGTTCCGCCGGTGAAGCTCTTTGTTCGGGTAGAGAAACCCGTCGGTCGTCACCAGGTCCACGCGGGGGTGGTGGCCCCAGCGGGCCAGCAGGGCCTGCAGCACACGGGCCGTGGTCGACTTCCCGACCGCGACACTGCCGGCGACGCCGATGACGAACGGCACCGGTCGGTCCGGATTCTGCTGTGGCTCACCGAGGAACTCCGCCGTCGCGGCGAACAGTCGCTGGCGGGCGGCGACCTGAAGATGGATCAACCGGGCCAGCGGCAGGTAGACCTCTTCGACCTCGAGGATGTCGAGTTTCTCGCCCATACCCCGCAGGCGCAGCAGCTCGTCCTCGGTGAGTTTCAGCGGTGTCGACATGCGCAGTGCACGCCATTGACTTCGGTCGAACTCCACATAGGGGCTCGGCTCGCTCGGCCGCGGCATCCGATCAGTCTTACATCTACGGTTGGGGGCATGGCTAACGGGATCGAGAAAAAGACGGGCTCCGGAACCGGCACAGTGACGGACTCGGCCACTCTCATTCGCGAGTATCTGCTCCTCGGACTGCGTTTCGACCGGGTCGAGGAGGGTTACGTCGATTCGTTCACCGGTGATCCCCAGCTGCGTCGTGCGGTCGAGAACGAGCCTGCGCCCGACCCGGCCGATCTCGCTCGCCAGGCGGACCGGCTACTGGCCCAGATCCCCGACGACCTCGACCGGGACCGCGCCGAATACATTGCCGCGCACCTGAGGGCGCTCAACTGTGCGGGCCGCAAGTTCGCCGGTGAGCAGGTCGGATTCGTCGACGAGGTGCAGGCCTATTTCGACGTCCGGATCAGCAAGGGCGATCCGGAGAAATACCGGCAGGCCCACGTCAAACTCGACGAGGCCCTCGGTGGCACCGGCCCACTGGCCGAGCGGATCCAGGCGCACCGCACGGGAGACGAGATCCCTCCGGCCCGGCTGGAGGAGTGCATCCACGCGTTCTCCTCGGCCCTGCGCGACAAGGTGCGCGCCGCGTATCCGCTGCCCGAGACCGAGACCATCACCTACGAGGTGGTCACCGAGAAGCCGTGGTCGGGGTTCAACTACTACCTGGGCGACTACAAGTCCACCGTCGCGGTCAACGCCGATCTGAAACAACAGATGGCCAACCTGCCCCGATTGGTCGCCCACGAGTCGTACCCGGGCCATCACACCGAGCACTGCCGCAAAGAATCGGGGTTAGTGGCCGGTCAAAACCAACTCGAACAGACGATCTTCCTCGTCAACACCCCGCAGTGCCTGATGGCCGAGGGCCTGGCAGATCTGGCATTGCATGCCATTGTCGGGCCGGGTTGGGGCGCATGGGCGGCCGATATATACGCAGACTTGGGCCTTCGGTTCGACGGGGAGCGCGCGGAGTCGATCTCGGAGGCGGTGGCGGGACTGGCCGACGTGCGCCAGGACGCTGCGCTGATGCTGCACGACGAGCATCGTGACGTCGACGAGGTGGTGGAGTTCCTCAAGCGCTGGCTGCTGGTCGACGACGATCGGGCCAGGCAGTCACTGCGGTTCCTGTCCTCGCCGCTGTGGCGGGCGTACACCAGCACCTACATCGAGGGGTACCGGTTGTTGCGCGGGTGGCTGGACGACCGCCCCGCCGGAGTGACGTTGACGGAGCGCTTCGGCCGGCTGCTCGATGAGCCGCTGATCCCGTCGACCTTGCGCACCTAGGGCCTCCGCCGGCCCGGCAGCAAATCTGTCGCCCCGATTTCAACGCCTCGAGCGTGGGGCCCTGGCATTTGCCCAAAGGTGTTCTGCGTTGCGTTGCCTCGCCGGTATGACGGTGGTCTCAAGTGCTTGATCGCCTTAGTTACTGGTCAGTAACATTGTTGCCGTAGGGCCCGGTGGCAGTGCCGGGCCGGGCAAAGGAAATGACCATGGCAGCAACAAGGGAAAGACTGGACAAGATCAAGCGCACGGCCGGCGTGGTCGTGGCGGCCGGCGCGATGGCGCTCGCCGGGATCCTCGGCTCGAGCGCGGTGGCCAATGCCGCCGGACCCGTCACGAAGGTCGGTAGCGATCCGGTGACGCCGGTCAGCCCCGGGGGCAAAAAGGCTCCGTTCACCAAGGTAGGTAGTGATCCGGTGACATCCGTCATCTCGGGCATTGCCGACGCCGCCACCTCCGGCGGCTCTGGTGTCGGGATCCCGCCCCTCGTCAGCCCCTGGCCCGGCGGCGCATGGGCCGGTCACGATTGGAGCAAGGGATACCCCGGTGGCGGTCTCGCCAACGGCAAGGGCGGCGGCGCTGCCATCCACGGCAAGGCCGGCGGCGCCTGGAATCACCGCTGACAACCGCGAAACCAGGCGAACCGATCGGTCCGCCTGGTTTCGGCGTGCTGCCAGTCGTCCCCGTAGTTTCGGAATTTGCTGACGAGGCCTCTGGAGTTCAGGCCCCGCGCCCGCTGACTTGTTGCGCCTGCGGTGGGCGCATTTTCTGAAAAATGCAGTTGAAAAGGCAAATATTGACCTTGATTCGCTGATTGTCGAACCCAGGGTTCCGGCACCTCGATGCCTTGATCGGGCTCGCGGGCCAAGCGTAAAATATTTGCTGAGCATCGTCCGACGTACCGGGCGACAGCAAGGGGTCGACATGACTACAACGAGTACGAAATCGAACGGGGTCAAGCGGATGGCCGGCCTGGCCGTGGCGGCAGGCGCGATCGGCCTGGGCGGGCTGCTGGCCGGACCTGCGATGGTGGCCAACGCCGATCCCGTCGTGAGTGTGAACGGCCAGACCGTGGCCCCGCCGACGCCTCCTCCCCTCAAGATCCCGTGGCCCGGCGGCGCGTGGGCCGGCTGGGACTGGAGTAAGGGGTGGCCCGGCGGCGCCTGGGCCGGTCACGACTGGAGCAAGGGCTGGCCGGGCGGCGGTTTCGCCAACGGCAAGGCCGGCGGCGCCTGGAACCACAAAAAGTGATCTGACGCCGCTAGAGCGTCGCGGAAAATATTTGCTGCCTGCTCCTTGATTCGGCGCTGGCACCAGCTGAGCGCTTGTCCGGACCGCCAATCCCTTCGCGGGGACTGTCTTGAAACCGTAAGTAATGCCCCGAATTCGGCCGCTGCGGGGCGTTGATGGGCGCCGCTTGGCTGCTTGATCGGGCTCGCCGCCGACAGGTAGGATGTTTGCTGACCATCGCGACGACGTAGCCGGGAGCCAACAGAGCGAGGGGAGCCGACATGGCTGCAGAAGGCACGAAACCGAAGTGGGTCACGCTGCTGGCCGGTATGGCCGTGGTGGCGGGCGCCTCGGCAGGACTCGTCGGAGCCGCGGGAGTGGCCACTGCCGATCCTGTCGTCAGTGTGAATGGCGAGCAGGTGGATACACCGACGCCCGTCACGATCCCGTGGCCCGGCGGCGCCTGGGCGGGCAAGGACTTGAGCGAGGGATGGCCCGGCGGTGCCTGGGCCGGTCACGACTTGAGTAAGGGATACCCCGGCGGCGGCTATGCCAACGGCAAGGCCGGCGGCGCTTGGAGCCACAGCGACGACGAGTGATCTCAGATGATCTGCCGCTGATCCCGACACCATCGCGGGCTTAGGCTCGGAAAATGTCTGAGGCCCGGCTCTACATCCCAGCGCTGGCTATGCCGCTCAACATGCTCTTGCTGGCGTGGATGGTGATCGGCCGGGGACTGTTTGTACAGCTCGGGTGGATGGTGGTGTTCGGCGTCCTCGCCGCACCGTGGCTGGCGCTTTGCCTGGTATTCACGAGCAGGTTGATGCGCAAGCAGCCGGGTAACGAGATCACCTCCGGGCAGGCCTGGGCCCAGGTAATCCTGTGGGCGTCGATGTTCGTGTTCGGGCTCGCCTGTGTCGACGGCGGAGACAGCCCCGGCGCATTCCCCTCGGTCCTGATGAAGGTGATCGGCGACGGACCGCGCATGGAAACCGTCAGCAACCTGCTGTGGGCCGGATCGGTGATCGTCGGAGTTGCCGCCTGGTTCGTGTTGCTCACCAAGCTCACCCGGGGCGCCGCTGTCCCGCCGCCGACTCAGCCGCCCTATCCCTACCCCGGATACCCGCCCGGCCAACCCGGCCCGGGACCGTCGAGCTGACCCGCTCCGACTAGGCTGAATGCCATGGCAGCAGACCCGTCCTCCACCTTGCCCCCGGCTTCCGGCGCCGATTACGCCGACACTTCAAGCGCCGCGTACCAGGCCGCATTGCAGGTCATCGAGTCCGTCGAGCCCCGGGTCGCCGCAGCCACCCGCAAAGAGCTTGCCGATCAACGGGATTCCCTCAAGCTGATCGCCAGTGAGAACTACGCCTCCCCGGCGGTGCTGCTGACCATGGGCACCTGGTTCTCCGACAAGTACGCCGAGGGCACCGTCGGGCACCGCTTCTACGCGGGCTGCCAGAACGTCGACACCGTCGAGGCCCTGGCCGCCGAGCACGCCCGTGAACTGTTCGGCGCCCCGTACGCCTACGTCCAGCCGCACTCGGGCATCGATGCCAACCTGGTTGCCTACTGGGCCATCCTGGCCACCAAGGTGGAGGCGCCCGGCCTGGCCGAACTCGGCGCCAAGCACGTCAACGACCTGTCCGAGGCGGACTGGGAGACCCTGCGCAACAAGCTGGGTAACCAGCGTCTGCTCGGCATGTCCCTGGATGCCGGTGGGCACCTCACCCACGGCTTCCGGCCCAACATCTCGGGCAAGATGTTCCATCAGCACAGCTACGGGACCAACCCGGAGACGGGTTTCCTGGACTACGACGCCGTTGCCGCCGCGGCCCGCGAGTTCAAGCCGCTGGTGCTGGTCGCCGGCTACTCGGCGTATCCGCGCCGGGTGAACTTCGCCAAGATGCGCGAGATCGCCGACGAGGTGGGCGCCACGCTGATGGTCGACATGGCGCACTTCGCCGGCCTGGTGGCCGGCAAGGTGTTCACCGGTGACGAGAACCCGGTGCCGCACGCCCACGTCACCACGACCACGACCCACAAGTCGCTGCGCGGCCCGCGCGGCGGCATGGTGCTGGCCACCGAGGAATTCGCTCCCGCCGTCGACAAGGGCTGCCCGATGGTGCTCGGCGGACCGCTGAGCCACGTCATGGCGGCCAAGGCCGTCGCCCTGGCCGAGGCACGCCAGCCGGCATTCCAGACCTACGCCCAGCAGGTGGCCGACAACGCCCAGGCGCTGGCCGACGGCTTCGTGAAACGCGACGCGGGCCTGGTCACCGGTGGCACCGACAACCACCTGGTGCTGCTCGACGTGCGTTCGTTCGGCCTGACCGGCCGGCAGGCCGAGTCCGCCCTGCTCGACGCCGGCGTCGTCACCAACCGCAACGCCATCCCGGCCGACCCCAACGGCGCCTGGTACACCAGCGGCATCCGGCTGGGCACCCCGGCTCTGACCAGCCGTGGATTCGGCGCCGACGACTTCGACCGGGTGGCCGAGCTGATCGTCGACGTGCTGTCCAACACGCAGGCGGAGGGCTCATCGAAGGCCAAGTACAAGCTGGCCGACGGCACCGCCGAGCGCGTGCGCGCCGCCTCGGCAGAGCTGCTCGACGCCAACCCGCTGTACCCGGGCCTCACACTCTGAGCCAAGAGCGGGCTACATCACACGTGAGTTGAGTTTCAGGAACCTGTAAACGTCGGTTACAGTTACCTCATGGCACAGAAACCTGTAGCTAATGCGCTGACCCTGGAGCTCGAGCCGGTTGTGGAGGCTGAGCTACGACGCCACCTTGACACCGAGGATCTCTGGTACGCGCACGATTACGTGCCGTTCGACCAGGGCGAGAACTTCGCGTTCCTCGGTGGCAAGGACTGGGATCCCTCGCAGGTGACGCTGCCCAAGACCGTCACCGACGCCTTGGAGATCCTGCTGATCACCAAGGACAACCTGTCCGGCTATCACCGCGAGCTCGTCGAGCACTTCATCCTCGAGGACAAGTGGGGCCGCTTCCTGGGGCGCTGGACCGCCGAGGAGCACCTGCACGCCGTCGCGCTGCGCAACTACCTCGTCGTCACCCGCGAGATCGATCCGACCGCCAACGAGGACGTCCGCGTCGAGCACGTGATGAAGGGTTACCGCGCCGACAGCTACAGCCAGATCGAGACGCTGGTGTTCATGGCGTTCTTCGAGCGTGCCCACGCGGTGTACACCCGCAACCTGCGGGCTCAGATCACCGAGCCGGTGCTGGGCTCGATGGTCGACCGCATCGTCCTCGACGAGGAGCGCCACGAGCTGTTCTTTGCCAACCTCGTGTCACACCTGCTGGACACCCATCGCGACGAGACCGTGGCGGCCATCGCCGCGCGCGCCCGTGAGCTCGACGTGATCGGCGCGGACATCGACGCCTACCAAGACAAGGTGGCGGTGGTGGCCGAGGCCGGCATCTTCGACAAGGCCGCGCTGGCCCAGGTCATCTCCGACCGGATCACCGCGTGGGGACTGGCCGACGAGGCAACACTCCAGGAGTTCATCAAGGCGTAACGCGCCGGGCGTCATTCACGCGGCGCGCCAGCCAGCAACCCCGCCACGGCGGGAGTAGCGTCGAATCCGATGGCTAGCGACATGCTCTGCTGTCCGGACGGTACCGATCGGTTTGATCACGAGAGGACCGGCTCCGGTCCTGGTGCCGCAGTGTCCACCGAGCAACTCGTGTGGGGCCGCGCGGGTTCTAGGAGCGCCACGTGACTGATTCGCCTGTCCGTACCTATGTGCTCGACACATCCGTGTTGCTGTCCGATCCCTGGGCATGCACCCGGTTCGCCGAGCATGAAGTGGTGGTCCCGCTGGTCGTGATCAGCGAGCTTGAGGCCAAACGGCATCACCACGAGCTGGGCTGGTTCGCCCGGCAGGCGCTGCGGATGTTCGACGATCTGCGGCTTGAGCGCGGGAGGCTGGATCAGCCGATTCCCGTTGGGGCGCAGGGCGGCACGCTACAGGTCGAGTTGAACCACATCGACCAGTCCGTCTTGCCTTCGGGGTTCCGCACCGAAACCAACGACACCCGGATCCTGGCCTGCGCTGCGAATCTCGCAGCCGAAGGCAAGCATGTCACGCTGGTGAGCAAGGACATCCCGCTGCGCGTCAAGGCCGGCGCGGTGGGCCTGGCCGCCGACGAGTACCACGCCCAGGATGTCGTGGTGTCCGGTTGGACGGGTATGACCGAATTCGACGTCGCGGCCGAGGACATCGACACGTTGTTCTCCGACGGCGAGATCGATCTGGCCGATGCTCGGGATCTGCCCTGCCACACCGGAATTCGGTTGCTGGGCGGTAGTTCGTCGGCGCTCGGCAGGGTCAACGCCGAGAAGCGGGTGCAGCTGGTGCGTGGTGATCGCGAAGTGTTCGGCCTCCGGGGAAGGTCAGCCGAACAGCGCGTCGCCCTCGATCTGCTGCTGGACGAATCCGTCGGCATCGTGTCGCTCGGTGGCAAAGCCGGCACCGGCAAATCCGCGCTGGCCCTGTGCGCCGGTCTGGAAGCGGTGCTGGAGCGCAGAACCCAGCGCAAGGTGGTGGTGTTTCGTCCGCTCTACGCCGTCGGCGGTCAGGACCTCGGCTACCTGCCGGGCAGCGAGAGCGAGAAGATGGGGCCGTGGGCGCAAGCCGTCTTCGACACCCTCGAAGGCCTCGCCAGCCCGGCGGTGCTCGAAGAGGTCCTGTCCCGAGGCATGCTCGAAGTGCTTCCGCTGACCCATATTCGGGGCCGTTCGCTGCACGACTCGTTCGTGATCGTCGACGAGGCCCAGTCGTTGGAGCGCAACGTGCTGCTGACCGTGCTGTCGCGGTTGGGTGCGGGTTCGCGGGTGGTGCTCACCCACGACGTGGCCCAGCGCGACAATCTGCGGGTGGGCCGCCATGACGGCGTCGCGGCTGTCATCGAGAAGCTCAAGGGGCACCCGCTGTTCGCGCACATCACGCTGCAGCGCAGCGAGCGGTCGCCGATCGCCGCGCTGGTCACCGAGATGCTGGAGGAGTTCAGCCCGGGCGCGCTGCCCTGAGTCGGAGTGATTTGGGTGCGTTCGGTAACGCCAGGCGTTACCGAACGCACCCAAATCGCCAGCCGGTAGGCTGCCGGGGTGGCGAGGCTCCCCAACAGTCAGGCATGGCGGTGGACTGTGGTCGGCGTGGTCGCCGCCGTCGTGGTCCTGGTGGTGGGGGTGCTCACCGGGCACATCCGCCGCGACGACCCCGACGACGTAGATTGCGCGACGGAGCGGTGCATCGCGCTGACGTTCGACGACGGGCCCAGCCCGTACACCGGCCGGCTGCTGCAGATCCTCAAGGACAACGACGCGAAGGCGACGTTCTTCGAGATCGGTAACAAGGTCGCCGCCAACCCCGAGGGCGCCAAGCAGGTGGTGGACGCCGGCATGGAGCTGGGCAGCCACACCTGGGAACACCCCAACATGACGACCATCCCGCCCGAAGAAATCCCGGCCCAGTTCAGCAAGGCCAGTGACGCCATCGAGGCTGCGACGGGCCAGCGGCCCAAGCTCGTGCGCACCGCCGGCGGGCTGGTCAACGACCAGGTGCTCGCCGAGGCCGGCAAGCAGGGGCTGGCCGACATCAACTGGGACGTCATCCCGTTCGACTGGGCCAACGACGCCAACATCGCCGCGACCCGCTACATGCTGATGACGCAGATCAGGCCCAACAATGTGGTGTTGTTTCACGACACCTACTCGTCCACCGTGGACCTGGTGGAGCAGTTCATCCCGGTCCTCAAGGCCAACGGCTACCACCTGGTGACCGTGAGCCACATGCTCGGTGAGCGCGAGCCGGGCACCAGTTACGGTAGCCGGGAGAACGGCCCGCCCGTACCGCCTGCCGAGGCGCTCAAGGACATTCCGCCGGAGGAGATCCCGTTGCTGCCTGCGACGCCGTCGCCTCCGCCGATGCCGAACTTCCCGATCACCGACATCCCCGGTGCGAATTCGGGGGGCCCCAACAACGGGGCGTGAGACGTACATCGCGCCGGTTTGAGGACCAAAGACCCTAACCGGCGGGCCCGGGCGCGACGAGGCTTGAAGCATGCCCGAGACGATGTTCGATTCTGCGACCCTCACCCGTGCGGTGCAGCTGGCATCACGTGCGCCGTCATTGCACAACACCCAACCGTGGCGGCTGGTCGTCGACGGCAGTGGGGTGCACCTGCACCTGGACCCGAGCCGCGTGGTGACCGCGACCGATCGATCGGCGCGTGAGGCGGTCATCAGTTGCGGGGTGCTGCTGGATCATCTGCGGGTGGCGATGGCCGCGGCCGGATGGGCCACCAGCGTCGACCGCTTCCCGAATCCCAATGACCCCGATCATCTGGCGACGCTGCAGTTCTCGCCGATGGACTTCGTCACCGATGCGCATCGCCGGCGGGCCGACGCGATCCTGGCCCGGCGGACCGACCGGCTGCCGATGGCCGGGTATGCGGACTGGGATTCCTTCGAGAGACTCTTGAGGTTGCGGTTGCCCGACGGCCCGGTGCACCTGGACGTGCTGGCCGAGGAGATGCGCGCCGACGTGGCAGAGGCGGCGGCGCTGACCGAGACGCTGCGCCTCTACGATTCCGCCTATCATTCCGAACTTGCCTGGTGGACAACACCGTTCGCGACCGAGGACGGTATCCCGCCGAGCGCCCTGGTCTCGGCTGCGGAAAGCGAGCGGGTCGCGGTGGCGCGGACCTTCCCGGTCACCGCGCACAGCGATCGCCGCCCCTCCGTCCACGACGACTCGGCCACCCTGGTGGTGTTGTCCACCGACGGGTATAGCCGGGCAGACGCCCTCGACGCCGGCGAGGCACTCTCCGTTCTGCTGCTGGAATGCACGTTGTCGGGTCTGAGCACCTGCCCCGTGAGCCACGTGACCGAGTTGCACGCCAGCCGCGACATTATCGGCACGCTGATCGGCCGTGACGCCTGCCCGCAGTTGCTGGTCCGCATCGGTATCGCCCCGACACTCACCGATGCACCACCACCGACGCCGCGCCGCACCGTCGACACCTTCGTGACCTTCGAATAGGAGATGACCATGACCGACACCCTGATCGCCCCCGCCGCCGCAGCTACCGCCACTGGTGCGGCCGTCGTGGTCGAAGCCGACGGCCGCACCGCGAGCAACGACGCGCTGCACGCCGCGATCGAGGAGGCCGTGGGACGCGGTGCGCCGTTGCGGGTGCTGACCACCTGGGGCGCCCGGCACCGCGAGATGTACGACGCGACCGCCGTCGCCGAGCGTGACCGGTTGTCGGCGGCACAGCTCGAGCGCCGCCTGGCCCGCGCGCTGAAACGATCCCCGGACCTCGATGTGCAGAGCATCGACGGCTACGCCGGCGTCGCGGAATACCTGACGGCACATCCGGAATCGGCGCAACTGCTCGTGCTCGGTGCCGATCACCCCGATTCCGCCGGGTTGCAGGCGGCGTTGGCGCACTCGGGTTGCGCGGTGCTCACTTGCGATCGGCGCCATCGGTTGTGAGACTCGGGGAATGATCAGAGTCTTTCTGGTCGACGACCATGAGGTGGTTCGCCGCGGGCTGATCGACCTGCTCAGCGCCGACCCTGAGCTCGACGTGATCGGTGAGGCCGATTCGGTGGCGCAGGCCTTGGCCCGGGTGCCGGCGCTGAAGCCCGACGTCGCGGTGCTCGACGTCCGGCTGCCCGACGGCAACGGCATCGAACTCTGCCGGGACCTGTTGTCGCGCATGCCCGATCTGCGCTGCCTGATGTTGACGTCGTTCACCTCCGACGAGGCCATGCTGGACGCCATCCTGGCCGGCGCCAGTGGCTATGTCGTCAAGGACATCAAGGGGATGGAACTGGCCCAGGCGATCAAGGACGTCGGGGCCGGGAAGTCGCTGCTGGACAATCGCGCCGCCACGGCGCTGATGGCGAAACTGCGCGGCGACGCCGAGCGGTCCGACCCGTTGGCCGGGCTGACCCAGCAGGAGCGGGTGCTGCTCGACCTGCTGGGGGAGGGGCTGACCAATCGGCAGATCGCGGCCCGGATGTTCCTTGCCGAGAAGACCGTCAAGAACTACGTGTCGCGGTTGCTGGCCAAGCTGGGCATGGAACGTCGCACCCAGGCCGCGGTCTTCGCTTCCAACCTGGACCGTCGTAATCATCAGTGATGCCAGGGCCTTTGGTCACTGACGGATAGGGCTTTTGCCCATGGCGCCGCGCTCTACACCGCAATAGCGTCGTCGCTATGGAAACCGGAATATCAACGCGCAGTGAGCCGGTCGAGATTCTGTCCGAGCGTGAGAGTTGGGAGCTGTTGGGCAGTGCGTCGCTCGGCCGCCTCGTCACCGCGGTCGACGACGAGGCGCACGTCTTCCCGGTGAACTTCGTGGTGCAGAACCGAACCATCCTGTTCCGCACCGCGGCGGGGACGAAACTGATCAGTGCGGCGATCAACAACCATGTGGTGTTCGAAGCCGACGACCACAACGCAGCCGAAGGCTGGAGCGTGATCGTGCGCGGCGTGGCACGCACCCTGCGCACCGACGATGAACTCGACGAGGCCGAACGGGCGCAGTTACTGCCATGGACGGCGACGGCGAAGACGCACTATGTCCGGGTCTCACCCGTCCGGGTCACCGGTCGCAGGTTTCGGTTCGGACCTGAGCCGGCCGCGCGGTGACGAGTTGGACGAGCTTGGTGCCCCACGGCCGGTAGTGCCAGCATGGTGGACGTGACTGGGCATGGTGCGCACCCCGACGATGAACAGCGAACTCCACAGTTGCGGGACACCCTCTCGCAGCTGCGACTGCGCGAACTGCTCACCGAGGTCCAGGACCGGGTCGAGCAGATCATCACCGGCCGCGACCGCATCGACGGCCTGGTGGAGGCCATGCTCGCGGTGACCTCGGGCCTGGACCTCGAGGTCACGCTCAGCACCATCGTGCGCACGGCGATCGAGTTGGTCGACGCCCGCTATGGCGCACTGGGCGTACGTGGCGACGACCACGAGCTGACCGAGTTCGTGTATCAGGGCATCGACGACGAAACCCGGGCCGTGATCGGTCATCTGCCCGAGGGGCGTGGCGTGCTCGGCGTGCTGATCGACGATCCGAAACCGATCCGGCTCAACGACATTCACGAACACCCGGCGTCGGTGGGATTTCCGCCCAACCATCCGCCGATGCGGACCTTTCTCGGCGTCCCGGTGCGCATCCGTGACGAGGTGTTCGGCAACCTCTACCTCACCGACAAGACCAACGGGCAGCCGTTCAGCGAGGACGACGAGGTGCTGGTGGAGGCCCTGGCCGCGGCAGCCGGAGTCGCGGTGGAGAATGCCCGGCTCTACCAGCTGTCCCGTGACCGTCAGGCCTGGATCGCGGCCACCCGCGATATCGGGACCGAACTACTCGGCGGCACCGATCCGGCCAGGGTGTTCCGGATGGTGGCCGACGAGGCGCTCAACCTGACCGGTGCCGACCGCATCGTCGTCGCGGTGCCCGGCAGCGAGGTTCCTGCCGATGAGGCCGACACCCTCGTGGTGGCCGCGACGGCAGGGCGTCCGACCACGATCGACTCGATCCCGGTGGGCCCGCACGCAGCGGAGGCGGCGGTGGGTGCGGCGTTCCACGATGGCACGCCGCACCGGCTGGACCGCCTCGAGCTGGACGGCGCGGGTGGCCCGGCGCTGGTGTTGCCGCTGCGTGCCACCGACACCGTGGCGGGCGTGCTGGTGGCCGTGCGGGCCGACGGTGCCCAGAGTTTCACCGCCGAGCAACTGGACATGGCCGCAGCGTTCGCCGACCAGGCCGCGGTGGCCTGGCAACTGGCCAGCTCCCAGCGCAGCGTGCGCGAGCTGGAGATCTTGGCCGATCGCGATCGCATCGCCCGCGACCTGCACGATCACGTGATCCAGCGCCTGTTCGCGGTCGGACTGTCGTTGCAGGGCACGATCCCGCGGGCGCATTCTCCCGAGGTGCAGCAGCGGCTGACCGCCACTGTCGACGATCTGCAGGCGGTCATCCAGGAGATCCGGACCGCGATCTTCGACCTGCACGGTGCCCAAGCCGGCACGACGCGGCTGCGGCAGCGGCTCGATGAGGTGATCGCCCAGTTCGCCGACGCGCCGATACACATCAGCACACGGTTCGTGGGCCCGCTGTCGGTGGTCGATGCGACCTTGGCCGATCATGCCGAGGCGGTGCTGCGCGAGGCGATCAGCAATGCGGTACGCCATTCGGGGGCAAGTGAACTCGCCATTCTCGTCGAGGTGGCGGACGACCTGTCCATCGAGGTGTCGGACAACGGCTGCGGGATCGCCGCCGAGATCACCGAGAGCGGTCTGGGGAATCTGCGGGCCCGGGCGTTGAGTGCAGACGGCCGGTTCACCGTCACCGACCGCCCCGAGGGTGGGACCGTGTTGCGTTGGGCTGCACCGCTTCCCGAGTAGTGCGTAAACGAAAGCGCCCCGAAACCGATCGGCTTCGGGGCGCTGTCGCGTCGAGAATTGGCTACTCGCCGTCCTTCACCTTCGCCATGGCCAGCACATCGAGGCGCTTGTCCAGCTCGGCCTCGCTCAGCTTGTCGCCGATCAGGCCGCGGTCGATCACGGTCTGGCGGATGGTCTTCTTCTCCTTGAGGGCCTGCTTGGCGACCTTGGCGGCCTCCTCGTAGCCGATCGCCGAGTTCAGCGGCGTCACGATCGAGGGGGAGGACTCGGCCAGGGTGCGCAGGTGCTCCTCGTTGGCCACCAGGCCGTCGATGCACTTCTCTGCGAACAACCGTGACACGTTGGACAGCAAGGTGAACGACTCGAGCACGTTTCGGGCCATCATCGGGATGTAGACGTTGAGCTCGAAGGCGCCGGACAGGCCGCCGACCGTGACGGCGGCGTCGTTACCGATGACCTGCGCGGCCACCTGGGTAACCGCTTCGGGAAGAACCGGATTGACCTTGCCCGGCATGATGGAGCTGCCCGGCTGCAGGTCGGGCAGCTGGATCTCGCCCAGGCCGGTCAGCGGGCCCGAGCCCATCCAGCGCACGTCGTTGGCGATCTTGGTCAGCGAGGCGGCGATGGTCTTGAGCGCGCCTGATGCCTCGACCAGCCCGTCGCGGGCGGCCTGGGCCTCGAACGAGTCGGCGGCGGTGCGCAGTTCGGCCAGTCCGGTCTGGTTGACCAGCACCTCGACCACCTTCGGGCCGAAGCCGTCGGGGGCGTTGAGGCCGGTGCCTACGGCGGTGCCGCCGATGGCGAGTTCACCCAGGCGGGGGAGCGTGGCCTTGACCCGCTCGATGCCGGCCTCGATCTGACGGGCGTAACCACCGAACTCCTGGCCCAGCGTCACCGGCACCGCGTCCATCAGGTGGGTGCGGCCGGACTTGACCACGGTCTTCCACTGCTTGGCCTTGGCGGCCAGCGACTCGTGGAGCACCTCGAGCGCCGGAATCAGGTGGCGCACAGCGGCTTCGGTGGCGGCGATGTGGGTGGCGGTCGGGAACGTGTCATTGGAGCTCTGCGACATGTTCACGTCGTCGTTGGGGTGAACGGTCACGCCGTTGCGGGCGGCGATCGAGGCGATGACCTCGTTGGCGTTCATGTTGGAGCTGGTGCCCGAGCCGGTCTGGAACACGTCGATCGGGAACTGGTCGTCGTGCAGGCCGTCGGCGATCTCGCCGGCCGCGGCGATGATCGCATCGGCCTTCTCGGCGGCCAGCAGGCCCAGGTCTTTGTTGACCTGCGCGCAGGCCGCCTTCAGCAGGCCGAGCGCCCGGATCTGGGTGCGCTCCAGCCCACGGAAGGAGATCGGGAAGTTCTCCACGGCGCGCTGGGTCTGCGCCCGCCACAGGGCGTTGACCGGCACCCGGACCTCGCCCATGGTGTCGTGCTCGATGCGGTACTCGACAGCTCCGTCGGTATCGGTGCTCATGTTGCCCTTTCTGGCGAGTTACGGGAGCGGGTAGGCGGCGGTCTTGTCGCCGGTGAAGTCGATCGCGGAATATTCGTTGAGTTTGGTCAGCCGGTGGTAGGCCTCGATCATCCGGACGGTGCCGGACTTGGACCGCATCACGATCGACTGGGTGGTGCACCCGCCCGGGTAGTACTGCACGCCCTTGAGCAGGTCGCCGTCGGTGACGCCGGTGGCACAGAAGAAGACGTTGTCACCCGAGACCAGGTCGTCGGTCGACAGCACCTGGTCCAGGTCGTAGCCGGCGTCGAGTGCCTTCTGGCGTTCGGCGTCGTCGGTGGGGGCCAGCTGGGCCTGGATCGCGCCGCCCATGCAGCGGATTGCGGCCGCGGCGATGATGCCTTCGGGGGTGCCGCCGATGCCGGCGAGGATGTCGGTGCCGGAGTTGGGGCGGCAGGCCGAGATGGCGCCTGCGACGTCACCGTCGGTGATCAGCCGGATGCGGGCGCCGGCGGCGCGGGCGTCGTCGATCAGCTGGGCGTGGCGCGGACGGTCCAGGATGCACACGGTCAGATCGCTTACCGAGGCGCCGCGCACCTTGGCCACCCGTCGGATGTTCTCGCCGATCGGGGCGGTGATGTCGATGGCGTCGGCGCACTCGGGGCCGACGGCGATCTTGTTCATGTAGAACACCGCGGACGGGTCGAACATGGCACCGCGCTCGGCGACGGCGAGCACCGAGATGGCGTTGGGCATGCCCTTGCTCATCAGCGTGGTGCCGTCGACCGGGTCGACGGCGAAGTCGCACTCGGGCCCGTCGCCGTTGCCGACCTCTTCACCGTTGAAGAGCATCGGGGCTTCGTCCTTCTCGCCCTCGCCGATGACCACGACACCGCGCATCGATACCGAGTTGACCAGCTCACGCATGGCGTCGACGGCGGCCCCATCGCCGCCTTCCTTGTCGCCGCGGCCGACCCAGCGGCCTGCTGCCATGGCGCCGGCCTCGGTCACCCGGACGAGCTCAAGGGCAAGGTTGCGATCCGGGGCTTCCCCCCGCGTGGGACTCATGGCCCAGATTGTCCCAGAACGTGGTCAGCGTTTGGGAGCTGGGATACTGACGAACATGTCCTCCGAGCCGACGTCTCAGCCAACCCCGGTCCCGAAGCCGGAAAAGTCGCGGTTGCTGCAGGACGGCCGGGACATGTTCTGGTCGATGGCGCCGCTGGTGGTGGCCTGCATCGTGCTCGCCGGGATGCTGGGGATGTGCTCTTTTCAGGCGGGTGGGCCCGGGGCCGGCCCGGCCCCCGAATTCGATGCGCCGGCCGCGCTGCAGGCCGACGCCGACACATTGAAGATCCCGATCCGGCTGCCTCAGCTGCCCGAGGGCTGGCAGCCCAACTCCGGCAGTCGCCACGGCATCGACGGTGGTCTGACGCTGCCCGACGGCCAGCATGGTCGCGCGGTGTCCTCACGCATCGGTTATCTGGCCCCCAACGGCAAGTACTTGAGCCTGACCCAGAGCAATGCCGACGAGGCCGCCCTGGTGGCCTCGATCAAACCGGACTCGTATGCGGCCGGTACCCAGGACGTCGACGGGGTGACCTGGGTGGTCTACGAGAGCAGCGACCCGGAACCGGTGTGGACGACGAAGCTGAGCGGACCAGCTCAGGTTGCGATTACCGGCGCCGGTGGTACTGATGAGTACCGTACGCTGGCGAGTGCGACGCAGAAGCAGTCGCCGCTGCCGATCAAGAGGCCGTGACGCACTAACGGATGGAGCCCGTGTTGTCGTCGCCAGTTGCAGATCTCACCGGGTGGACCGCCACCCCCTTCACCGCCGCCGATCAGACCTATGACGTGTACCGCAAGGGTGAAGGCCCCGGCGTCGTCCTGATCCCCGAGATTCCCGGCCTGCATCCCGGAGTGCTCGCCCTGGGCAACCACCTGGTGGACAATGGCTTCACAGTGGCCGCGCCGTCACTGTTCGGTACCCCCGGTGCCCCCGCGGTCCGCCCTGGTGCGATCGGCGTCATGGTGAAAGCGTGTGTGACACGGGAGTTTTCGGCATTCGCGACGAATGCGGACCGGCCCGTCGCGCATTACCTCCGGGCGTTGGCCCGCGATCTCAACGCCAACACCCCAGGTAAGGGCGTCGGCGTCATCGGGCAGTGCTTCACCGGCGGCTTCGCGCTCGCCGCGGCCGTCGACGACAGCGTGCTGGCTCCGGTGCTCAGTCAGCCGTCGGTGCCGATCGCCCTGACCGCGGCGCAGAAACGTGATCCGGGTATGTCGGAGGCCGAGCTCAAGATCGTCGAACAGCGCGTTGCCAACGACGGGCTGTGTGCGCTGGCCCTTCGGTTCAGCCAGGACAAACTGGCGCCGGGGGAGCGGTTCGCCACCCTCAAGGCCCGCCTTGGTGACGCGTTCGAGGTGATCGAGATCAACTCGAAGAAGGGCAATCCCGACGGCTTGTCCGCGTCGGCGCATTCGGTACTGACCGATCAGGTCCGTGAGGTCGACGGGCATCCCGCGTACGAGGCGCGTAAGCGGGTGGTGGCTTTCCTCACGGAGCGGCTGGCTTCGTAGCGTCTGCTTCGGCTTTTGGATCGGATTCGGCTCGGGGTGCGTCGTGCTTGCTCCCGAGCCGCTTCTGGAACCACTCCCAGATGCGTCGCCACGGCCGCTGGCCCGGCTCGTCGGGCTCGGTGGTCTCCAGCTCGACGCCCTTGAAGACTGCCAGGTAGACGCTGACCGTGGTGACGATGATGATCATCAGCACCGGCCCGATCACCAGGCCGAAGAAGCCGAACATCGAGATGCCGGCGAACACCGCCAGCAGCATCAATGCCGGATCCAACCGGGCGGCCTTGGGTACCAGCCACGGCCGCAGCACATTGTCGATGTTGGTGACCACCAGCAGGTGGAACACCACCACGAAGATGCCGCCGATGATGTTGCCGAAGAACATCATTCCGATGCCGAACGGAATGGTCACGATGCCGCCACCGAGCGGGATCACCGACAGAGCGGTCAGCAGGATCGCGAAGACGAAGAACCCGTTGTGGAAGCCGGCGATGTAGATAGATATGGCCCCGGCCACGCCCTGGCAGAACGCGATCACGAACTGCCCCTTGACGGTTCCCTTCACCATGGCCCCGGTCTTGGCCAGGTACAGATCGGTGATCTCCTCGCCGAGCGGGTTCAGCCGGCGGATCAGCGTGGCCATCTCGGCGTTGTTGACCAGCATCGAGATGAACACGTACAGGAAGATGATCGACGCGGTGATCGCGCCGACCATGCCGCCGACCGCGCCCTGCAGGATTCCGAGCAGCCACTCGCCGAGGTGCTGAGAAAGCTTGACGACGGTGTCGCGCAAGGAATCCGCGGTCAGGTGGATGTCCAGGAACGGCACCCGGCCCAGCAGTGAGTTGACCAGTTGCAGGGCCCGGTCGCCGAGGGTGCTGACATCGGTGTCGGCGATCCAGGTGCTGACCGTGTTGACGAGCTGGGTCACCTGCACGATGGCCATGAAGACGACGAGCGCCACCGGGATGATCACCATGAGGATGGCGACCAGCAGCGTCAGCGTGGCAGACAGGCCGGTGCCGAATCGGCGTTGAAAGCGTTGGTAGAGCGGGGTGAACAGATAGGCCCCGACGGCGGCCATCACGATCAGGACGAAGAAGCCACGCAGGAAGTAGGCGCCGAGCAGCACGGCCAATACCGTGACGACCGCCAGCGCCCGCTTCTGGGTGAGGGTGAACTCGTCTTTCATCGGGTCCCTTCCCGCCGTTGGGCTGAACCCTATCGTCACGCTGGCGTGACGGTCGGCATTGAGCGTCACTCTGGCGTGACGCTGGAGCCCTCAGCCGAGCGGTGCGCGGCCTGGCCGGCGCGCTGTGCGGCGACGAACCGCATGGAGAGTCGCTGCATCAGACCCGGCGCGACGCGGGCGAACAGCCAGGAGGCATGGGCGCGACGGGGTTTGACGAGGATGGCCTTGTTGCGCGCGATGGCACGCAGGGTGTCGGCGGCCAGCCGGTCGGCGTCGTAGGCGGTTTTGACGCCCTGACCCTGCAGGAAGTAGTCGCGGCCGACGAAACCGCCGACCGCGCCCTTGTCCAGGATCGGTGTCTCCACGGCGGCCGGGCACACCGCCAGCACGCCCACGCCGTGGGCGGCCGCTTCCGATCGCAGCGCCATCGACAGCCCGACGACGGCGTGCTTGGTCATCACGTAGCTCGTGAGCTGGCCCGCCGCGGCCAGCCCCGCCATCGATGCGGTGTTGACAATGTGGCCGTGGCCCTGCCGGATCATCTGTGGATACGCCGCAGCGACGCCGTGGACGACGCCACGCACGTTGATGTCGATGATGGCGTTCCACTGCTCCAGCGTCAGGAGTTCGGTGTCGCCGCCCCAGACGATGCCTGCGTTGTTGAACATCAGGTCGAGCTGACCGGCCCGCTCCACCACGCCGTCGACCGCGGCCTGAACGGCGGCCGCATCGGTGACGTCCAAACGTGCCGACCGCGCGCCGAGCGCCGCCGCAGTGCGGGCTGCGGCGTCCTCGTCGATGTCGGTGCAGACCACCTCGGCGCCCGCGCCGGCCAGTGCGCGGCACAGCGCCGCGCCGATACCGGATCCGGCGCCGGTGACCAGCGCCTGCTTGCCGGCCAGAGATGTCACGCCTGGGCCAGCTTCATGACGTGGCCGAGGATGTCCGGGTAACGCTTGAGGTGTGCGCCGCCGTTAAGATCGAGCACTTCGCCGGTCAGCCACGATGCCTGGGGTGAACACAGGAACACCACGGCGGCGGCGATGTCTTCCGGGGTTCCGCTGCGGCCGAGCGCGGTGTTCTCGACGTATTCCTCGACCACACCGGGGATCATCGCCGCGGGATCGGTCAGCGGCGTCTTGACGAATCCCGGCGCGATCGCGTTGACCCGGATGCCGCGCGCTCCCATTTCCAGCGCGGCCACCTGCGTCAGCATCGACAATCCGGCCTTGGCGGCGCAGTAGGCGCTCATGCCGGCCGCCGGCTGGCGCCCGTTCAGCGATGAAATCGACACCAGCACACCACCTTCGGGCAGGTTACGCCCGGCGTGTTTGGCGACGATGAACCCGCCGTTGAGGCAGACGTCGACGACCGAGCGGAAGTCCTCGACCGCCAGGTCGGTGATCAGCCCGACGTTGCTGAACCCCGCGCAGTTGAGCACGATGTCGACCGGTCCCGCGGCCTCGAACAGCTTCTCCACCGAGCTCTCGTTGGTGACGTCGGCGTAGTGGTTCGTATGCGGCGCACCGAGCTGAGTGGCTCGGGCCGCCGCTCCGTCAGCGTCACGGTCGGCCACCACGATGCGACAGCCGTCGGCGGCCAGGGCCTGGGCGCTGGCCCAGCCGATCCCCGAAGCTCCGCCGATGACGATCGCGACGCGTTCCGTGGTCATGCCTTACTCCCGTCTGGTCTGTGGTCGCCCCACTTCTTGTCAATCGCGTTCCATGGGTCGGCCAATGTGCCCGGATAGTCCTTGTACGCGGACTTCGACCGCAGGAATGCGCGGATCAGGGGAGCCGCCAGGCCGATCGGAAAACGCTTCAGGCCGGCGTTCGCCCTGGTGTCGGCGAGTAGCTGCGGCCATGAGTGATGCTGGAACCTGAGCGCCTCCTGCGAGCGGCTGGTGTCCATCCAGTCGGTGGCGAACCAGGCGGCGTCATCGTCGGGATTGCCGGGCCGGCCGATCGGCAGGCCGCCCTTGATTCCCATCGCGGCAGCCGCCTGGGAACCGACCGCGGACTGGATGTGACGGTGCGTCTCGGCGTCGCCGCCGATCAGCAGCACCTCGTGGTTGGCGGTTTCGGTCGGGACCGTGGTGGCCGCGACGAACGCTGCCGCCACGTCGCGCACGTCGACGGTCTGCAACCGCCCATCGGCGGGCAGCACGCTCTCGAACGAGATGAGGTCGACGTCGATGCCGAGGCTGAACTCGGAGCTCATGACCCCACCGAGACGCAGGATCAGCCAGTCCAACTTCGAGGCCCGGACCAGGGCCTCGGCCTCCACCTTGTGCGCGCCGTAGATGTCGGACGGGTTGACCGGGGTGTCGGGGGTCAGCACATCGTCGATGTGGTGCGGATTGCGGGCGCCGTAGACCGCGATGCTGGAGGCCTGGACGAACCGCGGCGGGGTCGGCTGGGCCTGGGCGGCACGCAGCAGTGATGCGGTGGCCTCGACGTTGACCTTCCGCGCCAGCCCGCGGCGCATGTAGCAGAACGGCGGGATGATGGCGGCGAGGTGGATGATCGCGGCCGGTGCGACCGCCGCCACCAAGGCGTCGACGGCGGCGGCGTCGGTCAGATCGGCCCAGCGCACCTCTACCGATGCGGGCAGCGCGGCGGCAGCCTTACGGTTCGCCGGCACGTCGAGATCGGTCGCGACCACTGTGCGTCCGCCGGCGGCCAGCGTCTTCACCACGGCCGAGCCCACCAAACCGAACGCGCCGGTAACCAAAACAGCGTCGGACATAGGCCTCCTCGCTAGAACGTGTTGCAACACTAGCGAACGCAGGTGTGGTGTGTGTCACCGCGATCTGGAACGTCATCGCCCGTTTATCGGCAGGCGTTCGCCCGAGGTTGCTCAGCAACCGTTGACCATCCGTCGTGCTGGGAGGGGCCGGAGATCGGCGAATGTTGCTGCCGTTGCCTCAAAAGCATCGGCCAGTGGCACTTTGCGGCGTTATGTGTGACCGGGGACACGCTGACCGCCCCGCTGTGATGTATTTGCCCGAACGGTCGTCGTTGCCGGATTTGGATATTTGCCCGAGAGGTATGCAAGGTGTGGCTGTAGGTATCGATCGAAAGTGAGCCAATCGCAGGCGTTTGTGATGTACTCGGTTGCACGCGTCAGTAATTGGGGAGGTGTGGGATGTCCGAAGATGTCGTGACGGGGGTTAACGACAGCGACTCCGGCGAAATTGCCGAAGAGGTTGCTGTGGGTTCCTCGGTGGTCGTCTATCCGGGAACTGACGACGAATTGCACGGCACTGTCGTCGAAGATTTCGCCGACTTGGCCGGGACCGCGGTGGAGGTCGCCGGGGAGCGAATTGTCGAACCGGCGCGCCGGTGGGCAGTCAACCTCGATGACGGCGGTCTGGTGTTCGTCGACGACGACAGCATTGCGCTCGCCGCGCAGGCTGCCTGAGTTCCAGGCAGTTCACCGCAGGCTCAGCGGAAGCTGACGTAACCGCCGCACCAACAGGCTGGGCTGCCATTCGGCGTCCCCGGCTGGATTGATGGTGTCGGTGACGGCGAGCAGAGCCGAGATCACGATGCGGGCTTCGAGGCGGGCGAGTGCGGCCCCGATACAGAAGTGCCCGCCCTTGCCGAATGCCAAGTGATTCTTGATATTCGGCCGATCCAGCCGGAACTCGTTCGGATCCTCGAACACTGCCCCATCCCGGTTGGCCGCACCCCACAGCAGCAGTAGGTGGCTGTCCGCCGGCAGCGCTACGCCCGCAAGTTCGGCATCGGCCAGCACATGCCGGTAATGGCCGCGGAACGGCGATTCGAACCGCAACACCTCCTCCAGGAACGTCGCGATCATCGCGGGATCCTGGCGCAACTTCCCTGCCAGCTCGGGCTGACGGCTCAGTATCGCGACGGCGCTGCCGATCAACGATGCCGTCGATTCGCCTCCTGCGCCCACCAGTTGGATCAGCATGAACACCGCCGTATCGCGGGCCACGCGCTCGGCCGCACAGTAGGTCGCCAGGTCGCCCAGCAGATTGTCTCCTGGATTTGCCGATGCTTCGATGAACCGGTCGGTGAGGTAGCCGCCGAGTTCGACGGCTGCGATCCCCGATGCGGTCAGCTGATCGGCGTCGACGAGCCCGTCCAGGAGTTGGGTGCTGGCATATGCCCACGCCACGAGTCGGTCGACGTCCTCGGCCGGTAGGCCCAGCAGTTGCGCGACGACCACCATGGGCAGCCGGTCGGCCACTGCCGACATCCACTCGAACTCCCCGGCGGCCTCGGTGAGCAGGTCCGCGGCCGTGGCGGCGATGAAGGGCTCGAGCTCAGAAATCCGTTTCGCCGCCATGCGTGGCAGCACCAGTTTGCGGTGGGCGGCGTGAGCCGGATCGTCAGCCGTGGCCAGTACGTGGATGGGGCTGCCCGGCTCGCCCATGCCGAAGGCGCTGACGGTGCCGTCGGCCTGGGACCACATGGTGGCGGTGAGGTTGGACGAGAAGTCGTGCGTGCGGGCGGTGGCCTCGAGGACGGCGTCGAACGAGCTCACCACGAAGAACGGTGAATCGCCGACCTGTGCCACCGGTGCATGCGCCCGCAGGCGGTCATAGAGCGGATACGGATCCTGCAGACAGGCGGGCTCGAACAGTTCGTGTGCCAGGAGCATTCGCCCAGGTTGGCTGGCTGTTCGAGGCTCGTCAACGATGCCGGCACAGGTTGATATTCGCCGATGTGGTTCGTGTGGCGGGGGCGTCTCAATCGCGGGCGATGATCTGCGCTTCACGTGAGAACATCGAGGTATCTTGTCTCATCATGCGATAAATTGGCCACCATGTCTCCCAGGCGTGAAGACTGGTTGGTCGGGGGCGACCGAGGTGTCGAGGCTGCCGAACGGATCTACGCCGCCGCGACCGAGATGGCTGCCCGCGACGGGCTGGATGCTCTGGACATCGATGCGTTGGCGGCGCGGGTGCACTGCTCACGCGCGACGGTGTACCGGCATGCGGGCGGCAAGGCGCAGATCCGCGATGCGGTGCTGGCCCGGCTGGCCGCTTCGATCGTGGGGGAGGTGCGCCGCGCAGTCGACGGCCTGACCGGAGCGGAACGGGTGCTGGTCGCCGTTACCGTCGCGCTGCAACGCATCCGGGCCGACCCGATGTTCGGCCTGCTGCTCAGCTCACTTCGCAGCGAGGGCGGGATGGCGGACCTGGCGCAATCGCCGGTCCTTGCAGCATTCGCCACCGAACTGACCGGGCTCGGCGAGGACGACCCAGCGGCTGCGGCGTGGATCGTGCGGCTGGTGTTGTCGTTGTTGGTCTGGCCCGGGGTCGACGAACCAGCTGAGCAAGAGATGCTGAGGCGCTTCGTGGCTCCGGCGTTCGGCTAGGGCCGCTTGGCGCACCGAAAACCGATGTGGCTCATGCCGGTATCCACCATCTGGGGACGCCGTGCCGCCGGCCGGTAGCGCATGCAGTAGCTGTCGGCGCACAGGAACGAGCCGCCCTTGATCACCTTGCGCGCGATCTGGAACTGGGGCTGGTCGGGGTCATAGGTATCTGCGGCGCAGCACGGCGTGGTGGCCCGGTCCTCGCCGTACCAGTCGGTGGTCCACTCCCAGACGTTGCCTGCCATGTCGAACAGGCCGTAGCCGTTGGGCTCGAAGCTGCCGACGGGTTTGGTTGTGCCGTAACCGGTGTCGGGCAGGTAGGGGAACTCGCCGTGCCAATAGTTCGCGAGGCGTTGCCCGGGTTGCTCGGGCTGGTCACCCCAGGTGTACGCCGCACCGGAGATCCCGCCGCGGGCCGCGGTCTCCCACTGGGCCTCGCTCGGCAGTTCCAGGCCGGCCCAGTCCGCATAGGCCACCGCATCGTCGAAGGCGATGTGCACCACGGGATGCTGCTCGCGTCCCTTCAGTGACGAGCGCGGTCCGCGTGGGTGATTCCAGCACGCACCCGGCGTCCATGCCCACCATTGGCTGATGTGTCGCAGATCCACCGGACCGGCCGTGCGCCGGAACACCATCGAGCCGGGGACGAGGTTCTCCGGTGGGGCACCCGGGAAATCGTCGGGGTTCACCGGACGTTCGGCGACCGTGATGTAGCCGGTGGCCGAAACGAACTGTGCGAATTCGCTATTGGTCACCTGGTGGCGCTGGATCCAGAACCCCGGGGTCGCAACCTCGCGTACCGGTGCCTCTTCGGGGTAATGCGCGTCGGAGCCGAGAGTCGTCGTCTGGGCCGGAATCCACACCAGATCGGCTGATGTCATGCGTCGACTCCGCGGTGAGGGCGAGGGGTACTCGCACTTTGGCGCACTGGACGCAGAGTCGACGACCGCGGTGCGGAGTCAGTCAAAGACCGCCGTCCAATCGTCGCGCATGCTCGCCACCGTCCAGCCGCGGTCGGCGGCGAGCCCCAGCACCTTCTCAGCCCCTGCGGTGTAATCGAATTCGCGGTCGGCATCATCGTGGCGCACCAGCATGCTCAACGACGGACCCGCACCGTCCGCGGCGTACTCCAGCATCTGGATATCGCCGTTGGAGTTGCCGGCCGCGAAGATCGGCCGACGCCCGATGCGCCCCCAGATGCGTACCGCCTTGACCGGTCCGTCGTTCAGGAACTCCGGGGTGGCGGTCGTCCTGAGTTGACCGTCGACGAAATCCAGGCCCACTGAACTGCCGATCACCCGCTCCGGAGGAACGCCGTACATCGACGCCGTCACCGGTCGCATGAAGTCACGCCCGCCACCGGAGACGATGTAGTTGGTGAAGCCGTTGGCCTCCAGATAGCGCAGCAACTCAACCATGGGCGCATAGCCGCACGCGGTGTACGGGCGGCCCAGTGTCGGGTGCTGCGCCTCGGCGAAGAACGCCTTGATCTTCTCGGCGTGATCCTCGACCGTAAGCCCGGCATAGGCCGAAAGTATGCCACCGGCAAGGATTTTCAGGGCAGAGTCGTCGCCGTTGTAGTGCTTGGTGACGGCATCGCCGAACCAGGCCAGATCGCCGGCTGCCGCAGCCTGGTACGGCTGCTTGGCGGCCAGGGCCGGATCGGCTGCCGCCTGCTCGGCCAGTCGGCGCACCAGGAAATCCAGTTGGATGTAGGCCGGCTTCTCACACCACAACGTGCCGTCGTTGTCGAAGACGGCGACGCGCTCCTCGGGCGGTACCTCGGCGGTGACGCACTCCACGTAGCGGACGATCGCCGACTTCGTGGAGCCGTCGTTCCAGGAATCGAGAACTCTCAACTCAGCCGCCCATGCGTTCGAGGAAGTTGTGGAGCTGATCGACCGCGTTGCTGATCGTGAACGAGGCCGGTTCGCGGCGCGGTGGAAACTCCTTGAAGGTCTCAAGGAACTGGGTGACCAACGCGTTGGCCATGAGGGCGAGGTAGTCGTGTTCGAACCACCAATCCCAGTAGGTGTTGGAGGTGATGTCGGCGCGTTCGTAGGGGTCGGTGCGCAGGTTGAACAGTTTCGGTGCGCGCAGCGGCGTGAACGGCTCGAACCAGATCTGCAGCGTGCCCTGGCAGCGCTGCTCCATGAACACCACTTTCCAGTTGTCGATGCGCACCCCGAGTACGTCGCAGTCGTCGGAGAAGTAGATCAACCCGCGGCGTGGGCTCTTGTCGACCTCGCCGGTGAGGTACGGCAGCAAGTTGAAGCCGTCGATGTGAACCTTGTACGTCCTGTCCCCGGCCTGGTGGCCTTTCTTGAGTTTCTCGACCACATCGGGGTCCCCGGCGGCGGCCAGGAAGGTTGGCAGCCAGTCGTGATGCTGGACGATCTCGTTGGAGACGCTGCCGGCTTCGATCTTTCCGGGCCAGCGGATCAGCTCCGGGATGCGAAACGCGCCTTCCCAGTTGGTGTTCTTCTCACTTCGGAACGGCGTGGTCGCACCATCGGGCCAGGTATTGGCGTGCGGACCGTTGTCAGTCGAGTAGATGACGATGGTGTCCTCGGCCAGGCCCAACTCGTCGAGCGCATCCAGCAGCTGACCGACATTGCGGTCGTGGTCGACCATCGTGTCGTGGTAACCGGACTGCCAGCGCCCGGCCTGTCCGACGCTTTCGGGCTTGGTGTGCGTGCGGAAGTGCATGTGCGTGGTGTTCATCCAGACGAAAAACGGGGTGTCCGCTTCCTTTTGGCGCCGGATGAAGTCGATGCAGGCCGACGTCGTCTCGTCGTCGATGGTCTCCATGCGTTTCTTGGACAGCGGCCCGGTGTCCTCGATGCGTTGTTTGCCTACCGGGCCGAAGCGCTCGTCGACCTCGTCGGACTCCTCCTCGGTCGCCCAGGAATGGACGACACCGCGCGGCAGCATCTTCCTGCGCAGATTGGGTGCCTCTTCTTCGGTGGGGTAGTCGGGGTGCTCCGGCTCCTCTTCGGCGTTGAGGTGGTAGAGGTTGCCAAAGAACTCGTCGAAGCCGTGATTGGTCGGCAGGTACTGGTTGAGGTCACCGAGATGGTTCTTGCCGAATTGCCCGGTGGCGTAGCCGAGCGGTTTCAGCAGCGATGCGATCGTCGGGTCTTCGAGTGACATTCCGACGTCCACGCCGGGCATACCGACCTTGGACAGGCCGGTGCGGTACACACTCTGGCCGGTGATGAACGACGACCGGCCGGCCGTACAGCTCTGCTCGCCATAGGAATCGGTGAACAGCATGCCTTCCTTGGCGATGCGGTCGATGTTGGGCGTGCGGTAACCCATCAGCCCCATGCTGTAGCAGGACAGATTGCTGATCCCGATGTCGTCACCCCAGATGACCAGGATGTTGGGTTGGTTCTTCGGCATGTGTCAGGCCTCGCTTTCGTATCGGATGCGTTGTCGCGCCTGCTGCCAGTCCTCCCGACCTAGCCCGACGTTATGCGCCCACGGCAGAACGGAGGACGATCTCACGCGTCTCTCAGGGAATACTCAATTCGAGCCGATCAGTCCTTGGCCAGGAACTCGTGCAATTTCTCCACGGCTTGATCCACGCTGAAGCTGGCCGGTGCGTGCCGAGGCGGGAAGTCCTTGAACGTCTCGAGAAACTTCGTCGCCATCGCGGTTGCGTAGAACACGAAGAAGTCGTGCCGTAACAACCATTCGTAGTAGGTGTTCGACGTGATGTCGGCGAACTCGTACGGGTCGGTGCGCAGGTTGAACAGCTTCGGCACCCGCAAGGGGGTGAACGGCTCTGCCCAGACCCGCAGGGTGCCCTGGCACCGCTGTTCGGCGAAGACGATCTTCCAGTTCTCGAACCGCAGCGCCACCAGGTCCCCGTCGTCGGAGAAATAGAAGAACCCACGCCGTGGGCTGGTGTCGACCTCGCCGGTCAGGTACGGCAGCAGGTTGTAGCCGTCGATGTGAACCTTGTACTCGGTCTCCCCGTCGGCACCGGCCTTGTAACCCTTCTTGAGCTTCTCCGCGATGTCGGGATCACCTGCGGCGGCCAACAGGGTGGGCAGCCAGTCGTGGTGCTGGATGATCTCGTTGGAGACCGTGCCAGCCTTGATCTTTCCGGGCCAGCGGATGAGCTCTGGGATGCGAAACGCGCCTTCCCAGTTGGTGTTCTTCTCGCTGCGGAACGGCGTGGTGCCGCCGTCGGGCCAGGTGTTGCGGTGTGGGCCGTTGTCGGTGGAGTAGATGACGATGGTGTCCTCGGCGATGCCGAGCTCGTCGAGCACGTTCAGCACGGTGCCGACGTTGCGGTCGTGGTCGATCATCGTGTCGTGGTAAGGCGACTGCCACAGCCCGGCCTGCCCACGGCTCTCCGGCTTGGTGTGCGTGTAGAGGTGCATGTGGGTGAAGTTGCACCACACGAAGAACGGGTTGCCCTCTGCGTGCTGACGCTTGATGTAGTCGACGGTCGCATCGGCGATGTCCTCGTCGATGGTCTCCATCCGCTTGGTGTTCAGCGGGCCCGTGTCCTCGATGGTCTGCTTGCCGACAGGCCCGAACTTCGGGTCGTCGGGTTCGGCCGACACGTCAGTGGTTGCTTTGCATTTCAGCACGCCGCGCGGTTTGGCCAGTTGGTAGAGGCGCGGGTACCGATCCTCGTGCGGGTAGTCGAAGTTCTCGGGCTCCTCCTCGGCGTTGAGGTGGTAGAGGTTGCCGTAGAACTCGTCGAAGCCGTGCACGGTCGGCAGGTACTTGTTGAGGTCGCCGAAGTGGTTCTTGCCGAACTGGCCGGTCGCGTACCCGAGCGGCTTGAGCAGCTCGGCGATCGTGGGATCCTCTGCAGCCCAGCCGATGTCGACACCCGGCACGCCGACTTTGCTCATCCCGGTGCGGTACACGCTTTGCCCACTGATGAACGCGGCGCGACCGGCGGTGCAGCTTTGCTCGCCGTAGGAGTCGGTGAATCGCATGCCCTCGTCGGCGAGGCGGTCGATGTTCGGTGTGCGGTAGCCCATCAACCCGTCGCTGTAGCAACTGAGGTTGCTGATGCCGATGTCATCGCCCCAGATCACGAGAATGTTCGGCTTGCCGTATGGCATGTTGGCTCCTCGCCTGTGCAGATCCACCCCGACCCGATTCTGACCTTAGGCGCTCTGTGGCGTGCTCGCCGCGGCTTCGTCTGCCTGTCGCCGGATATTTACGCATTCGCCCAGCCTTGCGGTGGTAAGACCAAAGCCATGAGTGAGCCGACAGTCCGCGAGGCAGTGCGCACCCTGCATCCCGGTTACTTCGCGCTCGTCATGGGCACCGGAATCATGTCCATTGCAATGACATACCACCGTGCGCATGCGATTTCGGTGGTGCTGTTGTGGATCGCGGGCATCGCCTACGTGGTTCTGGTGACGCTGACGGTCATCCGTATCGTCACTTCCCGCCGTGAGTTCATGGCCGACCTCACCGATCCGAGCCGGGGTTTCGCCACGTTCACGTTCGTGGCCGCGACCTGCGTGGTCGGTACACGACTGGCCGCCGACGGCCATTACGGCTTGGCGTTCACACTCTTGGCGATCGGCTGGGTCGCCTGGATGGTGCTGGGCTATGTGGTGCCGTGGACGGCGGTTCTCGGTCAAGCCGTCCGGCCGGTGCTGCAGAGTGCCAACGGCACCTGGTTCATCTGGGTGGTGGCCAGCCAGTCCATTGCGGTGCTTGCCGCGGCGTTACAGCCCGAAATAGCCTTGGGCCGTTCGGAATTGGCGTTGCTGGCGGTGTTCTCTTGGTCTGTCGGGATATTTCTCTACGGTGCGGCGGGCATCTTCGTGGCCGTTCGGATGCTGGTGTACCCGCTGTTGCCGACCGATCTCACGCCGCCGTACTGGGTGGCGATGGGGGCCACCGCCATCACCGTGGTGGCCGGGGCCCGGATCGTGGAGATGGCGGATGCGCCCATGGTCGCGGCCACGCGCGGCCTGATCGCGGGAACATCGGTCTTCTTCTGGGCCTTCGGTACCTGGCTCATCCCGCCGCTGATCGCGGCCGGGATCTGGCGCCACTGGGTCCATCGCATTCCGTTGCGCTACGACGCCACTCTGTGGAGCGTGGTCTTCCCGCTCGGCATGTACGGCGTCGGTGGCCACTACCTTGGTCAGGCTGATCAGTTACCGATCGTTGAGCGCATCGGATACATCGAGAGCTGGATCGCGCTGGCTGTGTGGGCGCTGGTGTTCGTGGCGATGCTCCGCCACATCGTCCTCACGCTCTGGCTAGATCGCGATGCCAGCTCTGGCGTGGACGCCGTATCCGGCGCACCCTTGGAGGTGGAGGGTGATTGACATGTACGACAAGGATCTGACCAACAAATGGCTCGTCGAGATCGAGTTCTCCGAGGACGAGGTCCACACCCACGCGTCGGCCCGGGCGCAGGTGCGCGACGACACCATGTCCACGACCGGGGACGCCTACCGCAACCCGAAAGACCCCGGCGCACCGATGATCGGTGAGGAGATCGCTGCGGCCCGCGCCCTCATCGCCTTGGGTAGCGATCTCCTGCATGCCGCATCGGCACGCATCGAGCAGTCCACGCACCACCCGGTGCATCTGTACCGCTGAAACGGGGCTGCCAGGGTGTCCGCCCGGGTGCGGCACACTCTTCGGCATGTCCGAGCACTCTTTGCGCGGGGTCATGTCGGTGACCGTGCCGATCGGCCTGGCGTTCATTCCGCTGGGCATGGCTCTGGGACTGCTGGTGGTCCACGCGGGCCTGGATTGGTGGTGGGCGCCGGCCTTCGCCGCGGTGATCTACGCCGGCTCCCTGGAATTCCTGATGGTGGGACTGGCGGCAACGGCCGCACCTCTGGGCACGGTCGCATTGACCACGTTCATCGTGAACAGTCGGCACGCGTTCTACGCGCTGTCGTTCCCGCTGGACCGCGTCAAGAGTCCGGTGGGCAAGCTCTACAGCACCTACGCGCTGTCGGACGAGGCGTACGCGGTGGCGGTGAGCCCGGCTGCCGAGCACTGGACGAGTCGGCCGATTCTGATGATGCAGGCGGCGTTGCAGGCGCTCTGGGTCACCGGAGCCGCGCTGGGCGGACTGATCGGTTCGGCACTGCCGGTCGAACGATTGCAGGGGCTGGATTTCGCGCTGACGGCGCTGTTCGTCGTGCTGGCCATCGACGCGTACCGGCAGCGGCCCGATCGGCTGACCGCACTGACGGCAGTGGCCTGCGCAGTGGTCGCCTGGCTGCTGGTGCCCGGCCAACTGCTGGTCTGCGCGTTCGCCGGGTTCACGGTGGTGCTGCTGGCCCGACTCGGCGTCGAACGGCGCCGCCATGCCTGACGGCGCCGGTCACATCGCGCTGCTGGTGGCTGTCGCGGCCGGCATCACCTGGGCGTTGCGTGCCCTGCCGTTCGCGGTTCTCGCGCCGATGCGGCACAGCACGGTGGTGCGCTACCTCAGTACGCACATGCCGCTCGGGGTGATGGCCATGCTGGCGATCTATACCTTGCGTGGCCACACCGACGGCAGCACCCGGCAATTGCTGTGGCTGGGCATCGCGGTGGCGTCGACCGCGGTCCTGCACTGGGTGCGCGGCAGCGCGCTGTTGTCGATCCTGGCCGGTACGACGATCTATGTCGTGTTGATGTCGTTGTGGGCGTGAGGGATTCGCGAAGACGTTCAGCGAGCGACCGCGGGAGTCGGCTCCTTCTTCGCCGACTCCATCTGATGGAACATGTCGACGTAGTAGGGCATGCATTCGGCCATCGCCTGTTCGGTGGTGAACAACGGCTCGTAGCCCAGGTCTCGCTTGGCCTTGGCGATGGAGAAGTAGTTGTTGAGGTAAAGCCGTTCCACCGCAAGGGGTTCGATCAACGGCTCGGGCAGGGCGAACTTGAAGTGCAGCCACTGCCAGGCCATCATCACCTTGTGCACCAGGCGTCCTGACACGTAGAACGTCGGCAGCGGACGGCCGCATGCAGCGAGGACGGGACGGGCGAACTCGAACATGTTGATGGGCTCGCCGTCGTTGATGAAGTAGGCCTGACCGGGTGCGGTGCCGCCGGGGACCAGATGCTGGCCGGCCAGGATGAATCCGTGGATCAGGTTGTGCACGTAGGAGTTGTCCAGCTTGATGTTCTTGTTGCCGACCAGCACCTTGACGTGTCCGGCGAGCACGTTCTCGAACACCTTGCGGAACATGGTCTGATCGCCGCGGCCCCAGATGCCGCTGGGCCGGATGGCGCAGGTGAGCATGCCGTGCTCGCCGTTCTGTGCGAGCACGAACTTCTCTGCGACGACCTTGGTTTCGGTGTAGAGGTCGTTGAACCGGGCGGTGTACGGCATGGTCTCGTCGCCGTTGACGATGTCTTGTCCGCCCATGACCACGCTGTTGGAGGCGGTGTAGACGAAGCGCTTGACGCCCGCCTCCTGGGCGGCGTGTACGAGGTTCTTGGTGCCCTCGACGTTGACGGCGAAGCTGCGCTGCCGGTACTCCTCGGTGACCGAGGCGCCGCCCATCAGGTCGATGATGGCCGCGGTGTGGATGACGGTGTCGATGTCTTTGACGGCCGCGGCCACGGTCTGCTTGTCGCAGATGTCGCCCTCGATGACCTCAAGACCGGCGTGATCGGCCAGCGGCGACGGCGCGCGGTCGAAGGAGCGCACCACGTATCCGCGGTCGAGCAGCTCGGTCACCAGATTGGCGCCGACGAAGCCGGAGCCTCCGGTCACCAGGACGCGGCCGAGTTCAGTGGTCAAAGATGCGTCACCCATGTCGGGCAGCTTAACTGAAACAGGTTCCAGTTTCGAGCGCGATGGGCAAAAATGGTTGCTGGATCAATCTTCTTCGGCCTCGCGCGCCGCCAGTGCCTGCTCGACGCGCTGGCGCGCTCCAGCTAAGTGCTCTTCGCACCGTTGTGCCAGCTTCTCACCTCGTTCCCAGAGGTTGAGCGAAGCATCAAGATCGAGCCCTCCCTGCTCCAACTGCTGCACGACGGCGATCAGCTCATCGCGGGCCTCTTCATAGCCCAACTCACTAATAGGCTTAATACTCACGATGCTCACACCTTCTACTCACTGCCGTCGCTCACGGCTGCAGCCTCGTTGCCGTCGCTCACGGCGGTGATCACGCCGTCCGACACCCGGACCCGCAGGCGGGTGCCTTCCGGCGCATCGGCGACTGAACGTAGAACTGTCGGCCCACCCGACGGCGGAACTGTCTGCACCACCGCATACCCGCGGGCCAGGGTGGCCGCCGGGCCGAGCGCGGTCAGCCGCGCAGACAGGTGGCCGATGGTATCGGTCTCGACGGCGATCAGCCGCGTGATGTCACGTTGGGCGGTGGCCCTGGCCCGCGTGATCTCGTCGGCGCGTGCGGTGAGCGCCGCCAGGGGCTGCGCGAGGACCGGGCGGCTGCGCAGCTGCTGCAGGTGATGCTGTTCGCGGTGCACCCAGTTGCGGAGCGCGCGGGCGCTGCGCCGGTGCAGATCGGTGATCAGCGCCTGCTCGGCGGCGGCGTCGGGAACGATCCGCTTTGCCGCGTCGGTCGGGGTGGCGGCGCGCAGGTCGGCGACGAGATCGGACAGGGGAGCGTCGGGTTCGTGGCCGATCGCGCTGACCACCGGGGTGCGGCAGGCGACGATGGCGCGGCACAGCGTCTCGTCGGAGAACGGCAGCAGGTCCTCGACGCTGCCGCCGCCGCGCGCCAGCACGATGACGTCGACATCGGGATCGGCGTCCAGCGCCGCCAGCGCGTCCACGATCTGGGGAACGGCATTGGGTCCCTGGACGATCGTGTTGCGGATCGCGAAACGCACCGCTGGCCAGCGGGTGGTGGCGACCGTCGTCACGTCCCGTTCGGCGGCTGACGCGCGTCCGGTGATCAGACCGATGGTGTTGGGCAGGAACGGGATCGGTCGTTTCAGGCGGGGGTCGAACAGTCCTTCGGCGTCCAGCAGTCGACGCAGCCGCTCGATCCGGGCCAGTAGCTCACCGATACCGACCGCGCGAATCTCGCTGACCCGCAACGAGAATGTGCCGCGACCGGTGTAGAAGTTGGGCTTGCCGCAGATGATCACCTGGGTGCCCTCGGACAGCTTGACCGGGGCATTGCGCACCAGATCGCGCGGGCAGGTCAGGGTCAGGGACATGTCGGCGGCCGGATCCCGCAGCACCATGAAGACGGTTTTGGAGTCCGGGCGGATCTTGAGCTCGGTCAGCTGCCCTTCGACCCACACCATGCCGAGCCGGTCGATCCACTTGGCGACGCGGGTCGCCACGGCGCGGACCGGCCAGGGGTTTTCCGGTGACTGGCCCGGTTCGGTCACTTCGCGGTCGCGCGGGTGATCCTGTTGGCGAGCAACGTGACGAACGGTGCGCGGGCCCGGCCGGCCTCCTCATAGGCCAGCAGCGCTTCGAGATCGGTCACGCGCAACGAGGTCAACCGGGCGCGAAGCTGGGCCAGCGTCAGTGCGTCGTAACCGAGCTCGCCCGCGATGTCCGGCGCCGACCCTGCGCCGGCGGCGGCACGTGCGGACTTGCCGTTCGTCCCAGCTGCGGACTCGGGCTCTCCGGTGCTGTACAGCGCGAACCGCCCCTCGGTACGCCGGTCGCCGTCGGTGGGCTCCGCGTCGTCGACCGTCGCGCCGTCGGCGTCGGAGTCGAGATCCTCGTCGAAGGTGGCCCACTCGGGCTGCTCGTCCTTGGGCGGAAACAGCTGTTCGAGCGTTTCATCGCCCTTGACCACCAGCTCGGCAAGGTTCTGCTGGACGTGCATGACGATGTTGGCCGCCTGGCTGGCCACCGTCATGGGGTAGGTCAGGATGGTTTGGGGCAGCTTGCGAGTTTCCTCGATCGCGGTTGCAGCCGCGCCCACCAGCAGCCGGACCCCGTACGGTGCAGTTCCCATGTGCACAGAGTAGCCACAGCCACGGCTGGCTCCGTTGCATTGTCGCCCCGTACCCTGGAGACATGCCGCCGACAATCAATATGGGTATCCCGGGTGCCACGAGCTCGGTGAGGTCAGGCGGCGGTTCGCAAGCCTCTGGCAAGCGAGTCCTGCTGGCCGAACCGCGCGGATACTGCGCGGGTGTGGACCGCGCCGTCGAGACCGTCGAGCGCGCCCTGGAGAAGCACGGCGCACCGGTCTATGTGCGCCACGAGATCGTGCACAACGTGCACGTCGTCGAAACGCTGGCCAAGGCCGGCGCGGTGTTCGTCGACGAGACCGACGAGGTGCCCGAAGGGGCGATCGTGGTGTTCTCGGCGCACGGCGTCGCGCCGACCGTGCACGTCGAGGCCGCCGCCCGCAACCTCAGGACGATCGACGCGACCTGCCCGCTGGTCACCAAGGTGCACAACGAGGCCAAGCGGTTCGCCCGCGACGACTACGACATCCTGCTCGTCGGTCACACCGGCCATGAGGAGGTCGTCGGCACCGCGGGTGAGGCACCCGACCACGTCCAGGTCGTCGACAATCCGGACGCGGTGGACCAGGTGACAGTCCGTGACCCGAACAAGGTCATCTGGCTGTCGCAGACCACGCTGAGCGTCGACGAGACCATGGAGACGGTGCGCCGGCTCCGCGAGAAGTTCCCGACGCTGCAGGACCCGCCGAGCGACGACATCTGCTACGCGACGCAGAACCGTCAGGTTGCCGTCAAGGCGATGGCGCCCGAATGTGAGCTCGTGATCGTGGTCGGCTCGCGCAACTCGTCGAACTCGGTGCGGCTGGTCGAGGTGGCCCTCGGCGCCGGATCCGACGCCGCCCACCTGGTCGACTACGCCGAAGACATCGACCCGACCTGGCTGGAAGGCGTCACCACGGTGGGCGTCACCTCCGGGGCCTCGGTTCCCGAGGTCCTCGTGCGCGGGGTGCTCGAGCGGCTGGCCGAATATGGGTACGGCACTGTGCAGCCCGTGACCACCGCCAACGAGACGTTGGTGTTCGCGTTGCCGCGTGAGATCCGCCCGCCGCGCGCCTGACCCGCGCGCCTGACCCCGGGCCACCCGGCTGGGCAGACCGCCTTCAGTCGTCGTACTCCCAGGAGTGACGTCCTCGGGTTGCTGACCCCTTTGTCGGGCGCGGTCGCGTCCGGTGCCCCACGCGGTGATCCTCGTCGTCGGCACCGCGGTACCGCACCCGCGACACCGGGTGGTGCGTCGAGCGCCCGGACCCGGTCGGCGGATCGAACGATTCCTCGAACGGCTGATAGTCGTCGAATCGGCGCCGCTGCCGCTGTGGGCGCTCACGCGGAGTCTCGAATGCGCCGGCCTCACGCCGCTCAGGTGGTGGTTGCTTGCGCGGCTCACGCGGCTGGCTGCGTACGCGCCGGCGCGGCTCGCCTGCCCCGGGCTCGGCCGCACGCGGGGGCCGTGGCCGCCGTGGCCGCTCGGGAATCGCGCCGTCGAGTTCGTTGCCGAGATCGCCGGTGGCCGCGCGGTCGGGACGGGGACGAGGCGGCGCGGTGCGTTTGGTCGGCCTGCGCTCGCCACGCGGGCGCCCGGCACCTGCTGCGGCCGCCGCTGCCGCTCCAGCGCCGGATTCGGCGCCGGCAGGACGTCGCCGTGGCGGTCGTTCGGACGGACGACGGCGTGGCGGGACGTCCGAGGCGGGGTCGTGCTCGGCGGTCCGGCCCCGGCGCGCGGACGTCGTGGCGGGTTTGCGGAGAACCAGCCCGGAAAGTTTCTCTGTGACAGATGACACAATTCCCGCGACCGGCGTTGCCGTGGCCGTTTTCGACTTCCCGGAGCCGGCCGCTTCGTCCGCGCCGGCGTCCTTGCGTGACGTCAGGCCGACGTACCACCGGCCGAGTCCGATCAACAGCACCGTGGCCGAGAGGAACAGCATCAGCGGGAAGCGTTCGATCAGGGGATATCCGCAATTGATGGCCAGGTCTTTGACGCCCTGCAGCTCGCCCCCGTGGAACAGGAAATAGGACCCGGGTACGGCGACGAACAGAATCAGTGGGGGCTGGATCACCGCGGTGAACAGCCCGGCCTGCTGAACGGCCAGAACGGACAAAATGCAGCCGAGGGAATAGCAGATCGCGAACACCGAACTGAGCTCCCGATCGCCTGAACCGGCATCGAAGGCAAAGCCGATCGCGGTAGCCGTGATCGCCAAAAGGACAGCTCCCCACCACGGCACACCGGCGAATCGCGGGTGTACAGAGCGATGGTCAGCCGGCACTGCCGACTGTGCGCGCTGTCCTGACACACGTTGACCGTACCGGCTCTGTCTGGCCGCGTGCTGCCAGCTCGCGCTGGCGTGCCGGTCACACGGGCCTAGACTCTCTTCTCTGTGAGCCTGAACCTGGGAATCGTCGGTTTGCCGAACGTCGGAAAGTCGACTCTGTTCAATGCCCTGACGCGTAACGACGTGTTGGCGGCCAACTACCCGTTTGCGACCATCGAGCCCAATGAGGGCGTGGTGCCGTTGCCCGATCCCCGGCTCGACAAGCTCGCCGAGATCTTCGGCTCGGAGAAGACCGTGCCCGCGCCGGTGACGTTCGTGGACATCGCCGGGATCGTCAAGGGCGCGTCCGAAGGCGCGGGCCTCGGCAACAAGTTCCTCGCCAACATCCGTGAGTGCGATGCCATCTGTCAGGTGGTGCGGGTGTTCGCCGACGACGACGTGGTGCACGTCGACGGGCGGGTGGACCCGCGGTCGGACATCGAGGTGATCGAGACCGAGCTGATCCTGGCCGACATGCAGACGCTGGAGAAGGCGGTACCGCGCCTGGAGAAGGAAGCCCGCAACAACAAGGAACGCAAGCCGGTGCTGGACGCGGCGGTGGCGGCGCAGGCCGTGTTCGACGACGGTAAGACGCTCTTCTCGACCGGCAAGGACTGGTCGATCCTGCGCGAGCTGAACCTGATGACGACCAAGCCGTTCCTGTACGTGTTCAACGCCGACGAGTCGGTGCTCACCGATGAGGCGAAGCAGGCCGAGCTGCGGGCACTGGTGGCGCCGGCCGACGCGGTGTTCCTGGACGCCAAGATCGAATCGGAGCTGATCGAGCTCGACGACGAGTCCGCCCAAGAGCTCCTGGAGTCGATCGGACAGACCGAGCGTGGCCTGGACGCGTTGGCCCGAGCCGGTTTCCACACCCTGAGGCTGCAGACGTATCTGACGGCGGGGCCGAAGGAATCGCGGGCCTGGACCATCCACCAGGGCGACACTGCGCCCAAGGCGGCCGGCGTGATCCACACCGACTTCGAGAAGGGCTTCATCAAGGCCGAGGTGGTCTCGTTCGACGATCTCGTCGAGGCGGGGTCGATGGCCGCGGCCAAGGCCGCCGGCAAGGTCCGCATGGAAGGCAAGGACTACGTGATGGCCGACGGCGACGTCGTGGAGTTCCGGTTCAACGTGTAGTCGAAGCTTTGTCGAAGTACTGCACCAGGCAGAACTCATGGCCCTCGGGATCCAGCATGTTCAGCACGACCCCCTCGTCGTAGTCGTGCCGGAAGCCGGAGAAGCGTCCACCCAGCTCCTCGACCTGAAGACGTCCGGCGTCGATGTCATCGACCTCGACGTCCAGGTGGATGCGTACCTTTCCGGCTTTCGGTTCGGCTACGCGCTGGAAGGTGAGGCGGGGGAATCGTCCGGCGCGTGAGCCCACTGTCGCCCAGGCCGGATCATCTCCGTGTTCGCTCGACTCTGGAATGCCGAGTACGGCGGACCAAAAGGTCGACATCCGAATGGGATCGGCGCAATCAATGGTTACTCCGGACCAACGGTTGCCCATCGTCTCTCCCGGTGTTCTCGGCACGGATTGCCGCGTTGGGGTTCGGTCGTAACTAGTTGATGATCTCGCCGCGGCTATCGGCGTGGATTGCAGCGAGCCGATCCCGCCACATCTGAAGAGCCTCGGGTGTCAGCCGCGTCCAGTCGGTGACCTCGCCGACGATGCGGAGTGGCTCCTTGGTCCGGTAGGACCGGGTGGGATTGCCAGGGAACTTCTTGTCGGTGACGTTGGGATCGTTCTCGAACTCCCCGGTCGGTTCCACGGCATAGACCCGCGGAGTTCCGTCGCCTGCGGCGAGCTCGGCAGCAAGGCCTGCGCCGTCGCGCAACGCGGTGAAGTAGATGTGGTTCATCACGACTTCGGGCCGGTAGTTGGAACGGAAACCTGCGGTGAGGTGATCGCCCACCTGCAGGTCGGCCTTGGTGCCGTGAAAGAACGGCCCGTCATCCAAAACCTCGTCCATCTCGAAAGGTTACAAACAAGCCAGGGATTGCCGAACGCTCTTCACATTCGGGGCTCGGCCGGTGGATCGAACGCGGCTTCGCGTGCACGGTGAACCGCGATGACGATGGCCGCGGTCGCGGCCTCCACTCCCGCCGCAGTGTCGACGCGAAGAACCGCGTGGTCCCACGGCTCATAAGTCCGGTCCTCGACCTGTTGCCACGTCGGCACGGTCAATCCATCGATGTCTGAAGTCCTGGTATCGACGCGTCTGCGGTGCAGGTTCCGATCACTGCAGATCACCTCGGCGTCGACGAGTGTGGCTCGTGCGGTCCGTGCGGCCTCAGCCCAGGCTTGTCTGGTGATGCCGAGCGGATTCACGCTGTCGGCCACGACGTCATGCCCCGCGCTCAGGAAATCGGATGCAATCGCATAGGCAATCCGATAGCCGGCATCGGGGATCGCCTCCCAGCCGCCGGCCCGATCGATGAATCCCGATGCCGTCATGGCCGCTTCGATCGTGTCGAGTCGTACATGTACTGCGCCGATTTCAGCGCTCACGTGGCGTGCCACGGTGGTCTTGCCGACACCAGGGAGCCCCGACAGCACGACGAGAACCGGGATCGGGTTCGGGGCGGTCACGGCATTCGATGCTACGTCCGGTTTGTCGGAGTGCGTGTCTAGCATGCTGCGGTACCGGCCCCGAGCGCGCCGGCGCAGTGACCGTAGATCCCCAGGAGTTGTTGACATGAAGTTTCTTTCGACCCGCATCATCACGGCCGACGTCCAGCGGCTCGCGGCGTTCTACGAGATGGTCACCGGGGTCAGCGCGGTCTGGGGCAACGAACTCTTCGCCGAGATTCCGACGCCGGTGGGCACGTTGGCGATCGGGAGCGACAAGACCGTTCCGCTGTTCGGACAAGGATCTGCCGAGCCCGCGGCAAACCGAAGTGTGATCATCGAGTTCATCGTCGACGACGTGGACGCCGAGTACGCGCGGTTGTCCGAACAGTTGGACGACGTCGTCACCGAGCCCACGACGATGCCGTGGGGTAACCGCGCGCTGATGTTCCGCGATCCCGACGGCAACCTCGTCAACCTGTTCACTCCGGTCAGCGACCACGCCCGTGCCAAATTCGGGCTGTGAACCCGTGTTAGCGTGAGGGGAGTGGCAGCGGCGTCTGTCACGATCTGCGCTTCCAGGTGGACGATCACCTGAATCATTGCGGAGAGGCCTGAGCCGATCAGGACATGTCCGGAATGGGGTGCTGCGCCTTATGGCGCGCCAACTCCATTGCGCCGGTAGATCGATACCGGGAAGAAGGGACATGACAGTGGTCAACACGGACGACAAGAACCTGAAGCAGGTCCTCGACAAGATTGCCGGGATGGATGAGCCGGCGCGCGGCATCATGCAGCGTATGCACGACGTGATCGTCACTGCCGCTCCCGAACTGAAGCCACGCATCTGGTACGGGATGCCGGGCTACGCCAGGTCCGCGAGCAGCCCCGTGCTTGTCTTCTTCCGGAACGACGAGCTGATGAGCCTCGGGGTCAGTGAGAAGGCCACGCTCAAGCCCGCCGGGGGCACGGATGGGCTGTTGATGCCCGCAGCCTGGTACTTCGACAGCCTGGACGATGTCACCGAGCGGCGGGTCACCGAGATCGTCCGCGCCGCGATCGAGTAAACGTCGTGTCGAGCAGTGATTTCACTCGATGGGTTCAACCCACTGAGTACGGGATGGGCCGGGGCTGAACGGATCACCGAAATACTGTGTTTCGCGGATTACTTCACCGTCCGCGAACTCCATGATGCTCACCACGTACGAGGGCTGTCCGTCGTATGCCAATACCAGCTCGCTGATCCACAGATCACCGCCGCCGACGATGCGATGGACCGTGAAACGTTTGGCATTCGGCTGAGCTTCGCGCGATGCCCGAATGTTGTCGCGGCCCCGGATCCGCTCACCTGATTGGGGATATTCGAGGATCGCGTCTATGTGATAGATGCGATGCTCTGCATCGAAGTCGTTGACATCGGATGACGCCCAGTGCGCTTCGATCTTGATCCGCACCTCGTCATCCGTCATGGCTACTACGGTATCGGCCCGGTCAGAACAGCTTGCGCGCCAGCTTCCAAGCGTTGTCGCTGTAGGGCGGGTACAGCATCTTGGACAGGTCAGGCCGGGTGGGTTTGGTGAGCACTGTCTTGGAATGGCTGAACTCCTTGAAGCCCCATTGCCCGTGGTAGGCGCCCATCCCGGAGTTGCCGACACCGCCGAACGGCAGCCGGGTGGTCGACGCCTGGAATGCCACATGGTTGATCAGCATTCCGCCTGCCGACACCTCGGACACCACTCGATTGCGGACCGCGCGGGATCGGCTGAAGAGGTACGCGGCAAGCGGTTTCGGCCGGGAGTTCACGAAATCGATGGCATCGTCAACGGAATCGACGGTCACCACCGGCAGGATCGGCCCGAAGATCTCCTCGGTCATCAGCGGTTCTGAAGGGGAGGGATCGAGGACCACGGTCGGCTCGACGGTGAGTGATGAGCGGTCGAGCCCACCTCCGAAGGCGACCTCCCCGCGCGTTTCGATCAGGTACTCACTCAGCCGCTCAAGGTGGTCGGCGTTCAAGACTCGCATGCCTTTTGGCTGGTTCACCCGCTGACGGACCCAGGCATCGCATAGCCGGTCGACGAATCGCTCGGTGACGTCGCGGTGAGCGAGCACATAGTCAGGGGCGACGCATACCTGGCCGGAGTTGATGAGCTTGGTCCACGCGACCCGGGAGGCTGCGACATCGACGTCGCAGTCGTCGGCGAGGATCACCGGGCTTTTGCCGCCCAATTCCAGTGTGACGGGTGTCAGATGTTGTGCTGCCGCGGCCAGGATCTTGCGGCCGGTCTCGGCGCCACCGGTGAACAAGATGCGGTCGAATTCCTGTTTGAGCAACAGCTCGCTGGTCGAGCGCGCGCCTTCGACCACGGCAATGGCGTCGTGATCGAGATACCGCGGTACGAGGTCGGCCAGCAGTCGTGATGTGCGCGGTGCGAACTCAGAAGGCTTGATCAGCACGGTGTTTCCCGCCGAGATGGCACCGATCGCGGGCCCGAGCGTCAGTAGGTAGGGCAGGTTCCAAGTCCCGATGATCAGCACGGTTCCGTAGGGTTCGTACTCGACCCAGCCCCGCCCCGGCAACTGGGGCAGCTCGAGCATCCTCCGGTCGCGGCGCATCCAACGCTTGACATGCTTTGCGGCGTAACGGGCTTCGGCCACTGTGCCCGCGATATCGGTCAACCAGGATTCAAAGGGCGCCCGACCGAGATCTGCCGACAGCGCTTCGATGATCTCCGTCTCGTTGTCGACCATCAGGTCCGCGAGCCGATGCAGCTGATCTGCTCGCCAATGCGCCGATCGTGTCCGGCCGCTACGGAAGGTCACCCGCAGTGATTCGACGATCCGGACGACATCAGCCTCGCTGGGTTCGGCGCGGTGCGTCGCCAGGGCGCCGTTGCCATTCTTGGATGTCGTTTCAGTCATCGTTCCCCCAGACCTTGAATGATGAATCACTTGATATCGCAATATGCGCATATAAGCGCGTTAAAACGCTATGTCGACCATGCCATGGACGCAAGAATGGACATTAACATAATGGCCCGTATGGGGGAACGGGACGGCGACGATGCCCCGCGAGCATCGTCGCCGATGAGCGGTGATGGCGTTACTGCGAGTTTTCGCCCTGGAAGTCGGCGAACCTGCTGCGTCGTGTGGGTGGTGTGCAATGCGTCTCGGCCAAGGTCAGTGCCAGACGCCGCAGCGCTTGGTGCAACTGGGCCTTGACGGTGCTCTCGGGGATCCCGAGGCTCTGGGCGATGTGTCTGGTAGTCCAACCCAAGTAGTACGCCCGACTGAGTACAGCGCGCTGCGCCTCGGGTAGGCCTGTCAGCGCCTCGGCGACGAGCGTGCGGTCCGGTGCGGCGCTCATGTCATCGCCGCTCCGGGCGATGCGGTACCTCCCGTGTCGCAGGGAGAATCAGCCGTTCGACTGTCGACATCAGAAGACCTCCGGAGCCGGTGTGGGGTAGTCACGTCCAGCCTTGCCGTCGAAGACGTCGGGCGCCTCACTGCTGGCGGCAATCCGGCTATACCTGCCAGCAGGTATAGCCGAGGTCAGTCGACGATCACAGAGATCTCGTCGCCCAATCCGTAGCCGGTGGCAAGCGGCAATTCGTCGCCGCTCCAGAACGAGCCGGGGTCGAACCAGTTGTAGTGCTTCTCGGTGGTCAGCAGGCCCATCTCCTCGTAGGTGATGGCCACGGTCTCCGCGCAGTAGGCGGTTTCCAGTCCGACCTGGCGACCCTGCGCCTTCCGGCGTTCGGCCGACTCGCGAACCTTCTTGTGCACAAAGGGGATTCCGCGGGTGAAGTCGCTGACGATCGGCACTCGCCCGCGTAACCAGCGTCCGGTCAACCGCGCCGTGGTGGGGAAGGCGGTGCCGTTCATCCGGGCGATCACCTTGAGGAGCTTGTCCTCCTGCTCACGGGATGCGAACGGGGTGAGCTGACGCAACCAACAGCGCTGACCGTAGCTGTGCGCCCATCGTTCGACGACTTCGCGGGCATCGTTGAGTTGCACCCCGCGGTGGTTGGTCCCGGTCCACAGGTCGAGCATCTTGTCGCCGAGTTCGGCGTGCCAGATCAGCGGTGGAAGGTCATCGATGGCCACCGTCATCCCGACGTGGTTGACCGGGCTGTTGGTCAAGGTCTGGATCGCGCGGTCGGGTCCGGAGCCGCCGCGGAACAGCCAGATGTCGCCCGTGCGGGTATCCTCCAGAGCCTTGGCCAAAGACACCGTGTTCGCGTTCACCAACGCAGCTTATGCACACTGTGATCATGCGCAGCATCTGGAAGTGGGTCGGGCTGGCCGGTGTCGCCGGCGTCGTCGCGGGTGGCGTCATGGTGGCGCGGGATCAGCGCCGTCGAAACGCCTATACCCCAGACGACATCCGCGAGCGGCTCCATCAGCGGTTGGCCGAGGCCGAGCGGGCTGAACCGAGGCGATGAGCGCCGGACTGGCTCACCACCCTTCGGTGAGCACCCGGTCCAGCGCGTCGACGTAGAAATCGGCTGCCACGGCATCGATACACAACGGCGGCTTGGTCTTCAGGATGTTCTGGTGATCGCCCGTCGGCTGGATGATCACCCCGAGTTCCAGCATCCGGTCACAGATGAGGGCCGTTTCCTCGGTCGCCGGCTCGAGAGTGTCGGGATCGCGGATCATCTCGACGCCGAGGTACAGGCCGACGCCATGGACGGTGCCGATGATCGGATGCCGCTCGGCCAGTTCCTCCAGTCGCGACTTCAGGTGAGCGCCGACGCGGGACGCGTTGCCTTGCAGGTCTTCGTCGTTCAGCACGTCGAGCACCGTCATTCCGATCGCGCATGACAGTGGACTGCCGCCGGTGGAGGAGAAGAAGTAGCCCTGGCTGCGGAAGGCCTCGGCGATCGCGCGGCTGGTGACCACCGCCCCCAGCGGATAGCCGTTACCGACCGATTTGGCCATCGACACAATGTCGGGGACGACACCCTGCTGGTGGAAGCCCCAAAACCATTCGCCCAGACGGCCGTAACCGACCTGCACTTCATCCGCGACCGCGTATCCGCCCGCCCCGCGCACCGCCGCGTAGACCTGCGGCAGGTATCCGTCGGGTAGGGCCATGCCGCCGGCGTTGCCGTAGACCGTTTCGCAGATGAACGCAGCTGGGGCGCGCCCCTCGGCGATCAACTGGTCGATCTGGGCCACCGCGTCCACCGCGTATCGCCCGATCTCGCTGCCGCGGTACTTGCCGCGGAAGCTGTTGGGCGATTCGACGGTGTGCACCCAATCCGGCCGGGTGGTAAGCGCATTCGGGTTGTCCGCGGTGGAGGTCGACACGGCATCGGTGCCGTACGTCCAACCGTGATACGCCTCGCGCATCGCCACCACATCGGGGCGCCCGGCCGCCGCGGTCGCCAACCGTAGCGCCAGGTCGCTGGCCTCAGATCCGGAGTTGACCAGGAATACCGTGTCGAGCGGATCGGGCAGGAGCCCGGCAAGGCGTTCGCTGAATTCGACGACGGAGGCATAGTTGAACCGCGAGTTGGTGTTCAGCTTGCGCAGCTGTCGGGCCGCTGCCGCCGCGACCCGGGGGTGCGCGTGGCCCAACACCGTGACGTTGTTGACCATGTCCAGATAGCAACGTCCGCTGGTGGACATCAGGAAGTGTCGCCAGCCCCGTTCGATCCGTGGCGGCCGGCGGTAGTAGTGCTCCTGCACGGGTGCGAACGCCCGGTCGCGCCGGGCCATCAGATCAGGCTCGGCATGTTCGGCGGGTAGTGCCGGTAATCCGAGCAGTGGGCGAGGATCTCGGCACAGTGCCAGCCACCCGGGGGCGAGTGCGGGTGTGGTCAGGTGCGGTGCCACCGGCGCGCCGACCGGCCGCACTGCGAGTTCGACACGTTGACCCGGTTCGGCCACGCCCAACCCGTCTCCCGACCCCGCGCTCACTCCGGTCAAAGTCAGCTCGAAGTCAGTGCCGCGCAAGGTCACCGCAGAGGCTGAGCGATCGGTGACCTCACCGCTGAAAGGCATTACCAGCGAGGTGGATTCAGCGACCCACAAGCTGATTCCGGTCGGCACCACGGCCGGCTCGTCCTGGCTCAACGCGGGAGCCTGCGAGATCTGCGGTTGTCCGTACCGGGTCACCACCAAGGCGGCCCCGTCGGCCAGTGCGGACCTGGCCAATTGGTCTTCGATATCGGATTTCACCCAGCCGCCGGCCATGAAGGCGTCGCTCAGATCATCGGAGGTCGCGGATAGATCCAGCGTCACCGCCGGCCCCGGCGCGGTGAGCATCGGCCGGTCCACGGGCACCGGCGCGGGCGGTGCGGCCAGATCGAGGTCGGCCTTGATCAGTGCCGTCATCACATCCATCGGCACCGAGGTGGCGGACTCGAACATCTGCCACTCGCCGTCGGATTGCTCGGTGAGATAGTCGTTGTCCGGGTCGAAACCGGCCTGATGTGCGCCGCTGACGATCAGCACAGCCGTGCGCAGAACCAGCAACGGCCACAACGCTTCTGCCTCGGCAACGCTCAAGGGCCGGATGGCGTGGAAGGCCCGGATGCCGGGCAGCACGGACCTCGGGTCGGCTCCGGGATGTTGCAGTACCGAGGACAGTGTGATGGCCAGTTCGCTCACGGCCCAACTGTCGGCCAGATCGCCGAGATCGATGATGCCGTCGGGGTGCACGGCACCGCCCACGCCCCGCGAGACCACGACATTGGCGTCGGTCAGGTCCATGTGCACGGCCTGCCGGGGCAGTGCGTCGGCCAGTGGTGCGATGCGCGCCCACGACTCATGGGCCACGGTCTCCAGTCGGGAACGTGCAGCGTCGTCGTCGACGTGAGCTGCCAGGCGCGACACCACCTCGGCGCCGTAACGCAGGTCCCACTGCAGGATCCGGTCGAGGCCGGGATGGCTGAAACCGGCCAATGCTCGGCTGACCCGCCCGGCCAGTGCTCCCAGTTCGGCGACCGTGGCCGGCGGCAGGTAGCCGGACTCGATGAGGGTTCCGCCGGGCAGGTGTCGCAGCAGTCGCACGTGAGCGGTGTCGTCGGTCTGGTTCAGGCCCAGACCATTTACCGCAGTGAGCTTTTCGCCTCGTTGGTTGGGTAACGCCTGCGCCACCCGCAAATCCGGTTCGGCTGCTGCGATCAGGTCCGCGGCCAACTCCTGAGCGGTCAGCTCGATCTCGTTGAACGCGGGGTTCGCGATTTTCAGCACCGCGGTGATCGTGTCGCCGTCACTCACCAGGAAATTCTTATCCTGTTGGCTGCCCAGCGATTTCACGTTTGCCTGTACGCCGAAGTGGGTGGCCAGGATGTCGCGGGCGGATGATTCACCGACCTGGGGTGCGGGCAGCTCGGGCTGGCGCAGAAAGTTGAAGCCTACGGTGTCGCGGGTGGTGCTCACCGCCCGACGAACTCCACGACGACCTCGGTGAATGCGTCGTTGTCATCCCCGGCGGCGGTGTGCCCCGCATCGGACAACTCGACGAACTCGGCGGCAGGCACCTTCTCCAGAAAGTCCTGCACGCCCTCGGGGCTCACCACGTCGGAGAGCTTGCCGCGGATCAGCAGGATCGGGATGGTCAGGTTCATCGCGGCTGATTCCAGCTTGTCCACCCGGGCGAACGGATCGTCCTCGGGCTTGGTGAGGAAGGCCGGATCCCAGTGCCAGTACCAGCGGCCGTCGCGCTCCCGCAGGTTCTTCTTCAGCCCCTCCGGGCTGCGCGGCTTCGTGCGGTGGGGCAGGTAGGCCGAGACCGCCTCGGCAGCCTGTTCGAGGGAGTCGAAACCGTCCACGTTGGTGAACATGAAGTCGCGGATACGCGCGCTGCCGCTCTTCTCGAACCGGGGCACCACATCGACCAGCACGAGTTTGGTGACGAGCTCCGGTCCGGCCTCGTGGGACGCCAGGATGCTGGTCAGCCCGCCCATGCTGGCCCCGATCAGCACCACGGGGCGGCCGACTTGATACAGCACGTGCTGCACGTCGGAGCTCAGTGCTTCCACCGAATAGTTCGCGCTGGGGGAGCGGTCGCTGTCGCCGTGGCCGCGCGCGTCGAGCGCAATCACGTGCAAGCCGTCGTCGGCCAGGATCTGCCCGGTGTTCTTCCAGGAGTACCGGTTCTGCCCGCCGCCGTGAAGTAGCAGAACTGTAGGTCGGTCAGCAGCGGATGCGGCGTCGCGGTTCCATTCGTCGCCGACCAGATTCAGATCGTCGACGCCCCGGAACGTGACGATGCGTGACTCGCTGTGCGCGGTTTTCCCGGTGCTCACGGACATTCCTCTCGGCAGGCCCCGGAAGTCACGTTACCCAGGGGTGTTTTCGTCGCATCTGCGACCCGTACAAGCGGGCCGTTTCTAGAATCGTCAATCGTGCGGATTGATCCAGGTATCGAGCCGGATGACGCGGCGCGCGACGCCGCCGAGCGCCGCGCGATCATCAGGGCCGCCTTCAGCTGCCTTGCCGAGCCCCACACCGGTGCCGTGCCGATCGCAGCGGTGCTGGCTCGCGCCGGGCTGTCCACCCGGGCTTTCTACCGCCACTTCGAATCCAAGGACGCGCTGTTCCTGGCCATGCAGCAGAGCGCGGGCAGGGCGTTGGGCCGCAGGCTCGACGAGATCGCCGACGACACCGATGGGTCGCCCGGGGAACAGCTCGAGCAGTGGATCAGGGTGTCGTTCGACGTCATACACGACGCCCGACTGCGTGGGCAGGCGTTGGTTCTGGATCTCGAGGAGGTTCGCTCGGCCAAGGGCTATCTCTACGGGCAGGAACAGTGGCGGATCGACCGCGAACGGTCGCTGGCGGCCTTACTGCGCCGCGGCCTGGACGACGGATCGTTTCCGCTGACCAGGCCGGAGCGGGATGCCGCGGCCATCCGGGCAGTCGTCAGCCATGAGTTGTCCCGGCTGGGAGCCGACGGCGATTGGGAGGGTGCGTGCGCCGCCGCGGTGGACTTTGCGCTGCGCGCAGTGGGGGCGCGCATCACGTGCAAAGAGCCCGGCAGCTCGTAAAGGCGGCCACCCGCGAGGCGTATCCGGGACTGCCGGTACCGCTGATGACGGTGTGACCGGTGCCACGTACGTTGGACCGCACGCGTGCTCTTGTCGCACGCGCGATACCGCAGTGCCACCGAGGAGCAGATGTATGGCAGACGACAGCGCCGACGCCGAGTCGGTCGAGCCGACCGAGGCCGAGGAGCCGAGCCCGTCCGCCCCAGAACCCGAGGCCGAGGCAGTCGAACAAACCGAAGAGGCCGACAAGGACGCCGACGGTGAGGTCACTGAGGAAGAGTCGGACAAGGCCGAGCACACGGCCCCCGAACGCCGCCAATTCCTGCGCTCGCAGACCGCGGCGGTTCTCGGTGGGGTGCTCGTCGTCGCCCTCGTGGCGTTGACCGGTTGGCTGGGCTATGGCTACTACCAGGTCCATCAGGAACAGCAGCGACGTGACCTGTTCATGGAAACTGCCCGCCAAGGCGCGACGAACCTGACAAGCATCGACTGGGAGCACGCCGAAGACGATGTCCAGCGAGTGCTCGACTCATCGACCGGACGGTTCTACGACGACTTCGAGAAACGGTCGAAATCCTTCCTGGACGTGGTCAAACAGATCAAGTCGAAGTCGGTGGGCACCGTGACCGCATCTGCTTTGCAGTCCTACTCGGAGGACAAGGCGGACGTGCTCATGTCCGTGACCGTTCGGTCCACGAATGCGGGCGTGCCCAAGCAGGATCCCCAGGTGTGGCGAATGGTGTTGACAGTGCAGGATATTGAGGGCAAGGCGAAGGTTTCCAACGTGGAGTTCATCCAGTGAGCGGCCGGCACAAGATGCCGCCCGCGGGGCGTCGTAAGGCCGCAGCCGAATCCGCAGAGATCGCCGAGCCCGTAGCCGCCGAGCCGGTCAGCCTAGAGACGACGAGCCCTGAACCGGACAGCTTCGAGGAGGCGCCCGCGGAGGTCGTAATCGAGGAATCGGCCGGGCCCGCCGACGAGTCCGTCGTCGTCGACGAAGCCGATGAGCCCGCTGACGAAGTGGACGAAACCGAAGAAGCCGACGAGGTTGTGGAGCCCGCGGAGCACGCCGAAGAGGCCGAACCGTCCCGCGCCCGCGCTCGGGTCGGCCTGCCTGTCGTGCTGGCGATCATCGCGTTGGTGTTGGCCACGGCCTCTGGGGTGCTGCGCTGGCTGACCGTCTCGCAGAACGAAAGTGACACGGCCCGAGTCGAATCGGTTCAGGCCGCCAAGGACATCACCGCCCAGATGCTGTCGTATGAGACCGAAACCGTCGACCAGCAGCTCACCGCGGCCCGCGACCGGATGACCGGAGAATTTCGCGGTACCTACACAGCGATGATCAACGAGGTGATCCCCGCCGCGCACGCGCAGCGGATCGCGGCAGTCGCCGACGTATTGGAGGCTGGGACCGCGAGCGCGAAACCGGACCGCGTCGAGTTGGTGCTGTTCGTCAATCAGAGTGTCCAGGTCGGCGACGAAATGCCGAAGAAGCACCCGTCGGTGGCGCGGGTGACGATGGTCAAAGACGATGGCCAATGGCTGATGTCCGAGTACGAGCCGGTGCCGCTGTGACCGAGCCGCGCTGGATCGATGTCGCCACCTCTGCAGTACAACTGCGGGCGTTGGCGTGGGGGCCCGATGACGGCCCGGTGGCGTTGTGCCTACACGGATTTCCCGACACCGCCTACGGCTGGCGCAAGGTCGCCCCGATCTTGGCGGAGGCCGGCTGGAAAGTGGTGGCACCGTTCATGCGGGGCTACGTGCCCTCGTCGATTCCTGCCGACGGCAGCTATCACGTCGCTGCGCTGATGGACGACGCGCTGAACCTCTTGCAGGCGGTCGGCCCGACGGGGCGTGACGTGATCATCGGCCATGACTGGGGTGCCATGGCGGCAGCGGGAGTGGCCGCGCTGCCGGACAACCCGTTCGCCAGAGCGGTGATCATGTCGGTACCGCCGATGGCCTCGTTCCAACCGCTGGGACGGGTGCCTGACGCCGGCAAGCTGATGGCTCAGCTGCCGCGTCAGGCACTGCGCAGCTGGTACATGATGTACTTCCAATTGCCTTGGCTGCCTGAACGTTCTGCGTCCTGGGTGGTGCCGCGGTTGTGGAAGACGTGGTCGCCGGGATACGACGCCGCCGAGGACCTGCGCCACGTCGACGCCGCCATCGGGGCGCCGGACCGCTGGCGCGCCGCGCTGGGCTACTACCGGGCCACGATCCGGATGAGCAAGCCACCGGCCCAGTACGCCGAGCTGCACGAGCACGTGGCGTTGCCGCCGGTGCTGCCGTCGCTGTATCTGCACGGTACCGATGACGGCTGTGCCGCACCGGATTACATCCGCTGGGTGCGCGAGGTGCTGCCCGCAGGCAGCGACACCCATGTCGTCGAATCCGGTGGTCACTTCCTGCAACTCGATCAGCCCGACGCCACAGCGGCTCGCATCCTGGACTTCGTCGGACGTGCCGGTTAACCGACTCACTGCGGTCGATGCGCAGATGTTCTGGATGTCGTCCAGGATGCCCAACGACACGTTCCTGCTGTACGGATTCGACGGTGTACCCGTCGATCTGTCCGGGGTGCTCGCCGAGTTGGCTGCCAATGCCCGCACCAGCCCGGACCTCTCACAGCGGATCGATGACAGCGCACGGCTGCACTACCCGGCCTGGGTACCGGCTCCGGTCGACGAATTCCGGTTCGTGGTACACGATCTCGATCAGGCGACCTGGCCGGGTTGTCTGGCCGCCCTGGGCGAGCTGGTGGACGCTCAACTCGATGCGCAGCTGGCACCGTGGCGGCTGCATGTCTTTCCCGGCGTCGAGGGGATACCCGGTGTCACTGGTGCCGGCACCGTTGCGGTCCTGCAGATCACGCACGCCCTGGGCGGCGGCGGGCGCACCTGCGGTCCGGCGGCGCTGATGTTCGGTCGTCAGGGAGCGGTTGCACCGGTCGTGCCGGTGTACGGCCACCCGGCGATGCTGCCTTGGCGGAGCATCGAAGCGGCCCGGGCGCACCGGCAGTTGGTGGCCGACACCGAGGCCGGGCGGGTGCCGCCGGCCGCGACACCACGCCTTCCTCTGCGGACCAACGACCGTCCGACAGGTGTGCGCAGTATGCGGACGGTGGTGCGGGATCGAGCGCAGCTCTCGGGTGCCACCGTGACGGTCTGTGCCCTGGCCGGAATATCCGAAGCCCTGGCCGGGCAGCTCCGTGAGCTCGGGACGGATCCGGCCGCTCTCGGCGCCGAGGTGACCATGGCGAAATCCGGTCCACGCCAGGCCTACAACCATTTCGGCACGGTCGGCGTGGGGCTGCAACCGTCGCTGCCAGTTCAGCAGCGTCGCGCCGCGATCGCTGCTGAACTGGCGGCGCGGCGGGAACGCGCCGCACACCCGGCGATGCGGGCCTCGGAACGTGCCTTCGCCGCCACCCCGGCCCCGCTTCTGCGGTGGGGGATCGGCCAGTTCAATCCCGACGCACGTTCGGCGACGGTCACCGGGAACACCGTGGTGTCGAGTGTGAACTGCGGTGCCGCAGATTTCTCGTTCGGCGGTATGCCGGTACGGCTGGCAGCGGCGTTTCCCGGATTGTCACCGATGGTGGGGCTCACTCACTGCGTGACGGGCGTGGGGGACACCATCTCGATCAGTGTGTTCGGGGCAGAGTCGGCGATCGGGGACGTCGACGGGTATATCGAGCGGCTCGAAGCGGCGCTGTGACTGACAGGTTCAGCGGCGCAGCATCGCGATGCTGACATCCAGCGCGGACTCGAGGTAGCTCAAGTCGCCGGAGGCCAGCATCACGCTGACCCCGCCCTGGATCCCGGCCAGCAATGCGGCGCCCACCTTTTCGGCATCCAGATGGGCGGCCATCTTTCCCTGCGACTGCATGTGCCGGATACCCGCCGAGATCTCGTCGTGCCATTGCCGCAGTAGGGCTTTGGTGACCGCCTGGGCGCCGGGAGTGGTGCGGCCGATCTCCGACATCAACAGACTGAGCGGGCAGCTCTGGCCTTGGCGGCGGTAGCGTTCCACGACAGCGTCGCGCCAGCGTTGCCAGGCGGCCCATGAAGTGAGCTCGCCCAGGTAGGGCTGCTGATCCTCCAGCACCATCTGGGCTTCGCGTTCGGCCACCGCGAGCAGCAGTTGGTCCTTGCCGTCGGGAAAGTAGTGGAACAGTTGACTCTTGGAGGTCTGGGTGTGGGCGCGGATGTCGTCGAGCGTGGTGGCGGCCACCCCGTGGCTGCGGATCACCGCGGCGGCGCCCTCGATGATGCGGCGTCGGGTGGCCTCGCCCTTGGCGGTCAGTTTCTGGACTTGCAGGTCCATTTTTAGCGGCCTATACCTGGACTCATGAGTCCAAACACTACGCGCCTGCAAGGCCGCACAGCACTTGTCACAGGATCCACCGGCGGCCTGGGTGTCGCCATCGCCAAGGCCCTCGCAGAGCAGGGCGCCTTCGTCATCGTCAGCGGCCGCAACAAGGAACGCGGCGACTCCGTCGTCGCCGAGATCCGTGCCGCCGGAGGGCGAGCCGAGATCGTCGCTGCCGACCTCGGGGCCGGGGCGGGCGAGGTGCAGCGCCTGGCCCAGCAGGCCACTGCGGCCGCCGGGGGTCAGATCGACATCCTCGTCAACAACGCGGGCGTATGGGGAATGCCGGAACCCACCGGCGAGGTCTCCGAGCAGGCGCTGCTGGAGTCGTATCAGACCAACGTGATCGCCCCCTTCCTGCTGACCGGGGCGCTGGCGCCCGCCATGGCCGAGCGTGGCCACGGCGCGGTGGTCAACGTCGGCTCGATCACCGGGCTGATCGGCGGGGACCGCTCGGCGCTGTACTCGTCGACCAAGGCGGCGGTGCATTCGCTGACCAAGTCGTGGGCGGTCGAGTACGGCCCGCTCGGAGTCCGGGTGAACGCGGTGGCCCCCGGGCCGATAGCGACCGAAAGGGCCGCTGACGTGGCCGATGAGATCGGACCGGTGCTGGCCCGCATCCCGTCCCGGCGCATGAGCACCCCCGAGGAGGTCGCGGCTGCCGTCGCTTTCCTCGCCGGTGACGACGCCGGGAACATCCACGGGGTGATCCTCAGTGTGGACGGGGGCTGGGCGGCGGCTTAACAGATGTCCTAGATTCTGTTACATGGCTTCCTCTGCTTACGACACTGCGATCCTGCTCCTGCGCGTGGTGCTCGGCCTGACCATGGCCGCACACGGCTACAACAAGTTCTTCGGTGGCGGGCGGATCCCGGGCACCGCGGGATGGTTCGACAGCATCGGCATGAAGCCGGGCCTGTTCCACGCCCGGGTCGCGGCCAGCACCGAGATCACCGCCGGTCTCGGCCTGGCCCTCGGGCTGCTGACCCCGATCCCCGCAGCCGGGTTCGTGGCGCTGATGCTGGTGGCGGCCTGGACCGTGCACCGGCACAACGGCTTCTTCATCGTCAAGGAGGGCTGGGAGTACAACCTGATCCTCGCGGTGGCCGCGGTGGCGATCGCCGGCACCGGGGCGGGTCGCTACAGCCTCGATCACCTGCTGTTCTCCAGTTCGAGCTTCTACCACTACCTGCACGGCTGGTGCGGTCTGGCAATCGCGGTCGTTCTCGGCCTGGCCGGTGGCATCGGCCAGCTGGTGATCTTCTTCCGTCCGCCGGTGAAGTCCTAGCCCGTCGTCCGGCACGCCGACACTACGGTTTCTTCCGCTCTCTCGTCGCAAACCGTAGTTTCGGCGGTTTCCGCTGACTGACCAGAACGACTACCACCCGACTAGAACACGTTCTAATCTGACCGGCATGGGTTTTCTCAAACAGGAATCGCCCCAGATCGACTTCGAGCAGTGGAGCAAGGGCACGCGCGCGGAAAAGATCCAGCCGATGGCCCGGCACTGGGCGGAGGTAGGGTTCGGAACCCCGGTTGTGCTGCACCTGTTCTACGTCGTCAAGATCCTGGCCTACATTCTCGGTGCCTGGCTGATCGCGCTGACCACCACCGGTGTCGACGGGTTCACCAACGTCGCCTCCTGGTACGCCGAGCCGATCGTCTACCAGAAGGTCGTGTTCTACACGATGTTGTTCGAGGTCATCGGCCTCGGCTGCGGCTTCGGCCCGCTCAACAACCGGTTCTTCCCGCCGATGGGGTCGATCCTGTACTGGTTGCGGCCCAAGACGATTCGGCTCCCACCGTGGCCCAACCGGGTCCCGCTGACCAAGGGTGACGACCGCACGATCGTCGACGTCGCACTGTACGGCGCGCTGCTGGTGATGCTGGTGGTGGCGCTCGCCTCGCAGGGCACCGGCCCCATCCCGGCGCTCGGTAGTGAGATCGGCGTGCTGCCGGTGTGGCAGACCGCGGCGATCGTCGGCCTGCTCGCCGTGGCCGGCCTGCGCGACAAGGTGATCTTCCTGGCGGCCCGCGGCGAGGTGTATGGCTCGCTGGCGGTCTGTTTCCTGTTCAGCGGCGCCGACATTGTGATCGCGGCAAAGCTGATCTGCCTGACGATCTGGATCGGCGCAGCGGCCTCGAAACTCACCAAACACTTCCCGTTCGTCATCTCGACGATGATGAGCAACAACCCGGTGTTCCGGCCACGGTTCATCAAGCGCAAGTTCTTCGAACACTTCCCGGATGACCTCCGGCCCGGGCGGCCGTCGCGCTTCGTGGCGCATTTCTCCACCGCCATCGAGGGTTTGGTCCCGCTGGTGCTGTTCTTCTCGCACGGCGGGTGGGCGACGGCGATCGCGGCCTTCGTGATGCTGGTGTTCCACTTCGGCATCCTGAGCGCCATTCCGATGGGCGTGCCGCTGGAGTGGAACGTCTTCATGATGTTCTCCGTGCTGGCGCTGTTCGTCGGGCACCCCGGCATCGGCCTGGGCGACCTCACCAGCCCGTGGCCGATCGTGTTGTTCGCGGTGGTCGCGGGCACCGTGGTGCTGGGAAACCTGTTCCCGCGCAAGGTCTCCTTCCTGCCTGGCATGCGGTACTACGCCGGCAACTGGGACACCTCACTGTGGTGCGTCAAGCCCTCGGCCGCGGAGAAGATCGAGAAGGGTATCGTCGCGATCGCCAGCATGCCGGCCGCTCAGATGGAGCGGTACTACGGCAGCCCGGAGGTCGCCCAGATGTACCTGTACATGGGATATGCGTTCCGTGGCTTCAACTCTCACGGCCGCGCCCTGTTCACTCTGGCACACCGGGCGATGGCCGGGCAGAACGAGGACGACTACGTGCTGACCGACGGCGAGCGCATTGTCTCCACGGCCATCGGCTGGAACTTCGGTGACGGACACATGAGCAACGAGCAGCTCGTGGCCGCCCTGCAGAAGCGGTGCCACTTCGAGCCGGGGGAGGTGCGGATCGTGATGCTCGACGCTCAGCCGATCCAGCACCAGACCCAGCAGTACCGGCTCGTCGACGCGGCCACCGGAGAATTCGAGCGGGGCTACGTCAAGGTTGCCGACATGGTGACCCGCCAGCCCTGGGACGACGAAATTCCGGTCCATGTCCAGCGAGATGACGTCACCGCCTGACCCGGTAGCGGTATGGATCGACGAGTCCGGGCGGTTGATGAGCGACCTGGGCGGGATCGACACGCAGTGTCACGCCACTGTCCGGGCCGGGCATTGCGCGCAGCGGCCGCAATGCGTGCTGCTGCATCGCCCGCCCGGGCCGCGGTTGCTGTTCGGCGAGTTGATGTCCGAGCTCGATGACGAGGCCGGCATCTATCTGGAGACACACGCCAAACGGCTTGACGCCGACCTCATCTCGATCACGGTTGACCACGTGGGACCAGGCGGAGCGGCCGGCAGCTGGCGTTATCGCCTGCTGCCGATGCGATGGAAGACCGCCGACGGGTGGCGGGACACCGATGCGCGGCTGGCGGTGTGGCCGGACTAGCTGTGGTGCTCGAAACTGCGCACGGATCTTCGAGACTGCGCACGGATCGCAAAATCGCCGTGAAACGCGGTCTGAGCACAGAGTCGGTGGGCTGGGCGCAGACTCGGCGGAAAGAAGGGTCAGCGCATGACGTCGCGCACCTTGACGCTCTCGATGTCCTGCAGCATCAGGATGCGTGCGGTGTCGAGATGCTTGCGCCAATGTGCTTCGGCGGCATCGCCGTCCCCGGAGCGGATGAGCTGGATCAGTTTGCGGTAGGACCGCATCAGCTTGTCGAAGTCGGTTTTCGACACCGGCCGGCGCTCTTTGAACAGGAAGGCGTGGTGACGCACCGTGATCTCGTGCAGCATGCCGGCGATGATGCCGAGCGTGGCGTTGCCGGACAGCTCTACCACCCGGCGGTGGAAGTCCCCGGTGGTCTCGGCCAGCCGGTCGGACTGGTGGTCGTTCGGGATGTGCTCGTCGAGCATGCGTTCCAATTCAGCGAACGCGGCCTCGTCACCCTTCTCGGCGAGCAGGCGTGCGGCCATCGGCTCGATCGCCGCGCGGCCCACCAGGAGGTCGGCGATGTCGGCGCCGGACAGTTCGAGCAGCAGCCCGGCCGGGCGGGCGACGATCTCTGGTCCCGGCACGCGAACTCGGGCGCCGGTGCGGGAACCGCGCCGCACCTCGACCAGACGCTCGGACTCCAGCACCCGCACGGCCTCGCGCAGCGTAGGCCTGCTGACCCCGAAATGCTCCATGAGCTCGGCTTCGTTGGGCAGGAAGTCGCCTTCTTTGAGCTGGCCGTCGACGACCATGCGGCGCAACGTGCCTGCCACGAGCTCGGCGGTCTTCGGAGAGCGGACCGGTGCCTGCGGTGCTATCGCGTCAGGGCCGATCATCGGCGCCAGCGGTGTGGTTCGAGCCACCAGACACTCCCAGGTAGGACAGCTTCTACGCCGGCCGGATGGCCAGCTGTACAACTCAGTAAACCATCTGTTCACCGTTGAACCGGAACATCGGCCTCTACCAACCAGTAGGTTGACCTAGTAAACCTACTGGTCTATTTTCACCTCGAGCGCCCTGTCGAGCACCACTGGGGTCGCACCACCCACCCTTCAAAGGAGAAGTCATGGCTGAAGCCGTCATCGTCGAGGCCGTCCGGTCACCTGTCGGGAAGCGCAACGGCGCCCTCTCTGGTGTGCATCCGTCGGAGCTGTCGGCCCAGGTGCTCAACGGCCTCGTGCAGCGCGCCGGGATCGATCCCGCCCTCGTCGACGACGTCATCTGGGGCTGCGTCATGCAGGCCGGCGAGCAGGCCCTCGACATCGCCCGCACCGCCGTCCTGACGGCCGGCTGGCCCGAGAGCGTCCCCGGCGTCACCGTCGACCGCCAGTGCGGTTCCAGCCAGCAGTCCCTGCACTTCGCCGTCGCCGGCGTGGTCGCCGGGCACTACGACGTCGTCGTCGCCGGTGGCGTCGAGTCGATGTCGCGCACGCCGATGGGCTCCTCGCTCGCCAACGGCGGGCACCCCTACCCGGAGGCCTTCCGGGAGCGTTACAACGGACAGAACCCCAACCAGGGTGTCGGCGCCGAGATGATCGCCGAGCAGTGGGGCCTCTCGCGCACCCAGCTCGACGAGTTCTCCCTGCGTTCGCACGAGAAGGCCGCGGCCGCACAGGATGCGGGTGCGTTCAAGGACCAGATCGTGGGCATCAGGGTGAAGGACGAGCACGGGGAAAGCACAGTTCTGGAGGACGGCGGCATCCGCCGCGGCGGCACCGTCGAATCCATGGCTGCCATCAAGCCGGCCTTCAAGGAAGACGGCGTGATCCACGCCGGTAACTCCAGCCAGATCTCCGACGGGTCCGCCGCGCTGCTGATCATGTCGGCGGACAAGGCAAAAGACCTGGGGCTCAAGCCGCTTGCGAAGGTGCACACCGCGGTGCTCGCCGGCGCCGACCCGGTCATCATGCTGACCGCGCCGATCCCGGCCACCCAGAAGGCGCTGGCCAAGTCCGGGCTGAGCGTCGACCAGATCGGTGCGTTCGAGGTCAACGAGGCCTTCGCCCCGGTTCCGATGGCCTGGCTCAAGGACATCGGCGCCGACGAGGAGCGCCTCAACCCCAACGGGGGCGCGATCGCCCTGGGCCACCCCCTCGGCGGCTCCGGCGCGCGCATCCTGACCACGCTGCTGTACCACATGCGGGACAACAACATTCAGTACGGCCTGCAGACCATGTGTGAAGGTGGCGGCCAGGCCAACGCGACAATCCTGGAGCTCCTGTGACCGACACCGACACCCAGCCCGGCGCGCTCGTCGAGAAGCGCGGCAACGTTCTGCTCATCACCATCAACCGGCCCGAGGCTCGCAATGCGATCAACGCGTCGGTCAGCATCGCCGTCGGCGATGCACTCGAGCAGGCGCAGAACGATCCCGAGATCCGGGCCGTCGTGCTCACCGGCTCGGGGGACAAGTCGTTCTGTGCCGGGGCTGACCTGAAGGCGATCTCGCGGGGCGAAAACCTCTTCCATCCCGAGCATTCCGAATACGGATTCGCCGGCTACGTCAGCCATTTCATCGACAAGCCGACCATCGCCGCGGTCAACGGCACCGCCCTGGGCGGTGGCACCGAACTGGCCCTGGCCAGTGACCTGATCGTCGCCGAGGAGAGCGCGAAATTCGGTCTGCCCGAGGTGAAGCGCGGCCTGATCGCCGGTGCCGGTGGCGTGTTCCGCATCGCCGAGCAACTGCCCCGCAAGGTGGCCAACGAGCTGCTGTTCACCGGTGAGCCGATGTCCTCGGCCGACGCGCTGCGGTGGGGTCTGATCAACCAGGTCGTGCCCGACGGCACCGTCGTCGACGCCGCACTCAAGCTGGCCGAACGGATCACGGGCAACGCACCGCTGGCCGTGCAGGCCAGCAAGCGCGTCGCCTACGGCGTCGACGAGGGCGTCATCACGGGCGACAAGGACGGCTGGAAGCGCACCAACCGCGAATTCAGCACCCTGTTGCAGACCGAGGACGCCAAGGAAGGGCCGATGGCCTTCGCGCAGAAGCGCGAACCTGTTTGGAAGGCAAAGTAAGCCATGAAGCGACGGATCTATACCTCGGAACACGAGGCATTCCGGGAGACGGTCAAGGAATATATCGAGCGGGAGCTGGTCCCCAATTCCGAGAAGTGGGAGACCGAACGCATCGTCGACCGGTCGGCGTACACCGCCGCGGGCAAGTACGGCGTCATCGGGTTCAACATGCCCGAGGAGTTCGGCGGCGGCGGTTCGGATGACTTCCGGTTCAACGCGATCATCGACGAGGAGATCGCCAGGGCCGGCGTGCACGGCCCGGCGCTGAGCCTGCACAACGACGTCGTCGGCCCGTACTTCAAGGACCTCACCAACGACGAGCAGAAGCAGCGCTGGCTGCCCGGCATCGCCAGTGGCGAGACCATCATCGCGGTCGCGATGACCGAACCGGGCGCAGGCAGTGACCTGGCGGGCATCCGCACCTCGGCGGTACGCGACGGTGACGACTGGATCATCAACGGTTCCAAGACGTTCATCTCCTCGGGCATCAACTGCGACCTGTGTGTCGTGGTGGCGCGCACCGACCCCGAGGCCGGCCACAAGGGCTTCACGCTGTTCGTGGTGGAGCGCGGCATGGAGGGGTTCACCCGCGGTCGCAAGCTCGACAAGATGGGCCTGCACAGCCAGGACACCTCCGAGCTGCACTTCGAGAACGTCCGGGTGCCGAACGCCAACCTGCTCGGCAAGGAAGGTCGCGGGTTCTACCACCTGATGACCAACCTGCCCTCGGAGCGGCTCTCGATCGCCATCTCGGCGATCTACGGTGCGCGTGCGGTCTTCCAGGAGACGCTGCAGTATGCCAAGGACCGCAAGGCTTTTGGACAGCCGATCGGCAGCTTCCAGCACAACCGGTTCCTGCTCGCCGAGATGGACACCGAGCTGGAGGTCACCGAGAACTACCTCGACCGCTGCCTGCAGGGCGTGGTCGACGGTGAGCTGACCGCGGTCGAGGCGGCCAAGGCCAAGTGGTGGGCCACCGAGGTCGCCAAGAAGGTCATCGACAACTGCGTGCAGCTGCACGGCGGCTACGGCTACATGATGGAGTACCGCGTCGCGCGGGCCTACGTCGACGGACGGATCCAGACGATTTTCGGTGGCACCACCGAGATCATGAAGGAGATCATCGGACGCGAGCTCGGCGTCTAGTTTTTTCGGCGAGCAGTCCCCCGCAAGCGGGAGGGGCCCCCACCAAAACTGCCCATTTCCACACAGAAATGGGCAGTTTTGTGTCTGCTCGCGCTGAGAAAAGAAATCAGCCGATCGGGGCGTCAGCGGCCGGGGTCTCCGGGGCCTTCGTCGTGGTCGTGGTCGTGGTGCTGGAGCCCGTCGGCACGATGGCCTCCGGCGGGCTGTTGGGATCCAGCACCGTGTCGATCAGGTAGATCCGGGCGTTGGCCGACTGGATAGGACCGCAGACCAGCTTGGCGGTGTCGTTGACCTTGATGTCACCGCCCTTGCCGGTCACCTTGACCTCGGCGCCCTGCTGGGTGGGCCGCTGGCCTTTGACGTCATCGGGGCCGAGCAGGCCCAGGAACGCGTGGTAGTAGTCGAAGCTGGTGAGCGCGGCCACGTCAGCCTTGAGCGCATCGAGCTTGCCGGGCTCCATCGCGGCGAACGCATCGTTGGTCGGTGCGAAGATCACGTACGGCCCGTTGTCGAGCACCGGCACGATGTTGACCGCCGGGTTCATCCCACCCGAGATCGCGGCGTTGAACGTACTGATGTCCGGGATGCTGGCCAGCACCTTGCCGGTCGGCAGATCCGCGAAGCTCTTCCAGTCCGGCATCGCCTTCTTGAAGTTGTCGCAGCCAGAGCCCTGCGGGTCGGGGATTTCGACGACCGGGGCGGTGGTCGTCGTCGGCGCCGGGTCGGCGTAGGCGGTAACTGCCAGCGGCAGAGACGCCGTGATCGCGGCGACGGCCGCAGCAACGCCCAGTGTCTTGGTGCGAGTCTTCATTTGGTGGGTTTTCCTCCCGCTCATGCCTAGCCTGGTATTCGTCGGCTGTCGGTGACGCGTTACGCGGTTCTCCGCGCGACTATGGCGAGCGACCACGAGCATGACAGCCTCAGCGTTCCCCGCGGCGCCGCATCGGATGTTAAGGGTTACGAAGCGGTTACGGCAAAGCCGAAGTGTCGATTGTGACCAGGTCGGGGTTTGTGACCTGCGCTTTTCGGATGCTGAGACAAAGTGCGGCGGCGACGAAACAGAGTCCGGCGGCCAGCTGGAAGGCCAGGTCGTAACTGCCGTTCAGATCCCGCAGCCATCCCGCACCGGCGGCGGCGATGGCCGCGCCGACCTGGTGCGAGGCGAACACCCAACCGAACACCACCGGCGAACGATCCCCGAAGTAGTCCCGGCACAGCACGATGGTCGGCGGCACGGTGGCCACCCAGTCCAGTCCGTAGAAGATGACGAACACCCACGTGCTCGGTTCGGCGTGGGGGGACAGCAGGGACGGCAGCAGCATCAGTGACAGGCCGCGTCCCGCGTAGTAGACGAGCAGCAGCAGTCGTGGGTCCACGCGGTCGGTGAGCCAGCCGGAGAACACGGTGCCCGCGACGTCGAGGATGCCGATGGTGGCGAGCAGGCCTGCGGCGACTGTGGTGGGCATGCCGTGGTCGTTGGCGGCCGGAATGAAGTGGGTGCCGATCAGACCGTTGGTGGTCATGCCGCAGATCGCGAAGCTGGCGGCCAGCAGCCAGAACACGCGCGTCCGTGCGCCGAGGCGCAGGCCGTCGAAAGCAGCCGCGAATCCGCCGGTCGGAGCCGACGCGGCCGGGACGGGCTCAGTTGCTCCGAAGGGAGCCAAGCCGACGTCGGCGGGACGGTTGCGCATGAACGACGCGACGAGCGGGACGACGGCCAGCGAGGCCGCCGCGACGATCAAAGAGGCCCAGCGCCAACCGTATTCGGTGGTGACGGCCGCGACGATCGGCAGGAAGACCAGCTGCCCCGTCGCGCTTGCCGCGGTGAGCACACCGGTGACCAGACCGCGGCGCTGTACGAACCAACGGGTCGCGATGGTCGCCACGAACCCCATCGAGATCGACCCGGTTCCGATGCCGACGAGCACGCCCCACAGCAGCACCAGCTGCCAGCTCGCGGTCATCAAGGTACTGACTGCCGAACCCGTCGCGATCAGCAGCAGCGACACCGTCAGCACCGGGCGGACACCGAAGCGGTCCATGAGTGCCGCGGCGAACGGTGCGGTGAGCCCGTACAACATCATGTTGACCGACATCGCCAGCCCGACGGTGCCGTGCGACCAACCGAATTCGTGATGCAGCGGATTCATCATCACGCCCGGGATGGACCGGAACCCGGCCGCGCCGAGGATCGCCACGAAGCTCACCGCGGCGACCACCCAGGCCCAGTGGATGCCGGCGCGGGTCGAGGTAGGCGAGGTCACCCGAACACTGTTGCCGAGGATGGCCGCCGCGACCAGTGGCATAAACGACAGCAATCATCAAAAACGTGCCACAATTGGCGTCGTGCACCGTGTTGCCGTCCTGCTGCTGGCGCCGGTGGTCGGGTTCGACGCGGCCATCGCGCCGACGTTGTTCTCCAATGCCACCGACAGCGACGGCACTCCGCTCTATGACGTGGTGACGTGCGGGCTCACCACCGACCCGGTGCCGTCGACGACCGGGTTTGCCATGGTGCCCGGAGCGGCAGCCGAGGCGCTGGAATCGGCCGACACCGTCGTGATCCCTGGAACCAGGTACGCGCCGGCCCGTGCCGACGGTGTGTTGGGCGCCGAGGTGCGGGAGGCCCTGTCGCGGATCCGCCCCGGCACCCGGCTTGTTTCGATCTGCACCGGAGCTTTCGTACTGGCCGCCGCCGGCCTGCTGGACGGCAGACCGGCTACCACGCACTGGCGCTTCGCCGCGGACATGCGCCGGCTGTACCCCGGCGTTCGCCTCGACGAGGACGTACTGTTCGTCGACGACGGCGACATGCTCACCTCGGCCGGCCTGGCCGCGGGAATCGACTTGTGTCTGCACATCATTCGCTCCGATCACGGTGCGCAGGTGGCCAACACGGTGGCCCGCTACTGCGTGGTGCCGCCGTGGCGGGAGGGCGGCCAGGCGCAGTTCATCGATCACGGGCTCACGGTCGACGACCATGCCTCGACCGCCGCCACCCGTGAGTGGGCGTTACAGCACCTCGACGAGGAACTCACCGTGACGCGACTGGCTGCGCATGCCCACATGAGTGCCCGCACGTTCAACCGCCGCTTCCGTGAGGAGACGGGGCAGGCGCCCGCTACCTGGGTCCGGAGTCGCAGGCTGGACCTGGCGCGCGAACTTCTGGAATCGGGGGACCTGTCGGTGGACGAGGTGGCCAGGCGTTCAGGTCTGGGCACGTCGGGCAACCTTCGTCATCACCTGCGCCGTGGACTCGGGATGTCACCGTCGAGCTACCGCAAGGTGTACCAGGGCGCGTAAGCCGGCCGGTCGGCTGTCTACCATGACCGGCATGCCTGAGCCGCTGATCGTCTCCGTCGCTGGTCACACCCCGCAGATCGACCCGGACGCCTGGGTTGCCCCCAATGCCAGTGTGATCGGCCAGGTTTCGCTGGCCGCCGGCGCCAGCGTCTGGTACGGGGCCACGCTGCGCGCCGAGGTCGAGCCCATCGAGATCGGCGAGGGCAGCAACATCCAGGACGGGGTGACCGTCCACGTTGACCCGGGTTTCCCGTGCCGGGTCGCCACCGGGGTCACCGTCGGCCACAACGTGGTGCTGCACGGCTGCACCGTCGAGCAAGACAGCCTGGTCGGGATGGGTGCCGTCGTGCTCAACGGTGCGGTGATCGGCGCCGGTTCGCTGGTGGCCGCCGGCGCGGTGGTGCCACAGGGCATGGTGGTGCCGCCGCGCTCGCTGGTAGCCGGTGTGCCCGCCAAGGTGCGCCGAGAACTCAGCGACGACGAGGTCGGCCACAACCAGCTGAACGCGGCGGCCTACACCCATCTGACGGGTTTGCACCGCGACGCGGAGTGACCTGCCCGACGATTGCGGCCGCGCCAAGCCGGGTATTAACCGCCGCGTGACTGATACGGCGAGTAAACGGATTCTGGTGATCGGGGCGAGCGGCTACGTCGGTTCGCGTCTGGTGAGTGTGCTGTTGACGGCCGGGCACCGCGTGGTGGCGGCCGGGCGCAGCCTCGAGAAGCTCGCCGACTACGGTTGGTTCCACGACGTCACCGCGGTGCAACTCGATGCCGACGACCCGCTGTCCACCAACGCCGCGTTCGAGCAGATCGGCCCGGTCGATCTGGTCTATTACCTGGCCCACGGGATCGGGCAGTCCGGCTTCCGGGAGGCGGACTGCCAGGCCGCTGCCAACGTCGCCGCCGCGGCCACCCAAGCGGGCGTCGAACGGATCGTGTATCTCGGCGGTTTCGTGCCGGATTCGACAAGCCTGTCGGACCATCTCGCAAGCCGGGCGGAGGTAGCTCAGGCGCTGCGTGTCGACGGCGGGCCGGAGGTGGTGTGGCTAGGAGCCGCGTTGATCATCGGTTCCGGGTCGACGTCGTTCGAGATTCTGCGCTATGTGGCCGACCGGTTCCCGGTCCTGCCCGCACCGGACTGGATGGCCAATCGGATCGATCCGATCTCGATCCGCGACGTCCTGCACTACCTGGTGGCCGCTGGTGAGTCGAAGCAGGTGCCGGCGGGCGACTACGACATCTGCGGACCGGACATCACGACCTACCGAGACCTGGTGGCGACCTATGCCCGGCTCGCGGGCAAGCACCGACTGACCGTGCCGATCGGTGGGCCGGCGGCCGGCGTGGCGGCCCGAGTGTCGGCGGCCGTCTTGCCGATTCCCGGCGGTCTGGCAACGGATGTGATCACCTCGCTCGACCATCCGATGAGTGCCGCACGCGAGGGCATCCGCACCGTGGTGCCGGATCCGCCGGGCGGGCTGCTGGGTGTCGACGAGGCGATCCGACGGGCCTTGGGACCCGATGCCCAGCCGGCCGAGCGGCGGCCGGTCAGCGCACTGGCCGATCCGCACCACCTGGCCGATACCGACCCGGTGTGGGCCGGCGGTGACGCCGCGCGGATCCGCCAACTCACACCCGGCTTCGTGCGGCCTGTGCTCGGCCTGCTGCCCCCGATCCCCGGACCGGTCGCGGCCGTGGTGCGCTCCGGCCTCGATGTGGCGGCCCGCTTGGTTCCGAGCGGAGCCTGACGGCCGGCGTGCCGGGGGTGACGACGGACCAACCCGCCGGGCTGCTGCGCCGGCGGGTCGTCGTCGGCGTGGTGCTGGTTGCCGGGGCCGTTCTGCTGGCGGTGTCGCTGGGGGTCGAACCGGGTGAGAGTTCCTTCTACTGGCTGACTTTGGGCCTGGCCGGGGTGTGGACTGTGGGTGCGCTGATATCCGGTCCATTGCGCCTGGGCGCCACTCACCGGCCGGTGCTGCTCGGCACGGCGGTGGGTCTGGCCCTCGGTCTGGTTTTCGTGGTCGGCGCGCTGGTGGCCCGTCTGATCCCTGGTCTGCGCGAATATGTCACTGCGGTACTGGAATTCGCGAATCACGGCAGCCTGGTGGTGGTCGTGCTGATCACGCTGATCAACGGGGTGGCCGAGGAATTGTTCTTTCGCGGCGCGTTGTACACCGCGCTGGGTGACCATCGCCCGGAGATCATCTCCACGGTGATCTACGTCGCCGCGGTGATGGCGTCCGGCAACCCGATGCTCGGGTTCGCTGCGATCCTGCTCGGCGCGGTCTGCGCGGTTGAACGCCGAATGACCGGTGGCGTACTGGCGCCCATGCTGACCCACTTCTTTTGGGGCCTGATCATGGTGCTGGTCCTGCCACCGATCTTCGGCGTCTAGCGCAGCGGGTGCGCCAGCTCGTCGCGCGGCATCCGTGCCGCGGTCACGGCCACCGCGGCCAGCACGGCGGGCAGCAGGCCGGCCACCAGGAAGATCGACTCCATCGAGACCACCTTCGACAACGGGCCGACGATCGCGAACGACAGCGGCATGAAGGCCAGCGACACGAAGAAGTCCAGGCTCGACACCCGGCCCAACATCTCCGTCGGCACCCGGCGCTGCAGCAGCGTTCCCCAGATCACCATGCCCGCACCGTCGGTGACGCCGATACAGAACGTGGCCAACGCCATCAACGGGAACGACGAAGTGACGCCGACGACCACCAGCGGCACCGAGCCCAGGCCCCACATCAGCATCATCGTGGTCAGGTAGCGCCGCGGCATCCGGCGTGAGGACACCGTCAACGCCCCCAGTGCGCTGCCGAATCCGAAGAACGCCAGGATGAATCCGTACGCCCGCGCGCCGTCGGCGAACCGGTCCTGGGCGATGAACGGCAGCAACACCTCGATCGGCCCGAGGACGACGAGCACGAACATGCTCGCGAACAGCAACGTCGCCAGCAGCCACGGTGTGCGAACCATGAACGCGAAACCGTCACGCAGATCACGCAATACGTGCGGACGCTCACCATCGTCCGGTGCCGCAACCGAATCCACGGTGGGACGGGTGGCGACCAGCAGGACCAGGCCGGCACCGAACAACACCGCCACCACGACCGCGCCCAGGGACGGGAAGGTCGCGGCGATCACCATGCCTGCCACCGCAGGCCCCACCGAACGCTGGAAGACCGGCCGCACCACGCCCTCGACGCCGTTGGCCGCCAACAGTTGTTCGGGCGGCAGGATGCGGGGCAGCAGCGCGCTGTAGGCCGGGAAGAAGAACGCCGCGGCGATGCCGAGAATGCCTGCGGCGACGGCCAGATGCCAGATCTTGAGCAGGCCGAGCAGGCCCAGCGTCGCGACGGTCGTGACCGTCACGAGGTTGACGGTTTCCACCGCGATGATGATCGTGCGCTGGTTGATCCGGTCGGCGGTGATCCCGCCGACGAGAACGAAGCCCACGAGGCCGACACCCATGCAGGTGGCGACCAGCGACAGCGAGGTCGGATTGTTGTCGATCGCGATGACCTGCAACGCCATCACCACCGACCACATGCCTTCGGCGAAGATCGACAACGTGACCGCGGCGATCAGCAACCGGTACTCGCGGATGCGGAAGGGTGCGAGCACACGCCAGCCACCGGTCTGATCGACCGGTGGATGGATGTCGTGTTGCATGCTCACAACATTTGATGGTGCCCACCCGGAGTGGGTTGAGTCCAACGATTTTCGCCGCGTGAGCCCGGCCGGCGCTTACTGCTGGGTGAACTCCGGGCGCCGGTTCTGCTGGAAGGCCTTGGTGCCCTCGCGGAAGTCGTCGGATACCAGCAGCTGCAGCTGGCCCTTGCGCTCGCGGGCGAACGCGCCCTCGAGCTCGGTGAGCGTGGCCGCGTTGACGGCCTGCTTGGTCTCGCGCAGGGCCACCGCCGGACCCGAGCGCAGCTTGGCGACGATCTTGTCCACCGCGGCGTCGAACTCGTCGGCCGGGTACACGGCGCTGATCAGACCCCAGTCGAAGGCGTCGGAAGCGGTGAGGCGGTCGGCCAGCAGTGCCAGCCGCATGGCCCGGATCCGGCCGATGTTCGCGGCGACCAGAGCAGATGCACCGCCGTCGGGCATCAACCCGATCTTGGTGAAGGCGAGCAGGAAGAAGGCCGACTCCGAGGCCAGCACGACGTCGCATGCCAGTGCCAGCGACACCCCGACGCCGGCGGCCGGCCCCTGTACCGCCGCCACGACCGGCTTGGGCAGCGCCACGATGGAGGCTACGGCGCGGTTGGCGGCGTCCAGCACGCCTTCGGCGTCGTGGCTCTTGGCGTTCTGGTCTTCCTCACTGATGCCGGCGCCGGAGCTGAACCCGCGACCCGCGCCGCCGAGGCGAACTACGCGGACGTCGGGGTCGGTGGCGGCCAGATCCATGGCATCGGCGATCGCGACAAGCATGTCCTGGGTCAGGGAGTTGAGGCTGTCGGGCCGGTTGAGGGTCACCGACAGAACGCCGCCCTCAAGGGACACGGATACGTCTTTGACTTCGGGGTAAGCGTGGGTCGCGGTCATCTGTGCACCTTAGGTCTGGCGGGCCTGTGGCCCGCTCCGGGCGGGGGCGGCTATGGCCATACCGGGTCGAGAAGGTTATACAAGTAAGCTATGTCACCGGTCAACCGAGACCGACACGCGAAGGGGCGAAAAAGGATGGCTGGACCACTGCAAGGTTTGCGCGTTGTGGAGTTGGCGGGCATCGGTCCCGGCCCGCACGCGGCGATGATCCTCGGCGATCTGGGTGCCGACGTGGTGCGCATCGAGCGGCCGGGCAAGGGCACCGGTACGCCCAGCGCCGACACCATGCTGCGCAACCGCCGTTCGGTGGCCGCGGACATGAAGAGCGACGAGGGCCGCGCGCTGGTGCTCAAGCTGATCGAGAAGGCCGATGTCTTGATCGAGGGCTTCCGTCCGGGCGTCACCGAGCGGTTGGGGCTGGGGCCCGAGGACTGCGCCAAGGTCAACGAACGGCTGATCTATGCCCGGATGACGGGCTGGGGCCAGGAAGGCCCGCGGGCCCTGCAGGCCGGCCACGACATCAACTACATCTCGCTGAACGGCCTGCTGCACGCCGTCGGTCGCAAGGGCGAGCGTCCGGTGCCGCCGCTGAACCTCGCCGGTGACTTCGGCGGCGGGTCGATGTTCCTGCTCGTCGGCATCCTCTCGGCACTGTTCGAGCGGCAGCACTCGGGCAAGGGGCAGGTGATCGATGCCGCGATGATCGACGGGTCCAGTGTGCTGATGCAGATGATGTGGAGCTTCCGCAGCCAAGGCCTGTGGTCCGACGAGCGTGGCACCAACATGCTCGACACCGGTGCTCCGTACTACGACACCTACGAGACCTCCGACGGCCGCTACATGTCGATCGGGGCGATCGAGCCGCAGTTCTACGCCGAGCTGCTCAAGGGCCTGGGTCTGGATGACGCCGATCTTCCGGACCAGAACGACATGTCGCGCTGGCCCGAGCTGCGCGAGGCGTTCACCAAGGCATTCGCCGCGCAAGACCGGGATCACTGGGCCAAGGTTTTCGCCGGTACCGACGCGTGTGCGGCTCCGGTGCTGTCCTTCGCCGAGGTGCTCACCGAACCGCACATCGCCGAGCGCAACACGTTCTTCGACGAAGGCGGCAACCTGCAGCCGATGCCGGCGCCGCGGTTCTCCCGCAGCGTCCCGGCGGTGCCGACGCCGCCGGGCCCGCGCGGGGCGGACACGGAAGCTGTTCTGCGGGACTGGGTTTAGTCCAACCACTGTTTGGTTCGACCATAGGGGTCGGTGGGAACGCCGGCCGGAAAGGAATGCGGTACATGGAGATCAAGGACGCGGTAGCCGTCGTCACCGGCGGTGCCTCCGGCCTCGGATTGGCCACCACCAAGCGCCTGCTGGATGCGGGTGCCCAGGTGGTCGTGATCGACCTCAAGGGTGAAGAGGTCGTGGCCGAACTGGGTGATCGGGCCAAGTTCGTCGCCACCGACGTCACCGACGAGGCGGGCGTGACCGAGGCGCTCGATGTCGCGGAATCGCTTGGCCCGGTGCGGATCAACGTCAACTGCGCGGGCATCGGCAACGCGATCAAGACCCTGAGCAAGAATGGTGCGTTCCCGCTCGACGGCTTCCGCAAGGTGGTCGAGGTCAACCTGATCGGCACGTTCAACGTGATCCGGCTCAGCGCTGAGCGCATCGCGAAGACCGAGCCGCTGAAGAACGAGGAGCGCGGCGTCATCATCAACACCGCCTCGGTGGCGGCGTTCGACGGTCAGATCGGGCAGGCCGCCTACTCGGCGTCCAAGGGCGGCGTGGTCGGCATGACCCTGCCCATCGCGCGTGACCTCTCGCGTGAGCTGATCCGCGTGTGCACCATCGCGCCGGGCCTGTTCAAGACCCCGCTGCTGGGTTCGCTGCCCGAGGAGGCGCAGAAGTCGCTCGGCCAGCAGGTGCCGCACCCGGCCCGGCTGGGTGATCCCGACGAGTACGGCGCCCTGGCCGTGCACATCATCGAGAACCCGATGCTCAACGGCGAGGTGATCCGCCTCGACGGCGCCATCCGTATGGCTCCCCGGTAGTCCGGCAGACAAGGAATTCACATGGCATTGAAGACGAAGTTCACCGAGACGTTCGGGGTCGAGCACCCCATCGTGCAGGGTGGCATGCAGTGGGTCGGCCGCGCCGAACTCGTTGCGGCCGTGGCCAATGCGGGTGCGTTGGGTTTCATCACCGCGCTCACGCAGCCCACCCCGGCCGATCTGGCCAAGGAGATCGAGCGGTGTCGTGAGCTCACCGACAAGCCGTTCGGTGTGAACCTGACCATCCTGCCGACCATCAACCCGCCGCCATACGACGAGTACCGCCAGGTGATCGTCGACTCCGGCATCAAGATCGTCGAGACCGCGGGCTCCAACCCGGCGCCGCACCTGCCGATGTTCCACGACAACGGCATCAAGGTGCTGCACAAGTGCACCTCGGTGCGCCACGCGGTCAAGGCGCAGAGCTTGGGCGTGGACGGCATCAGCATCGACGGGTTCGAGTGCGCCGGTCATCCCGGCGAGGACGACATCCCGGGCCTGGTGCTCATCCCGGCCGCGTCGGCCAAGATCGACATCCCGATGATCGCCTCGGGCGGTTTCGCCGATGCGCGTGGTCTGGTGGCCGCACTGGCGCTGGGTGCCGACGGCATCAACATGGGTTCGCGGTTCATGTGCACCGAGGAATCGGCGATTCATCAGAAGGTCAAGGAAGCGATCGTGGCGGGCACCGAGCTCGACACCGAGCTGATCTTCCGCAGCCTGGGCAACACGGCGCGGGTGGCGAGCAACACGGTCTCGCGTGAGGTGGTGCAGATCCTCAAAGACGGCGGTCAGTTCGAGGACGTCAAGGATCTGGTGGCCGGCAAACGCGGCGTGAAGGTCTACGAGATCGGTGATCTCGACGCAGGCATCTGGTCGGTCGGAACCTCGATGGGCCTGATCAACGACATCCCCACCTGCGGCGAACTCGTCTCGCGGATGGTGTCGGAGGCCGAGGAGCTGATCAGTGGGCGCCTGGCGAACATGATCGGCGCGGACGAAGCCGAGCCGGAGAAAGAAGCAGTCCTCGCCTGAGACGAGGACTGCGGCCCGTAACGGGCAAACTCAACATGGGAAACGCGCGCCGTGAGGCGCGCGTTTTCTCATACTGCGGTAGGCAGCTCTTGGTAGTCGTCAAACTGCTCCGAGGTGTCGCCCTCGACGAGGAAATCGCCGTGGTAGAGGGCCTCGAAGTCGACCTTGATGACATCTGCACTGGTGTCGTCGATCCACATGACACTGAGCGTATGGGTCACTATTAAGGAATCTTTGAGTCACGGTTCGGAAAATGGTGGCAATCCTACTTTTGGGTAGGTTTCTGGCGAGTAGCCCCGATGCGCGGGGCGTGGGCGCGTGGCGGCTGCGCCGATTTCCACCCCAGGGTCGCTCTAGCAGGCTGGGCGCAGCCGTGGCGTGGAAATCCGCAAAGGCCGGCGATCACGGGCGAAAATATGGTCAGGCACCCGGCTTGGTGAAGTGGATCGGATTGCTGGGGTTCAGCGCGATCCAGGTCACCACGGCGACGACGACCCCGATCACCACGAGACCCACCGACGACCGGGCCGACACCCGGGAGCGGCCGAACACCCGGTGATCGACCGAGAACGCGCCGGCGCCGGTGAACAGCAGCGCTACGGCGGCGAATGCGGCCAGGAACGGAACGTTGAACGGCTGGGACCAGAAGGCGTCGGCCGAGACGTTCACGGCCCAGGCGTCGACCATCGCACCGATCACCGCGCAGGCGGCCAACGGGGTGAGGATGCCCAGGAGCAGGCCGATGCCGCCGAGGGTTTCGGCCGCCGTGACCATGAACGCGCCGAAGGCGGGTAACCGCCAACCGGTGGATTCCATGAATTCGACGGCGGTGCCGAAGTCGAATGCCTTGATCAGGCCGGCCTGCAGCATGGTCGCGCCGGTGGCGATGCGAAGGACGAGCAATCCGGTGTCGGTCATGCCGGTAGTCGTGGTTCCGGGGTCGCTGGTGATCGTCATGCCTTATTAGACGCACGGAGCCCGCCGAATTCATCGAGTACGGGGGAGTTGAACTCTTCGATGCCGGTAGCCGTATGTAGAGCGAGGCCCACGTTGACGCTGGAAACTTACCGTTGTTAACTTAACAGCGGTATTCATCGGGGGAAGGACACGCAGTGCTGCACCGAATCGCCCATCTGGCTCTCGCCGCACCGAGGCGGGTTCTCGTCGTGGCCGCGCTGGCGATGGTCGCCGCAGGAATCTTCGGCATCCCGGTCGCCAAGAGCCTGTCAGCCGGCGGATTCCAGGACCCGACGTCGGAATCGGCACGAGCCACGCAGCTGCTGTCGGACAAATTCGCCCGCGGCGACATGCAGCTGGTCATCAGCGTCACCGACGACAACGCCGGCGCCCAGAGCCCGGCCGCGCGAGCCGTAGGCGCGGACATCGCCGCCCAGCTCAAAGCATCGCCATTCGTGACCGAGGTCAGTTCTGCATGGACCGTGCCCGCACCGGCGGCGGCCACACTCATCAGTAAGGACGGCAAGACCGGGCTGATCCTGGCCGGCATCACCGGCGGGGAGAGCGGCGCACAAAAGCACGCCAAAGAGCTCACCGATCAACTCGTGCACGACCGCGACGGCGTCACCGTGCGTGCCGGCGGTGAGGCGATGATCTATGTCCAGATCAACGGGCAGAGCGAAAAAGACCTCTTGATGATGGAATCCATCGCGATCCCGTTGAGCTTCCTGGTCCTGGTGTGGGTGTTCGGTGGATTGCTCGCCGCGGCATTGCCGCTGGCGGTCGGCGGCTTCGCCATCCTGGGATCGCTGGCGGTGCTGCGTGGGTTCACCATGGTCACCGACGTCTCGATCTTCGCGCTCAACCTCACCGTCGCCATGGGCCTGGCGTTGGCCATCGACTACACACTGCTGATCGTCAGCCGCTACCGCGACGAACTCGCCGAGGGCGTCGACCCGGACCGGGCGTTGGTGCGCACGATGGTGACGGCCGGACGCACGGTGCTGTTCTCGGCGATGACGGTGGCGTTGTCGATGGTGGCGATGGTGCTGTTCCCGATGTACTTCCTCAAGTCCTTCGCGTACGCGGGCATCGCGGTGGTGGCGCTCGCGGCATTCGCGGCCATCGTGGTGGCGCCGGCCGCCATCGCATTGCTGGGTGACCGCTTGGACGCCTACGACGTACGCCGGTTCATCCGCCGCGTCCTGGGCCGGCCCGAGCCCGTGCGTAAGCCCGTGGAGCAGACGTTCTGGTACCGCATGACCAAGCGCGTCATGCGCCGGTCGGTCCCTGTCGGACTTGCCGTGATCGCGCTGCTGCTCATGCTGGGCGCCCCGTTCCTCGGCATCAAATGGGGATTCCCGGACGATCGGGTGCTGCCGTCGTCGGCGTCGTCCCGTCAACTCGGCGACGAACTGCGCAACGATTTCGCCGTCGACTCGTCCACCGCCGTCACCGTGGTGTTGCCCGACGTGACTCGCCTGGCGCCCTCCGAACTCGACCGCTATGCCGGCGATCTGTCCGGCGCCGCCGACGGGATTTCCGTGTCCGCGCCAGGGGGCACCTTTGTCGACGGGCGCCGGGTCGGACCGCCGACGTCGGGAACCGGAATGGCTGACGGCAGTGCCTATCTGACCGTCGGCAGCCATGTCCCGCTGTTCAGCGACGCCTCTGAGACCCAGCTCGACGCATTGCACGCCGTGCCTGCGCCGGCAGAGGTGCAGTTCACCGGACTCGCGCAGGTCAACCGGGACAGCTCACACGCGATCACCTCCCGGTTGCCGCTGGTGCTCGGCATCATCGCCGCGATCACTTTCGTGTTGTTGTTCCTGCTCACCGGTAGCGTGGTGCTGCCGCTGAAAGCTTTGGTACTCAACGTGTTGTCGCTGTCGGCGGCGTTCGGCGCGTTGGTGTGGATCTTCCAGGACGGACACCTGGGCGCGCTCGGCACCACATCGACGGGCACCCTGGTGGCCAACCTGCCGGTGTTGTTGTTCTGCATCGCATTCGGATTGTCAATGGACTACGAGGTATTCCTGGTCTCGCGAATCCGCGAATACTGGCTTGAATCCGGCCAGACCCGAGAGGATAACGATAAGAGCGTCGCGCTCGGGCTGGCCCGCACCGGCCGAGTGGTGACGGCAGCGGCATTGCTGATGTCGATCTCGTTCGCCGCACTGATCGCCGCTCAGGTCGCCTTCATGCGGATGTTCGGCCTCGGCCTGACCATTGCGGTACTCGTCGACGCCACCCTGGTGCGCATGTTGTTGGTGCCGGCCTTCATGCACCTGATGGGGCAGTGGAACTGGTGGGCGCCCGCACCGTTGGCCCGGTTACACAAGCGAATCGGGATCAGTGAGTCGGGTCCGAATGAGCGAGACCCCATCGGAGCCGGTGATGTTCCCACGGACCGGGACAAGCGTGAGCCGGCCGATGCCTGTGTGAAGGACGCTGGTTAGCGTGGTCATTCAATCGCGCAAGCGGCGCCGCGCCCCTCGTGGTTCCGGGGAGCTGCTGCGCGATGAGATCCTCGACGCCACAACCGAACTGCTGCTGGAAACCGGACATGCCAAGGCCGTCTCGATCCGGTCGGTAGCTCAGCGGGTCGGGGTTACGCCGCCGTCGATCTACCTGCACTTCGCGGACAAGGACGCGCTGCTGGATGCGGTGTGTTCGCGGTATTTCGAGAAACTCGACGAGGAGATGCAGCGCGCCGCCGCCGATCACAACTCGACCATCGAGGTGCTGCGTGCGCAGGGACACGCCTACGTGAACTTCGCCCGACGCACACCCGAGTTGTATCGGCTGGCGACCATGGGTGAGGGCAGGCCAGGCAGTGACGTCGACGTCGCGCTCAACAGCTCTGCGTTCCAACACATGCGCGCCGCCATGGAGGCGCTGATCGCCGAGGGCGTGTATCCGCCCGGCGACGCCACGATGCTGGCGCTGGAACTGTGGACCGCGGCGCACGGGGTTGCCGCGATCCTGATCTCCAAGCCGTATCTTCCGTGGGGAGATGTCGAGCAGTTCACCGACCGCGTGCTGCGTGCGGTGTCCACCGGTCAGATCGTCTCGGGGATCATCGGAACAGACCTCGCGCCTGCCGAAGCAATCGCACGGTTGCGGGGCTTGGCCAGTGAACACGCCGACGAAGGCGCCGAAGAAGGGTAGAAGCCGTGACTGACAAGACTGTCGACAATCCGTTCTTCGCCCGGGTGTGGAAGACGCTGTCGAGTTCGGAGCCCAAGGCACTGCGCCGGCTGCGCGGTGACAACCTCGCCGGACTCAGCGGCCGGGTGCTGGAGATCGGTGCGGGTACCGGGACGAACTTTGCCTACTATCCATCGACGGTGACCGAGGTGGTCGCCATCGAGCCCGAACGTCACCTTGCCGAAGTGGCCCGCAGCGCGGCGGCGCAGGCCCCGGTGCCGGTGACCGTCACCAGCGACACCGCTGAGAAGTTCAGCAGCGCAGAGCCGTTCGACGCGGTGGTCTGCTCACTGGTGCTGTGCTCGATCGATCAGCCCGATACGGTTCTGCGCCAGTTGTTTTCGATTGTCCGGCCGGGCGGCGAACTGCGGTACCTGGAGCATGTCGCCGGTGACGGTTGGCGGGCCGGGATGCAGCGCGTGGCCGACGCCACCGTGTGGCCCCGGTTGTTCGGCAATTGCCACACTCACCGGCACACCGAGCAGGCGATCACGGACAGTGGATTTCAGGTTGAGACGGCGTACCGCGAGATGGCGATGCCGGCCTGGGTGCCGCTGCCGGTTACGGAGTTCGCGATCGGGCGTGCGGTCAGGCCGGCTTAGCCGGCGTCGCGACTGCCGAGGAGCGTCGGTAATCGCTGCAGCAGGTGCGGCAGGGATCCGGCCGCGGTCTCGCGCAGCGAGAGCGTCGCGCTGTCCGACAGCGGGGTGCGTTCCGGATTGACCTCGACCACCACGGTGCCTGCGGCGACGGCGGCTTCGGCCAGGCCCGCCGCGGGATAGACGATCGAGCTGGTGCCCACCACGATCACCACATCGGCGTTGCCGACCGCCAGTACCGACCGTTGCCAGGCATCGTCGGGCAGCGGCTCGCCGAACCACACCACGCTCGGCCGGATCAGGCCGCCGCACGGGCAGACCGGAGGTTCGATGGTCTCGACCGGCTCAGGCATCTCGGGCAGGTTGCCCTCGAACTTCGAACCACATGCATCGCAACGGAACTCGAACAAGTTGCCGTGCAGGTGGTAGACGTTCGTACTGCCGGCCCGCTCGTGCAGGTTGTCGACGTTCTGGGTGATGACGTGGACGTCGGCGAAGTCCTGCCAGGCGGCTACCGCCCGATGTCCGTCGTTGGGCTGCACGTGCGACATCATGTAGTGACGCCACAGGTACCAAGCCCAGACTTTCTCCGGGTGCCGCTGCCAGCCTTCGATGCTGGAGATCTCGTAGGGATCCACCTTTGCCCACAGGCCGGTCTCGACGTCGCGGAACGTAGGTACACCGCTCTCCGCCGAGATTCCGGCACCACTGAGGACAGTCACTTGCACATCACCAACGTAGTCGGTTTGGGTGATACTTGAGCACGTGGTTGAGTTGGGGGACTGGGTTCTGATTGATTCGAGCGCGGAAAAACCGCTGTTCGATCAACTCCGGATCCAAATTATCGAGGGCATTCGGCAGGGGCGCCTGACACCGGGTACCCGGTTGCCGACGGTGCGTGAGCTGGCAGCGAAGGTCGGGCTTGCGGTGAACACCGTGGCCAGGGCCTATCGCGAGTTGGAATCGGCGGGGGTGTTGGAGACCCGGGGGCGGTACGGCACCTTCGTCGCACGGGCCGATCCGGCCGATGCCGCGATGGCCGCCGCCGCGCATTCGTTCGCCGAGGCCGCCCATGCGCTGGGGATCGGCAAGGCCGACGCCCTGCGTTATCTGGACAACGCGTTCGACTGATCCGGACTTGGGCTCAACCGGTCCGGATGCCGTGCCAGCGGTGCACATCCAGGGCGACGGCTACCGCGACACTGTTTTCGCCAAGCGGGCGGGGCAGGAGCTCGTCGGCGCGAGCCAGTCGTCGCAGCAGTGTGTTGCGGTGGAGGTACAACCGTGCCGCGGCGCGTGAGGCGTTGCACTGTTCGGCGACGAATACCCTTACCGTTTCCTGTAATTCAGGGTCGGCGGTCTCAAGATCGCCGAGATTGCGGCTGACGAACTCAGCGGCACGATCGGGGTCGGCGGTGGCCAGGGCGACGAGTTCTACATCGGCGAACCTTGCGATCTGCTGTGTGGAGTGCAGCCGGGCCATCATCTGCTGGGTGGTGATCGCGTCGAAGTGGCTGCGCCGGAACCCATCCAGACCGTCGGACGGCGGGCCGATGGCGATCCGGACGCCGTCCAGCTCTGCGGCGGTGCTCGTCAGTGCCTGGAAGCCGTGCTGGATGTCGGCGCCACCTGCGGCCCACACCCACCGGGTGGCGGTGCTGGCCAGCACGCTCAACGGCCGCGGATCGCCGCAGTCCTGGCCGAATGCCTCGGCGGCCCGGTCCAATCCGGACAGGTCGCCCGCCGGGTCCTCGCTCCAGATCACCGCCGCGGTGTGCGTTCCGGTGAGCGCGTGGCCCAGGCGTGCCTCGGCGCGCTGCCGGGGGATCGGGGCGCCCTCCAGCAGGAGTGCGACGGTCTCGCGCCGCTCGGCGTGGGTGCCGCGGGTCAGGTCGTCGCGTTCCAAGTCGATCTGGGCAGCGATCCCGGCCAGTGTCGCGTCGACGAACGCACTGATGGACTGCGAGCACACGTCGAGCATCTCGTGTAGCTCGCCAGGGTCGGACGTGAGCTCGAAGGCGATCTCCATGAGCCGGCGCCACGCCACCCCCTCGCCGACCCGATACGCATCCAGGGGGAACTCGCTGACGCCGCGGCGCACCAGCTCCCGCGCGATGCTGAGTGGCTCCGGACCGGTATTCGGTGGCACCGGAGCACCGGGGTCGCGCACATTCGCCGTGCCCCAGAAGAACAGGTTGGCGTGATTACTGCGGACGACCGCGCCGGCGAGCTCGGGGTCGGACGCTATTGCCGGGCTGGCGGCCAAGACTGCGGCATCGAATTCGTCGAGCCATTCCTGGCGGGGGTTGAGCACAATCTGTGCGCATTGCCGGATCAGGTCCTGCACCCGGGGTGACGGTGGCTTCCACGCCATCGCCCCAGCGTAGATCGGTGGTGCAATTTGCACCATCGGATGCCGGAAAATTGGTATTTTTGACCTTGGGTGACAGTCGGCTGACCGCAACCATTGAGACATGAACCACACCGAACACGTCGACGTACTCATCATCGGCGCCGGAATCTCCGGCATCGGTGCCGCCTACTACCTGCAGCGTGAACACCCGGGCCGCAGCTACACGATCCTGGAGGCCCGGGGCGCCACCGGCGGCACGTGGGACCTGTTCCGTTACCCGGGCATTCGGTCGGACTCCGACCTGCACACCTTCGGGTACGAATTCAAACCGTGGCGCGACGAGCACGCCATCGCGACCGCCGACAAGATCTTGGCCTACCTGCGCGAGACGGTGTCGGAGAACGGCATCGACCGCCACATCCGGTTCCACCACAAGGTGCTCGGCGCAGCCTGGGACTCCGCGGCTGCCGCCTGGACCGTCGACATCGAGCGCACCGGCAGTGACGGCGCGGATCCCGAACTCGTGCAGATCTCGGCGAACTGGTTGTTCTGTGGGGGCGGGTACTACCGCTACGACCAGGGCTACACCCCGACCTTCGAAGGTCAGGACCGGTTCGCCGGACGTATCGTGCACCCGCAGCACTGGCCGGAGGATCTCGACTACACCGGCAAGAAGGTCGTCGTGATCGGCAGCGGTGCCACCGCGGTGACGCTGGTGCCGTCGATGGCGCGGACCGCCGGGCACGTCACGATGCTGCAGCGCTCGCCCACCTATGTGCTTCCCGTCCCGGCCAAGGACGCCTTCGCCAACACCGCCAGGCGGCTGCTGGGCGACCGCCTCGGGTATGCCGCGGCCCGGCGCAAGAACATCATCAAGCAGCGCTCCGTCTACGTGCTGTGCCAGAAGTACCCGACCGCGGCCCGGTGGCTGATCCAGAAGATCAACGCCGCCAAGCTGCCCAAGGGATACCCCGTCGACGAGCACTTCGCGCCCCACTACAACCCGTGGGACCAGCGGTTGTGCGCCGTGCCCGACGGCGACCTGTTCGAGGCCATCAGCAACGGCAGCGCCTCGGTGGTCACCGACCGCATCGCGACGTTCACCGAGAACGGAATCCTGCTGGAGTCCGGCCGGGAGCTCGACGCCGACATCATCGTCACCGCAACGGGTCTCAACATCCAGCTGTTCGGCGGGATGTCGCTGACCGTCGATGGCGCGCCGGTGGATCTCGCCGACACGGTCGCCTACAAGGGCATCATGCTCTCGGGCGTGCCGAACTTCGCCTTCGCCTTCGGCTACACCAACTCGTCATGGACGCTCAAGGTCGGGCTGCTCTGCGAACACTTCTGCCGGTTGTTGAAGCACATGGACGACAACGGTTTCGACGTCGTCCGACCGGAGTTCGCCGGTGGTCAGACCCGCCCGCTCCTGGACTTCGGGGCCGGGTACGTGCAGCGTGCCATCGACGAGATTCCCCGCCAGGGCGTCGACGGACCGTGGCAGATGACCATGAACTACACGCTGGATGCCGAGACCTTGCGCAACGGACCCGTCGACGACCCGCACCTGAAGTTCGAAAAGTCCTTGGTGGCCGTCTAGTTCGGCGGCCTAGCCGAACTCCAGCAGACCCACCACCGGGCGGACGGGATCGAAGATCGGCAGGCGTTGCGCCTGCAGCAGGGCGTTGAAGATCGCGCCGCGGCCGGGCGGCATCGGCAGATCGCGCACCGTCCGCACCCCGGGGACCGTGTTGACCAGATCGGCGAGCTCGTCCGGGGACAGGCTGAACGGCATGGGCGGCACCCGATAGCGCATCGAGGTCGGCATCCCCTTGCGGGTGAGAAACGCGAAGAACGCCGGAGGCAGGTCGAACATCATCTGCCCGCCCGGAAAGCGTTGCGCGCAGGCACGGATCAGCGACATGGACTCCTCTGGCTGCAGATACATCAGCAAGCCCTCGGCGGTGATGAACACGCCGTGATCGGTGTCTACGTGGTCCATCCAGCTGAAGTCCAGTGCCGACTGGGCGCACTGCCTGACCCGGTCGGGCTTGGGCAGCAACTTGTTGCGGAGCTCGATCATCGGCTCCAAATCGACTGACAACCACTGGAACTCATGCCCCAAGCCGGCGGCGTCCAGCCGGTAGAAGCTGGTCTGCAGCCCCTCGGCCAACGCCACCACGGTGGCCTTCGGATGCTCGCGCAGATAGTCGCCGGTGATCCGGTCGAACAACAGTGCACGCAGGGCCATGTCCTGGCGGCGGGTATAGCCGAACTTGGCGAAATCGAAATCGATCGAGTCGACCAGTTGCACCGCCACCGGATCGTCGATCAGGCCGTCCGGGCGGCGCGCCTCGTGCGCGCGCACCTGCAGGGTCAGCAGTGCCGTCTCGGAGACACCGGTGAGCGCACTGCCGCTGACCTTCTCTGAGCCACCCGTCATGGCGCGAATGTACCCGCGTTCCGCCGGCCGGTGCCAACCCCGTCGACCGCACGCGCGAAGATGCTCTCAAAGGGTGATTCGGTTCAGCTGGAAGGAGTCCGCCGTGCCACGCTTCGCGGCCAATCTCTCCATGATGTACCCCGAACACGCCTTCCTCGACCGATTCGCCGCCGCGGCGGCCGACGGGTTCACCGCGGTGGAGTTCCTCTTCCCGTACGAGTATCCGGCCGAGCAGTTGCGCGGTCGCCTCGATGCCTGCGGGCTGGAGCAGGCATTGTTCAACGCTCCTCCCGGCGATTTCGCGGCGGGGGAACGCGGCACCGCCTCCCTGCCCGGCCGCGAGACGGAGTTCCGGGACGGATTCGTCCGCGCACTGGGCTACGCAGAGGCGCTGAATTGCCCACGGGTGCACGTGATGGCCGGCGTCGTCCCGACTGGTGCCGCGCGCGAGGAGCGGCTGGCGGTGTACCGCGACAACCTCACCTGGGCCGCCGAGAAGGCCGCGGGCCGCGGCGTCGATGTGCTGATCGAACCGATCAACCAGCGCGACATGCCCGGCTATCTGCTGAGCCGGCAGGACGAGGCGCACCGCATCGTGGGCGGCATCGGGGAGCCGAACCTCAAGGTGCAACTCGACCTGTACCACTGCCAGATCACCGAGGGTGACGTGACGGTCCGGCTGCGGTCCGACATTCCGACCGGCCGGGTCGGGCACCTGCAGATCGCCGGAGTTCCCGATCGGCACGAACCGGACAGCGGCGAACTGGCGATCGACTACCTGCTCGCCGTCATCGACGAGACCGGTTACGACGGCTGGGTGGGCTGTGAGTACCGTCCCGCAGCCGGCACGAGCGCAGGGTTGGGGTGGCTGCGAAGAGCGCGCGGGTGACGCCTCAGCGCAGCACCTTGTCCAGGGTCCGCAGATTTCTGGTGGTGGTGCAGGATTTGTAGCGCTTCTTGCCCATGGTCTTGCCGATCGTGCTGTCGAGCGTCGCGGCTCGGGGCACCTGCCAATAGAGCACCCCGTTGCCGCGCCGAACCTTTTCGTCGTCGCCCGGGGTCAGCGCCGCGAGCTCGTCGAGCAGGTCATCGTCGCTCACGAACGTGACATAGGAGTGGTGGTCGGGGACTTCCCGCTCGAACGGATAACCGGCGGAGATCTTCTGCAGCGTGGGGATGTCGTACACCAACACCCATGCCTCGTAGCCGAAGGCGTCGCACAATGCCTTCTCGGCCGTGGTGCGGACCTTCGGAGCCTTGGAAGTGCTGTCCAGCAAGACATTTCCGCTTGCCAGAATCGTCTTGACCTCGGTGAATCCGGCTGCCTCCATGGCTCTGGCCACGTCGGCCATCTTGAGATTCACGCCTCCCACGTTGATGCCGCGCAGGAACGCGATGTAGCGGGTCACCGCTCCAGCCTAACCAGTCACTTCACCGGCAGTTGGTCCAATTCGGCCTTCGAGGTGGCGGTGATGAGGTGGAGCACTCGCCGGAAGCTGGGGGATCGTGTCGACACGATCGACGTGTGGTTCTCACCCGGGAGCAATTCGACGCTGGCCCGGCCGCCGCGCTTTTTGAGCGCTGCGACGTAGCGCTGCGAATTGGCCGGTGCCACAACAGTGTCGAGCGTTCCGTGCACTGCGATCACCGGCACGCTCGGGTCGAGATTCTGGATCGGATCGACCGAGGCGTACCGCCGCGGCACCTCTGCCGGGCGGCCGCCGAGCACCGCGACGATGCGTTTGTCGCCGTGGTCGGCCGCGTAGACCATGTCGAGCGGACCGGCCAGCGAGATGACCCTGGTCGGCCGGAACCGAGGCCGGGATCCGACCTCGTCACCGCGCAGGTCCTGGCGGGTGCTGGCCCACACCGCCAACTGGGCTCCCGCACTGTGGCCCACGACGAGCGCGTCGTCGATGGCCAGCTGCGGATACTGAAGGGCCACCTCGGCGACATAGTCCATGGCGCCGGCCACGTCGTCGAATGTGGTCGGCCACCCACCGCCCGAGCCCATCCTGCGGTACTCGATGTTGTAGACGGCCATGCCGCGGCTACTGAGCTCGCGGGCCAGTCCCTGGAACACCCCCGCGCCCATCGTGCTCTGCCACCCGCCGCCGTGGATCAGCACCACCAGCGGGACCGAATTGAACGCATGCCGACCGGCGGGCAGGTAGAGATCGGCCCAGTTTTGGTTGGGGTACCGGTCGGTGGGCGGGGCGTCAGACCGGTAGTGGACGCGGGTGACAGTCACGTCGTGCAGGGTGAGGGCCTCTGGAACCACCGCGACCGCGGCGGACCTCTTTTCCGTTTTCGCCTCGGTCGCGCAGGACGGCGTGACACCGACGACGAGCAAAGCGGTGAGCGCGATGAGCGCCCGCCGGTACCGCCGGCGATGCAGTCCTGGAATCAGCACGGTCGTCTCTTTCTCGATCCTTCGGGTCAGAAGTCCAGTGCCGTGATGGACGGCCTGATGCGGTGGATCGCGCCGATCCGGTCCAGCCACGGCTCGGCCGCCAGCTTGAACAGGCCGCGCCCGGCCTGCAGGGGCACGTCCCGAGCCGACCTCACCCCGGCGATGGCTCCCGGTCCCGTCCCGGCCATGGCCAGGCCCTCTTCGGCGGTCAGCGCGAACGGCATCGGCGGCGCGATGTAGCGGTCGGACAGGTGCCAACCCTTGATGGTGCGCCGGCTCGCCCAGTGCGGGATCGAGTCGAAGACCATCCGTGCCCCGGGGAACCGTGCCGCGCAGTCGGCGATCAGGCTGCGCACGTCGTCGGGTTCCAGGTACATCAGAAGGCCCTCGGCGGTGATGAACACACCGTTGGTGGCGTCGACGTGGTCCATCCAACTGCGGTGGAGTGCCGACTGGGCCAGGGTGACGATGCGGTCGTCATGGGGCAATAGTTTGTCGCGGATCGCGATCACAGGCGGTAGATCGACTGAATACCAGGTCAATTCGTCGGCTACCCCGGCCTGATCGAGTCGCCAGAAGCTGGTCTGCAGGCCCTCGGCCAATGCCACCACCGCGGCCTTTGGATGCGACGAGAGGTAGTCACGGGTCTCGACGTCGAAGGCGCGGGCCCGCAGCGCATGGGCCTGGGTGGGCCTGCCGAACTTGCGGTAGTCGTAGTCGATCGAGTCACGCAGGGCCACGGCCCACGGGTCGCGGATCACGCCGTCGGAACGTCTGGCCTCGAGACCGCGGTTGCTAAGGGTCCACAGCGACGTCGCCGAGACGCCGTCGAGGGTGTTGCCGTCAATCACACTCATCGAACCGATGGTAAAGACGTACGCTCGTCACATGGGGCGCCAGGTTTTCGACGACAAGCTTTTGGCCTTGATCGGCGGCAACTCGATGGGAGTTCTCGCGACGATCAAGCAGGACGGTCGTCCGCAACTGTCGAATGTCTCCTACTACTTCGACCCGCGGGCAGTGCAGATCCAGGTGTCCATCACCGAGCCGCGGGCCAAGACCCGCAACCTGCGCCGTGATCCCCGCGCATCCATTCATGTCAGCTCCGACGACGGCTGGTCGTATGCGGTTGCCGAGGGCGACGCGATCCTCACCCCGCCCGCCGCCTCGCCCGACGACGACACGGTCGAGGGGCTAATTGCCTTGTACCGCAACATCGCCGGAGAGCATCCCGACTGGGACGATTACCGGCGCGCCATGGTCGATGATCGTCGCGTGTTGCTGACCCTGCCGATCACGCACGTCTACGGGATGCCGCCGGGCCGTCGGTAATACGCGTGACTATCGCGTCGTTGTCGGGCTACGCTGCCGCGTATGGCTGACGACACTCCGGAAGACGACAACAAGCGCAAATTCCGGGAGGCCCTGGAGCGCAAGAAGGCGCAGTCGTCTGGCGGCGCTGCGCACAAGGACGGCGGCCGCAACCAACCCCGGGCGCACGGCCCGGTCGAGAACCGCCGGGAATTTCGCCGCAAGAGCGGGTAGATACAGGTTCGTCAACGCCGAGTGTGCGTACAGATCGCTATTCCGTGGAAATTTGCGATCTGTACGCACACTCGACGCGTTGTACGCAGTGTCGATGCGTCAGTCGCGGGCCAGCGCCCGGGCCGCGACGAGCGCGACCAACATGACCGCCACGCAGTACACACCCTGATCCTTCAGTCCCCAGGCCACCGAGGTCAGCGTCGCCGCACCGGCCACGCAGAGCAGCAGACCCACCGTCGCGCTGCGGATTCCCGTGCCGGTCACCGCGCCACCGTCCCACAACGGCAGCGGGTTGTTCTCCAGCGGTCGCAGTGCGACGAAGGCGACCGCGACCAGTCCGGCCATCAACGCCAACTGCAGCACCGACAGGGCCAGGAATCCGGGGGCGGACGGGTCGTAGCGGTCCAGACCCAGGTAGTCGAACACCAGGTGCAGGCCCAGCAACAGTGGCATGTGCCACAGGTACAGCGTCATCGCACCGGAGTTGCCGATCGCTGTCAGCCACCACACCCGTGGCCGCTGAGCCCACCGGTTGATGGCGGGGGCAGCGGCAATCGCGAACGCGCACATCATGATTGCGTGACCGGCCAGCAGCAGCGACGGCGGCGTCATGTTCTTCAGGTGCTGGGTCTCGATGCCGACCAGGCTCAGCTCGTAGGGGCCGAAGTACAGCAGCGCGAGGTTCACACCGAGCATGCCGAACCCGATCTTCAGCGCGGCACCGCTGGACAGCAGGTGGCGACGGTAGGCCACACCGAACACTCCGGGGATCAACCACACCACGGTGTTGAGGTAGCCCAGTGTGGCGTAGCCGGCTTGGTCCACGGTAATCCGGACAAAGTCGATGACGGCGATGAACGCGTAGGTGCCGATCACCGCCGCCGCCATCTGCCCGGTGGTGGTGATACGGGCCAGCAGCGGCACCGCCGCCAGCACGAGGACATAGGCGCCCAGGAACCACAGCAGCTGGATGGAGATCCCGGCGATGGGCTCGTAGACGTGCACCGGAAGGACGAACCGCAGCACCGCCAGGGCCGCGGTCCAGAAAGCCAGGTAGTAGAACACCGGCCGGTACAGCCGGGTGCAGCGTCGCAGCAGCCAGCCGCCCCACGAAGAGCCGGGCTTCCAGGACTGCACCGACGCCGCGACCCCGGCGAAGAAGAACAGCGGCATGATCTGGAACACCCAGGTCAGCGCCTGAAAGACGACAGATGCGGTGAGCAGGTTGCTCCAGATGAACACATCGTCGCGGATCGTGCTGGTGGCCATGATCGTGTGGCCGAACACCACACCGACCAGGGACACGATCCGGATGACGTCGATGGCACGGTCCCGGTCAGGCGGGGTCTGCGCCTCGACCTCGGCGGGGGACGGGAACAGCCAGGCTTTCGCCGGGGCTTTCTTGGCAGCTGTGTCAGCAGCAACGGTCATGGCTAGAACGCTATGGCCCCGCGGCTGAGTAGTCCCTAGGTAGAAATACGGGAGTCTTCGCTCTGGCCTCCGCGAACAGGATCGCGGCCAGACAGATTGCGGCCAGCACCGCGACGGTGATCGCGAATGTGATGCCCGCGGTCCGCAGGCCCAGTGATTGAGCGGCCAGGCCTTCGCCGATCACCGGAAGCGAGATGGCGACATAGGCGACGACGAAGTACGTGGAGCTGACCTCGGCGCGACGCTGGGCCGGGGCGCGGTCGACGACTGCGGCCAGGCCCCGGCTGAAGCTCATGCCCTGGCCGATACCGGATACCACGGCCGCTGCGATCAGGGTGGGCAGCGAGGAAAAGCACAGTGCCGCAGTCAGAATCATCATGCCCACGATCAACAGTCCGCAGCCGACGGCCACCGCCCGCTCGGCGGCCATTCGATTCGCTGCTACCTGGGTCAGGGCCGAGGCCGCGAAGATCGAGCAGGCGATCGCGCCGGCCACCGCGTGGTTGCTGATGCCGATGACGTTCGACAGGAAAGACGGTGCGACCGCGGTGAACAGTCCGGTCACCGCGAATCCGGCAAAGGCGGCCAGTGCGGCGATGACGAACACGGTCCGCACCTCGGTGGGCACGGACAGGCGCTGCAACCCGATCCTGCCGATGCGCGCCGACGTCTCCGGCACAACGAACACCGCGATCCCGGCCAGCGCCGCGAGGCCGATGTGGATCAGGAACGGCAGCAGAAGGGGCTGCGGTGCGTACTGCACCAGTAGACCGGCCAACAGCGGGCCGGCACCCAGGCCACCGATGTTGGCCACCGTCGCCACCGCCGCGGCGCGGGTCTTCCAGGCCTGCGGGGCGGCCTCGATGACGGCCGCTGTGGCCGTTCCGGTGAAAAGACCCGCCGACAGACCGGACAGCACCCGGCCGATCAGCAGCAGCGGCACGGAATCGGCGAGCAGGAACACCAAGGCACTGGCGAGGGCGGCCGCCACACCCGCCAACAGCATGGGCCGCCTGCCCACGGCATCTGACCAGCGGCCGAATGCGAGCAGCGCGAACAGCACACCGCCGGCATAGGTGGCATAGATGACCGTCGTGGTCAGCACCGCGAAATGCATGCGGTCGGCGTAGAGCGCGTACATCGGGGTGGGCAGCGTGGTGCCCACCATGATCGCGGCGAACGCGTAGGCGAGGAGAGGAAATGAGAAGCGGCGCACGCTGAATGGTAGCCGTGCGATTCCAGTCGTTATTCCGCCGAAATGGTATTCCGGCAGCGTGCTACTCGCACTTTCGCTGCCGGAATACCATTTCGGGGATTGGGTGGCGTTAGTGCGCGACCGCCTTCTCGGCGCCGACGCCGGTCAGCGACCGGACCTCCATCTCGGCGTTGAGCGCGGGGTTCCCGGTGTCGGGCGACGTGAGCGTGCCGATGATGCCGAGCGCGAATGCCAGCGGGATGGACACGATGCCCGGGTTCGCCAGCGGGAAGAAATCGAAGTCCGCGCCGGGGATCATGGCGGTCTTCGAACCCGATACGGCGGGGGAGAACACGATCAGCACGATGGTCGAGATCAGGCCGCCGTACATGCTCCACAGGGCACCGCGGGTGTTGAACCGCTTCCAGTACAGCGAGTACACGATCGTCGGCAGGTTGGCCGCGGCCGCCACGGCGAATGCCAAGGCCACCAGGAATGCCACGTTCTGGCCGTTGGCGAGGATGCCGAGCCCGATCGCGAACACGCCGAGCACGACCGCGGTGATACGCGAGACTCGCACCTGCTCGTCCTCGGTAACCTTGCGTGACTTGAGAACCGAGGCGTAGATGTCGTGCGCGAACGACGCCGACGCCGTGATGGTCAGGCCGGCCACGACGGCGAGGATCGTCGCGAACGCCACCGCCGAGATGACCCCGAGCAGGATGACCCCGCCGAGCTCGAAGGCCAGCAGCGGGGCCGCGGAGTTCACGCCACCGGCCGCCCCGAGGATCCGGTCCGGGCCGACCAGTGCGGCCGCGCCGTAGCCGAGCACCAAGGTGAACAGGTAGAAGGCGCCGATCAGGGCGATGGCCCAGACCACCGACCGCCGAGCCTCTTTCGCGGTCGGCACGGTGTAGAAGCGCATCAGCACGTGCGGCAGACCGGCCGTGCCGAGCACCAGCGCGAGCGCCAGCGAGATGAAGTTGATCTGCGAGGTGAGCGATCCGCCGTACTGCGCGCCAGGGGCCAGCACGTCACGGCTGGACACGCCCTTGGTGGTGGCCCCGGAGATCGCCGACTGGGCCGACCCCAGGATCTCGGAGAAGTTCAGCCCGAACTTGCTCAGCACCATCACGGTCATCAGGGCGGCACCGGCGATCAGCAACACGGCCTTGATGATCTGCACCCAGGTGGTGCCCTTCATGCCGCCGACGAGGACGTAGACGATCATCAGGATACCGACGACGGCGATCACGATCGACTGCCCGGCCCGGCTGTTGACGTCGAGCAGCAGGGCGACCAGACCGCCCGCCCCGGCCATCTGGGCCAGCAGGTAGAACAGTGACACCGTCAGCGTCGAGATGGCCGCGGCCAGCCGCACCGGGCGCTGCTTGAGCCGGAAGCTCAGCACGTCGGCCATCGTGAACTTACCGGTGTTGCGCAGTAATTCGGCCACCAGCAGCAGGGCGACCAGCCAGGCCACCAGGAAGCCGATCGAGTACAGGAAGCCGTCGTAGCCGTAGACGGCGATGGCGCCGGCGATGCCGAGGAAGCTGGCCGCCGACAGGTAGTCACCGGCGATGGCGATGCCGTTCTGCGGGCCCGAGAAGCCGCGGCCACCGGTGAAGAACTCGTCGGCGGTCGCATTGCGCTTGCTGGCCTTGATCACCACGATCATCGTGACGACGACGAAGAGGCTGAAGATGCCGATGTTGGCCACCGGGTTACCGACGGTCTCCGCGGCGAGCGTTGTGACTGTCATCGGGTGCCCTCCAGCTCTTCGCGGATGGCGGTGGCCCGCGGGTCGAGCTCCCGGTTCGCGAAGCGTACGTACAACCCGGTGATGAGGAACGTGGTCAGGAACTGGCCCAGCCCGATCAGCAGGCCGACGTTGACGTTGCCGAACACCCGGATGGCCATGAAGTCGTGAGCGAACGCGCCGAGAGCGACGTAGAGGCCGTACCAGACCAGGAAGAACGCGGTCATCGGAAAGACGAAGCGGCGCAGGCGGGTACGCAGTTCCTGGAATTCAGGACTGGCCTGCATGGCGAGGAACTGCTCCCCGGTGGGGGCAACCCTCTCGGGAAGGTCGGTTTCGGTCACCCGAGAACTCCTGACAATTGGCTGTGAGAGCGGATAGCGCCTGAACCTAATTGAGAGCTGGGTCACATGGGCGGGGTATCGAGGTCGATACGCCGAATTCGGTCATCGCTGCGCCGAGCGGTCGGTCGTCGGGGCTGAGCGGCAGGCGGTTCAGCCTGCGGGCACCCGCTCGACGCCGAGGCCGAGGCGTTCGGGCACGTGCATGCGCGCGAAGATCTGCGCGACGCCGGGGATGGGCCGGGTGAACATGCTGACGACGATCATGGTGAGGAAGGCGATCGGCACGCTGACCGCCGCCGGGTAACCGACCATCACCGCGGGCCAGCCCCCGAGCACGTGGTCGTCCACCCCGCCGGTGATCGCCACGAGCGCCGCGCTGCCGCACACACATCCGCCCACCGCGAGGCCACATGCCGCACCGATCGCCGTCAGGCCGCGCCACCAGATACCGAGCACCAGTAACGGGCACAGGGTGGACGCGGCGACCGCGAAGGCCAAGCCGACGCTGCGTGACAACTCCAGCCCGGACACCATCAGCGACAACGGGATCGGGATGAGCCCACCGAATACTGCGGCGATCCGGAAGTCGCGCACCCGGCCGCGCAGCACATCGGTGGCCAGGGCACCGGCGACACTGATCAGCAGGCCCGAAGAGGTTGCCAGGAACGCCGCGATGGCGCCGGCGGCCACCAGGGCGGCCAGCAGTTGGCCGCCGATCCCGCCGACGGCCGCGCCGGGGGCCAAAAGCACTGCAGCGTCGGCAGTTCCGGTGATGAGCAACTGCGGCACGTACAACCGGGAGAACACCCCGAGCAGGATCGGGAAGAAGTAGAACACCGACAGCAGCGCCACCACCGCCAGCGCGGTACGGCGGGCAGCCCGCCCGTCGGGGTTGGTATAGAAGCGGACCAGCACATGCGGCAGGCCCATGGTGCCCAGGAACGTCGCGACGATGATGGACAACACCTGATACAGCGGATGCCCGCCGCCCAGGCCTCCGCCCGATGCGATCCACTCACTGCCGGTCCCGGGAGTGCCGGCCACCACCGGCGTGGCCGCACCCGCGGCCAGCGTCAGCGTGGTGCCCGCGCCGAGGGTATGTTGCCCGGGCGCGGTGATCCTGGCGGAGTCGACGCGACGGCCGTCCAGGTCGCCGGACACAGTGATGCCCGCCGGTTCGATCACCTGGACCACCACTGCGGTCTCGATCTGCACGGTGGTCTGCTGTTGCACAGTGGGCGGCAGCGGGCCGCCCAATTCGCCACGGTCGCCGATGAACAGCCCGAGCAGGGCCAGTGCCGGGACCGCGATGGCGGTCAGCTTCAGCCAGTATTGGAAGGCCTGCACGAACGTGATCGACCGCATGCCGCCGGCCACCACATTGGTGATGACGATCGCGGCGACCAGCAGCGGCCCGACCCAGACCGGAACGCCCAGAAGCGTTTTCAGGGCGAGGCCGGCGCCCTGGTACTGCGGCGCCAGATAGAACAGGCAGATCACCACGACGACGAGCATGGCCACCTTGCGCAGACGGACCGAGCCGAGCCGGAATTCGGCGAAGTCGGGGACGGTATAGGCCCCCGAGCGTCGTAGCGGTGCGGCCACGAACAGCAGCACGCCCAGATAGCCCGCGGTGAAACCGACCGGATACCACAGCGCGTCGGCGCCGTATTTTGCGATCAGCCCGGCCACCCCGAGAAACGAGGCCGCGGAGAGATATTCACCGGAGATCGCGGCGGCGTTCCACTGCGGGCCGACGCTGCGCGAGGCCACCAGGAAGTCGGAGGTGGTGCGGGACAACCGGACCCCGTAGGCGCCGATGGCGATGGTGGCCACGACGGCGGCCAGCAGGGCGGCGGCGGTCAGCGGTGCGCCGGTCATGGTTCGCTGTCGACCACGCGGACGAAATCGCGCTCGCCCTGCTCGGCCAGTCGGATATAGAGCCGGCCGACGCCGTACAGCAGCGGATACAGCAGCCCGGCCAGGATCAGCCAGTTGAGCCGGATGCCGAACACGGTGAGCGCGGCGAACTCCGGTACGGCGGAATTGAGTAGTACCAGCGCCACCACGACCGTGACCACTACAGCGGCGAGTCGCAAGGCGAGCCCTAATTGGGTGCGCACGAGGCCGCGTACCAGGGCGTCGCCCACCTGTGTCTGTTCGGCCACCTCGATGCGTGTGCGCACCATGCGGGTGCCGCGACGGTGGGCGAGCACGACCCGCTGCCGCTGGGGAGTGGGCCGGTCACTCATCAGTGCCCGCCGGCTTGAGATTGCGCATCGGGTCGCGGACCAACCGGTCGCGCAGTTCGCGGGCCTGACGTCGGCTCACCGGCAGTTCCACCGCGGGGGAGGATCCGTTGGCGCGCAGCCGGACCAGCACCGCGCCGTCGGCGGTGCGGAGTCCGGTGACCTGCCGCAGTGACACCAGGTACGACCGGTGGATGCGCTGGAACCCGTGGTCGCGCCAACGGGTTTCCAAGGTGCTCAACGGGATCCGCACCAGGTGGGCGCCGGTGGCCGAGTGCAACCGGGCGTAGTCACCCTCGGCCTCGACCCAGCCGATGCTGTCGCGGGGCACCAGATGGGTGATGCCGCCCAGTTCGGCGGGGACCACATTCCAGTCCCGGTCCTCGGACTGTGTCGCGCCGGCTGGTTCGGCCGCAGCCTTCGGCGCGGCGGACGCGACCCGGCGCACGGCTTCGTCGAGGCGGTTCTGCCGGATCGGTTTGAGCAGATAGTCGACGGCGCCGACGTCGAAGGCCGCCACCGCCTTGTCCTCGTGGGCGGTCACGAACACCACGGCGGGCCGGTTCGCGTAATTGGCCAGCACCCCGGCCAATTCGATGCCGGACAGGCCGGGCATGTTGATGTCGAGGAACACCGCGTCGAAAGCGTGCTGGTTGAGTTCGCGCAGTGCCGAGGTGGCGTCGGACGCGGTGTGCACCTCGCCGACATCGGGGTGCCGGCCCAGCAGGTAGGCCAGCTCGTCGAGAGCGGGTGCCTCGTCGTCGACGGCGAGCACGGTCAGGTTGAGCTCGCTCATGCGAACGCACCTCCGCCGGCTCGGACCCCTGAACGGAACTTCGGCACGCGCATCACCACTTTGGTGCCCGCGCCGACCGCTGTCTCGACCACAAGACCGTAATCGTTGCCGAATGCCGCGCGCAGCCGATGGTCCACATTCGTCAGCCCGACATGCGCGGACTCCCCGGTACGGTCGGCCAACGCGTCACCGGGCCCGGCGCGCAGCGTGTCGGGATCGATGCCTGCACCGTCGTCCTCCACCGTGATCACGCATTCAGTGCCGGCGTCGCGCGCGATGATCTCCACCGATCCGCCGCCCTGCCCCGCCAGCCCGTGCCGCACAGCGTTTTCCACCAGCGGCTGCAGCGCGAGAAACGGCACGACGACATTGAGCACCTCGGGTGCCACCTGCAGCCGCACCGTCAGGTTGGGGCCGAATCGGGCCCGCTCCAGAGTGAGGTAGCGGTCGATGTTGCGCAGTTCGTCGGCGAGCGTGGTGTACTGCCCGGCCGCGCGGAACGAGTAGCGGGTGAAATCCGCGAATTCCAGGATCAGTTCGCGCGCCCGGTCCGGGTCGGTGCGGACGAACGACGCAATCGTGTTGAGCGCGTTGTAGATGAAGTGCGGGCTGATCTGGGCACGCAGCGCCAGCACCTCGGCCCGGTCCAGCCGGGCACGTGACGCGTCGAGTTCGGCCAGCTCGAGCTGGCTGGCAGCGTAGCGCGCCACCTCGCCGACCGCGCCGAGCATCCCGGGACCGGGGCTGGCCGGTGTCAGCACGACCAGCGCGCCGAGCACCTCACCGCCCTCGGTCAGCAGCGGCTGGGCCACGACCGCCGTCGACCGCGCGGTGTGCAGGACCCGGCGCCCCGCACTGATCGATTCCCGGGCGGTGTCGGCGCAGACGTCGACGGTGCCGGGGTGCCAGATCGCCTCGTCGTCGTGGTCGCGGGCCAGCAGTGCGGCGTCGTCGTCGAACAGGGCCAGGCCCGCGGTGCCGGTCAGTTCGCGCAGATACGGCGCCGCGGTCTGGGCGGATTCGGTGTCCAGGCCTTGACGTAACGCGCGGGCGGCCTGCGCCGCGGTGTGCAGTGCGGCATGCACGGCGCGTTCGGTGGGAGTGGCCACCACCCGTCGGGTGCGCACCACGACGACGGCGGCAACCGCCGCCAAGATCAGCGCCAGGGCCAGCGCGACTGCCACTTCGCCGGACATCGTGCGGCCCACCTTAGATGGCTGTGCGGCGAAACCGCAGCTAGCTCACCTACTGAACGGGGCAGGTGTACTTCCTGGCAACGTCGTACACCCGCTGCTCGGCGCCGGGGCCGATCACGCCCTGGGCGGCCAGCTCCCAACTGATGTACCCCGGGATGCTGCCGGTACAAGCCTGGTGCGCGACGCGCCACGCAGTGTCGGGATTCAGGTGGAATCCGTTGCGGTCCAGGCCCTGCATGTAGTTGTCGAACTCCGGCGTGCCCTGATCGGGGATCGCACCGGCCGGGGCGGCCAAGGCAAGCGCGGTAACAACCGCTGCAAATAGAAGTGCAACGACGCGTCTCATGTCCATCTCCTATGGGCACATCACCGGTTAACGCGTTCACATTCGCACACTCCACCGACACAGACGTCAAAAACGTCGCTAGTCCTAGACTGGCGACGTGGGAAACTGCAGCTAGTCCAAGACCCGGAGGCCGACGCCCTGCTGGAGTCCAACCCGTTCGCGCTCTTGGTCGGGATGTTGTTGGATCAGCAAGTCGCTACACGCTGATAACCATAGGCGCGCAGTTGAGAGCCCTCGTCGGGGCTCGTGTGTCGGTAGTTCAGGGACCGAGAGCGCTGGCTGCGGCGGCCTTAGGTGGCAATTGCACAGCAGGTTAAAGCCTCCACGTTCCGAGGCCACCAACGCCAGCCGCATGGAGGACGCACCGATTACCAGAAAGGTGCATGACAGTTATCCGCTCAGTAAGCCACGCGCTGCGCGGGGGGTAGATCGGCTATGGACATCCTGCGTTTCAGCTTCTGGCCGCACTTCTCGCAGGCAAAGGTTCTCACGGACTCAGACACCGTGTTCCTGTGCTCGCATTTGAAGCATTGAATTGCTGAGGCCTTATCGGCGGGTGTAGCAGCGGATCGCTCCACCGCCGGAGCACCCTCTTCGGGGATCGCCGCCACCGATACTCTGCGTTTCAGCTTCTGGCCGCACTTCTCGCAGGCAAAGAACCCTACAGACTCGGACACCTTTTGCTCATGCTCACACTTGAAGCATCGAATTCTCGTGGACTTATCGGCCGGGGGATCATCGGGGGGTTGGGCTACCACCGGCACATCCTTCTGTGGGGCCGCAGATGCAGATACTTTGCGTTTCAGCGTCTGGCCACAGTGCCCGCAGGTAAAGCTGGCCAGGGACTTAGGCACATCCTGTATGTGATCGCACTTAAAGCACTTAGCTTTTGCATATTCAACTGTGGTGGACTCGGCGAGTCGAGCCTTCTGCTGAGGGGCAGGCGGAACTTGTCCGCCGGATGTGACCTTGTTCGATTTGGTCCTGTTGCAACGCCAGCACAGAGTCTGGAGATTGTCATGCGTCGACAAGCCGCCTTTGGATACCGGAACGATGTGGTCGACCTCCAGTAGGAGATGAGTCTGTTCTGCAAGCGACGCCGAGCAGTACTGGCAGGTGAAATTGTCACGTTTCTTGATGAGGTTTCGCAGCTTCGAGGTCATCAGAGCACGCTGGCCGGCAGCACTCTTTCGCCACCGGATCTTCTGCGAAAGGGTCTCGACAAGAGTATCGATCGTCGGGGTGTCGAACGTGACGGACGAGCGCTGCGAGCTGTTCCCACCGGCGCTCACGTACTCAAAGATGTACACCGGGTAGGGGACCGAGATCGGGGACAGCTCCACCCCGACTTGGTCCATGAACTCGCCCGCGTAGTGCTTCAAAATGAATGCGGGCGGGTTGATTGACTTGGTAATGCTCGCCTCACGCCTTTGGAGGTTGCGGATGGCCTCTTCCAGGCGTGCTATGTCATCGCCTAGCTTTTCGACCTCCGCGAGATGAGTTTCGTCAGCCTTGATGTTGAAGTACTTCATCACGTACTTCAGGGGCTCTACGCTGGCGTTACGTACCACCTGCAGTGAACAGTTGTGCACATTCGGGGCTTGATAGTTCGCCACGTTGCGGTCCCGGCGGTAATTCCAGTAGCTCGTGTTCTCGAACGATGCCAGATGAGCCTGTGACCCGGTGCTGGACGCACCGAGGTGGAAGGTTCCACGGCTGCGTATCTCGGCAACGTAGCGGGCCAGTTCGTTGTGCTCGGCGACGAACGACGCGATCCGTTTCTTGTGCGCCAGGAACTCTTCGCTTGCGAAATACCGCTCTTTGAGGATGTGAAGAACGATTCGATACGCGAGCCACGACGTGAGCACGAGGCCGCCGATAATCAGCAGAGCTTCCATGCGATTGGATCCTTCCCGGGAGTCGCCGTAGATAATAGGGTTTAGCCACCTGCCGTCTGGCCATTAAGACGTGGCCGCCCCCGGTTTCGATCTGCGAAGAGCATACGCAGTTGCGCTCTGCCGGATAGGTTCTCCGCATGCATGTAAGCATCAGTTACTACGAGTTCGACGACGTCACCCCGCACATCGAGACGAGTGCGACAGTCAATGAGAATGGCAAGGTTACGGACGCGTCGGTAAGCCTGTTCCCTTACGGAGATCACCGAGAACGTATTATGGGGGGGAATGCTATGCAACCCAACCCGGTGCATATGATCATGTCGCTTGAAGAAGCCGAGGTATTGGCCCGTCTCTTGACTGGCGCCGTCACGGATGCCAAGAATGGACGCTTTGACGAGATCGAGCGCGAATAACTATCTCCCGCACTGACTGAGGAACACGGAACCCCGCACCGAGGAAGGCCATAGTGCGGGGTCCGCTGTCAGTTAGACCAACTGGCGAGCCCGGCTCGCGTTTTCCTGCAATCGGTCAGGCGTTGGTGACAGCCGACACTCCGGTGCCGGTGGCGGTGCCCTTCGTCAGAGACGCAGGGATCGTCACCGTAGTACGAACCGGCAGAACCGTTCACGGTCACGTCATCGGCGGTGATGCCGTCATCGACAGCGACGATGGCTGCTTTCAGGTTGGCGGCAGACACGTCCTCTGCGACAGTGCTGGTCTCAACGCCGTTCAGCTTTAGGGTGAAGGTGCCGTCACCGGTCTCGGCCACGTTGTAGGTGAACGCAGCAGCGATACGGACGTTTGTGGCCTCGTGCAGGAACCCGACTCCGGCTTCCACGAAAGACGACGTGTACACCTGTACGCGTGAGGCGTCGCCCTCGGCTGTCAGTACGAACGACCTGCTCACGTTCACCTACTGCGGCGTCTGGCGATCATCGATCATGGCTACTCTCCTCATGTGTGTTTCGAGCGGACGCGACACGCTCGCTCCTGTTGAGAGGTGAACCAGTGACTCCGAAACTCAGCCTGGTGCAAGAGCCCGAGGCAGACGAACTGCTTTCCAACTGCCCGTTTGCGCTGCTCCTGGGGATGTTGTTGGATCAGCAGATTCCGATGGAGACGGCATTCGCCGGGCCCAAGAAGATCGCCGACCGCCTCGGTGGCGTCGACGCCGGCGAGATCGCCGACTACAACCCGGACGAGTTCATTGCCCTCGTGTCGCAAACCCCTGCCATTCACCGGTTTCCGGGGTCGATGGGCAAGCGGGTGCAGGACCTCGCGCGGGCCATCGTCGACGAGTACGACGGCGATGTCACGGCGCTGTGGACCGGCGGCGATCCCGACGGCAAAGAGGTGTTGCGCCGGCTCAAGCGGCTGCCCGGGTTCGGTGACCAGAAAGCCCGGATCTTCTTGGCGCTGTTGGGCAAGCAGTACGGCGTGACGCCGAAGGGCTGGCGTGAGGCGGCGGGGGATTACGGCACGGCGGGCAGCTTCATGTCGGTGGCCGACGTGGTCGACCCCGGGTCGCTGCAGAAGGTCCGCACCTACAAGAAGCAGATGAAGGCCGCCGCGAAGGAAGCCAAGGCCGCCAAGGCGTAGTTGCGCCGAGCGTGCGGTGAGATCGTGTTTCGGCGATGAACCGCGATCTGTGTGCACACTCGGGCTTGAAAGCTGGGCTACCTATGCAATGGTGAACATATGGCGAAGACACATCTGAACTGCCCGTGTGGCGAAGCGATCAGCGGCACCGATGAGGACGACCTGGTCGAGAAGGCTCAGGCCCATCTGGCCCAGCAGCACCCCGGTCGTGAGTACGACCGCGAAATGATCCTCTTCATGGCCTACTAGGCCCCAGCTTTCAGCCCTATACAAAATTCCCGGTCGCCAGCCATCAGGCCGGCGACCGGGAATTTCGTTTCCCCATTCATATGGTGTGGTCAGGGCACCACCGTGGATCCGATGGTGGGCATGAACTGGCACTGCTTCTCGGTCGTGGTGACCTGGCCGAAGACCGTCGTCATGATGCTGCCTGATCCGGTGTCGGCGATCGCGGTCAGCGTGGTCGGCCCTTCGGGGTTGATGTCCGAGCGCGGCTGCAGCGTCACGCTGCCGGACTTGCCGGTGGTCAGGTTCACCCACGTGGCGTTCAGCGGCAGCTTCTGCTCGGCTGCCGGGCCCGGGGTCCCGATCGCGGTGAACACGTAAGCGGTCTGGCCGGCCTTCGGGCCGGGCAGCGGGATCGTGGCCGGGCCGGCCACCGAGATTGCCGTCGCCAGAACGTTTCCGCCGTCCTTGAGGCAGCCGTTGCTGATCGACGGGTACATGAAGTCCTGCGTCGTCGGCGTGTCGGGTCCGAAGCCCGGGGCGGGGGCCGGGGCGCCCGCCGGGGCGGCGTCAGGCGCGGGTGCCGGTGCAGGCGCCGCTTCGGGTGCCGGCGCCGGGATGGTGGCCGCGACCGGGACTGCCCCGGGAGTCGGAGCGGGCGCGGGTGCAGCTTCGGGTGCCGGTGCCGGTGCCGGTGCCGGTGCCGCTGCCTGTGCCGCCGGGGCAGCCGGCGCGGCCTCGGGAGCCGGAGCGGGTGCCGGTGCGGGCAGCGCCTCAGGGGCCGGCCCGGCCGCGTGGGCCGGGTCGACACCCATCGGCAGGTGAGCGTCGCCGCCGGCACCCAGAGCAGGAACGTGCTCGGGTGCGGCGACGGGCTGTGCCGCGAAATGGTTGACCGCCGTGGCGACGTTGCGGGACTCAGCCGATTCCGATTTGTTGGCAGCGAACGCCTGCGCGGCTGCCATCAGCAGTTGCACGGCGCCGCCGGGATCGGCCGCGGCCTGCTGGATGATCGGACTGAGGTTCTCCATCGCCGGCAGACCGGGTGCCTGTACCGCGTCGATCGGCAGCGGCGCCGGATCGGCGTTCGCTACGGCGCTGCTGAACAGCAACAGGGTGGTGGACCCGATTGCGGCGGCGGTGCCGAACATCGTTTTCAGAGACATACGCGGTGACATGGTTTTCCCAATCGTTTCGGGCGGTCAGACCAGTTCGAGGATCAGGGCAGGCCAGCGGTCAGCAGGGGAGCGAGCGCCGCGACCTCCGGGTTGAAAGCAGCCGGAGCGGCGGCGGCCGGAGCCGCAACCGCCGGAGCTGCCGCCGCTGCCGGGGCCAACGGGGATGCCGCGGCAGGCAGGGCCGTCTGAGCGGCAACCGGAGCCAGCGAGGCCAGATCACCCGGAATGTTCACCTTTTGGGGCAGCGGGATCGGCATGCCGGGCACCTGCGGGATCGTCAGCTCCGCGGAGGGGATCAACGATGCCGGGCCGGAGACCGGAGCGGTCGCGGCCGGAACTGCCGGTGTCGCGGCCGGTGCGGTGGGCAAGCCCGGCATCAGCGATCCCAGGGGTGCATTGGCGGCTGCCGGTGAGACGGCCGTAGGTGCCTGTGGCAGCGTCACCGAGGCGGTAGCGCCTGGAACCGGAGCCGGTGCGGCGGCAGGAGTGCCGGTCAACGCGGAGCTCACACCCTGCAGCAGTTGCGGCGCGGCGGCCGGCACGCCGGCGAGTTGGTTGACGATCGGCAGGTTCGGCGCCGGGACCGGAGCCGGGGCCACCGGTTCGGCGTTCGCTGAGGCGCTGAGGGCCAACGCGACCGGGACTGCGCCGGCGGCCGCGATCATGCTGGTGGAAAGTGCTTTCCAGGTGAAGATCATGGTTCTCCCAATCGGTTGCTTGCACGTCTGAAGGGAAAACTATCGAGTTACTGATGGGACTCAAGTGACACGTGTGGCGGTTATTCAACCGTTACTGCCCTGACCGAATTCGTTATCTCGCAGTGCCTTGGGCGTGACGCGTCGGGATCGGGAACCTCACTTCTCGGCGATTGTCACGCTGGAGTGGCGCCCGATGCCGGGAGCCACTCCAGCGTGACAATCGGGGCCGGGCCGCGGGCCGGCCGCCACGCTAGCGTGACCGTCGGCGGCGAGAGCCACGCTGGCGTGACAAACCGCCGACGAGACGAACCGGGCGGGTCGCTAAAGTCGTGTCCGTTAACACCGAACCGGCCACCCACGTCTCAGCAACCGCGCGCCTCTACCGTCTGGCGCCTGTGTTGCTGGTCCTCAGCATTGCGGCGCGCCTGGCCTGGACGTATCTCGTTCCCAACGGCGCGAACTTCGTCGACCTGCACGTCTATGTCGGCGGCGCCGCCACCCTGGGCGGTCACGCGGGCGCGCTCTACGACTACGTCTACGCGGACCAGACCCCGGATTTCCCACTGCCTTTCACCTACCCGCCGTTCGCGGCGGTGGTGTTCTATCCGCTGCATCTGCTGCCCTTCGGGTTGGTGGCGTTCTGTTGGCAGATCGGCATCATCGCCGCGCTGTATGGCGTGGTGCGGGTCAGTCAGCTGTTGCTCGGCGGCCCGGCCCCCCGGCGTGTCGCGATGTTGTGGACGGCCGTCGGCATCTGGACCGAGCCGTTGCGCAGCACGTTCGACTATGGGCAGGTCAATGTCGTCCTCGTGCTGGCGGTGCTTTGCGCCGTCTACAGCAACCGCTGGTGGCTGTCGGGGCTGCTGGTCGGCCTGGCCGCAGGGGTGAAACTGACGCCTGCCGTCTCGGGGCTCTACTTCCTCGGTGCGCGCCGGTGGGGAGCTGCGGTGTTCTCGGCCGTGGTGTTCTTCGGGACGGTCGCGTTCTCGGTGTTGGTGATCGGCGATGAGGCGCGCCGGTATTTCACCGAACTTCTCGGTGACGCAGACCGGATCGGGCCGATCGGGACGTCGTTCAACCAGTCCTGGCGGGGCGGGATCTCCCGGATCCTCGGCCATGACGCGGGATACGGTCCGGCCGTCCTGCTCGGCATCGCCGTCACCGCGGTCCTTGCCGTGCTGGCCTGGCGGGCCATCGGCGGCAGCGCCGACCGGCTGGGCGCGATCGTGATCGTGAGCCTGTTCGGGTTGCTGCTTTCGCCGATTTCATGGACGCACCACTGGGTCTGGCTGATTCCCCTGATGATCTGGTTGCTGCACGGGCCGCTGGCGAACCGGCTGGGCGCGCGGGTGCTGGGCTGGGGTTGGCTGGCGCTCACACTGGTCGGCGTGCCGTGGTTGCTCAGCTTCGCCCAGCCGACGATCTGGGAGATCGGCCGGCCCTGGTATCTGGCCTGGGCCGGGCTGGTCTACATCGTCGCGACGCTGGCGACGCTGGCCTGGATCGCGACGACTGCGCCCAGCGCGCCTAGCCCGGCTGGTCGGCCAGAATCCGGTTGATCTCGGTAGCCATCTGGACGTCCTTGTCGGTGATCCCGCCGGCGGAATGTGTCACCAGTGCGAATGTGACTGTGCGCCAGCGGATGTCGATGTCAGGATGATGGTCTTTTTCCTCGGCGAATTCGGCGACACGGCGCACCGCGTCGATGCCGTCGAGGAACGTCGGGAATTTGGTGGATCTGCGCAGGGCGCCCGCCGCGCGTTCCCAGCCCGGCAGATCGGGCAGTGCGGCGTCGACCTGATCGTTCGATAACACGGCCATACCCGACGGTATACCGTCGGGCGCGATGGATGAACAGATCGTGGTGGCCGGTGCCTTGTTCTCGGCGGCTGGGCTGTTGGTCGCCCAACGGAAGCGCCCGCCGGAGCTGGCCGGTCTGTGGGAACTGCCCGGTGGCAAGGTGGCCGCCGGCGAGAGCGACGCCGATGCGCTGACTCGCGAGCTGCGAGAGGAACTGGGGGTTGAGGTGAGTGTCGGCGCCCGGCTCGGCGTGGATGTCGCGCTCAAGGCAGGCATGACCCTGCGTGCCTACCGGGCCACACTGACCGCGGGCAGCCCGCAACCGCACGATCACCGGGCGCTGCGATGGGTCACCGCCGACGAACTCGACGAACTGCCATGGGTACCGGCCGATCGGGCTTGGATTGCGGATCTGACCGCAGCGCTTACCCCGGCGACCGACGCCCCGCAAGCGGGAGGGGCCCCCAGCGAAAGTACCTGACACGACGGGATTTCGGGCACGTCCGCGCATGCTCGCGCAACAAGCCGACCGCGAACCTCGGGCCGCATGAGATTTATTTGGGCATATCGATGTTGCGGATTACATTTGCATGAAACCACCCGCAACGTTTCCGGGAAAATGGCGCGACCGCGCCGAACATGATGTTTTGCTGTTCGGGTGACCACGGCAAGTACGCCGTACCTGGGCCAAGGGCAGGGCATGAATCTTGTGCTCGCCACCTGGGTCTCGGCCATCAATTTCTGGGCCTGGAACATGATCGGCCCACTCTCCACTACTTACGCCGGCGACATGAAGCTCAGTGCCACGCAGGCTTCGATGCTTGTCGCCACGCCGATACTGGTCGGATCGCTCGGCCGCATAGCGGTCGGCGCACTGACCGACAGGTACGGCGGTCGCACCATGTTCCTCGCGGTGACGCTGGCCTCGATCGTGCCGGTGTTGGCGGTCGGGGCGGCGGGTGAGGCCCGGTCCTATCCGATGTTGTTGGTGTGCGGTTTCTTCCTGGGAATCGCGGGCACCATATTCGCGGTCGGAATCCCGTTCGCCAACAATTGGTACGAGCCGACCCGGCGCGGATATGCCACCGGTGTATTCGGCATGGGAATGGTCGGCACAGCGCTGTCGGCATTTTTCACGCCGCGATTCGTGCGGTGGTTCGGATTGTTCCCGACGCATCTCATCATCGCGGCGGCCCTGGCACTGACGGCGGTGTTGTGCATTGTGGTGATGCGCAATTCACCGGCATTCCAGCCGAACACCGACCCCGTGTTGCCGAAGCTCAAGTCGGCGCTGAAACTTCCGGTGACGTGGGAGATGTCGTTCCTGTACGCGGTGGTCTTCGGTGGGTTCGTCGCATTCAGCAACTACCTGCCCACCTACATCAAGAACGTGTACGAGTTCTCCTCCGTCGAAGCAGGTTCCCGGACAGCGGGCTTCGCCCTGGCCGCGGTGCTGGCCCGGCCGATCGGCGGTGCGCTCTCGGATCGGATACCACCCAAGTACGTCGTGCTCACATCCTTCGCCGGAACTGCGGTACTCGCCTTCATCGCGATGTTCCAGCCTCCCCCGGACGTGTGGTCGGCGGCGACCTTCATCGGTCTGGCGATCTTCCTGGGCATCGGTACCGGCGGCGTGTTCGCCTGGGTGGCGCGTCGTTCACCGGCCAAAGAGGTGGGCTCGGTCACCGGAATCGTCGCCGCCGCAGGCGGTTTGGGCGGCTACTTCCCGCCGCTGGTGATGGGCGCTACGTACGACGCGGTGGATCACGACTACTCCGTCGGGCTTGTGCTGTTGGTGGCGACGGCGTTGGTGGCGTTCGGCTACACCGCTCTACGGCTGCACGCCCACGAACCTCAGCAGGCCAAGGAGGCCCATCGATGAGCAAGCCCCACGTCGGCGGATCGATCGAGGAATTGCTCGAGCGCAGTGGGAGGTTCTTCACCGCCGGTGAGTTCTCCGACGACCTGCGTACGGTCACACGCCATGGGGGCCGTCAGGGCGACGTGTTCTACCGCGACCGGTGGAGCCACGACAAGGTGGTGCGCTCCACCCACGGGGTCAACTGCACGGGTTCCTGCTCCTGGAAGATCTATGTCAAGGACGGGATCATCACCTGGGAAACCCAGGAAACGGACTACCCGTCGGTGGGGGCGGACCGACCCGAGTACGAGCCACGCGGATGCCCGCGCGGTGCGGCGTTCTCCTGGTATACCTACTCGCCGACGCGGGTGCGGTACCCGTACGCACGTGGCGTGCTGGTGGAGATGTACCGGGAAGCCAAGGCGCGCCTGAAGGATCCGGTGCTGGCCTGGGCCGACATTCAGGGCGATCCAGAACGCCGCAAGCGCTACCACCGGGCGCGCGGTAAAGGCGGCCTGGTCCGGGTCAGTTGGACCGAGGCCACCGAGATGATCGCCGCCGCGCATGTGCACACGATCAAGACCTACGGGCCGGACCGGGTGGCGGGTTTCTCGCCGATCCCGGCGATGTCGATGGTGTCGTTCGCGGCCGGGTCCAGGTTCGTGGAGCTCATCGGCGGGGTGATGACGTCGTTCTACGACTGGTACGCCGATCTGCCGGTGGCCTCTCCGCAGGTGTTCGGCGATCAGACCGATGTGCCGGAGTCGGGCGATTGGTGGGACGCGTCGTATCTGATGATGTGGGGCTCGAACGTGCCGGTGACGCGGACGCCCGATGCGCACTGGATGGCCGAAGTCCGCTACCGCGGAACCAAAGTGGTGACGGTCAGCCCGGATTACGCCGACAACACCAAGTTCGCCGACGAGTGGATGCCGTGCGCGGCGGGCACCGACGGGGCGCTGGCGATGGCGATGGGCCACGTCATCCTCGACGAATGCTTTGTGCAGAAACGGATTCCGTATTTCGTCGACTACGTCCGCAAGTTCACCGATCTGCCGTTCCTGGTCAAGCTCGAAAAGCGCGACGGTGTGCTGGTTCCCGGGAAGAACCTCACCGCCGCCGATCTGGGCGGCCCGACCGCCGAGCAGGAGAACGCGGCGTTCAAGCCGGTGCTGCTCGACGGCGCGAGCAACAGTGTCGCGGTCCCGCAGGGCTCGCTCGGGTTCCGGTACGGCGCCGATGGTGTCGGCAAGTGGAATCTCGATCTGGAGGATCTGGTTCCCGCGCTGACGGTGTCGGGGGACATCTTCGAGACCGCCGAGATCACGTTGCCGCGGTTCGACACCGTCGACGGCAGCGGCGCGACCATGCAGCGCGGAGTACCGGTCCGACGGGTCGGTGAGCACCTGGTGTGCACGGTGTTCGACCTGATGTTGGCGCAGTACGGCGTGCATCGCCCCGGACTGCCCGGTGAGTGGCCCACGGGGTACGACGACGCCACCCAGCCGTACACCCCGGCCTGGCAGGAGCAGATCACCGGGGTGTCGGCGGGCCAGGTCATCCGGGTGGCGCGCGAATTCGCCCGCAACGCCGAGGAATCCGGCGGCCGGTCGATGATCATCATGGGCGCCGGTATCTGCCAGTGGTTCCACGGCGATGCCACCTACCGGGCCGTGCTGGCCCTGCTGCTGCTCACTGGTTCGATGGGCCGCAACGGCGGTGGCTGGGCGCACTACGTCGGCCAGGAGAAGTGCCGTCCCGTCACCGGGTGGGCCGCCATGGCGATGGGCACCGACTGGTCGCGCCCACCGCGGCAGATGGCCGGCACGTCCTACTGGTACGCCCATACCGACCAGTGGCGGTACGACGGGTACCGTGCCGATGCGCTGGCGAGCCCGGTCGGGCGGGGCCGATTCCGCGACAAGCACACGATGGATGTGATGAGTTCAGCGGTGGCCATGGGATGGACACCGTTCTTCCCGCAGTTCGACCGTTCGAGTCTGGACGTGGTCGACGAGGCGAAGGCGTCCGGCCAGGAAGTGCCCGAATATGTAGCCGAGCAACTGGCAAGTGGCGGGCTGAAACTCGCGGTCACCGATCCCGACAATCCGGCGAATTGGCCTCGTGTGCTCAACGTCTGGCGGGCCAACCTGCTCGGCTCGTCCAGCAAGGGCAACGAGTACTTCTTGCGGCACCTCCTCGGCACGACGTCGAACGTGCAGGCCGAGCCGGCCGGGGCGGACCTGCGGCCCAAGGACGTGGCCTGGACCGAGGACATCCCCGAGGGCAAGCTGGACCTGCTGATGTCGATCGACTTCCGCATGACGTCGACGACGCTGCTCTCCGATGTGGTGCTGCCCGCGGCGACCTGGTACGAGAAGTCCGACCTGTCCAGCACCGATATGCACCCCTATATCCATGCCTTCAGTCCGGCGGTCGACCCGCCATGGGAAACCCGGTCGGATTTCGAGGCTTTCGGTGCGATCGCCCGAACCTTCAGCGCGCTCGCCGCCCGGCACCTCGGCACCCGCACCGACGTGGTGATGGGCACACTGCAGCACGACACCCCTGGTGCGATGGCGTATCCCGGTGGCACCGAACATGATTGGCGGGTCACCGGTGAGACGCCGGTGCCGGGCAAGACGATGGGTCCGCTGGTCGTCGTCGAGCGCGACTACACGGCGATCGCCGAGAAGTGGGCGACACTGGGCCCGCTGGTCGAGAGCCTGGGCCTGACCACCAAGGGCGTCACCACCCATCCCGACCAGGAAGTGTCCGAACTCGCCGCCAAGTTCGGGGTGATGGACTCGGGTGCCGGCCAAGGGCGCCCGGCGATCACCACGGCCGAGCGGATGTCCGATGTGATCCTTGCGCTGTCCGGCACGTCCAACGGCCGGCTCGCGGTGGAAGGCTTCCGTGAACTCGAACGACGCACCGGACGCAAGCTCATTCACCTCGCCATCGGCAACGAGGAACGCCGGATCACCTACGCCGACACCCAGGCCAGACCGGTCCCGGTGATCACCAGCCCCGAGTGGTCGGGCAGTGAGACCGGCGGCAGACGCTACGCGCCGTTCACGGTGAACATCGAGGAGCTCAAACCCTTCCACACCCTCACCGGCCGAATGCATTTCTACGTCGACCACGACTGGTTGGAGGAACTCGGCGAACAGTTGCCGATCTACCGGCCACCGTTGGACATGGCGCGGCTGTTCGGTGAAGCGAAGCTGGGTCGCGACGGCATCGGCCTCACGGTGCGGTACCTGACCCCGCACTCCAAGTGGTCGATCCACTCGGAATACCAGGACAACCTGTTCATGCTGTCGCTGTCGCGCGGCGGCCCCACCATGTGGATGAGTCCGTTGGATGCCGCGAAGATCGATGTGAAGGACAACGATTGGATCGAGGCGGTGAACCGCAACGGGGTGCTGGTCTGCCGCGCCGTGGTCAGCCACCGCATGCCGGAGGGAGTGGTGTACGTCTACCACGCCCAGGAACGGACCATCGACGTACCGCTGAGCGAAACCACCGGCACCCGTGGCGGAATCCACAATTCACTGACCCGGCTGTTGGTCAAGCCCAGCCATCTTGCCGGCGGGTACGCCCAGCACTCGTTCGCCTGGAACTATCTCGGCCCCACCGGAAATCAGCGTGACGAAGTGACGGTGGTCCGCCGCCGCTCGCAGGAGGTGAAGTACCAGTGAAGGTCATGGCCCAGATGGCGATGGTGATGAACCTCGACAAGTGCATCGGGTGTCAAACGTGTTCGGTAACCTGCAAACAGGCCTGGACCAACCGGGCCGGCACCGAGTACGTCTGGTTCAACAACGTCGAAACCCGTCCCGGGCAAGGTTATCCGCGCACCTATCAGGATCAGGAGAAGTGGCGTGGGGGGTGGAAGCTGGACCGGCGTGGCCGGCTGCGACTGCGTGACGGGGGTCGGCTGGCCAAGCTGGCCAGGATCTTCGCCAACCCGAAATTGCCCTCGATCGACGACTACTACGAGCCGTGGACCTACGACTACGAGAACCTGACCTCGGCGCCGCTGGGCGAACACATCCCGACCGCGCCGCCGCGCAGCCTGATCACCGGCAAGCCGATGAAGGTGTCGTGGTCGGCGAACTGGGACGACGACCTGGCCGGGTCGCCGGAGATCGTGCCAGGGGATCCGGTCCTCAAACAGGTCAGCGAGCAGATCAAGCTCGAGCTTGAGCAGACCTTCATGTTCTATCTGCCCCGGATCTGCGAGCACTGCCTGAACCCGGCGTGTGTGGCGTCCTGCCCGTCGGGCGCGATGTACAAGCGTTCCGAGGACGGCATCGTGCTGGTCGATCAGGACCGTTGCCGCGGTTGGCGCATGTGTGTGTCCGGATGTCCTTACAAGAAGGTGTATTTCAACCACAAGACCGGCAAGGCCGAGAAGTGCACGCTGTGCTATCCGCGCATCGAGGTCGGGTTGCCCACGGTGTGCTCCGAGACCTGCGTGGGCCGGTTGCGCTATCTCGGTCTGGTGCTCTACGACGTCGACCGGGTGCTCGAAGCGGCGTCGGTGCCCGACGACAAGGATCTCTACGAAGCGCAGCGGCAGATCCTGCTCGACCCGACCGACCCCGAGGTGATCGCCGGCGCGCGGGCCGAAGGCATCTCCGACGAGTGGATCGAGGCCGCTCAACGCTCCCCGGTGTACAAGCTCATCCACACCTATGGTGTTGCGCTGCCGCTGCATCCGGAATTCCGGACGGTGCCGATGGTGTGGTACATCCCGCCGCTGTCGCCGGTGGTCGACGCGGTCAGCCGCGACGGACACGACGGCGAGGACGTCGGCAATCTGTTCGGGGCCCTGGAGGCACTGCGGATCCCGATCGAGTATCTGGCGGGTTTGTTCACCGCGGGGGACACCGCGGTCGTCGAGGGAGTGCTGCGCCGTCTCGCGGCGATGCGCTCCTACATGCGTGACATCAACCTCGGGCGCGACACCCAGCCGCACATCCCGGCCGCGGTGGGGATGACCGAGGAACAGATGTACGAGATGTACCGGCTACTGGCACTCGCGAAATACGAGGAGCGTTACGTCATTCCGACCGCGTACAGCACCGAGGGCATACCCGGGACGGAGGAGCCCGGTTGCTCACTGTCCTTCGAAGGTGGGCCCGGAATGTACGAGTCGGGTCCGTTCGGCGAGGCCAGCGGTGGGCCGGTACCGGTGGCGGTGGAGACGTTCCACGCGTTGCAACACCGGCAGACGAGCGACGGCATGGCCGCCAACGCCAACCGGCCCTCGCGCGTCAATCTGCTCAACTGGGACGGCAGGGGAGTGCCGTCCGGGATGTTCCCAGGTGGTGATCGGTGATGAAGCGTCGCAACCGAACCCGCGACAACGCGCTGCAGGACCGCTTGGTGTGGCAGGCGGCGTCGCTGATGCTGGCCTACCCGGACGACGGGCATACCGACCGGCTGCAGGCCGCGGCACGCCTACTGGACCACGTCAGCGGTGACGCCAGGACGCTGCTCGGCGAAACCGTTGTCGGGTTGAGCCTGCGCCCCACCATGGAGCTGCAGCAGGAGTACGTCGACACCTTCGACCTGCAGAAGCGGTGCACCATGCTGCTGACGTACTGGACCTCGGGGGACACCCGCAACCGCGGAGCCGACATGGTCGAATTCACCCAGACCTACCGGGCCGCAGGCGTTGAGATCCCGAAAGGTGAGGCGCCCGACCATCTTCCGGTGGTGCTGGAATTCGCGGCCACTGTCGACCCGGAGGCGGGGCGACGGCTGCTCGCCAAGTACCGGGTGCCCATCGGTGTGGTTGCGCGCTCGTTGGCGGACGCAGGCTCACCGTACTCACCGGTTGTCGCAGCAGTGGCCCGAACCCTGCCGGCGCTGGCGTCGGTCGATGACGTGTCGCGTCTGATGATGTCGGGACCGCCTGCGGAATCGGTGGGACTGCAGCCATTTCAGCTGACCGTTCCGCCCCGCCGGGTCGAGGAGGTGCTCTGATGTCGGGCTGGGAGATCTTCTGGGATGTGGTGCCGTATGTGACCTTGGCGATGGTGGCCGTGGGCACCTGGTGGCGCTACCGCTATGACAAGTTCGGCTGGACCACCCGCTCGTCCCAGCTCTATGAGTCACGGCTGTTACGCATCGCCAGCCCGATGTTCCACTTCGGAATACTGGTGGTGTTCATCGGACACGTCGTCGGCCTGTTCATCCCCGAATCGTGGATGGATCTGGTGATGAGTGACCACATCTATCACCTGCAGGCGGTGATCCTCGGCGGCATCGCCGGCATCGCAGCCCTGGTCGGCATCGCACTTCTGATCTACCGCCGCCGCGCCACCGGCCCGGTGTTCATGGCCACCACCGTCAACGACAAGACGATGTACGTGGTCCTGGTGGCCGCGATGGTGGCCGGGTTCGCCTGTACGGCGATCGGGGCGACGCCCGAGGGCGCCGAACACGACTACCGCGAGACCGTGTCGCCGTGGTTCCGCTCGATCTGGATCTTCCAGCCCCGCGGCGACTTGATGGTCCAGGCGCCGGTGTACTTCCACATCCACGTGATGATCGCGCTGGCGCTGTTCTGCCTGTGGCCGTTCACCCGCCTGGTTCACGTCTTCAGCGCGCCGATCGGCTACCTGTTCCGGCCCTACGTCGTGTACCGCAGCCGCGACGTCGCCAAGGAGAGTGAACTGGTCGGATCCCGCCCGCAGCGTCGGGGTTGGTGAGCGCCTGAACTAGGGACCTTTGACCCTCCCTGAGCAGGACCGTCGGGCGGAGGATCAACGGTATGGAGCAGCTGACCGCACTCGACGCGGGGTTCCTGGAAGCAGAGGACTCCGACCGGCACGCGAGCCTGGCAATCGGGGCGATCGCCGTGCTGGACGGACCGATTCCCGGCGCCGATACCGTCGTGGCCTCGCTTGCCGAACGGGCCATGACCGCACCCCGCCTGCATCAGCTGCTGCACACCCAGCCCCTCGACCTCGGGGCGCCGCGATGGATCGAAGACACCAACTTCGACGCGGCACACCACATCCGGTACGCGGCGCTGCCTCAACCCGGCGACGATGCGGCGCTGTACCGGTGGGCCGCCGACATCATGGAACGCCGCCTGGACCGGGACCGACCGCTGTGGGAATGCTGGGTTGTCGACGGCCTGGCCGGCAACAGGTGGGCGATCCTGTTGAAGGTCCACCACTGCATCGCCGACGGGATAGCGGCCACCCGGCTGCTCAGCCGGCTGTGCGACGACGGCGACCTGTCCGGCCATGCCGCAAAGCCACAAACCGCCGGGGGGACAGCTGTTTTCAACCCTGTCGAGTGGATCGGTAAGGCGTGGCGCATTTCGACCGGGCTGCCCGGGGCCGCGGTGCAGGCCGTCCAGGGCGCGGTTGGCATCGTCACCGGCCTGCTGCGTCCGGCGGCCGCCACCTCGTTGACCGGCCCGGTGACCAGCATGCGGCGCTACGCCGCCGGTGAGGTATCGATGGACGACGTCGACACGGTATGCCGGGAATTCGGGGTGACCGTCAACGATGTTGCGCTGGCGGCGATCACCGACAGCTTTCGCAGCACCCTCATCCGTCGCGGCGAGAAGCCCAGCCGGGATGCGCTCCGCACCTTGGTGCCGGTCTCGGTGCGCACCGCGGATGCGGACGATCTGACCGACAACCGCGTGTCGGTGATGTTGCCGTACCTCCCGGTCGACAAGGCCGATCCGCTCCAGCAGTTGCGCGCCGTGCATTCGCGGCTGTCGCGGGCCAAAGTCAGCGGGCAGCGCGAAGCGGGAAACATCCTGGTGTCGGCGGCCAACGCGATCCCGTTCCCGCTCACCGCGTGGACGGTGCGGGCACTGACCCGGTTACCGCAGCGCGGCGTCGTCACCGTGGCCACGAATGTGCCGGGTCCGCGGAATCGATTGCGTGTCATGGGTTGCGACATCGTCCGGCTGCTTCCGATTCCGCCGCTGGCGTTGCAGCTGCGCACCGGTGTGGCCATCATGAGCTACGCCGACCGCCTGGTCTTCGGAGTGATCGGTGATTACGACGCGGCGCCCGACGTGTCCGAATTGGCCCGTGGCATCGAACGTGCGGTCGCCCGTCTGGTCGATATCGGCATTGGGCACTGGCGGGCCACTCCCGTGGGTACTCTGCAACTCGTACAGGGAGGTTGACCGATGAAGGGATCTGAACTCGGCGTTCTCACCCGCAGGCAGTGCCTGGATCTGCTGGAGGGAGTACGCGTCGGCAGGTTGGTGTTCACCGAGGACGCCCTGCCGGCCGTGCAGCCCGTCAACTTCCGGGTGTGGCATGACGATGTGGTGATCCGGGTGGCCGGTGGGCCCAAGCTGATCGCCGCGACCGATCGTCAGGTGGTGGCGTTCGAGGCCGACGAGCTCGACCCCGACCTACGCAGCGGCTGGAGCGTGACGATCGTCGGCCATGCCGAGCACATCACCGACGTGGACGAGCAGGTGCAGGTCGCCGGGACGTTCGTGCAGCCGTGGGCCGAGGGGCGTCGCGATCATTTCGTGCGGATACGGTCGGAGAAGGTCACCGGGCGTCAGCTCCGGAACCATGCGATGCCGCATTACGGTGCGGCGGGCGGCGGTTAGTACCGAAGCCGGTCGTCGACGACCCGCACGGCGTGGCCCGGATGCTGCGTCGCGTAAAGCGGGTGCATCAGCATCGGGTGACGGCAGTGCGCGCAGGAGGCCTGCGGCTGGTTCGCCGACGCGAAGGTCAGATGGTGGCATTCGCTGCAGCGGACCATGTAGCAGGCGCCGATCCAGTTGGCCATACCCACGTAGATCGCGACTGTGGTTCCCGCAGCGAGCACCATGATCAACGCGACCGTGAGCGCTTCATAAACCGTCATGACCGGCACCTCCAAGCTCGCCTATCGCAACGTGACGGATACCTGAAACGGTACTCGCGAAACCTAGGACTTCCTGGCCCGTTTGAAGACCTTGTCCAGTTCTTTACCGTGCAATCCGTTGTTCTCGGCCTTGCGGACTGTGTGCAGAACCAGGGGGCAGCGTTTGCAGCGCGGCTTGCTTTTGCAGCACTTTTTCTTGGGCTTCAGGCCGGCAATTTTTGCGGACTTCAACGTGACGGGGCTCTCTCGTTTTCGTGATCGACCGGCCAGCCTGCGAGAATGTCGGTGTGGATTCACGCCCGAGCTTTCGCAATGTCGCCATCGTCGCCCACGTCGACCACGGCAAGACGACCCTAGTCGACGCGATGCTGCGGCAGTCCGGTGCCTTGACGCACCGCGGCGACGACGCAGTCGAGCGCCTGATGGACTCCGGTGACCTTGAGAAGGAAAAGGGCATCACCATCCTGGCCAAGAACACCGCGGTGCACCGGCACCATGCCGACGGCACCATGACGGTGATCAACGTCATCGACACCCCTGGTCACGCCGATTTCGGTGGCGAGGTGGAGCGTGGCCTGTCCATGGTCGACGGTGTGGTCCTGCTGGTGGACGCTTCGGAGGGGCCGCTGCCGCAGACCCGGTTCGTGCTGCGCAAGGCGCTGGCCGCGCACCTTCCGGTGATCCTGGTGGTCAACAAGACCGACCGGCCCGACGCCCGCATCGCCGAGGTCGTCGAGGAAAGCCACGATCTGCTGCTCGACGTCGCCTCCGACCTCGACGACGAGGCCCAGGCCGCCGCCGAGAAAGCACTCGATCTCCCCACCCTGTACGCCTCGGGCCGGGCCGGCATCGCGTCGACGACGCAGCCCGCCAACGGTGAAAACCCTGACGGCGAGAACCTCGACCCGCTGTTCGACGTGCTGATGGAGCACATCCCGGCACCGTCAGGTGACCCGGAGGCGCCGCTGCAGGCCCTGGTCACCAACCTCGACGCCTCGGCCTTCCTGGGCCGTCTCGCCCTCATCCGCATCTACAACGGCCGGCTCAAGAAGGGCCAGCAGGTCGCGTGGATGCGCGAGGTGGACGGCTCGCCGGTGATCACCAACGCCAAGATCACCGAGCTGCTAGCCACCGAGGGCGTCGACCGTAACCCGACGGAGGAAGCGACGGCTGGGGATATCGTGGCGGTCGCCGGGATTCCCGAGATCATGATCGGCGACACCCTGGCCGATCCCGACAACTCGCATGCGCTGCCGCGCATCACCGTCGACGAGCCCGCCATCTCGGTCACCATCGGCACCAACACCTCGCCGCTCGCCGGCCGGGTGTCGGGCCACAAGCTGACCGCCCGCATGGTGAAGAACCGTCTCGACGCCGAACTCGTCGGCAACGTATCGATCCGCATCGTCGACATCGGTCGCCCCGACGCCTGGGAGGTGCAGGGCCGCGGTGAGCTGGCGCTGGCCATCCTCGTCGAGCAGATGCGGCGCGAGGGCTTCGAGCTGACCGTCGGCAAGCCGCAGGTGGTCACCAAGAACATCGACGGCAAGCTGCACGAGCCGTTCGAAGAGCTGACCATCGACTGTCCCGAGGAGTTCGTCGGTTCCATCACCCAGCTGATGGCCAACCGCAAGGGCCGTATGGAACAGATGACCAACCATGCCGCCGGTTGGGTGCGCATGGACTTTGTGGTGCCCAGCCGCGGACTGATCGGCTTCCGTACCGACTTCCTGACCGAGACTCGTGGCACCGGCATCGCCAACGCGGTGTTCGAGGGCTACCGGCCGTGGGCCGGGGAGATCCGGGCCCGCCACACCGGCTCGCTGGTGAGCGACCGATCCGGCTCGATCACCCCGTTCGCGATGATCCAGCTGGCCGACCGCGGACAGTTCTTCGTCGAGCCGGGTGAGGACACCTACGAAGGCCAGGTCGTCGGGATCAACCCGCGCGCCGAGGATCTCGACATCAACATCACCCGCGAGAAGAAGCTGACGAACATGCGGTCATCGACCGCCGACGTCATGGAAACCCTCGCCCGGCCGCTGGACCTGGGCCTGGAGCAGGCCATGGAGTTCTGCGCCGAGGACGAGTGTGTCGAGGTGACCCCCGAGGTCGTCCGGGTGCGCAAGGTCGAGCTGACCGCCTCGCTGCGGGCACGGGCCAAGGCTCGGGCCAAGGCGCGCGGCTAACTTCCGCTTCGGTTGTCGAATGGCCAGTTATAGCATCGCTTTTCGGGCGTAACGTGCGATAACTGGCCACTCGCAACAGTTCTCAGGCCGCGTCGCTCTTGGAGCCGGACTTCTTGCCTGGACCGTCATCAGCGGTGGTGTTGCCGGTGGTGGTGGCTTTGCCCGGGGTTGGGCTGTCGACGCCGCCCTTCAAGCCGAACTTCTCCTTCAGCTGATTGACGGTGGTTTTCAGATCAGTGGTGACGGGCTTGGTCGGTGTCGAAGTGTCCGAGTCCCCGGACACCTTGGTTCCGGTCTGGCGCGTGCTGAAGTTGAGGCTCTCGCGAAGCTGACTCCGTGCCTTCACCAGCGGCGTTGTCTTCTCGACCGTGGGCTTGTTGACCTCCACCGTCTCCGCCACGACCTTCTCCGGCGCCGGCGGTGCCGTCTCGACGTCGAGGCTGACCAACTTCTTCGGAGCGGGAAGTTCGCTCACCTTGCTCGTGACCAATGTGTTTTGCGGATTGTTCGGATTCTCACTCGGGTCGACGCCGAGCGCCTCGCGGACAACTTCACGGACGGAGTTCGTCGCCTTCCACAACACGTCGTTCCGGAAGTCCTGAATACCGTCGGCCCGGTTGGGCAACAGCGCCTTCAGCCCGATGGGGATGGCCTGTTGGGTCGGACCGGTGCCCATGAAGGAGTCGGCCACCCAAAGCGGAGCGCTGATGAAACTGTCGAGCATGTTGTAGACGGCGACGTTGGGCTCCATGCCGCCGGCGATGTCGACGATCGCCTTGAGCGGTGCGAACGGGGCCAGCGCGAGTCCTTCCACCAGCCGATAGCCGGAGTCGAGGGCGCCCGCAGCGAAACCGGCCAGCGGGGTGAGCACGTCGAGGGGAGTGCTGGTGTCCTGGACCCCGAGGAGATCGGCGATCGATGATCGGAAACTATCGGTCGCCGCCCACAACACGTCGTTGCGGAAGGCCTGAATATCGTCGGCATGGTCGGGGAACAGCGCTGCCAGGCCCTTGCCGGTGAGTGACGTCTGGTTGATTCCGAGGGCGGGGTCGATCACCCATAGCGGGGCGTCGATGACCTGGCGGATCGAGTTGTAGAAGGCTTGAGGGTCGCCGTCGGCGATGGCGAGGGCAGCGGCGATGGCGGCCACCGGCAGCTCGGCGATGCCTTGGACGAGACGCAACCCGGACTCGGTGAAACCCTCGAGTGCCGCAATCGGATCCGGTGTCGCCATGAGGTTGATATCCGCAACATGCGCGGCTCGCAGTGCTGCCGGCGCCTGTGCGCCGACCGGTCCGATGGCCGGGCCGATGGCGATCGCGCCTGCCGCGAGTAGCGCTGTGGCTCCTGTCATCGATTGCTTCACACCGACGGGCATAGTGCCTCCCCCTGATTTGGTTGCTCGGGCCGGAAACTGACGGGGTCGACGATATCGCTGACTTAAGAATTTCTCAGGTGAATTTGAGATTTTGCATACACAAATATCGCCCGAGTGGCCGAGATTTCTGGCAAGTTGAGTCATGCAAGCGAAAATCGCGGACCAATGCGTGATTGGTTTAGCTGAGGGGTGGGGGTAGACCGGAAGGATCTTTCGGGCGTGACAGGCCGGGCATCGTGACTTGCGCGGAGCTCTGTCAAATACCCTGGAGAGATCTGTATTTCGACGAGGGCGAGTGGGTCGCGACGGCACTGCCGGCGCGAAGAATGGCGCGCTCGTCCTTTGTCACATGTTTGCGGTGGCGCGCCCAGCGCTGGCTCGTGCCGGCCTGCAATGTCCGACAGCAATCAGATTTGATCTTGTTACAAGTGTTCCGATCGGCCGGTTTCTGCCGCCCACTGTGAATCCATTGCGACTTTTCGCGCGAATTCTCGCCGCCGGTTCCCCTTGCGATGCGTGCCCGTCACCCTTTGCGGGCCGACGCGTTGAGACACGCTGTCGGTGCGGGGCCGAGCGCGCTTCCGGGCGGTCGATACGCTGAGTGGCGTGCCGACACCCCTCCGCCGCGCTCAGTTGACGATCGGGGCGCTCATATCGGTGCCGGCGCTCCTGTTCAGCGGTTGCACTGTGAGCCCGCCGCCGGCTCCGCAGAGCACCGAGACGACCGAGACGACACCGCCGCCCCCGATGAAGGCGACACAGATCATCATGGCCATCGATTCGATCGGCCCGGGGTTCAACCCGCACCTGTTGTCGGACCAGTCGCCGGTGAACGCCGCGGTCGCCTCGATGGTGCTGCCGAGTTCCTTCCGGCCGGTACCCGACCCGAAGTCTCCGACGGGCTCGCACTGGGAGCTCGATCCGACTCTGCTCGAATCGGCCGAGGTGACCAACCAGAACCCGTTCACGGTCACCTACAAGATCCGTCCGGAAGCGCAATGGACCGACAACGCCCCCATCGCCGCCGATGACTACTGGTACCTCTGGCGCCAAATGGTCAGCCAACCGGGAGTCGTCGACCCGGCCGGCTATGACCTGATCACCGGTGTCCAATCGGTGGAGGGCGGCAAGCAGGCGGTGGTCACCTTCTCCCAGCCCTATCCGGCGTGGCGGGAGCTGTTCAACGACATCCTTCCGGCCCACATCGTCAAGGACATTCCCGGCGGCTTCGGCGCCGGTCTGGCCCGCGCGATGCCGGTGACCGGCGGGCAGTTCCGCGTGGAAAGCATTGACCCGCAACGTGACGAGATCCTGCTCGCCCGCAACGACAGGTACTGGAGCGCGCCGGCCAAGCCTGACCTGGTGTTGTTCCGACGTGGTGGAGCACCGGCCGCCCTCGCCGATTCCATCCGCAACGGCGACACCCAGGTGGCCCAGGTGCACGGTGGCGCAGCCACTTTCGCGCAACTAAGCGCGATCCCCGATGTTCGCACCGCGAGGATCGTGACTCCGCGGGTGATGCAGCTGACGCTTCGCGGAGGGCAGCCCACCTTGGCCGAAGCCCAGGTGCGCAAGGCGATCCTGGGTCTGATCGATGTCGACCTGCTGGCCTCGGTCGGCGCGGGCGACGACAACACGGTGACGTTGGCGCAGGCGCAGGTGCGCTCACCATCGGATCCCGGCTACGTACCGACAGCCCCTCCGGCGATGTCGCGGGAGGCTGCGCTTGATCTGTTGCGCGGCGCGGGTTACCAGATCGAGCCCGCGGCCGAGCCGCCCGCTCCGGGCGCGCCGCCGGCCCCGGACAACGGGAGGCAGCGCATCACCAAGGACGGCGCCGCGCTGACGCTGGTGCTCGGTGTGGCGTCCAACGATCCGACGTCGGTCGCCGTCGCCAACACCGCGGCCGATCAGCTTCGCAACGTGGGAATCGACGCCTCGGTGCTGGCCCTCGACCCGGTGGCGCTGTACGGAGATGCGCTGACCAACAACCGGATCGACGCCGTCGTCGGCTGGCATCAGGCCGGAGGAGACCTGGCCACCAGCCTCGCATCGCGCTACGGCTGCCGGGCGTTGGAGGCGACCGCCGTCTCGACCGCGGTACCCGGGGTCACTCCCTCGTCGTCGCCGAAGCCCACCACCACGGTCGCACCCCCGGCGCCGAGCACCACACCGACACCCACCCAGCCCATTCCGGCTCCGGAGTCAGGTGATCTGGTGCAGGCGCCCAGCAACATCACCGGGATCTGTGATCACAGCATTCAGCCGAAAATTGATGCGGCACTGGATGGTTCGCAGAATATTGCCGAGGTGATCCAGGCTGTCGAGCCGCGTCTGTGGAACATGTCGACAGTTCTCCCGATCCTTCAGGACACGACGATCGTTGCCGCAGGACCGAGTGTGCAGAACGTCAGTCTGACCGGTGCCGTACCCGTCGGCATCGTCGGTGACGCGGGCAGCTGGACCAAGGGGCGGTAGCAGATCGTGCAGTGGGCCCCCTCACGCGAGGAGGCCCACTGACTGGGGTGCATCAGGATGCGTCGCCCGACCCTGACGATGACGAGCCTCCGCCGGAGTTCGCCGCGCGGTGCTTGCCTGCCTCGGCTCTCTTGCCGCTCAGCCCCTCGGTGGCCTTCTTCAGTCCGTCGGTCACACTCTTGACGGACCCCTGAAGGCCCTCACGGACCTGCTTGGCCGAGGCGGACCGGTTGGTCGACAGGGTCTTGCCGGGTTCGGCCTTGAGACTGTCCTTCACCACCGGGGTGGAGACACTGGACGGCGATTTCGTCGCAGCGGAATCACCGGCAGCAGTTTCGCTTTCAGCGGGTGCGACCACAACCGGAGCAGCCTCGACCGGAGCAGCGGCAGGTGCCGGTGACACAACGGCGGCCTTCGGGCTGACATCCAGCGTCACGACCTTCGCCGCGGATGTGAGGGTTGCGTCGGCGGCCGTGCGCGCGGCGTCAGCGGCTGGTGGTGTGATCGCCGCGGCGATCAGCTCGCGGGCCTGTCGCAGGGTGCTCAGCAGGCCGAGGCTTGGACCGAACACGCCGCCGCCGAGCGCGTCGCCGTTGAGGAACGCATCGGCGACGACGGCAGGACCGCCGAGCATCGCGTTGAGGACTCCCAGCGCATCGCCCGCCGTGGCAGAGTCAACGATGTCCTGGCCAACGTTTCCCGCCACCGTGACTGTCCGGTAAGCGACGTTGAGCAGGCCGAGGGCGGGCAGTGCCACAATCGCCGGGTTGCTCAGCACGTTGGCCAGGTTCTGCACCGGCTGCCTGATGGCATTGATGGCAGGTTCGAGCAACGGAAGCGCCGCACCGGCCACCGGGGTGAGGAATGCGCTCCAGAGGTTGGACACCGCGCCGTTGATGTTGCCTGCGAGGAGATCGGTGAGAGAGGCCTGCAGCAGCGACGGGATGCTCCACGGGTTCGACGGGTCCAGCGCATTGCCCAGTGCGGTGGCAGAGCCCTGCAAGGCTGTGAAGAGCGAACCCGCGGTGGTGAGCTGATTCGTGATCACCTGCAGCAGGATGGGTGCGGGATCGGTCACCTCCGTGCCGATCAGGGCCGACACATTGGCGATCGTGTTCGCGAACAGGTCCGCATAGGCCTGGATTGGATCGGTTGCTGCAGACAGGCTCACCGCGGCCGACGAAACTGTCGGAACCGCGATGTCGGGCATCGGCGGAGCGACCGGACTGATCGCGATGGCACTGGCTCCGAACAACGCGACGCCAGCGGCGAGATAGGGACGAGCTGCGACTTGCATTGCTTCTCCTCTAGATGGATCCAATCCCCGACGAGGCTGAAGCTACCTGAGAGTAACTTTACAAATTCGTAATTTTGAAAAGTTGCCGCCGAAGGGCCCGCGGCGGCTAATGGGGTCGTGAGCAAGGTGAACTAGCTGCTAGATAGCAGTGATTAGGCGATCTTGAGAATATCGCGGATCCCCCGCCTGTCGACGGCGCCGATAGCTGGCGCCAAAGGCCGTTGAATATAACGAGTTCGCTGTTCCCGTCGATCAGCGGAGAAAGTCATGTGAAACCGAACGCGAACCGGCCGATCTTGATGTTTGCGAAATCAACGGTTCCATGCGCAGTGGGCGGCAGTCTCCCGGGGCTCTCGAGCGGGACCGGCGGCGGGCTTCCCGCTGCGCTGCAGACGGCACCAGCGGGTTCGCCAGTTCGGTGTCGGGGCAATGAAAAGTCGGTGGCCGTCATTTTGCGCGACGTGGGTCCGCAGCGGCCCGACGGAGTACACAGCTGAGTGGAGGCTGAGAACTTCCGAAGAAGCGGAAGGCCCTCTCCATCGGTCGATGGAGAGGGCCTGGCGCTGGTGCTGGGGCTACTTGTCGGAGCCCTTGTCGGAGCCCTTGTCGGAGCCGCTGGTCGACTCGGACTTCTTCTGAGCGCCCTTTTGGGTGCCGGGCTTGTCCTTCTTCAGTCCGTCGGTCAGCTTCTTGACGGCGGACTTCACCTGGGTGCGGACGGCCTTGGCAGAGGTCGCCTTTTCCTGTCCCTTGTCGGCCTTCGGCGATGCCTTCGTCGACAGCTTGGTGGCGGCCTTGGTGGTGTCGTCACTGTCGCTCGCGTCCGTACCGGCGCCGGCGGAGTCTGCGGCGTCGGCCTTCGGTGCAGCCACACCATCGGCGGCGTCCGAGGCAGCGTCAGGGCCGGCACCGTCGACGACGGCAGAGGCATTGCCCGCGTTGGCAACTGGGGTTGATGCCGTCTCTTCCTTCAGCGTCGAGACCTCGATCGTCACGGGTGCCGGTGCAGCCAGGGCCTTGGCGGTGGGGAGCTCGATCGGCGGGTCGAACGGCTTGGGCTTGAGCTGCTTGAAGGCGTTGGCGAAGGTGTCCTCGATATAGTTGCCCATCGAGATCGTCGCATCGGTTTGGAAGACCACACTCTCGGCGAAATCGGCGATGCCGTGTTGGAGCGCATTGATCACCTTGACCGGATCGCCGGTGGTGACGGCGTTCACCACGTCCTGAGCTCCGACGAGGGCCTGCTTCAGAATGGCTCGCGGCTGACCGTCCAGGTCGTACCCGACGCCGACGGTCGCGGCGGCCAGTCCGATCACGACTCCGATAGCGGCCTCCGATGCGGCGTCGATGAGCGGCTGCGGAATGTTGAGTACATGCCCGACCGCGTTGATCTCGGGGGACACCGCGAAGATCAAGATGTTGATGATGGGCTGCATCCCGTCCAACACCAAACCGTCGAGCGCACCACCGGGATCACCGGCGGCGATCTTCGCCATCGCGGCCTCGAGTCCGGCGGGCAGGCCGGCGCCCAAGTCGCTCAAGGCTTGACTGAGAGCGGTCCCGGCCGCAGACGTGGTTTCACCGAGTGCTGCGAGGTTGGGGCCGAAATTCTGGGCCGCGATGACAGCGTCGGCCAGTACCTTGGCGATCTGCCACGCCGGGGGAGTGGACAGCGCCACCTGGTAACCGGCGACCGCGTTCTCGACGAGCTGCTTCGCGATCGGTGCCGGGTTGGTGGTCTGGCGCTCGATGATGTTGCTGATCATCGTCTGCGTGGCGGCGAACGCGGGCTCGAAAACCGTCAGCGGGTTGTCCACGGCGGCGGTCAGGGCGACCGGCATGTGTACCGGCGAGGCGGCCGGTACGGACGGGGCCATCGGGCTGACCGCGATGGCGCTGGCACCCACGAGTGCCACGCCGGCGGCCAGGTATGACCGGGAAGCGAGCTGCATTGAATCTCCTTACGGGAGCGTAACTAACGTCGGCGCAGAAGTTACCCCAAAGTAAGTTGGGTTGTCTGCAAATTTTCTTAAGTAATTTTCAGCTCGCAGGAACCCGTGTGGGCCTCCGCAAATGAACGTCGGGTATCTGAAATATTGCTGGTAGTCGGGATTTCCCGTGGTCGCGTCAACCCATTGCGAAACCCATCGTAGCGTTATTGGGCATGGCAGTGGCCCGCTGCAGCAAATAATTGGCAGGTCATGTCACTAGGTTGCCAGCGAAGGCTTGATCGACAAGCCCGGCCAGGTTACCCAGCGGTAATGTCGCCGCGGCGGCAGCTGGAAAGTTAGCGCGCACACAGTGGACATTGCGGTGTGATCTGTAAAACACGGCCACCATGGTTGCGACGCCGCCCACTAATGGGACCAGCGGTCTCGGTATTCGCACCGTGCTTGCGATGGCAACTATGTGGCAGGCTCGGTCAGTTTCAAAATCTACGGATTTCGTTGCCGAGTTTGCCTGGTCTAATCAGTCGACCATTACCTCGCGGCGTCTCTCGGCAAGCGATTGCAGCCCGTGGGCCGCGAGCGCGGCGGCGAGAAACGGCAGCAGTACCCAGTACGGCGGACGGGCCAACTCCCACACGAAAAGTGCCGCCCAGATAGGGGCCCGCTGCGTCACCGCAAGCACGCCGGCAGCACAAGTCAACGACACCGCAGCGATGCTCACGGTGTGTTCGGTCCAGGTATTGATCGACAGGGCGATCACGGACCCGAGGGCCGCGCCGGTCGCGAGCGACGGTGTCAGCATGCCGCCCACCGCCCCGGCACGCAGAAAGATCGCCGTCAGGAGCGGCTTCAGCAGCAGGATCGCCGCGGCCGAGCCCACCGTGAGGGCGCTGTTCAGGCTGACCGTGAGAATGCTCTTGCCGTTGCCTGGCAGCTCCGGCAACCACACCGAACCCAGGCCCACCAACAGTCCTGCCAGGGCAACGCCCGGAATGATCAGCCACGACGTGACCGGTACGGCAGGCCGCGCCATGGCCATCATCCGGTTGAACGCCGCCCCCACCACGAACACCAGCGGCGCCATCACCAAGGCGAAGGCGGTGAGTAGATAAGACAATTCGGGCTTCGGCCAATCGAGCGGAGCCCGCACATGCGTCACCGGCGATGCGACTGCCACGGCGAGCGCCGAGGTGATCAACGCGGCGCCGACGGCTCGCGGGTGCCACGTGTGCATCATGATCCGGACCGCGAACAAGGCGCCACCGACCGGGACGCTGTACACCGCGCCGAGTCCGGCCCCTGCGGCGCAGGCGAGCAGAATCTCGCGGTCGTGGGGTGTCAGTGCCCACCGGGACGTTCCGACGTCACCGAGCACCGCAGCCATCTGACGCGGCGCGCCCTCACGTCCCAGGGATGCGCCCGCGCCGACGACCAGAACCTGCAGCCCGGCATCAAGTGTCATCGCTACCCGGGGGATGGGTCGGTGATCGGCGATGGTCGAGGCCAGTCCGGGCACCTCGTAGTGCCGGCGCAGAATCCACCAGCCGAAACCCGCCAGCGCGCCACCGATCATCGGTCCGACCGTGCGTCGCACCGGGCTGCTGTCGGTGACACCGTCGAGCAGCGAGCCGAAGGTGAAGTCGTAGGTGAGGTGTTCGACGAAGTGCAGAAGAACCGTCGTCGCCATCCCCGCGAGGCCCGCCAACAACCCGATCACGACGATGCTGCAGCCGAACTCGAGCTCGCGCCGGGTCACCTGAGTGAATGTAGGCGCGGAGGTGGGGCAGTGCTCGACTTTCTGCGCCGCCCACGGCGCGTCGCTATCGTCAGTCACGATGCCCAGCGAAACGCCCCGCCTGTTGTTCGTTCACGCCCATCCGGACGACGAAACCCTCACCACCGGTGCCACGATCGCGCACTACGCAGCGCGCGGTGCCGACGTCCGGGTGGTCACGTGCACCCTCGGAGAGGAGGGGGAGGTCATCGGCGACCGCTATGCCCGGTTGGCCGTCGACCACGCCGATCAACTCGGCGGATACCGCATCAGCGAGCTGACCGAGGCCCTGAGCGCGCTCGGCATCGGAGCACCGCATTTCCTGGGTGGCCCCGGCCGATGGCGGGACTCGGGCATGGAGGGTTCACCGGCGCGCAAGCAACAGCGCTTCATCGACGCCGATTTCGACGAGGCCGTGGGTGAACTGGTGCGCATCGTCGAGGAGCTGCGACCGCACGTCGTCGTCACCTACGACCCCGACGGCGGATATGGGCACCCCGACCACAAACAAGCCCACCGCGTCACCACCGCGGCCGTCGCGGCCGCCGGATGGGCCGTGCCCAAGTTCTATTGGACTGTCATGGCGAGCAGCGCAATGCGGACCGGTCTCCAGAGCCTGCGGGACGTGCCGACGGAGTGGATCCGGATCGACGTCGGGGATGTTCCCTTCGGGTACGCCGACGACCGGGTCGACGCCGTCATCGACGCCACCGCCCAGTTGCCCGCCAAGGTCGCCGCGATGCGCGCGCACGCCACCCAGGTCACCGTCGCGGCCGACGGCGGCGCCTTCGCGCTGTCCAACAACCTCGCCCTGCCACTGCTCGGGGAGGAGCACTACGTGCTCGTTTCGGGCGACGCGGGAGAGCGCGATGCACGCGGGTGGGAAACCGACCTGCTGACCGGACTGAATCTGCAATAGCCGAAACCGGACGAGGTAAGCTCGCCACTCAGAAGCGTCGAAGGGACATTCATGGACCCCGATCTGGATCCGAATCTGCAGCACTGGCAGGACCGTTTTGACAACTACGAGTGGGTAGTGGGCTCGATGGTCGGTCTGCTCGACAGCATTCCCACCTGACCTCGCCCTCCGACCTTGTGCTGGGCCGTATCGTCCTGGCACTGCTCGCGGTTGACGGCATCATCTCCGCCGTCGTAGGCGCACTTCTGCTGCCTACATATATTGGACCGATCCCGTTCCCAGTGAGCGCGCTGGCGGCCGGAGCGGTCAACACCGCGCTCGTATGGGCAGCCATGTACTGGACCGACTCCATGCGGTTGGCGGCGCTACCGCTGTGGACCTGGCTGGCCGCCGTCGTCGCGATGACCTTCGGCGGACCCGGTGGCGACATCATCTTCGCCGGCCCAGGACTGATGGCCTACGGCTCGCTGATATTCATCGCCGCCGGTGCGCTACCACCGGTGGCGATGCTGCGACGTCGTCACCGCCGCTGACCTACTTCTTGCTGTCCTTCTTCGAATTGCCGCTGTCGCCGGAGTTCTTGGACTGCTTGGCATCCTTGGACTTTGCGGCCTTGGGTGACGCCGTCTTATCCGTCTTGTCCGTCTTGGTCTTCGGCTTCGGCGCCAGGTTCTTCGCGGCGGCCTTCACCGCGGCACGTGCGTCGTCGCCGGCCTTCGTCGCGTCCGTTGTGGCCTTGTCGACCGCTGCGCGGACGCCTTGTCGCACCGAACCGGCCGCCGGCTTGTCGGCCGAGACCTGGTCGGTGCCGGTCTTGACGGCTTCTTCTGTGTCAGCGTCGGTGACAGCCGTGTCGGCAACGGTGTTTTGCAGCGACTGACGGACCGAGCGCGGGACCACGCCGATCTCGTCGGCGACCTGCTTGAACTGCTGGCCGACGTTGCCCGCAGCGTCCTTGACGGTCTCGTTCAGGCCGGTCGCGAGGTTCTCCGAAGCGTCCTCGATGTTCTCGATGGTGCCTTCGATGGCCTGGTCGACCGAGCTTCCGGCAACTTCTGCGACCGGCGTCTTCTCGGTCGCCGCTGCTTGCTCTTCGAGCCGGTCGGCGAGGCTCGCGAGTCCGGTCCCCTCGGTCAGTGACTTGACTGCCGTGGCGAAGTCTTCGCGGGCCTTGGTGATCGCATCGGTGAGGTGGGTGAGCGGGTTCTGGACGGCGCCTTCGAGGGCTGCTGTCGGTGCGGCGAGCGTGCTGGCCAGGAACGGTCCCTGCAGCGGGGGACGCGGCGGCAGGGGGATCGGCGGCAGCGGGATGAACGTGCCGACGACATCAATACCCAGCCATGCGACAGCGAGGACGGCATCGACGCCGAAGTCGGCGAGGTTCTGGATGATGCCGCCGTCACCGCGCAACCAGTCGGTGAAGTTGTAGACGCCGCTGGCGACGAGGGATTGGCCGAAGTTGTAGGCGTCCATGAGCAGGCCGCCGGCCCATCCGCCGACCCACGGAATCCATCCGAGTGCATATGCGCCGACTTCGAATCCCCACTGCACCCAGGGCTCGACCGCGCCATAGACCTGGTCGATCGTGTTGGCCAAGTTGGGTGCGATCGCGATCGCGGTCGGCGCCGCGGTGACATTGCCGCTCGCCGCGGCGGCCGGGGTCGCGCCAAAGGCTGGAGCCGAGCTCGTCTGACCCGAGAGATTCGGCGCCACCGCGGCGGTCATCCGGCTCGCCGCGGCGAGCAGATCGATCATCGCCTGCGTCAGCTGCGGCTGAGTCGATGTCGGGTGTGCAGGAACTGCGATGTCGGCGGGGGCTGCCTGGACCGGGGCGAGCGCGATGGCCGTGGCGGTGGCTGCGGCGGCTCCCGCTACGAGATACGAACGAACACTTGTGGACATCACGACTCCCTCGGTATCCCCTTCCCGACGGAAATAACTTACGCGGTCGGCAACCCGTTCGTCGCACCTTTAAGTTGTGTGTCCAGTAAGGGCCCCGCATTGCAGTGGCTTGCACGGTCTACTGTGGCCGGTATGCCGGGCGCATTGGTTTCAGAATGTGAGACGCGTGGATGATCGTGCACAACGACGGGGTTACACGGAAGTGGCTCTGAACCCCCAGCACGGCGCCGATCTGCCCACCCCGGCCGTCCCACCGAAGCCTGCTGCGCCCAGCGCGCCGCCCACTTCGGCAGCTCTGCGCCGGGTGTTGCGCCGGGCCCGCGACGGCGTGACCCTCAACGTCGACGAGGCCGCGATCGCCATGACCGCCCGCGGCGAGGATCTGGCCGATCTGTGTGCCAGCGCCGCCCGGGTGCGCGATGCGGGCCTGGAATCGGCGGGCCGGCGTGGCGCCAACGGCCGGCTTCCGGTCAGTTATTCGCGCAAGGTCTTCATCCCCGTCACGCATCTGTGCCGCGACACCTGCCACTACTGCACCTTCGTGACCGTGCCCGGCAAGCTGCGCGCCCAGGGCATGGGCATGTACATGGAGCCCGACGAGATTCTCGACGTCGCCCGCCGGGGTGCCGAGCTGGGCTGCAAGGAGGCGTTGTTCACCTTGGGTGACCGGCCCGAGGAACGTTGGGACGAGGCCCGGCAGTGGCTCGACGAGCGCGGTTACGACTCCACGCTGGACTACGTGCGGGCCATGGCCATCCGCGTCCTCGAGGAGACCGGCCTGCTGCCGCATCTGAATCCGGGCGTGATGAGCTGGTCCGAGCTGTCTCGGCTGAAGCCCGTCGCACCGTCGATGGGCATGATGCTGGAGACCACCTCCCGGCGCCTGTTCGAGGTCAAAGGCGAGGCGCATTACGGCAGTCCCGACAAGGATCCAGCGGTGCGGCTGCGCACCCTGGACGACGCCGGCCGGCTGTCCATCCCGTTCACCACCGGCCTGCTGGTCGGGATCGGCGAGACCCTGACCGAACGTGCCGAGACGATGCACGCAATCCGCAAGTCCCACAAGGAGTTCGGACACGTTCAAGAAGTGATCGTGCAGAACTTCCGGGCCAAGGACCACACCGCCATGGCATCGACGCCCGATGCCGGGATCGACGACTTCATCGCGACGATCGCGGTGACGCGCTTGGTGCTGGGGCCGAAGATGCGTATCCAGGCGCCGCCGAATCTGGTGTCGCGCGACGAATGCCTGGCGCTCATCGGCGCCGGCGTCGACGACTGGGGCGGCGTATCACCGTTGACCCCCGATCACGTCAACCCCGAACGTCCCTGGCCGGCGCTGGACGATCTGGCCGACGTCACCGCCGAGGCCGGCTACGACCTGGTGCAGCGCCTCACCGCCCAACCGCAGTACGTACAGGCCGGTGCGGCCTGGATCGATCCGCGGGTGCGTGGGCATGTCGATGCGCTGGCCGATCCCGACACCGGGTTCGCCCTCGACGTCAACCCGGTCGGGCGGCCGTGGCAGGAACCCGACGAAGCATCAGAATCGTTGGGCCGCACTGATCTGCACTCCGCGATCGACTCCGAAGGCAGGCTCACCGAGACCCGAAGCGACCTCGACAGCGCGTTCGGCGACTGGGAGTCGATCCGCGCCAAGGTGCACGAACTGGCCGCCCGCGCGCCCGAACGCGTCGACACCGACGTGCTGGCCGCGTTGCGTTCCGCCGAACGCAATCCGGGCGGCTGCAGCGACGACGAGTACCTCGCGCTGGCCACCGCGGATGGTCCGGCGCTGGATGCTGTTGCGGCCCTGGCGGATTCGCTGCGCCGCGATGTCGTCGGCGACGACGTCACCTACGTCGTCAACCGCAACATCAACTTCACCAACATCTGCTACACCGGCTGCCGGTTCTGCGCCTTTGCGCAGCGCAAGGGCGACGCCGACGCCTATTCCCTGTCCACCGCCGAGGTGGCCGACCGGGCCTGGGAGGCGCACGTCGCCGGTGCGACCGAAGTCTGCATGCAGGGCGGCATCGACCCCGAGCTTCCCGTCACCGGTTACGCCGACCTGGTGCGGGCCGTCAAGGCCCGCGTGCCCTCGATGCACGTGCACGCGTTCTCGCCCATGGAGATCGCCAACGGCGTCACCCGCAGCGGGTTGTCCGTGCGGGAATGGCTGACGTCGCTGCGCGAGGCCGGGCTTGGATCGATCCCCGGCACAGCCGCCGAGATTCTCGACGACGAGGTGCGTTGGGTCCTCACCAAGGGCAAGCTGCCGGCCTCGGAGTGGATCAACGTGGTGACGACCGCGCACGAGGTGGGTCTGCGCTCGTCGTCGACGATGATGTACGGCCACGTCGACACGCCCAAGCACTGGGTGGGCCACCTCAACGTGCTCCGCGGCATCCAGGACCAGACCGGCGGCTTCACCGAGTTCGTGCCGCTGCCGTTCGTGCATCAGTCCTCGCCGCTGTACCTGGCCGGCGGTTCGCGCCCCGGGCCGACGCACCGCGACAACCGGGCGGTGCACGCACTGGCCCGCATCATGCTGCACGGCCGGATCCCGTCGATCCAGACTTCGTGGGTCAAACTCGGTGTCGAACGCACACAGGTGATGCTGCGCGGCGGTGCCAACGATCTCGGCGGCACGTTGATGGAGGAGACCATCTCCCGGATGGCCGGTTCCGAGAACGGATCGGCCAAAACTGTGGCCGAGCTCGTCGCGATCGCCGAGGGCATCGGCCGCCCGGCCCGTCAACGCACCACGGATTACTCGCCGCTGGCTGCCTGACCGGCGGCCTACGCGGCACCCCGAGCATTGCTCCTATGTCAAGCGGCGGCGGGTTGGGGGTCGTTGAGGCGTGCTTGTTCGTCGGTATGGAGTCGGCG